>JBBSFB010000036.1:0-42500 GCA_038239145.1 Acidimicrobiia bacterium
ACGGCCGATGAAGCACTTGCTCTCCGTCGACGACCTGGGTGGACGGGCCGGGATCGAGTCGATGCTCGATCTCACCGATTCCTTCCTCGAGGTGACCCGGCGCGACATCCCGAAGATCCCGGCGCTGCGGGGCAAGACCGTCGTGTCGCTTTTCTACGAGGACTCGACCCGAACCCGGCTCTCGTTCGAGACCGCGGCGAAGCGTCTGTCGGCCGACACGATGACCTTCTCGGTGTCGACGTCGTCGGTGAAGAAAGGCGAGAGCCTCCTCGACACGGTGCAGACGATCGACGCGATGGGCGTCGACGCGATCGTCGTCCGCCACGGTGCGGCCGGCGCGCCACACCGGGTCGCGTCGTGGAGCTCGGCGCGCGTCGTCAACGCGGGCGATGGTTGCCACGAGCACCCGACTCAGGCGCTGCTCGACGCGTTCACGCTGCGGCGCCACCGTGGTCCGTCGCTCGACGGTTGCCGGATCGCGATCGTCGGCGACATCCGCCACTCGCGAGTGGCGCGCAGCGACATTTCCGCGTTCCACGCGCTCGGCTGTGAGCTCACGCTCGTGGGTCCGCCGACCCTGATGCCGGAACGCCTCGACGGCTGGCCCGTCTCGGTGACGAGCGATCTCGATCACGTGTTGGCCGATGTCGATGTCATCTATCTGTTGCGCATCCAACGCGAACGGATCGGTCAGGCCTTGTTCCCGAGCTTGCGCGAGTACTCCGCTCGGTGGGGGCTGAGTGTCGAGCGGGCGGCGCGATGCAAGCCCGACACGCTCGTGATGCATCCCGGCCCGATGAACCGCGGCATCGAGATCGCGGGCGAGGTCGCCGATTCCGCCCGCTCGCTCGTCACCGAGCAGGTCGCGAACGGCGTTGCCGTCCGCATGGCCGTGCTGTGGTCGCTGCTCGGATCCGGAGGCCCCATTGTCTGAGTTCGGATTGTCTGACGGTGAAGTCTTCATTCAGGGTGGAAGGATCGTGGACTCAACGGGCGATCGAGGCGTGGCCGACGTGCGTGTCGTCGACGGGACGATCGCCGAGATCGGGCCCGCGCTCGCGCCCGGCGCGGGTGCGACCGTGCTCGACGCCGAAGGCTGCGTGGTGGCGCCCGGGCTCGTCGACATCCAGGTGCACTTTCGCGAGCCGGGCCGCGAAGACAGTGAGACGATCGAGACCGGTTCGCGCGCGGCGGCGCTCGGCGGCTGCACCGCGGTCGTGTGTATGCCGAACACGACGCCACCGATCGACGACGCGGCAGTCGTGCAATCGATCCTCGACCGGGCGCGAGCGGTAGGCCTGTGCGACGTGCGGCCGGCCGGATGCATCACGAAGGGTCGCAACGGCGAGGAGCTCGCGCCGCTCGGGGAGTTGTACGACCTCGGAGTGCGCGTGTTCACCGACGACGGCGACTGCGTTGCCGATGCACTCGTGATGCGGCACGCGTTCGAGTACGCGGCCGCGCTGCCCGGTGCCGTGCTCGCGCAACACGCCGAGGATCCCGCGTTGGTACGCGGCGGCCACATGCACGAAGGCGCATGGTCGGCCCGCCTCGGCATCCCCGGCCGTCCTTCCGAAGCCGAGTCGACGATTGTGGCGCGCGACCTGCAGCTCGCCAAGCGCACGGGCGGTCGATACCACGTCTTGCACATGTCGTGCGCGGAGTCGGCTGCGCTGGTCCGGGCCGCGAAGGCCGACGGCGTACGGGTCACGTCCGAGTGCACCCCTCAGCACCTGGTCCTCACCGACGAGTCGTGCTCACACTTCGATCCCGTGTTCAAGATGAACCCGCCGCTGCGCGAGCAGTCCGACGTCGACGCGTTACGGGCCGCGTTGCTCGACGGCACGATCGACGCGATCGCGACCGACCACGCGCCGCACACGGTCGAGAGCAAGGACGTCCCGTTCGAGGAAGCACCGCCCGGCATGCTCGGCGTCGAGACGGCGCTCGCGGTGGTGCTGACGACGCTCGTCGAGCCCGGCATCCTCACCCTGGCGCAAGCGCTCGCGGCATTGTCGTGGCAACCGGCGCGCGTCGTCGGCCTCGACGCCGACGGCCACGGGGGACCGATCGCGGTGGGCGCGACCGCCAACCTTTGTGTGATCGATCTCGCGCACACGTGGTCCGTCGACGGAGGCCACCTCGCGAGCAAGTCCCGCAACTCGCCCTGGGACGGATGGAAGCTCACCGGCAAGGTGCGCCACACCGTCTGGCGGGGCTTCCCGACCGTGAGAGACAACGAGACAACACGATGAGGCCCGGGAGATGAGCACGGTTCACACGGAGGCGTTGTTGGTGCTGGCCGACGGCGAGACGTTCGAGGGCGTCGCGGTCGGGCACCAGCCGAGCGACGGTGTCGCGACGGGTGAGGTCGTGTTCAACACCTCGCTCGCGGGCTATCAGGAGATCCTCACCGACCCGTCGTACGCGGGGCAGATCATCACCTTCACCTATCCGCACATCGGGAACTACGGCGTCAACGAGCGCGACGACGAAGCGCGCGCCCCCCGGTGCAGAGGCGTGATCGTTCGCGATCTGGCGCGCCGGCCGTCGAACTGGCGCGCGACCGACGATCTCGCGGGCTTCCTGGCGCGCAACGAGGTCGCCGGGATCGCCGGGATCGACACCCGCCGCCTCACCCGGCACATCCGCAGCGCGGGCGCGATCCCGGGTGCCTTCGGCGTAGCCGATCGTGACACCCTGCTCGCGGCTGCGCAGGCGGACGGTGGCACCGACGGCTGCGACCTCGCGTCGGTGGTGACCACGCCCGAGCCGTACAAGGTCGGCCCCGACGACGCGACCCTCTATGTCGTGGCGTACGACTTCGGGATCAAGCGCTCCATCCTCGACCAGCTCGTGGTCTCCGGATGCCAGGTCGAGGTCGTGCCCGCCGGGACGAGTGGCGCCGACGTGCTGGCCCGTGCGCCCGACGGTGTGTTCCTCTCGAACGGTCCCGGCGATCCGGCCGCGGTGGTCGCGGCGCGGGAAAGCGTCGGCGCGCTCCTCGGCAACGTGCCCGTCTTCGGCATCTGCCTCGGCCACCAGATCATGGGACTGGCGTTGGGCGCGGAGACGTTCAAACTCCGGTTCGGCCATCACGGCGGGAACCATCCGGTACGTCATCTCCCGACGGGACGGGTCGAGATCACGAGTCAGAACCACAACTACGCGGTCGACGGATCGTCGCTCCCGGACGGCAGCGAGGTCACCCACCTGAACCTGAACGACGGCGACATCGAAGGCGTGCGCAGCGAGGCGCTACGCGCGTTCAGCGTGCAGTACCACCCGGAAGCCGGGCCCGGACCGCACGACGCCCGGTACCTGTTCGAGGAGTTTGTGCAACTCATGAAGGCGAGCTGACCGATGCCCCGTAGGGACGACATCGAGACGATCCTGCTCATCGGGAGCGGGCCGATCGTCATCGGCCAGGCGTGCGAGTTCGACTACTCGGGGACGCAGGCGTGCCGCGTGTTGCGCGAAGAGGGCTACCGGGTCGTACTGGTGAACTCGAACCCGGCGACGATCATGACCGACCCCGAGTTCGCCGACGCTACCTACGTCGAGCCCCTGGATGTGCCTACGTTGACCCGGATCATCGAAAAGGAGCGCCCCGACGCGTTGCTCCCGACGCTCGGCGGCCAGACCGGGCTCAACCTCGCCATCGCACTCCACGAAGCCGGCGTGCTCGACACGTACAGCGTCGAGATGATCGGCGCCAACGTCGAGGCCATCGAGACGGCCGAGGATCGTCAACGGTTCAAGGTCGCGATGACCGAGATCGGTCTGCACGTCCCGCCCTCGGGCATCGCGTACGACGTCGACGAAGCCCTGCGCGTCGGCGAGGAGATCGGCTACCCGATCATCATCCGGCCCGCGTACATCCTCGGTGGCGGCGGCACCGGCATCGCGCACAGCCACGAGGAGATGAAGCACCTCGCGGAACGGGGCCTCGCCGCGAGCCCGATCTCGGAGATCCTGATCGAGCGGAGCATCGCAGGCTGGAAGGAGTACGAGCTCGAGGTCATGCGCGACCACGCCGACAACGTCGTGGTCATCTGCTCGATCGAGAACCTCGACCCCATGGGGGTGCACACGGGGGAGTCCATCACGGTGGCGCCCGCGCAGACCCTCACCGACGTCGAGTACCAGCTGATGCGCGACGCCGCGTTCGCGTGCATCCGGCGAATCGGGGTCGAGACCGGCGGTTCGAACGTGCAGTTCGCGGTGCACCCGCAGACAGGCGAGATGGTCGTCATCGAGATGAACCCGCGCGTGTCGCGCAGCTCGGCGCTCGCGAGCAAAGCAACCGGGTTCCCGATCGCCAAGATCGCGGCCAAGCTGGCGGTCGGCTACCGGCTCGACGAGGTCCAGAACGACATCACACGCGAGACGCCCGCGAGCTTCGAGCCGACGATCGACTACGTCGTCACCAAGTTCCCGCGCTGGGCCTTCGAGAAGCTGCCGGGCTCGAACCCGGTGCTCGGTACCCAGATGCAATCGGTCGGCGAGGTCATGGCGATCGGGCGCACATTCTGCGAGTCGCTGCAGAAGTCGGTGCGTTCGCTCGAGACGGGACGGTACGGGTTGAACTGCGACCCGACCGAGCGCGAGCTCGACGTGCTCTCCGAGGACGAACTCGTCCTCGCCGCGGCCATCCCCACTCCCGATCGCATCTTCCAGGTCGAGGCCGCGTTGCGGCGATTCGTCTCGATCGAGCGCGTGCATGAAGTGACGGGGATCGATCCCTGGTTCCTCGACCAGATCCTCCAGATCGTCGAGGAGCGTGACCGACTCGCCGGGCTCGGGATCGAGCAGGTGACGCGGAGCGACTGGCGCCGCGCCAAGCGCCTCGGCTTCTCCGATCCCCAGCTCGCGTACATGTGGGGCTCGACCGAGGCCGAGGTGCGCTCCGCGCGCACCGCCGCAGGCGTACGGGTGACGTACAAGACGGTCGACACCTGCGCGGCCGAGTTCGCCGCGTTCACGCCGTACCACTACAGCACCTACGAGGACGAAGACGAGATCGCTCCGCTCGAGAAACCCGCGGTGGTCATTCTCGGCAGTGGGCCCAATCGCATCGGCCAAGGAGTGGAGTTCGACTACTGCTGCGTGCACGCCGCGTTCGCACTGCGCGACGCCGGCTTCGAGACGGTCATGGTCAACTGCAACCCGGAGACGGTCTCCACCGACTACGACACCAGCGACCGATTGTTCTTCGAGCCGCTCACCAACGAAGACGTGCTCAACGTCTGCGAACGGCTGCAGGAGGCGGGCGAGGTCAGGGGCATCATCGTCAGCCTTGGTGGCCAGACGCCGTTGAAGCTCGCGCACGACCTGGAGCGCAGTGGCGTGCCCGTGCTCGGGACCTCGCCCGCCTCGATCGACGCGGCCGAGGACCGCGAGCAGTTCAACGCGCTGTGCACGCGCCTCGGGATCCCGCAGCCCGACGGCGCCATGGCGACCACTGCCGACGAAGCCGTCGCGGTCGCGAACCGGATCGGTTACCCGGTGCTCGTCCGGCCGTCGTATGTGCTCGGCGGCCGCGCGATGCAGATCGTGTACGACGACTCCGACGTACGGCGGGCCATGGCGGAGCTCGCGCACACGGGCTCGCTCGGGCGCGAGGGCGGCCTTTCGGCGGAACGGCCGGCCCTGATCGACCGCTTCCTCGAGGACGCGACCGAGGTCGACGTCGACGCCATTCGTGATCACGGCGGCGCGTGCCTGATCGGCGGGGTCATGGAGCACACCGAAGAGGCCGGGGTGCACTCCGGCGACTCGTCGTGCGCGATCCCGCCGCCGACGCTCCCGGCCGAGGTCGTGCGAACCATCGAGGAGTACACAAGGGCACTCGCAGCCGAGCTCGAGGTCGTCGGGCTCCTCAACGTGCAGTACGCGGTGAGGGATCGGCGCGTGTACGTCATCGAGGCGAATCCGCGCGCGAGCCGGACCGTCCCGTTCGTCAGCAAGGCCACCGGTGTCCCGCTCGCCAAGATCGCGGCGAGGGTCATGCTCGGCGCGACGCTCGAGCAGCTCGCTACCGAAGGACTCCTGAAGCCGCCCGCGCCCGGGCGTCACGTCGCGGTGAAAGAAGCCGTCCTCCCGTTCAATCGCTTCCCCGACGTCGATACCATTCTCGGGCCCGAGATGCGGTCTACCGGCGAGGTCATGGGCATCGATCGCAGCTTCGGGATGGCCTTCGCCAAGAGCCAGGCCGGCGCGGGAAACAAGTTGCCGAGCGAGGGAACCGTGTTCTTGTCGCTCGCCGATCGCGACAAGGACGCGGGGATGTTCGCGGCGCGGCGCTTCTTCGATCTCGGGTTCTCGATCGCCGCGACCGCGGGGACCGCCCGGTTCCTCGAAGGCAAACGGGTCCGGGTCGACACGGTCGTCGCCAAGGTGGGCGAGGAGGTGGGCGTCGACGCGGTCGAGCTCATCTCGTCGGGGAAGGTCGACCTCGTCATCAACACGCCGCGCGGCCGCGGCCCCCGTTCCGACGGCATGCATATCCGCCGGGCCGCGATCGTCCACGGTGTGGCGTGCATCACGACCGTTGCCGCCGCGGTCGCCGCGGCGGGCGGCATCACCGAGGAGGCCGAACGGGACGCCGACGTCCGCTCGTTGCAGGAGTACCACGCCGACGGCCAGTTGCGGTTCGACGTGTGAGGAAACGACCGCGCCCCCGTCGCTCCGACCGCGGTCATGGCAATGGTGTCGATATGGCCGTCGACGTCGGGCCGCTGCGGTTGCCGAATCCGATCGTCGCCGCGTCGGGCACCTTCGGTCACGGAGCTGAGGTGGCGGCGCTCTGCGATCCCGCCCGCGTCGGCGCCGTCACCACCAAGTCGGTGGCGGTCTTCGCCTCGGCCGGGAACCCGCCGCTGCGAGTAGCAGAAGCGCCCGGCGGCGGGATGATCAACTCGGTCGGCCTCCCCGGACCGGGGATCGACGCGTGGATAGCAAACGACCTGCCTGCGCTCGAGGCATACGGCGCTCGCGTGATCGCGTCGATCTGGGGGCGCACGATCGCCGACTACGAGAACGCGGCGCGGTCGTTGCAGCCGGTTGCGACGCGCGTCGTCGCGATCGAGGTCAATCTCTCCTGCCCGAACGTCGAGCAGCGCGCCCACGTGTTCGCGCACGCTCCGGAGACGACCGGCGCGGCGACCCGAGCGGTGGTCGACGCGCTCGGCGGCGCGACGCCGATTTTTGCCAAGTTGTCGCCGAACGTCACCGACCTCGTCGAGATCGCGGGTGCGGCGCTCGATGCCGGCGCGAGCGGGCTCACGTTGGTCAACACCGTGATGGGGCTCGTCGTCGACGCGGCGCGTCGCGCGCCGCGCCTCGGTGCCGGCGGTGGTGGGGTGTCGGGGCCACCGATCAAACCGGTCGCGCTGCGCGCGGTCTGGGAGGTCGCGCGCGCGTATCCGGGCGCCGTGATCATCGGCACGGGCGGGGTGAGCTCAGGGGAGGACGCGGCGGAGATGCTCCTGGCCGGCGCGTCGGCGGTCGGGGTCGGGACCGCGACGTTCCTCGATCCCCGGGCGACGCTGCGCATCGTCGCCGAGCTCGAGGATTGGTGTGTTCGCAACGACGTCGCGCGCGTGCGCGACCTCATCGGAGGACTACGCGGATGATGACCGAACAACAGAGTGTGCGGAGCCGGCTCGCGGTCGCGCTCGACGTGTCCGACCTCGATCGCGCGGTCGCGCTCGCCGAGCAGGTCGCGCCGTGGTTCGGCGTCGCCAAGGTGGGGCTCGAGTTGTACTCGGCGGCCGGCCCCGACGCGATCGCCCGCATACGTGCGCTCGATCTCGACGTGTTCGCCGACATCAAGCTGCACGACATCCCGACCACCGTCGAACGCGCCGCGCGCGTGCTCGGCCGTCAAGGAGTGCGATATCTCAACTTCCACGCCGCGGGCGGAGTGGAGATGCTGCGCGCAGGAGTTGCCGGACTCGCCGAAGGTGCGCGCGACGCCGGCCACGGTCCTGCGATCCCCATTGCCGTGACAGTCCTGACCAGTGATCCCGACGCCGGCGCCTTCGAGCAGCGGTTGCAGCACGCGATCGAAGCCGGATGCGGCGGAGTGGTGTGCTCGGTGCGCGAGATCGAACGTGTGCACGCGGAGCGACGTGATCTCGTGACGATCGTCCCGGGCGTGAGATTCGCCAACGGCGACCTCCACGACCAGGCGCGCGTCGGCACGCCCGAGGAGGTCGCGCGCGCCGGTGGCGACGTTTTGGTGATCGGGCGTGCGGTCACCCACGCCGACGATCCGAGGGTCGCGGCGCGGCGCGCGTCGGACGCGGTCGCGAACGCCCTCACAGGGAGCTAGCGCGAGAGCGTCGCTCGCGCAAACCGTGTACCAGTTGCGACGCACCGCAGTGTCGCTATGCTGCATCGCTGCTGATTCGGAAGGCCGAAACTCCCGAATCGTTCAGCTCGCATCCGCAGTCGCGCCGGAGGAATCACATGGCGAACCCGCCCACGCTCACACCGGAGCAGCGTCAACTCGCGCTCGAAAAGGCGGCTGTCGCGCGCCGTCAGCGCGCCGAGGTGAAGGACAAGCTGAAGATCGGCTCGCTCACGTTGCGCGAGTTGTTCGAAGCGGCCGAGCGCGGCGACGAGTCGGGTGGCATGCTCGCCAAGCTCAAGGTCGTCAGCGTGCTCGAATCGCTCCCCGGCGTCGGCAAGGTGCGGGCCCGCCACATCATGTCCGAGCTCGAGATCTCCGAGAGCCGGCGCCTGAGGGGGCTCGGCACGAACCAGCGGCGGGCGCTCCTCGAGAAGTTTGCCGGCTGACGAAAGCACGCTCCGCGGCGCGAGCCGCGGCGTCCTCCTGGTCCTCGCGGGGACCTCGGGAGCCGGGAAGGGCACGATCGGAGCCTGGCTGCGCGCCTCCGATGCGCGCCTGCACTGGTCGGTCTCGTGGACGACTCGGGCGGCCCGGCACGGCGAACGTGACGGCGTCGACTACCACTTCGTGACCCGACAGGCCTTCGAGGACCTGCGGGACGCCGGCGGCTTCCTCGAGTGGTTCGAGGTCTACGGCGACCTCAAGGGCACGCCTCTGGCCTACGTCCGGGGCGAGCTCGACGCCGGCAACGACGTGATGCTGGAGGTCGACGTTCAGGGGGCTTTGGCGGTCAAGCAGAAGCTCCCCGAGGCGTTGCTGGTGTTCGTCCGGGCTCCGAGCCGCCACGAGCAGCGCCGGCGCCTCGAGGCCCGCGGGAGCGAGAGCCCCGAATCGATCGACCGCCGGTTGGCCCGGGCCGACGCCGAGGAGCGGATCGGGGCCGAGGACTTCGACGCCGTGGTCGTCAACGACGACGTGGGCAGAGCAGTGGTCGAGGTCGCTGCTATCCTGAGTGCCCGCCGCGAATCAGAAGGAACCTGATGGCTGAACGCCGCCCGTCGCTCATGGAGCCTCGCATCGAGACGCTCATGAACAAGGTCGATTCGAAGTTCACCCTGGTCACGCTGGCCGCAATGCGGGCCCGGGAGATCAACGACTACTACAACCAGCTCGGCGAAGGCCTCGGTCGGATCGTGCCGCCGCAGGTCACGTCGGTCTCGCGCAAGCCGCTGTCGATCGCACTGGAAGAGATCTCGGTCAACAAGATCGTCTACGAACGCATCGAAGAGCCCGAGCCGGACGCGGTCGAAGCCGCCGCCGTGGAGATCGTGGAGCCGACGCCCGACGCGTCGGCCTGATCGATCCGGCCCGACCGAGCCGCACCGGCGAGTCGAGTCCCCCCATGGCCCGCAGTTCGCGCCCCCGGGTCGTCCTCGGTGTCTGTGGCGGCATCGCCGCGTACAAGGCGGTGGAGGTGTGCCGCCTGCTCGTCGACGCGGGCGTGCACGTCGCCCCCGTCCTCACCGACGACGCCCAACACTTCGTCGGTGTACTCACCTTCTCCGCGCTTGCGTCCGAGCCCGCGCGCACGACGCTGTTCGGCGGCCCCGAGCCCATCCCGCACACGCGGCTCGGCCAGACTGCCGACCTGATCGTCGTCGCGCCCGCGACCGCCCGTCTGCTCGGCAAATACGCGGCGGGGATCTCCGACGACCTCTTGTCGGCCACCCTGCTCGCCACCCGGGCTCCCGTGCTGGTGTGCCCGGCCATGCACACCGAGATGTGGGAGCACCCGGCCGTGCAGGAGAACATCGCCACTCTGCGCCGGCGCGGGGTGCACGTGCTCGATCCCGAAGAGGGCCGTCTCGCCGGCGGCGACTCCGGTGCCGGCCGCCTCGCCGCGCCGGCGCGGATCGCCGCCGAAGCGCTGGTGCTGCTGGCCGGCGATCACCCGCTCACCGGACGCACCGTCGTCGTGACCGCGGGCGGCACGCGCGAAGCGATCGACCCGGTGCGGTTCGTCGGGAACCGGTCATCGGGGAAGATGGGTCACGCCCTCGCCAACGTCGCCGCCCGCATGGGAGCACGCGTCCAGCTCGTGACGACCGCGAACCAACCCGTCGACGCCGGCATCGAGGTCGTGCGGGTCGAGAGCGCGCAAGAGATGCACGACGCCGTCGTCGCTCGGTTCGGGTCCGCCGACGCAGTGGTGATGGCGGCCGCCGTCGCCGATTTCCGGCCCAAGGCGGCCTCGACCCAGAAGATCAAGAAGGCCGACGGTGTCCCCGACGTCTTGCTCGAGCCCACGACCGACATCCTCGCCGCGCTCGGAAAGACCAAGCGCCCCGATCAGGTCGTCGTCGGGTTCGCGGCCGAGACCGAACGGGTGCAGGAGCACGCGGCCGCCAAGCTCGCGTCCAAGCGCGTCGATCTCATGGTGGCGAACGACGTGAGCGAACCGGACGCCGGCTTCGAAGTCGACACGAATCGGGCGATCCTGCTCGGCGCCGACGGGAGCTCCGAAGCAACGCCGTTGTTGACGAAGGAGCAGTTGGCCGGTGTGGTTCTCGAACGGGTCGTCGAGCTCTTGAGCCCAGCGGGTTGAGCCCGCCCCGCGCCCGTCCCCCTAACATGGCCCGACCGCGAAACGCCTGAGGAGTGAGGATCGTTGAGTAAGCATACGTTCACATCCGAGTCGGTAACCGAGGGTCATCCCGACAAGATGTCGGATCAGGTCAGTGACAGCGTGCTCGACGCAGTCCTGACCGAGGACCCTTACGGCCGCGTGGCGTGCGAGACGCTCGTCACGACCGGCTTGTGTGTGGTCGCCGGCGAGATCAGCACGTCCGCCCACATCGACTTCGCCCGCCTTGCCCGCGACACGATCTGCGAGATCGGTTACACCGACGCCGCGTTCGGTATCGACGGCAAGACGTGCGGCGTCATCGTGTCGATCGACGAGCAGTCGCCCGACATCGCGATGGGCGTCGACAAGGCGGTCGAACAGCGCGCCGGGGGCAGCGACCTGTACGACGAGGTCGGCGCGGGCGACCAGGGCATGATGTTCGGGTACGCCTGCGACGACACCGAAGACCTCATGCCGATGCCGATCTGGCTCGCGCACAAGCTCGCCCGCCGGCTCACCGCCGTCCGCAAGGAGAAGGTGCTCGGCTACCTGCGGCCCGACGGCAAGACCCAGGTGTCGGTCGAGTACGAGAACGGCGTGCCGATCCGCTTGGAGACGGTGCTGATCTCGACCCAGCACGGCCCCGGCATCGACATCGACAACACGATGAAGCCCGACCTGATCGAGCACGTCATCCGTCCGTCGCTCCCGGAGCAGTTCCGCAACGACGACTTCGAGGTGTTCGTCAACCCGACGGGCAATTTCGAGCTCGGCGGACCTCACGCCGACTGCGGCCTCACCGGGCGCAAGATCATCGTCGACACCTACGGCGGCATGGCCCGTCACGGCGGCGGCGCGTTCTCGGGCAAGGACCCGACCAAAGTCGACCGCTCGGCCGCCTACGCCGTGCGCCAGATCGCCAAGACGGTCGTCGCGGCCGGGCTCGCCAAGCGGTGCGAAGCGCAGGTCGCGTACGCGATCGGTGTCGCACACCCGGTGTCGATCATGGTCGACACCTTCGGTACCGGCGAGGTCGGCGACGAGGCGCTCGAAGCGGCCGTGCGCGAGGTGTTCGACATGCGGCCCGCGGCGATCATCGACCGCCTCGAGCTACGCCGGCCGATCTTCAAGCGCACCGCGGCCTACGGCCATTTCGGTCGCACCGAAGGTGACGGCTTCAACTGGGAGAACACGTCTCCCTACGCCGATCAGCTGCGCAAGGCGGTCGGCTAGCCCCGACCGCTCGACTCCTCTTGGCTCGAGCCTGTCGCGTCCTTCCTGACGTCACTGCGGTCGATCGCGCTTTCGATTACTCGGTCCCCGACGCCCTTGCGGCGCGGGTCCGGGTGGGCGCGATCGTCCGGGTGCCGTTGCACGGACGCAAGGTACGGGGCTGGGTGATCGCGGACGACGTCGAACCCGAGTCGTCGACGGCCAAGCTTCTCGACGTTGCCGCAGTGGTATCGGCGGGCCCACCGCCCGACGTGGTCGCCCTGAGCGACTGGATCGCGTCGCGCTGGGCGGGACCGCGCGTCGCCGTGCTGCGTTCGGCGTCGGCGCCGAACCATGTTCCCGTCCCGGAGGCGCCCGCCGGAAGCTTTGATTCGGCGGTCGCGACCGTTCCGGACCGAGTGCCGATGCGCGTGATCCGCCAACCCCCGCTCGTCGATCGGCGCGCCCAGGTGGCGTCGCTCTGCGCGGCGTCGGGATCGACGATTGTGTGCGTCGCCGACGCGGGCCGGTCGCGCGCGCTCGCGGCGTACCTCGGTGGCCAGGGCCGCGACGTGGCCCTTCTGCACTCGTTCGAATCGGACGCGAAGCGCTCGCAGGGCTGGCGGCGCGCCGCCCTGGGCGAGTGCATCGTCGTCGGCGGCCGCGTCGCCGCGCTTGCACCCGTGCCCGATCTGCGGGCCGCGATCGTCGTCGACGACGCCGACGAAGCTCTGCAGGAGGAGCGTTCGCCGACATGGCACGGTCGGGACGTCCTGCACGAGCGTGCGCGGCGGGCGGGCGTGCCGTTCGCTGTGTGCTCGCCGGTACCGACCGTCGAAGCGGTCGTCGCCGCCGGCGGCGCGGGCCGGGTCGAGAGCCCCGCGCCCGATGTCGAGGTGGGCGGATGGCCCAGGGTGCAGGTCGTCGATCGACGCGAAGAGCCGCCGGGATCCGGGCTCATGTCGGAAGCGCTCGCAACCGCGCTGCATCATGCGCCCGGTCTCTCGGTATGCGTGCTGAACCGACGGGGCCGGTTCCGTCTGCTCGTCTGCGCGTCGTGCCAGCATCTGTTGCGTTGGGACAAGCCCGACGAGCGCCCGCTCGTCTGCCCGGATTGCGGCGCCACGAAGTTGCGGGTGCTGCGGTCGGGTGTCACTCGCGTACGCGAAGAGCTCGCAGCGCTGGTGCCCGCCGCGCGCGTCGCTGAGGTCGATACGGCGACCACCGAAGTTCCGGAGGCCGACATCATCATCGGGACCGAAGCTGTACTGCACCGGGCCGCGGTGCGTCGCCGCCGTCCCGCGCTCGTCGCGTATCTCGATCTCGATCAAGAGCTCCTCGCACCGCGCTACCGCGCCGCGGCTCAGGCGCACTGGCTCCTTACTCGCGGCGCGCAGCTCCTGGCGCCCCGGGCCCGGTCGGAGTCGCTCCTCCTGCTGCAGACGCGCATCCCCGATCACGTCGTGGTGCAGGCGCTGGTGCGAGGCGATCCCGCGCCCGTCGTCGACGCCGAGCTCGACTATCGCCGCACGCTCGCGTATCCGCCGTTCGGCGCGCTCGCCGAGCTCGCGGGCACTCCCGAGCCGCTCGCCGCGGCCATCGCCGCGCTGCGGTCGGCCGGGGGAGTGCAGGTGTTCGGTCCCGCCGACGACCGGGCGCTCGTGCACGCGCGCGACGGCGACTCGCTCGCGGCCGCGCTGGCAATCGGTCTTCCCGTGGGCCGCGCTCTCGGCCGGGTCCGCGCCGTCGTCGACCCCCCACGCGTGTAGCCGGGAGTGCAAGAGCGCAACGAGCGAGGCATCGTCGTTCGAGACTCCGAGCGCGGACTGTTCGCGGCGCCGGTGAGCAGCGCTTGCTGCGCCTGCGTGATCTGGATCCCTTCAAAATCCCCAGAGGGTACTGAAGGGATCCAGAATCGGTCTTCGGCCGCGTGCCGCGTGCCCGGGACCGCGGGGCTCCACCGCTACCATGACCGGCGTGGCTACTCACACCATCCGCCTCTTCGGCGACCCGGTGCTCAAGCGACCGACGGCCGAGGTGACCGACATCGACGGTGGCCTCGTGAAGCTCGTCGACGCCATGTACGAGACGATGCGCGACGCGCCCGGCGTCGGGCTCGCGGCCCCGCAAGTCGGCGTGCAGAAGCGGTTCTTCGTGTACGAGGTCCCGGACGAGACCGGGCCGCACACGCTCATCAACCCGCAGATCGTCGAGGCGACGGGCGAGTGGGAGTACGAAGAGGGCTGCCTCTCGCTCCCGGGGCTGGCGTTCGACATCGTGCGCCCGAAGCTCGTCACGGTGAAGGGCCTCGACCTCGACGGGAACGAGGTCGTGATCGAAGGTGACGAACTGCTCGGCCGTGTCTTCCTGCACGAGATCGATCACCTCGACGGCGTGCTGATGCTCCAACGGCTCGACGTGGATCAGCGCAAGGTCGCAATGCGGGAGTTGCGCGAGCAGGGCATGGGAGTGCGGACGCCCGGTGGCCGCACCCACGCGCTCTGACGCGTAGCGTCGACCGCGTGCGAATCGTTTTTCTCGGAACGCCGATCGACGCGGTCCCGCCGCTGCGCGCCCTTGTGGACGACGGCCACGACGTCGCGCTCGTGGTCACCCAACCCGACCGCCGCCGAACCCGGGGTGCGGGCGCCGATCCGTCACCGGTGAAGCAGGCGGCGCTCGAACTCGGGCTGCGTGTGCTGACCCCGGAAAAGGCGCGCGAAGTGGTCGACGACGTGCGCGCGAGCGGAGCCGAGATCGGGGTGGTCGTCGCCTTCGGGCAACTCCTGCCCGTGGCCCTCCTCGAGGCATTGCCGGGCGGCTTTGTGAACCTGCACTTCTCCCTGCTGCCGCGGTGGCGAGGCGCGGCGCCAGTCGAGCGGGCACTACTTGCCGGCGACGCGGAGACGGGTGTCGACCTGATGCAGATCGAAGCCGGCCTCGACACCGGACCCGTGTTCGCGCGCGTGCGCGTCCCGATCTCCGACGACGACACCGCAGCCGGGTTGCACGCGCGGCTCGTCGAGGCAGGTACCGAGTTGCTGCGCGTGCACCTTCCGGGCATCGCGACGTCGACGCCGGAGCCTCAGGAAGGCGAACCCACGTACGCGGAGAAGCTCACCGTCGACGAGTTCCGGCTCGATCCGGCGGGAGCCGCGCACGATCTCGGGCGGCTGGTACGGGCCGGGAATCCGCGGCCGGGGGCGTGGCTGCGCGTCGACGGCCGGAGGGTGAAGGTGTGGCGCGCCCACGTTGACGCCGACGCGGATCTGGCGACGCCCGCTCTCGAGCCGGGGTTGATCGACCGGCACGGCGCGCTCGCTACCGGGCGGGGCGCGCTCGTGCTCGACGAGGTGCAGCCCGAAGGGAAACGGACGATGGCCGCCGGGGCGTGGCGCTCGGGCCTACGGGGCGACGTGCGCGTCGACTCCGCATGACGGGCGCCTCCGTCGCTCCGGTCGAGAGCTCCCGGGCGATCGCGCTCGAAGTGCTCCTGCGGGTCGAAGACGGCGCGTTCTCGCACATCCTCTTGCCTCGGACGTTGCGGTCGTCGTCCCTCGAGCCGCGCGACCGCGCCCTCGTCACCGATCTCGTGTACGGAACCGTGCGCATGCAGCGGGCTCTCGACGCATTGCTCGCAACGGTCTCGAACCGCGGCATCGCCTCGCTCGATCCGCAGGTGCGCGCCGCGCTCCGGCTCGGGGCGTACCAACTCGTGATCGGGGTTCCCGCGCACGCGGCGGTCGGCGAGACCGTCGGTCTCGTCGACGAGCGCGCCCGGGGTTTTGCCAACGGCGTGCTGCGCGCGCTCGCACGCAAGGGCCCGCCGTTCTCGCTCCCGAGCGGTTCCGACCTCGCGTCCGTTGCGGTGCGCACGTCGCATCCTGATTGGATCGTGCGCACGTTCGTGAAGATGTTCGGCTTCGCCGACGCGACCGCGACGCTCGAGCTCGACAATGAACCTCCGCCGGTGACGTTGCGCGTGAACCGGATGCGCGCCACGACCGCGGGCCTGACCGAGGAACTGCTGGCGGCCGGAGCGGAGGTCGAGCCCGGAACGCTCGTTCCCGGCGCGCTCTTGCTCCGGCACACGGGTGATCTCGCCGCGCTGGCGGCGATCGCCGACGGCCGGGCGACCCCACAGGACCAGGCGAGCCAAGCGATCGTCGGGGTCCTCGACCCGCAGCCGGGCGACCGCGTGCTCGATCTCGCGTCGGCCCCCGGCGGCAAGGCGACCGCGAGCGCGGAACGCATGGATGGGCAAGGCGTCGTCGTCGCCGCCGACCTCCATCCGGGACGGGTGCGTACGGTGCGCCGGGCCGCGCAGCGGATCGGCGTCGAGTCGACCGTCCTCACGATCGTCGCCGACGGTCGCAGTCCGGCCGTTCGCGACGGCGCCTTCGACCGGGTGCTCCTCGACGCGCCGTGCAGTGGGCTCGGCGTACTCCGGCGGCGACCCGACGCGCGCTGGCGCGTGCAACCGAACGACGTGCGCGATCTCGCGGCGCTGCAGAAGGTGCTGCTCGAGGCGGCCGCCCGCGCGGTCAAGCCGGGAGGCCGGCTCGTCTACGCGGTGTGCACGCTCTCGAAGGAAGAGACGCTCGACATCGATACCTGGGCGACGGCCCATCTGGGCGACTTCGTTGCGGAGCCGGCCCCGCCCGCGCCCTGGCGCCGGTTCGGGCGGGGTGCGATCCTGCTTCCGTCCGATGCGCGGACCGACGGCATGTTCGTCCTCAGCCTCACGCGCCGCGTGGCCTAGCCTCCGGCGCATGAAGGTCGCTCCCTCGATACTGGCCGCCGATTTCGCGAACCTGGCCGCCGACGTGGCCCGGGTCGCGAGCGTTGCCGACCTTCTCCACGTCGACTGCATGGACGGTCTCTACGTCCCGAACCTCAGTATCGGGCCGCCGGTGGTGAAGTCGCTGCGCAAGCACACCGATCTCTTCCTCGACTGCCATCTGATGGTCGACAACCCAGGTGTGCTGCTCGCCGGCTTCGCCGACGCCGGCGCCGACGGGTGCACCGTGCACATCGAGCTCGGCGATCCCCGGTTGCTGTTCGACGAGATCCGCGCCCTCGGGATGCGCGTCGGCCTCTCCTTTGAACCGGGCACGCCGTTCGCGGCGGTCGAGCCCTATCTCGCCGAGATCGACATGCTGCTCGTGATGAGCGTCCACACCGGTTTCGGCGGACAACCGTTCATCCCCGAGGTGCTCGACAAGGTGCGCGCCGCGCGTGCCGTCATCGATGCCCGCGAGCTCCCCGTGGAGATCGAGATCGACGGCGGCATCAAAATCGACAACGCCTACCTCGCGGTTGAGGCCGGGGTCGACATCCTCGTTGCGGGCACGGGCATCTTCGGTGCGGACGACCCCGCGTCGGCGGCCGCCGCGATCCGCGACGCCCGCGCGCGGTGACTGCGCCGGAGGCCCCCAAGCTCGAAGCCAAGGTCCTCACGATCTCGGACGGTGTCGCGGCGGGAACCCGTGACGACTCGAGTGGCCGAGCGCTCGTGGATGCGCTCACCGCGGCCGGTTACGAAGTGCGCACCCACCGGGTGACGACCGACGGCGTCGAACCGGTGGCGGACGCGCTCGCCGATCTCGCCGACGGCTTCGCGGGTTTGATCGTGACGACCGGGGGGACCGGTTTCGGGCCGCGCGACCTCACCCCCGAAGGCACGCGGTCGGCGCTGGAACGGGAGGCGCCGGGCATCGTGGAGGCGATCCGGCGGGCGAGCGACACGGGCGGACGCGGGTTCGGCATGCTCTCCCGGGCGGTGGCAGGCACGCGGGGGAGAGCCCTGATCTGCAACCTGCCCGGATCATCGGGGGGAGCGCTCGAAGGGCTCCAGATCGTGCTGGAAGTCGCGCCCCACGCGCTCGATCTTCTGGCGGGTGGCCATCCCCATTGATTGTCCCATTGATTGGCCCACAGATTGGCCACCGGTGAGCCCACCGAGAACGGCTTTCCCGACCTTCACGGTGAAAATAGAACGCGTTGCAATTCCGTGGGGTCGGCAGTACTCTCGAGAGTGAACTGACAACTGAAGCCCTCGGGGTTGGGTGTAATTCCCGACCGGCGGTGAAAGCCCGCGAACGCCTCGCAGCCAGCGGGGCGCCGACCAGGTGTAATCCCTGGGCCGACGGTGAGAGTCCGGATGGGAGAGGGTCGGCTACCGCTTCGTACGCGCGTCGGCGCGTCTGTTCGTCGTCGCCGTTTCCGTCTCCGATGTGTCGACCGCGCCCGGCGGGCTCCGATCCGGAGAGGGAACGTGCCGCAATCGGTGACCGAAACGGGTGACGACGCGCTGATGCGCAGGGCGATCCGCCTCGCTCGCGACGCACGTCGCCACACCGCACCGTGGCCCGCCGTCGGCTGTGTCATCGTCGGCCCCGACGGCGCGATCGTCGGCGAAGGCCGCACCGGAACGTTTCCCGTCGGCCCTCATGCCGAAGTCGCCGCGCTCACCGCGGCCGGCGCGCGTGCTCGTGGTGCGACTGCGTATTGCACCCTCGAGCCGTGCAATCACCTCGGCAACACGCCTGCGTGCAGCGAGGCGCTGATCGCTGCGGGAGTGAGCCGGGTCGTCGTCGCGCTCGGCGATCCCGACGAACGGGTCGCCGGTCGAGGGTTCACCCGCCTGCACGAGGCCGGGATCGACGTGGTCACCGGCGTTGGTGCCGAGGCCGCGGGCCACGATCTTGCGCCCTATTTCCATCACCGCCGGACCGGGCGCGCGTTCGTGGTGGCCAAGGTCGCGTTGAGTCTCGACGGTCGGGTCGCCGCGGCCGATGGCTCCTCGAAATGGATCACCTCCGACGCGGCGCGCGCCGGGTCCCACCAACTGCGCGCCGACTCGCAGGCGATCGTGGTCGGAGCCGGCACCGCTCTGGCCGACCGGCCCGCGCTCACGGTTCGCGGCGTCGACGAGGCGCCGGCCCGGCCACCCGTGCGCGTCCTCCTCGACAGCCGGGGCCGGGTCGCGCCCGAGGGTCCGCTCTTCGATCCTGACCTGGGCCCGACCGTCGTCATCACGACCGAGTACGCCGAGGCCCGCGCGGTCGATGCCTGGCAGTCGGCGGGGGCGAAGGTCGAGACCGTTGCGCCGGGGCCGAAGGGGCGGGGCGTCGATCTCGACGAAGCGTTCGCGGTGCTGGGTCGCGAGGGAGTGTTGCAGGCGCTCGTCGAAGGGGGCGGAACCCTCTTGGGTGCGCTCGTCGCAGGGAGGCACGTGCAACGTCTTGTCGCCTACGTCGCGCCGTTGTTGCTCGGGGTCGACGGTGCGCCCGGATTCGCGTTCGCGGGCCCGGACTCGATCGAGACCGCCGATCGTTGGGATCTCGTCGACGTCGAGCGCGTCGGTTCCGACGTGCGGCTCGAGCTCGTGCCCCGGCGGGAGCAGCGCTGATGTTCACCGGCATTGTCGAAGAGCTCGGCCGGATCCGGTCGATCGCCCCGAACTCGGGCGGCGCTCGGCTGACGATCGACGCGATGACCGTGCTCGGCGACGCGACCATCGGGGCGTCGATCGCAGTCAACGGCTGCTGTCTGACCGTCGTCGAGATCGGCGACGGGCACTGGTCGGCCGACGCCGTGGTCGAGACGCTCGAACGGACGAACCTCGGCGACTTCGCGGTCGGCGATCCCGTCAACCTGGAACGCCCGCTCCGGCTCGCCGACCGGCTCGGCGGCCATCTCGTGCAGGGGCATGTCGACGCGACCGGTCGCGTGCGATCACGCGCGGTGCAGCCTGACGGCTCCGAGCTCGTCCGGTTCGAGGCGCCCGCCGAGGTGTTGCGTTACGTCGTGCACAAGGGCTCGATCACCGTCGACGGCACAAGCCTCACGGTCGCCCGGTTGCACGACGACGGGTTCTCGATCGCGGTGATCCCGCACACACTCGCGGTCACCACGCTAGGCGCGCGAACGCCCGGTACGCGAGTGAACCTCGAAGTCGATCTCATTGCCAAGTACGTGGAACGCCTCTTCGTTTCCGATCGGAGCCCAACATGATGTTCGAAGCCGTGGAGCGAGCCATCGATGCGGTGCAACGGGGCGAGTTCGTCGTCGTGGTCGACGACGAAGACCGCGAGAACGAAGGTGATCTGATCATCGCGGCCGAGAAGATGACGCCCGACAAGATGGCGTTCATGATCCGCTACACGAGCGGTGTCATCTGCCTTCCCCTCGAAGGTGACCGTCTCGATGAGCTGGAGCTCCCGCTCATGGTCTCGGGCAGCGAGAACACCGAGGGTCAACGCACTGCGTTCACCGTCTCGGTCGACGCGCGGGTCGGTACGACTACCGGTATCTCCGCGGCGGATCGTTGCGCGACCGTGCTCGCGTTGATCGACGGTTCGACCACGAAGGCCGATCTCGCCCGCCCCGGTCACATCTTCCCGTTGCGCTACCGCGAGGGCGGCGTGCTGAAGCGCGCCGGCCATACGGAAGCCGCCGTCGACCTGGCCCGGCTCGCGGGGGGTTACCCGGCCGGCGTGCTCGCCGAGATCGTCAACGACGACGGCACCATGCAGCGGCGCCCCGACCTCGAGGTGTTCGCGGGTGCGCACGAGCTCGTGCTCGTGACGATCGCCGACCTCATCCGGTTCCGGCGTCATCA
The DNA here is from genome assembly GCA_038239145.1 of Acidimicrobiia bacterium. Taxonomy (GTDB): domain Bacteria; phylum Actinomycetota; class Acidimicrobiia; order IMCC26256; family PALSA-610; genus PALSA-610. The sequence goes on from JBBSFB010000036.1 coordinate 20,824, forward strand.
CGAGAAGCTCGTGCGGCGGGTGTCGGAAGCGCGCATCCCGACGCAGTACGGCGATTTCACCGCCCACGTGTTCGAGTCGCTGCTCGACAACACCGAGCACCTGGCCTTCGTGCGGGGTGAGGTCGCCGGCCAGGAGAACGTGTTGGTCCGCGTGCACAGCGAGTGCCTCACCGGCGACGTGTTCGGCTCGTTGCGGTGCGACTGCGGCGTGCAGCTCGACCGCGCGCTCGAGAAGGTCGCCGCCGCCGGTCAAGGTGTCGTCGTGTACCTGCGTGGTCACGAGGGTCGCGGCATCGGCCTGGGGCACAAGCTGCGCGCGTATTCGTTGCAGGATCAGGGTCGGGACACGGTCGAGGCGAACCTCGAGCTCGGGTTCCCGGTCGACTCGCGCGAGTACGGCATCGGCGCGCAGATCCTCGTCGACCTGGGCGTGACCACGATGCGCCTGATGACGAACAATCCGAAGAAGTATGGCGGCATCGAGGGTTACGGGCTCGAGATCGTCGAACGGGTACCGGTGCAAACAGTTCCCAACGAGGAGAACATCGCGTACCTGCGGGCCAAGCAGGACAAGCTCGGTCACCTTCTGGGTCTCGATCCGGTGCACGTCGACGACCAGCTCGGAGGTTCCTGAGCAGTGGGCGCCGAATCTCCGAAGGAGTGGAAGTAGTGGGGGAGTACGCCGCCAACAACGGCGCCCTCGACGCGACCGGCATGCGGTTCGCGATCGTGGTCGCCCGGTTCAATCACGACATCACCCAGGAGTTGCTCGACGGGGCCGAACGCATCCTCGCCAAACAGGGTGCAGCCGACGTCAAGGTGCTGTGGGTCCCGGGCGCGTTCGAAGCGCCGCTCGTCGCCAAGCGCCTGGGCACTTCGGGAACGGTCGACGCGGTGATCTGTCTCGGCGCGGTGATCCGGGGCGAGACCGCGCACTTCGAGTACGTCGCCGGTGAGACGGCGGCCGGGATCACGCGTGCCGCGCTCGACACCGGCGTGCCGGTGATCTTCGGAGTGCTGACGGTCGACGATCGCGAGCAGGCGCGCGACCGTCTCGGTGGCAAGGAAGGCCACAAGGGCGAGGAGGCCGCGCTCACCGCCATCGAGATGGTGTCGCTGCTGCGGGATCTGCCGTGAGTCGATACGACGCGATCGGGACGACGTACGCGTCCACGCGTCGGCCCGAGCCCCGGTTCGCCCAGCGCATCGACGCCGCGATCGGTGACGTGGCGCGAGTCGTGAACGTGGGCGCCGGAGCCGGCAGCTACGAACCGAACGGCCCATTCGTCGTCGGTATCGATCCCGCGGTCACGATGTTGCGCCAGCGGGCTGCGACCGCGGGGCCGCCGGCCCTCGCGGGCGCGGAGTCGCTCCCGTTTGCCGACGACGCGTTCGACGTCGCCATGGCGTGTCTCACCGTTCATCACTGGGCCGATCGCGAGCGCGGGCTACGCGAGATGCAGCGCGTCGCGCCCAAGCAGGTGATCTTCTTCTTCGAGTCGTCCTTCTCCAACGAGCTGTGGCTCGTCGACGAGTACTTCCCCGAGATCTCGCAGCTCGGCTCGGAGCGGACCGCGCCCGGGCTCGCCGATTTCGCCGCGCTCCTCGACGTCACCCACGTGGAGCCGTTGCCAGTTCCCGACGACTGTCGCGACGGGTTCGGGGGTTGCTACTGGAACCGCCCCGAGGCGTACCTCGACCCGCTCGTGCAGGCGGGCATCTCGTCGCTGGCGCAACTCGATCGCCAGACTCTCCTCCGGGGCACCGAGCGCCTGCGTCGCGATCTCGACGACGGAACCTGGGATGCGCGCCACGGGCACCTACGCGAGCTGACCGAGGTCGATATTGGCTACCGGCTCCTCGTAGCCGGGCACCTATCCTGATCGGCGTGCTGCGCCTCGTCCTGCCCAAGGGTTCGCTCGAGCAAGCGACCCTGCAACTGTTCGAAGACGCCGACCTCGCGCTCACGCGTGCCTCCGACGTCGATTACAAGGCGAACATCGACGACCCCCGCGTCGTCGACGTGACGATCCTGCGCCCGCAGGAGATCCCGCGCTATGTCGCCGACGGCCTCTTCGATATCGGCGTCACCGGACGCGATTGGATCGAGGAGACGAGCGTCGAGGTGGTCACGCTCACCGAGCTGCACTACTCCAAGGCCACCGCCCGCCCGATCCGTATGGTGCTCGCGGTCGGCGGTGATTCGCCGTGGGAGTCGGTGGCCGACCTGCCGCCCGACGTCCGCGTGCACACGGAGTATCCCGAGCTCACCCGGCGATTCTTGGAGAAGCACGGCGTCGACGCCAAGGTCACGCTCTCGTACGGCGCCACCGAGGCGAAGATCCCCGAGATCGCCGACGCAGTGGTCGAGATCACCGAAACCGGGCGGGCCCTGCGCGCCGCCGGGCTGCGGGTGCTCGACACGATCCTGGTGTCGTACACGGAGCTGATCGCCAACCCGGTCGCGTACGCCGACGACGAGAAGCGCCGCGCGATGCAGCAGCTGCAGACGCTGCTGCTCGGCGCGTTGGAGGCGCGCGGGCGCGTGCTCGTCAAGCTGAACGTCGACGAAGCGAACCTGGGCGCCGTCATCGCGCTGCTCCCGGCGCTCAAGTCGCCGACCGTGTCGAAGCTCTACGGCGAGGACGGCTACGCGGTGGAGGGGGTCGTCGCCAAGAGCGACATCAACATCTTGATCCCGGCGCTCAAGGATCGCGGGGCCACGGGCATCCTGGAGCTGCCCATCTCGAAGATCGTCCAATGAGGGCCCGGGGGACGGTGGCGCGCTTCGACGCCGCGACCGGTCTGGGCGAGATCTCGGGCACCGACGGATCCACGTATCCGTTCCATTCCACGGTCATCGCCGACGGCACCCGCGCCATCGCGATCGGTGCGTCCGTCGAGTTCGAGGTCGTCGCCGGGCATCTCGGTCGGTGGGAGGCTGGCGCGGTCAGCGCTCGGTAGCGTCGGCGATCTCGACGAACAGCATCTGCACCTGTTGCAGGGCGTCGCGCAGCATCTCCTCGCCTTCGCCGAGCCGGTCGGTGAGCCCGTCGACGAGCGCGGCCAGGGCATCGATGGCGAGTCCGGCCGACGCGAGGTCGGCGACCGGGCGCCGACCCTGGTCGTCAGGAGGCGTGACGACCCCGAGGTGGACGAGGGCAAGCTGCCAGATCCCGATCGCATGGTTGACGATCACGTCGGCGACCGGGGTGGCCGAGAGACGGTCGTGGAGCTCTCGGACCGCCGCCAGCTCCTCGGGCGTGGGAACCGGTTCGCCCGGGGGCGCGCCGGTCGTAGGCTCGCCGCCCGGCATTCCACCGGGCTGGGTTTCGCGGGGCTCCTGCTCCGGATCAGGGCCCCCAGGTGTCCAAAGTCCGCTCACGCTCGACTATCCTCCCGCGTCGACAATCGAGGGAAGTGGGACGCTACCCAATCGCCACGAGGTTTGTGGCGGGAGGTGAGGGTCCCCGCCCGGCTGGCCCGACCGTGAGGTCGCTCCACGTCGGGTCCGTTGTGAGGACCGAACGACGTTCGGCGCGACGGTGGAGGCTTCCCAAAGCTCCGCCGTCGCTTGCGCGAAGGCGGCCCGACACACGAGGTGAAGCCGCACTGGCCACAGACGACGCCCGCATCAACGATCGCATACGCGCTCGCCAGGTTCGCCTCATCGGCGCCGATGGTTCGCAGCTGGGAGTGAGAGCACTCCCGGACGCAATCGGCATCGCCCGTGAGTCCGGTCTCGACCTCGTCGAGGTCGCGGCCAACGCCGAACCGCCGGTCTGCAAGATCATGGACTACGGCAAGTACAAGTACGAGCAGGACCAGCGGCGCAAAGAATCGCGGAAGCGGGCCTCGAACGTCGTCATCAAAGAGATGAAGTTCCGTCCGAAAATCGACTCGCACGACTACGACACCAAGATGAAGCACGTCGAGCGCTTCCTCGAAGAGGGGTCGAAGGTCAAGCTGACGATCATGTTCCGGGGCCGCGAGATGGCTCACCCGGAACTCGGGCGCCGGATCCTCGAAAAGGTGGCCGAGCGCGTCGCCGAGATCGCGATCGTCGAATCTGCACCCAAGCAGGACGGTCGCAACATGGTGATGGTGCTCAATCCAATCCGCAAGCCGAAGACGAAGCCGGCCGCACAAGCCGCGAACGTCTGATCCGAACCGACAGGAATCCACGATGCCGAAGATGAAGACGCACCGCGGCGCGGCCAAGCGCTTCAAGATCACGGGTACGGGCAAGATCCTCCGCCGACACGCGTACCGGGATCACCTGCTCGAGCACAAGCCTTCGAGCCGTACCCGTCGCCTCGGCAACGAGGCCGAGGTGGTCGGCGGCGACAAGAAGCGCATCAAACGCATGTTGGGGAGGTAGCCAGATGGCACGGGTGAAGCGTTCCGTCAGCGGCAAGAAGCACCGCCGCGCCATTCTCGAAGAAGCGCAGGGCTACACCGGCGCGCGTAGTCGCCACTTCCGCAAGGCGAACGAGCAGGTCATGCACTCGCTCCGGTACGCCTACCGCGACCGGCGGGCGCGCAAGGGCGAGTTCCGCAAGCTCTGGATCGTGAGGATCAACGCCGCCTGCCGCGAGCACGACATGTCGTACTCGCGCTTCATGGCCGGGTTGAAGGCCGCCGACGTCGAGGTCGATCGCAAGATGCTCGCCGACCTCGCCGTGCGCGAGCCGGCGACGTTCTCCGCGCTCGTCGAGACCGCTCGCGGTGCCCTCGACGCCGCCTGAGCTCTTCGCGACCAAGGCGGAGATCAAACGCCTGAAGGCGCTCCTCCGGGAGCGTCGGGCGCGCGAGAACGAAGGCGTTTTCGTGTGCGAGGGTCCGCGAGTGATCGCGGCTGCCCTCGACCACGGCGTCGAGTTGCTCGAGTGCTACGTCGGCGTCGACGCGACGCCCGAGATGTTCGAGGTCGCGCAACGGGCGGCCGAGCTCGGGGTGCGGCTGCGCGGCCTCGACACGTATGCGGGCGCGCGGGTGGGCGACACTGTGAACCCGCAACCGGTGTTCGCCCTGGCGCCGATGCATCGCGTCGGAGGCGTCGGAGGCGTCGGAGGCGTCGGTCTCGACGGGGTTGACCTCGCCCTCGTCGCCACCCAGCTCGGTGACCCGGGAAACGCGGGCACGCTGATGCGTAGCGCCGCGGCCGCCGGCGCTCAGGTAATCGTCCTCGGGCGCGGATCGGTCGATGCCTACAATCCGAAGGTCGTGCGGGCCTCGGCCGGCGCGTGTTTCGCAGTTCGTATCGTGGAAGGCAGCCCGGCGGTGGAGATCCTGGAGCGACTCGGATCGAACGGCGTGGCGTGCCTCGGAGCGACCGCCGTCGGTGGGTCCGCGCCGGAGTCGTTCGACCTGCGCGCCCCGACTGCGTTCGTGTTGGGTCACGAGACCCACGGACTCGGCGCCGATCTTTCGCTCGCGGGCGCGGTCACGTTGCCGATGGCGGCCGGCGAATCGATCAACGTCGCCATGGCCGGGACGGCACTGCTCTTCGAGGCCGCACGCCAGCGGCGCGCCGGCGGCGAGGACGGTGCGCGATGACGAGCGCGGCCGAGCTCGTCGAACGAGCCGAAGCGGCCGTCGCCGAAGGTTCCGACGCGTTCTCGAACGCGTCCTCGCTCACCGACCTGAGCGAAGCCGAACGGCAGTTCCTCGGGAAGACCTCGGTGTTGAACGAAATCCGGGAAGCAATCAAGAGCGTCGACGGGTCCGAGCGCGCCGTCGTCGGTAAAGCCGTCTCCGGCGCCAAAGCCGAGCTCGAGGCCGCGCACGCAGCGCGAAGGGTGTTCCTCGACTCTCAGGCCGCGGCCCTCTCGGCCATTCGCGACCGGCTCGATCTCACCCTCGGGCCCCACGAGTACGTGCGCGGTCACCTGCACCCGGTGACCCGGATCTGGCGCGAGCTCGAAGACGTGTTCGTCGGGCTCGGCTACAAGGTCGCCGAAGGGCCCGAGGTCGAGACCGACTGGTACAACTTCGAGTCGTTGAACTTCCCGCCCGGGCATCCGGCCCGCGCGATGCAGGACACGCTCTATGTCCGTCTCGGGGACCGCGAGAGCGTGATGCTGCGTACGCACACCTCGCCGGTGCAGGTCCGCACGATGGAGGCACAGAAACCGCCGATCTACGTGGTTGCTCCGGGGCGGGCGTTTCGTCGCGACACGCTCGACGCCCGGCATTCACCCGTCTTCCACCAGATCGAAGGGCTCGCGGTCGACCAGGGCATCACCCTCGGCGACCTGCTCGGCACCATCGAGGCGTTCATCCACGCGTTGTTCGGCACCGACATCAAAGCCCGGTTCCTGCCGTCGTTTTTTCCGTTCACGGAACCGTCGCTCGAGTTCGCCATGTCGTGTGTCTTTTGCAAGGGCGAGGGGTGCACGGTCTGCTCCCGGACGGGCTGGATCGAGCTCGGCGGCGCCGGCATGGTGGACCCCAACGTGTTCGCCGCGGTCGGCATCGACCCCGACGTGTACTCGGGATTCGCGTTCGGCTTCGGCATCGACCGCGTCGCCCAACTCCTGTACGGAGTCGACCACATCAAGAACCTGTGGGACGGCGACGTGCGCTTCATCCGCCAGTTCTGAGGTCCGGTCTTGCGCGCTCCGTTGTCCTGGATTCGTGAATTCACGCCGCTCGAGAACATCGAGGTCTCGGCGATCGCCGACGCGCTCGACCAGCTCGGGCTCGAAGTGGAAAGGATCGACGAGCCCGGCCGCGACGTGAACGGCGTCGTTGTCGCGAGGATTCTGAACGTCGTTCCCCATCCCGACGCCGATCGTGTCCGGCTCGCCGATGTCGACTTCGGTGACGGTGAGCTGCGGGTGGTGTGCGGCGCCCCCAACATCGAAGCAGGCATGGTGGTGCCCTTCGCCCGGGTGGGTGCGGTGCTCCCGGGTGATTTCACGATCGAGCGCCGGAAGATCCGGGGCGTCGTCTCCGAGGGCATGTTGTGCTCGGCGCGCGAGCTCGGCCTCGGCGACGACCACGCCGGCATCCTCGCGCTGCCCGACGACGCGCGCCTCGGCACCGATGTGCGGGAGGTGCTCGGCCTCGACGACGTGGTGTTCGATCTGTCGATCACGCCGAACCGTCCCGACGCAATGGGGATCATCGGCGTCGCCCGCGATCTCGCCGCGCACTTCGGCCTGCCGTTCGAGATGGACGAGCACGAGCCCGGTCCGGTCGCCGACGAGGTCGCAGGCGCCCACGTGATCGTCGAAGCGCCCGACCGGTGCCCCCGTTTCGTCGGGCTGGCGGCGAGCGTCGTGATGGGGGATTCGCCACAGTGGATGCAGCGTCGTCTGACCCTCGCCGGGATGCGACCCATCAGCAACGTCGTCGACGTCACGAACTACGTCATGCTCGAACGGTGTCGCCCGTTGCACGCGTTCGATCTCGGTCGCCTGCCGGGCCGGGGCATCGTCGTCCGGCTCGCGCGCGACGGTGAGACGCTGACCACGCTCGACGGCGTCGAACGCCGGCTGACGAGCTCCGATCTCCTCGTGTGCGACGGTGAGAGCATCGGGCAGAGCATCGCCGGGATCATGGGCGGCGCCGCGGCCGAGGTGTCGGGGGCCACGACCGAGATCCTGCTCGAGTCGGCCTACTTCGAACCGAGTGGGATAGCCCGCACCTCCAAGCGGCTCGGCCTGCGTTCGGAAGCCAGCGCCCGGTTCGAGCGCGGCGTCGACCCGAACAACGCCGGCACGGGTGCAACCCGCGCCATGGAGCTGTTCGCTGAGGTTGCGAGCGCGGTACCGGTGCCGGGCGCGGTCGACGTGTATCCGAAGCCCATCGAGCGTGCCCACATCACGGTACGCACCGAACGGGTGAACCGACTGCTGGGTGTCGCGTTGTCGAGCGACGAGATCGCGGCGTACCTCGCACCGCTCGGCATCGACGTGCGCGAGACCAACGCAACGGTCCCGACCTTCCGTCCCGACCTCGAGCGCGAGATCGACCTCGTCGAAGAGGTTGCGCGTCGTGTCGGGCTCGACCGGATTCCGCGCTCGATCCCGTCGAGTCCCGAGAAGATCGGTGGGTTGAGTGCGCTCCAGCGCGACCGCCGCGCCGCAGCCGACGTGCTCGTCGGCGCGGGCTACGACGAGGTCTTCACCCTGCCGTTGCTGGCGCCGATCGATCTCGCCAACGCGGGGCTGGATGCCGAGGCCGTCATCGAGGTCGAGAATCCGTTACGGGCGGAGGAATCGATCCTGCGGCCCGCACTGTTGCCCGGCCTGCTGCGATCGGTCGCCTACAACGCCGCGCACGGGGAGCCCGATGTGGCGCTCTTCGAGAACGGGACGGTGTTCGCCCCGCCCGAACCGGGCGCGGCGTTGCCGGCGGAACGGCGATCGCTCGCCTTCGCCCGCTCCCATCACGTGCACCGGTCACCGCACGAACCCGATCGCGCCGTCGACGTCTACGACGTGACCGCGGTGCTCGACGCGCTGACCCAGGAGCTGCGCATCGCCGATGTCCGGCTCGAGGCCGCGTCGGTCGCCGGCTTCCATCCGACGCGCGCGGCGCAGGTGCTCACCGGCGGTCGCGTCATCGGCGCGCTCGGCGAGGTGGCGACAACAGTCGCCGAGGCGTTGGCACTCGCGGGTCCCGTCGTCGCCTGCGAGATCGATCTCGACGCTCTGGTCGCCGCTGCACGCGTTGCCCGCGCGACGGTGCCGGTCTCTCGGTTCCCGGCATCTTCCGTCGATCTCGCGCTCGTCGTCGCCGACGGCGTACCTGCGGCCGAGGTCGAGCGCACGCTCGCACGGGCCGGAGGCGAACTGCTCGAACGCGTGGAGTTGTTCGACGTCTTCCGGTCGGAGGCACTCGGTGAAGGCCGGGTCAGCTTGGCCTTCGCCGTGCGCTTCCGGGCGCTCGATCGGACCCTCACCGACGAACAGGTGCGTACGCTTCGCCAGGGTTGCATCGACGCAGTCGTCGCGGCGCACTCGGCTGAGCTCCGCAGCTGACCGCCTCGACGGCCTCGGGCCCGACCGTCGTCCCAAAAACTCCACCAACAGATGTCGGAGACATCAGCAAGGAGTACGGTGAACTCCGACAACAGTCGGTGGAGGTACAGGTCGTTCAGCGCGCGTCTGGTCTGCGCGAAGAGCGTCGCGCCCGCCCAACGACCGCGGTGTGCGGCCCCGCGATGTTGACGACCTCGAACGTCGCGTCAAAGTCATCTACGAGCTCGACGCGTGCGTCGACCGTGTCGCCCGCGAGCACCACGCCCACGAAGCGCATCTCGATCTCGCCGCTCGCAAGGAACTCCTCGCCCCACGCGTCGAGCAGAAGTCCGTACGCGGGGCCCGCCGCTTGCATGCCCTGCGCGACCAGCCCGGGCAGCGCGAGGTCGGCGGAGATCTGGGGGTCGGAATGGAAGTTGCCCCGGCGCGAGTACGCGCGGACGAGGTCGTCGGTGATCGCGAGCGTGCGGCTCCGTTGCTCGCTCATGCGGGTGCACCGAAGGTCGCGACGGGCGTGAACGACACCTCGGACGTCCAGATCGGGTTCGCGGGGGTATCGGCGGCGGTGACCGTGGTCTCGACGTCGACGTACGCCCGGCCCCGCTTGTCGTAGGTGCGCACGATGCGGCCCGTCGTCACGAGCGCGCAGCCGGCGTCGGCCCGCCGGTGGCACCGCAGCACCTGGCGGGTTTGGATAACCGGATCCGGGCAGAGTCGCCCGAAGCACAGCACCGTGAGGTTGGCCGCGATCGGTGGGTAGAGGGCGCCCGCCTCCAGCGCAGGGTGCGCAACCCCGGCCGACCGCCAGTAGCGCTCGTTCGCGGCCGGGGAGACGGTCACCGACAGCGGATCGAGGACGGTCCCGGAGGTGAGCTCGGAAAACCGTTTCGTTCCCATATGCACCCGCGTGTATTATATGCGTCATGGCGTATCGAGCTGCCGTCGTCGGCGCTTCAGGCTATACGGGGGTCGAGGCGCTCCGGCTGCTGGCCGGGCACCCCGAGATCGAGGTCGTACACGTCACCGCCGCCACCAACGCCGGGGCACGCATCGCCGAGATCTATCCGTCGCTCACCCCCGCGTACGCCGACGCCGTACTCGCGCCGCTCGACGTTGCCGATCTGCGCGGCCTCGACCTCGTGTTCTGCATGCTCCCGCACGGGGCGAGCCAGGATTTCCTGCCCAGTCTCGTCGACGACGTGTCCCATGTGATCGATCTCGGTGCCGACTTCCGCCTCCCGCCCGACGTGTACGCGCGCTGGTACGGCGAGACGCACCGCGCGCCGGAGGTCGTCGGCCGGTTCGCGTACGGCATGGTAGAGCTCTACCGCGACGAGCTGGCCACGCACGCACATGTCGCCGCGCCCGGGTGTTACCCCACCGCGGTCAGCCTCGCCTGCGCACCGTTGTTCGCGTTGGGTCTGGTCGAGCCGCACGTGATCGCCGATGCCGTGTCGGGGGTATCCGGCGCCGGCCGCGGCCTGAAGACCACGAGCCTGTTCTCGGAAGCGAACGAGAACGTCTCCGCGTACGGACTGCTCACGCATCGGCACACCGCGGAGATGGAGCAGGCACTCTCGAAGGTCGCCTGCCGTCCGGTCGACGTGTTGTTCACACCCCACCTCGTACCGACGACGCGCGGCATCCTTGCCACGTGTTACGCACGTCCGCAGGTGGAGGGGCTGTCGACCGCGAGGCTCCTCGAGCACTACCGCGACTTCTACGCCGACGATCCCTGTGTTGTCGTCGTCGACGAGCCTTCGGGCACCAAGGCGACCTACGGCGCGAACGTCGTGCACACCACGGTTCGCTTCGACGAACGCACCGACACGGTGATTGCGATCGCGGCCGAGGACAACCTCGTGAAAGGCGCGTCGGGCCAGATGATCCAAGCGGCCAACATCCTCCTCGGCCTGCCCGAGACCACCGGTCTCCCGCTGCTGGGAATCCAGCCGTGACGTCCGGCGTCACCGCGGTGGCGGGTTTCGTCGCCGGAGGGATCGCGGCCGGGATCAAGCCGTCCGGGGATCCGGATCTCGCGCTCGTCGCCACCGACGACAGACAGCCGGTTCCGGCGGCCGGGGTGTTCACCACGAACCTCGCTCAGGCCGCGCCCGTGCAGATCTCGCGCCGCCACCTCGGCAACCGGGCGGCGGCGGCGGTCGTGCTCAGCTCGGGGAACGCGAACGCGGCGACGGGGGAGCCGGGCCGTCGCGACGCGCTGCGCATGTGCGAGCTCACGGCTCGGGGCCTCGGTACCACGATCAGCGACGTGCTCGTCTGCTCAACTGGCCTCATCGGCATCCCCATGCCGATGGACGCGCTCGAAGCCGGAATCCCGAAGCTCTGCGATCAGCTCGCGTCCGACGGAGGTGGCCGGGCGGCCCGGGCGATGATGACGACCGACACCAAGGCCAAGGAAGCGGTCGCTCACGCCGGCGCAGCGACCGTCGGCGGCATGGCAAAAGGGGCGGCGATGCTGTCTCCCGCGATGGCAACGATGCTCGCGGTCGTCACGACCGACGCCGCCATCGAGCACCCCGCGTTGCGACACGCGCTCGCGCACGCGGTCAGCAATACGTTCGACTGTCTCTCGGTCGACGGCTGCCGGTCGACGAACGACACGGTGCTCGTGCTCGCCAACGGCCGGGCCGGAGCGGTCGACCTGCATGCACTCACCGATGCGTTCACCGAAGTATGTGGCTCGCTCGCCGAGCAGATGGCACGCGACGCAGAAGGGGCCACCAAGTTCGTGCGGGTCCGGGTTGTCGGCGCCCGCAACGACAACGAGGCCCGCGTCGCGGCCCGTGCCGTCGCCAACAGTCAACTTGTCCAGTGCTCGCTGAACGGCAACGACCCGTACTGGGGCCGTGTCCTCTCCGAGCTGGGTGCGAGTGGAGCGCACCTCCATCCCGAGGCCGTCGACATCGCCTACAACGGCATCACGGTCTGCCGGGACGGCGTCGCGTGCCCGCACGACGCGGCCGCCGTCACGGAGTCGCTGGCCGGTATCGACATCGAGATCCTCTGCGACCTGCGTGGTGAGCACGGTGAAGCCACCGTCGTCACAACCGACCTGTCCCACGCCTACATCGACGAGAATCGGCGCACGTCGTGAGTGAGCCCGAGATCGTCACGAGCGCCCACGACGCGCGGGTCAAGGACGCAGGCGACAAGGCGCACATCCTCGCCGAAGCGTTGCCGTACATCCGGGGGTTCGCGGGCAAGACCGTCGTAATCAAGTACGGCGGTCACGCGATGGAGAACGACGAGTTCGCGCAGCTGTTCGCCACCGACGTCGTGATGATGCGTCTCGTGGGCATGAACCCGGTCGTCGTCCACGGCGGTGGCCCGCAGATCACGGAGCTCATGCGCCGCTTGGGCAAGGAGCCCGAGTTCGTCGACGGTCGTCGCGTCACGGACGCCGAGACGGTCGATATCGTGCGGATGGCATTGTTCGGCAAGGTGAACCGCGAGATCGTCGCGATGGTGAACCGGCTCGGGTCGTATGCGGTTGGGATGTCGGGCGAGGACGCCGGCCTCATTCGCGTCGACCAGCGTGATCCGAAGCTCGGCTTCGTCGGCGACGTCCGCTCCATCGACCCCACGATGGTCCTCCGGCTGTTGCGGGAGGAGCTGATCCCGGTCATCGCCACGATCGGCGTCGACGACGACGGGCAGGCGTACAACATCAATGCCGACACCGTCGCCGGCGCGATCGCGGAGGCGCTCGGCGCCGAGAAGCTCGTGTATCTCACCGATGTCGCCGGCGTCTACGCGCAGTGGCCCGACGAGTCGTCGTTGATCTCGAGTGTCGACGTCGATGGTCTCGAGAAACTGATCGCCGACGGCAAGGCGTCCGAAGGCATGATCCCGAAACTCGAATCGTGCGTCGCGGCCTTGCGCAACGGCGTGCGCAGCGCGCACATCCTCGACGGCCGGTTGCCGCACGCGTTGCTCCTCGAATTCTTCACCCGGGAAGGCGTCGGAACCATGGTGCACCCGTGAGCCTCCTCACCGAGATCCAGGCGCTCGACGCCGACAACGTCATGCAGACGTACGGCCGGCAACCGGTCGCGTTCGTTCGCGGCGAAGGAACGAAGCTCTGGGACAGCGAGGGGAACGAGTACCTCGACTTCCTCTCGGGCCTGGCGGTCACGTCGCTCGGCCACGCGCACCCCGAGGTCGCCGACGCGATCGCGGAGCAGGCGCGCACGCTGTTGCACGTCTCGAACCTCTATTACAACGACGTGCAACCCCGCGTCGCGGCGCGGCTGAACGCGCTGCTCGGCGGGGGCGGTCGGGTGTTCTTCGCCAACTCGGGTGCGGAGGCGAACGAGTGCGCGATCAAGCTCGCCCGACGGCACGGGCAGCGCAACGGCGGTCCCCACCGGTTCCACGTCATCAGTGCATACGGGTCGTTCCACGGCCGCACCCTCACCACGCTCGCGGCGACCGGCCAGCCCCAGAAGCAGGAGACGTTCCAGCCGCTGCCCGAAGGATTTCGGCAGGTGGCATTCGACGATCTCGACGCGCTCGCGGCGGCGATGGACGACCGGGTTGCTGCCGTCCTGCTCGAGCCGGTACAGGGCGAGGGTGGCGTGAACCCGGCCTCCACGGAGTATCTGCACGGCGTCCGCGAGTTGTGCGACGAGCGGGAGGCGCTCCTGATCATCGACGAGGTGCAGACCGGCCTCGGCCGCACCGGCCGCTGGTTCGGGTTCGAGCACTCGGGCGTGCGGCCCGACGTGGTCACCATGGCGAAGGCGCTCGGCAACGGGGTTCCCATTGGGGCGTGCTGGGCCCGCGCCGGCGTCGCGGCCGCGTTCTCGCCCGGCGACCACGCCACGACGTTCGGCGGGCAGCCCCTCGCGGCGTGCGCCGCGCTGGCGGTGCTCGAGGTCATGGAGCGCGATGGGGTGCCCGAGCGCGCGGCTCGCGCCGGAGCCCGTCTGGTCGAATCGCTCGCGAAGCTCGACGGCATCGTCGGGGTCCGGGGCGCGGGATTGCTCGTCGCGGCCGAGCTGGCCGTGGGAGTCGACGCCGGCGCGGTCGCGCAGCAGTGCCTCGACCGAGGGCTCGTCGTGAACGCGGTGACACCGACCGCGCTGCGATTCGCGCCGCAGTTGCTGGTCTCCGACGCCGAGATCGACGACGCGGTCGCCCGCGTTGCCGCAGCCATCGGAGCCACAGTGAAGGCGGGAGCATGACCGACCATTTCCTCGAGGTCGACGATCTCGACCCCGTGCGACTCCACCGCATCCTCGACGATGCGGTGGCGTGGAAGCTCGACCCGAGTGCCGTCCCGCCGGTCCTCGAAGGCCGCGGCGTCGTCGCGCTGTTCCAGAAGCCGTCGGCCCGAACTCGCGTCTCGATCGAGATGGCGGTGGCGACGCTCGGCGGGCATCCGATTCAGGTGCGCGACGAAGAGGTCGGCCTCGATGTCCGGGAGACCGTCGAGGACGTGGCCCGCACCCAGGCCTCGATGTGCGCGGCCATCGCGGCGCGCGTCTTCGAACACGCCACCCTCGAGCGGATGGCCGCGGTCGTCGACGTGCCGGTGATCAACCTGTTGTCGGACACCGCGCATCCATGCCAGGCCCTCGCCGATCTGCTCACGATACGCGAGCACTTCGGCGTCGTCGAAGGACGGCGCATCGCGTACATCGGCGACGGCAACAACGTGGCCGCGTCGCTCGCGTACGCGGCGGCGTTGTCGGGCATCGAGCTGGTGGTGGCTTCGCCCGAGGGCTACGAGCTCGATCCGCACGTCGTCGACCGCGCCCGCAACCTCGGCGGTGCGGTCGAACAGGTCAACGACTGCTACGACGCCGCGCGCGGCGCCGACGTCCTCTACACCGACGTCTGGACGTCGATGGGCCAGGAGACCGAACGGGAGCAGCGCCTGCGTGCTTTCTCCGGTTGGACGATCGACGAGGCGGTAGTGAAAGCCGCGAGCGACCACGCGATCTTCATGCACTGTCTCCCCGCTCATCGCGGCGAAGAGGTCGCGGCCGAAGTGATCGACGGACCTCGTTCCGTCGTCTGGCAGCAGGCAGGGAATCGCATGCACTCGGCCCGGGCGTTGCTCGTCGAGCTGTTGGACACGGAAGGCCGATGACGACGCTCGGCAAGCCGCAACGTCAGCACCGGATCCTGCGCATCCTCGAGGACCAGCCGGTGTCGAGCCAGGCTCAGCTCGTGCAGATGCTGGAAGCCGACGGCATAGTCGCGACGCAGGCGACGGTGAGTCGCGATCTCGAGGATCTCGGCGCGGTCAAGGTTCGTATCCCGGGCGGTGCGATGGCGTACGCGATCCCCGAGTACACCCGTGAGCGCGCGCCTTCGGATGACCACCTGAAGCGACTGATGAGCGAGTTCGTCGTCGAGGTCTCGCACAGCGCGAACCTGGTCGTGTTGCGCACTCCACCCGGTAGCGCGCACGTCGTTGCGTCCGCGCTCGACCGGGCTGCGCTCGCATCGGTGCTCGGCACGATCGCCGGCGACGACACGGTCGTGGTGGTCTGCAATGAATCCGTCGGTGGCGCGATCGTCGCGACCGATCTCGCCGGCCTCGTCGGCCTCTGAATCGGTCTTTGAATCGGCCTCTGGAACAAGGAGAAATCATCGTGGCGAAGCGAGTCGTGCTCGCGTATTCCGGCGGTCTCGACACATCCATCGCGGTGCGGTGGATGCGCGAGGAATGGGGCGTCGAGGTGATCGCGTGCGCGGTCGACGTCGGCCAACTCGCCGACGGCGAAGAGGACATGATCCGCGAGCGGGCCGCCGCGGCCGGCGCGGTCGAGACCGAGATCATCGACGCGCGGGAAGAGTTCGCCCGCGACTTTCTCGTCCCGGCGCTTCGCGCCAATGCGTTGTACGAGGGCAAATACCCGTTGGTCTCCGCTCTGTCCCGGCCCGTGATCGTGCAACACCTGGTCGCGTCGGCGCGCCGGCACCGGGCCGACGCGGTCGGTCACGGTTGCACTGGAAAGGGCAACGACCAGGTGCGGTTCGAGGTCTCGTCGCGGATCCTTGCGCCCGACCTCGACGTCATGGCGCCGGTGCGGGTGTGGGGACTCACGCGGGCCGATTGCATCGAGCTCGCCGACACATGGGAGATCCCGATCTCGGCGTCGAAGGAGAAGCTGTACTCGATCGACGAGAACATGTGGGGACGGGCGATCGAGTGCGGCGTCCTCGAGAACCCGTGGTCCGCCGCGCCCGAAGAGCCCTACACGATGACGCGCAGCCCCAAGGACGCGCCGAGCGAGCCCAAGGAGATCATCGTCGCGTTCGAGCGCGGTGTTCCGGTGTCGATCGACGGGCAGACGCTCGGGATCGTCGAGCTCATCGAGACGATCGGCAAGACCGTCGGCGAATACGGCTGGGGCCGGATCGACATGGTCGAGAACCGCCGCGTGGGTATCAAGAGCCGCGAGGTCTACGAGTGCCCGGCGTCGCTGTCGTTGATACTGGCGCACAAGGATCTGGAGAGCATCACACTCGAGCGCGACCTCGCGCGTGAGAAGCAACGACTCGAGATCCGCGTCGCCGAGCTCATCTACGACGGGATGTGGCACGCGCCGCTGATGGGCGCGTTGGCTGCGTTCGTCGACGAGACCCAACAGCAGGTGACGGGCGAGGTGCGGATCCGGCTGGAATCGGGTCGCTGCGAGGCGGTCGGGCGCCGTTCGCCGAAGGGTCTGTACGACCACGACCTCGCCACCTACGACGCCGACGACTCTTTTCGCCACCAGGACTCCGAGGGCTTCGTCCGGTTGTGGGGCCTGTCGGCGCAGACGTGGTCGCGGCGCCAGGGACCGGGCTCTTCGTGAGCCAGCACGAGCCCCCGGCCGGCGGTAAGCCGCTGTGGCACGGCCGGTTCGGCGAAGGCCCCGCCGACGAGCTGCTCGCGTTCACGGTCAGCCTCCCCTTCGACCGGCGCCTGGCCGGCGACGACCTGCGGGGCTCGCGCGCGCACGTGCAGATGCTCGCCCGTGTCGGCCTCCTCACCGACTCCGAGCGCGGTGTGGTGATCGCCGCCCTCGATCGAGTGGAGGAAGAGCTTGCGGGGGACACGTTCGCGTTCGCGCCCAGCGACGAGGACATCCACACCGCGATCGAACGCCGGGTCACCGAGATCGCGGGCGCAGCCGGCGCCAAGTTGCACACCGGACGCAGTCGCAACGACCAGATCGCGCTCGACATGCGGCTGTACCTACGCCGCGAAGGACGCGCGGTCGCGGGGCGCATCCACGAGATGCAACGGGTCCTGCTGCAGCGGGCGGGGGAGTCGACCGAGATCGCGCTGCCCGGCTACACGCATCTGCAACGCGCCCAACCGGTGTTGCTCGGGCATCATCTGCTCGCGCACTTCTGGGCGCTCGCACGTGACGTCGACCGGTGGCACGACTGCCTGGCGCGCGCCGACGTCTCGCCGCTCGGTGCGGGCGCGCTCGCCGGCTCCAGCCTCCCCCTCGATCCGGCATCGGTCTCGAGCGCGCTCGAGTTCGCGCGGCCGTTCGAGAATTCGCTCGACGCAGTGTCCGATCGCGACTTCGTCGCGGAGGCATTGTTCGTGGCCGCACTCACCCAGGTGCATCTCTCGCGCCTCGGTGAAGAGATCGTGCTCTGGTCGACCGACGAGTTCGGCTTCATGCGTCTGTCCGACGCCTACGCGACCGGGTCGTCGATGTTGCCGCAGAAGAAGAACCCCGACATCGCCGAGCTGGCGCGAGGCAAAGCCGGGCGCCTGATCGGTGATCTCACCGGCTTCCTCGCCACGCTCAAATCGCTGCCCCTCGCGTACAACCGCGACTTGCAGGAGGACAAGGAGCCGCTCTTCGACGCGCTCGACACATGCATGTTGTCGCTGAGTGCGCTTTCCGGCCTGATGGCCACCGCGACCTTCGTCGACGCCGCCATGACCGCGGGCGCCGACAGCCCGTTCAACGCCGCCACCGACATCGCCGAGCACCTCGTGCGCCAGGGCACACCGTTCCGCGAGGCACACGCGATCGTCGGCGCGGTCGTGCGCCAGTCGGTGGAACGCGGGGTCCCGCTCGACGAGCTCGTCTCGACCGACCCCCGACTCGGTCCCGAGTACCTCGTCTTCCTCGAGCCCGGGAGCGCGGTGCGGCGGCGGACCACGCCCGGCGGCGCCGGTCCCGAGCCGGTCGTGGTCGAACTGGAGCAGGCGCGGGAGCGGATGGAGCGCCAACAGACGTGGCTCGCCGCCCACAAGCGCTGAAGCGGGCGTTCTTCGACCGCGACGCGCTCGAGGTCGCGCCCGAGTTGCTCGGCAAACTCCTCGTCGGCAACGAGGTGTCGGCGCGCCTCGTCGAAGTCGAGGCGTACCGAGCGGGTGACGATCCCGGGAGTCACGCGTTCCGTGGGCCGACGCCTCGCATCATGTCGATGTTCGGGGCGCCGGGAACGCTGTACGTGTATTTCAGCTACGGCAATCACTGGTGCATGAACGCCGTGTGTGGACCCGGCGACCAGGCCCACGCGGTGCTACTGCGCGCCGCCGCGCCCGTCGACGGTCTCGACCTGATGTGGGCGCGACGGATCAAGGCCAAGCGCGAGCGCGACCTGACGGCCGGTCCCGGTCGCCTCGGGCAGGCGTTCGCGGTCGATCGCTCGTTCGACGGGACGAGCCTCATCCGGGGCCCGGTCCGCATCGTCGACGACGGCACCCCGCCCCCGGAACATCCGGGCGTGTCGGCACGCATCGGCCTCGCCGTCGGGAAGGGCGAGAAGTTGCCGTACCGGTTCTACGTGCCCGGCGACCCCAACGTCAGCCGCCCACCCCGCTGAAAAACCCACCAACAGAAGTGCGAGGTTTCATCGCATAGCGATGAAACTCGCACTACGTGGGCGGTTGACGAGCGTCCGGGCGGGTGGTGGGGACGTCAGGGGAAGCGGTGGCGGATCCAGTCGGCGACGATCTCCATCGCTTCGGGGCGATAGCCCTCGAGATAGTGCGGCGCGCCTTTGATCTCGACGTAGGTGACATCGTCGGAGCCGGCCGCGTCGGCGATCTCCCGGGCCTGGCGCAGACGGATCTCGGTGTCGGCGGTGGCGTGCACCACCAGCACGGGCACGTGGACGTTCGGCATCGTCGTGGCGAGGCGCGCCTTCGACGAGAACGAAGACCACGTCGACAGCCAACCCCGTGACGTCATCGTGCGGGCCAGGCCGCCCCATCCGTAGTTCGCGTCGAACGGATCGGGGAACGCGAACAACGAGCCGAGGGGACGGTCGTCGGGTTCGATGCCGGGATCCAGGTACGCGGGATTGGCGAGCGTGCGGTAGATCGCAAAGTAGTCGAGGTGCACGGCCCTCCGGCGGAGCGTCCGCCAGTCGTCCGTTCCTCGCTCGACACCGCGGAGTCCGGCGCGTGCGCGCGCCGCGGCGTCGAGTTGGTCGCGGGCCCGGGCGTCGATGCGCGCGACCCGTTCCCGCTGCGCGTCGCGGTAGCCCTCCAACCAAGTGGTGTCGTAGGAGCTGGGTTGCGGCCACGGCCGCCAGCCGTTCGCAGGGTCGTACATGTCGAACTCGGGATCGACAGCAGACGGATCGAGCTCGTCGGTGACCGACGGGTCGATCGACTGTAACATGAACTCGCCTTCGCCGGGATGGGCGGCGACACCGATCCACGCGTCGCCGCAGCCGATCTCGGTGTGCGCGAGCGCCGACAGCGATCCGCCGCCGCTGTTGCCGAACAGCACGACCGCCTCCGCGCCGCGCGCCCGCACCCATTCGACCGCGGCGCCGACATCGCGCACGCACAGTTCGTGTCGACAGTCGGTGTCGTTGTTCAAGTAGCGCGTCGCGAACCCGAGTACCGCGAACCCCGCAGCCGCGAGCAACGGGCACGCGTAGTGCACCGAGAAATCGGCGCGTGGATGTGTGAGCACCACCGCGGTGTGCCACGCGCCCCCGTTCGGCGGTGTCCAGAAGGCTCCGCGCACGAGCGCACCGTCGTCGGTGACGATCAGCACCTGTTCGCGGGGGATGTCGATGCGCGGATCATCCTCGGCCAGGGGCCAGAAGCCGAGCCCGGCCGGACGGGGATCACCGCGAAACGGATCAGTCATGGCGGATAGGTTGACCGACCATGTCCCGTTTGACCACCCGGAGCCGCAGCGTCACCGGCAAGGTGGTGCTGGTCACGGGCGCCGCGAGCGGTATGGGACGCGCGATTGCGCACCTGTTCGCCGACGAAGGCGCCAAGGTCGCGGTGACCGACCGCGATGCCCGGGGCGTCGACATCGTCGCCCAGGAGATCGTGCGGGCCGGAAGTCTGGCAACGGGGTGGACGCTCGACGTCGCCGACCCCGAAGCAATAGCCCAAGTGGTCAGCGAGGTCGCATTGCAACTCGGACCGGTTGACATCTTGGTCAACGACGCCGGCGTCAGCATCCCGGTGGCGATCGACGCCGACGAGTTCGAGGAGGCCTGGGCGACGACGATCGCGGTCAACCTGACGGCGCAGGCTCGGCTCGTCCGTGCGTGCGTTCCGCACCTCGTGCGTGAGCGCGCGGGACGCATCGTCAACATCGCCTCGACCGAGGGGCTGGGCGCGACCCCGTTCATTAGCCCTTACACCGCGAGCAAGCATGGCGTCGTGGGCCTCACCAAGTCGCTGGCGTGCGAGCTCGGGCCGCGGGGAGTGACCGTCAACTGTGTCTGTCCCGGACCCGTCAGCACGGGCATGACGGCGGTCATCCCCGACGACGCCAAAGAGAAGTTCGCGCGCCGGCGCGTCCCGTTGCGTCGCTACGGCGATCCCGAGGAGGTGGCGCACATGGTCTTGAACCTCGCGCTGCCCGCGTCGTCGTTCGTCAACGGCGCGGTCGTCACCGTCGACGGTGGCCTGAGCGCGAAGTTCGGCTGAGCCCGCCACCGAGCCGAACAAACCGCCGAGGACCCGAGGCGCCGTTTGTTACCGTCCCCGGTCGTGGACGTCGACCGGCAAGTGCGCCTGTTGACCGCGAACGCGGTCGACGTCATCTCCGAAGCCGAGCTGCGCACGAAGCTCGCGCGGGGCGTGCCCCTCCGGGTGAAGCTGGGCATCGACCCGACGGCTTCCGACGTACACCTGGGCTTCGCCGTCGTCCTCCGCCGGCTCCGGCTCTTCCAGGACTGCGGGCACAAGGCCGTGCTCATCATCGGCGACTTCACCGCGATGCTCGGCGACCCTTCCGGCAAGTCGGCGACGCGGCCCCGGCTCGAAAAGGAGCAGGTCGACGCGTACGCGCAGAGCTACGTGGACCAGATCGGCGCCATCCTCGACATGGCGCCCGACCGAATCGAGATCCGGCGCAACTCCGAGTGGCTCGCGCCGCTCGACATGACCGACGTGCTGCGCCTGACGTCGCAGGTCACGGTGGCGCGCATGCTCGAACGCGACGACTTCGCCAAGCGTTACGCCGGGGGAGTCGCCATCTCACTGATGGAATTCCTGTACCCGCTGCTGCAAGGGATGGATTCCGTCGAGGTCCGCGCCGACGTCGAGCTCGGGGGCACCGACCAGCTGTTCAACCTCATCATGGGCCGCCATCTGCAGCAGCGTGCGGGCCAAGAGGCTCAGGTCGTACTGACGACACCGTTGCTCGTCGGCCTCGACGGCGAGCAGAAGATGTCGAAGTCGCTCGGCAACTACATCGGGATCGA
>JBBSFB010000037.1:0-44184 GCA_038239145.1 Acidimicrobiia bacterium
AGCTGTCTGCGCCCGGTGTTCGGTCCGTTCCGAGTGCGTCGAGTATGCGCTCGGGAACCGGATCGACGAAGGGATCTGGGGTGGCCTGTCCGGCCGTGATCGACGCAAGGTGCATCGCGGCCAGCTTCGCGTCTAGCCCTGCCCACGTGGACGGTCCCGGTTGAGGCGTGCGAAGGCCGCGCACGACGCACGTGCGTCGTGCGTCCAGACCCAAAGGTGGCAGAGAAACATGAGGCCGATCGGCCTCATGTTTCCGAGGCGGTCTCAAAGCCGAAGGAGAAGAAGCGTGCGCAGCGGTCGACGGACAAGACGCGGCAGTGCACGCGGCCCCGAAAGGAAGACCGCGTGCACCAGCCGAGTTGTCGAACGCCGGCCGCCCCACAACAAAACGGCCGCGTCGACGTGAGCGCCGCGCCGCGCAGGTAGGAGGTCGGCCCTGCGCGGCTTCGGCGACTACTCAGATCAGAAAACAGGACTCGTAAGTCCGGTCCCCGACAGGATCGAGATCGATTTCGGGTAACGCTCGGCGGTCATCGCGATGTACTGGTAAACCTGCAATCGCAACGTCAACGTTCCACTGCCGATGTCGGGCAGGAGCCGTGTCTTCACGGGCGACTCCCACAACAGAGTGTCGGACGCGCGCATCACAAGGATCTGATCCTGGTTGGTGCCTACACCACCGTTGATCGGGATCGACGGGTCGGTGACGACCGGGAGTCCCATGAGTGTCCCGACCGCACCTTCTGCGGCTGGCGCACCGGGCGTACCCAACGCGTTGTTCGGCCCTTGCGCGTACGGAACAACCAACGGCCGGGACGACGTGTCGAGCGCGGCGAGGAACCATGCCCACCGGCGCGGATGCATGACGATCACGTTCGGTGCCATGTAGCGGCCCGTATGGATCTGCTGCACCGCGTCCGCGAGCTTGCTGTACAACTCGCCGACGGTCGGGCTTGCGTCGGTGTAGGTGACCGCGTTCGTACCCGTAGCGGTGAAGATGCCCTTCACCTGATTCGAGCTGTTCGAACCGGACAGCACCTGCACGTCGACCTTCGTCGCGAGGTCCGCCATCAAGTCGGCGAAGATGATCTCGTCGAACTGGATCGGCGATTGTTCGATCGCCTGGATCGCGACGTCCTGCTGACCGGCAATCGTCTTCACCCCGGCCGCGACCGACGAGTCCGACAGATCGGTTTCCTGCACCGCCGCGTTATCGGCCGTTTGAATCGCCGTGCTCGTCCCGGTCGCGATCAACGGAATGCTGATCGAATCCGTTCCGGACGGCAACGGCAGATTCGTGACCAAGTTCGCGGTCGGACGGCCCGCACGCGCGAGCGGCGCGTAGAGCTCCATCAACCACTTCGGCGGCACGAAGTAACCCCCGGCCCCGTCCACCCGGGTCAGGTCGCGGTACTCGACATCGGTGTTGATTTCCCGGCCGTGCTGCTCGAGCCGACCCCGCGCTTCCAGATCGCCGGACACTTGCGCCGAGACCAGGTCGTGGAAATAGCCGTGCGGTGCGCCCCGGTCGTAGGTGCGAGCCTCGCGGCCGACACGAACATGACTCAGACCGGCCGCCGCGAACGCACGACCCGACCGGACCTCCGGCGAGTCAGCAAGCTCGGACTCGTACACGGCGAGCATGTCGACAACCTGCTTCGACTGCTCGAAGGAACGTTGCTCCGACGCGAGCATCGTGTCGCTCCCGCGGGCCTCGGCCGCGTCGAGCAGCTCACGCATCGCATTGCGATGCTCGAGCGCCTGAGCTGCCACCAACGGGCCCGGACGCGGATGGTTATGGATCTCGCCGGAGCCAGGAGCGCCGAACACCTCGCGCAGCTCAGCCGCGCTCAACAGGGGGGATTGCTTCATCAGGATTCTCCGATATCAGCGCACCCGTCGGGCACGCGTTGACGTGGACGGCCAGAACGTCCCGGTAAGCGGTGCAGAGCACTCACACTTCGGTGTTCCTGGCGATGTCATTGCCCGCAGCCGGCGGAGCCTGCTTTGGGCCGTCGGCTCGGAGAACCTGACGTCTGAGACCAGAATAGCCGCCCGCTGAACCGTGGTACCACGGTTCAGCGGAGCCGCGCCTCTCCTGCTTCACCGCCTTCTCGATATTTGGCGTGCCGGTCGCAACCTGGGTTGCGACCGGCTGCTCAGACATCGTCGAGATACCGCTCGAGGTCGGCGATCCCAACCTCGGCCCGTAGTGGCATGTCGCACGCTTCCACCCACCGGAGCCAGGCGAGCCCGACCGGATCGCCTGGCTCCGCGACAAGCAACTGATTGCCTTCCTTCCAGGCGCTCGCGATCACCTCATCCCAACCGAGGTCGAGTGCGAGCAGCGCGCGCAAACCCGCGATCATCCGATCCTGTTCCGCGGGCAAAAGCGGGCCGAGCGCGAAGTGTGTCGGCGACCAACCCTCATCATCACTCATTTTCGTGCCTCCAAACCGAAAAGAAAATTCCGGGGGGGGAAATTGAGAGCCGGTCCTGCCGCCGTTTGCGGTACCGAAAAATGGGCCCCGCTGGGTGCTCACCATCGCCGGGTAGTTCGGAACACGTTCGGGTCGCCGCCCGCACGACGGGCCCGGGCCGCAACCGCCGCGTTCCGCTTCGCCGTGTTCCCCGCCCGGCACGCGGCCTGCAAATTAGACGGATCGAACGGTGCGCCACCATCCTCGAGCTCGACAACATGGTCCACCGCGGTCGCCAGGCCCGCACAACGATGCGGGAACGCCACCCGACAACGGAAGCCGTCCCGTACAAGCACCAGACGCCGGACAACCTGCCAACGCCGATCCCGATAGATCGCCTTCGTCACGGCCTCACCTCTGCTCCAAACCTCGGGCGGACCCCCCACGCCACCGAGTAAAAAAAAGTCGACTAGGCGGGTCATGGCTGACGCCATTTACTAAAAATGGGGGCTGTGAGGGGGGAACGGGTCATGGGTTGCCGCCTTCTTTGACGATCGCCCAGGCGGCGAGGAGGTGGGCGCAGGTGGTGCGGCATGGGCAGGAGCATCGCCACCGGCCGTGCTGGTAGGAGATGGTGTGGATCTGTCCTGAGTCGCCGGTGATGTCGAGCCAGGCACGGCCTCGGTGGACGAGGCGGACACGGACCCTTCCTTCGAGGAGGAGTCGCATTGCTCGGGCGCGTGGGTTCTCGCGTGACGGGACTGGCACGGTGAGTGTCGACACTCGTTCGACGGTCACTTGTCCGACCCAGGTCGGCTGTCGGAGCTCGAGACGCGTGTCAGCAGGATCGGTGCCATGCCGTAACGGACGATGTACTCGGGTGTGTTGCACACCGCGTCGTTGAAATCGTCGGGTGCGAGTCGTCGGCCAAGTCGTGCTTCTACGCATGAGATGCACAAGTGGCCGTCGTCACTGCCGTCATTGGCCTCGAGCCACACGGTGTCGATGAGCATGTACGGGTGCTGGCGTTCCCGGTAGACGTCAAGTCCGCATCCGGCGCAGTAGATCCGTATCTTGCGGGTCACTCGTCGACCCCGTCGGAGGTTTCCGGTGTGGTGACAACAATGGGAAAGACCGCGGACCACCGCGGCCCACGGGTCGGTGAGACGTGCCGGTCCTCGGTGGTCCGCGGTCCCGGCCATTGTGGTGCCCACATCTAGAACACCTCCGTGACGCGCGCGTCGTCAGAGGTGACGCGGAGGCGTAGGCCCTGGTACTCGCGGTACCTCATGTCACCAGCGCGCGGGCGGGTCATCTTCAATCCGGCGACCGCGGCCCGAAGATCACGCCCGAACGTCTGGACGTTCCCGGGATGATCACGGCCGTTGTCCTTGCACCAAGTTGTCCACGCCATGAACAACGTCGCCGCCGACACCGAGTAGCCGGCGCCCACGGTGCAACAGTCCCGGACGAACGCGGAGATCGGCGACCCGAGATCCTCGAGCTCGGCGAGCAGTTCGGCACCCGCTGCGGGCTGGGTGAACCGTCCCCGCGCTCGGAGCGTTTCGAGGCCGTCGAGGCTCCACTGCAGGATGCCGGGAAGTTCGGTTAGCAGCTCGTCGGTCAGTTCGGCGTTCTCGTTGCCGTAGAACGACTTCGGGAAGGAAAGGATGATGAACCGCGATGACAGGGCACCGGATGCGTCGCGCAGCCTGGGTGTCTCGTTCGAGATGAGCACGAACCTGGTCGGCAACCTGCCTGTCCACGCGTCGGCGTACTTGCGGTCGATGGTGAGGAGATCCTCACCGGAGATCGACAGCAGCCGTTCGACGATGACCGCGTCGTCGGCCCGGAGACGGGCATCGGCGATAACCGCGACCGGCTTGCCGATCAGCGGTGCGAGACCGAAGTTCGTCGACAACGACGACAGTGTCGGACCCGCAACATTCTGGGCGCCGAGCAGGAACCGCAACACGCGTGCCATCGTGCCTTTGCCGGCGCGTCGCGGGCCCAGACAGAGCAGGATCTTCTGGAGTTTCGTGTCGCCCGCCAGGAAATAGCCGAACCATTCCTGTAACGCCTCGATCGAGTCGGTATCTCCGTCGAAGACCTGGTCCAAGAACGCGAGCCACTTCGTCGGTGTGGGCGCGTCGACGTCATAGGAGTACGGCAAGCTCCAACTCGTATAGAAGTGCGGTGTGTGCGGGTGCAGCTCTCGGGTCGGGATATGTAGGAGCCCGTTCTGCAGGCTCAACAACTCGGACGCCGACACAGGTCGACCACCATCCAGCCATGCCGGCGAGGTCACTTCCTGCGGTACATGGACCTCGGCTTTCAAGGCGTCGAGGAGATCGGCGACCTTGCGGAGCGTCGGATCGAACGGCTTGACGGTGGCGACACCCTTCGAGTCGACGTGCTCGTACTCGGCGTCGGCGAAGTAGTCGTAGATCGCGGCCCTGAGCGCCCGGTCCTCCTTCAGCGGCCAGCATGTCCCGTCCCACACCTCGAACGAACCGCCCCGATGGATCAGCCGCTTCCGCTCCGGATTGTTGTACCGGGCTGCCACGAACCGGCGGGCGTTCTTATACGGCGCGCCAGGCGGGTCAACCAACGTCGGCGGCTTCGGCGATGACGACGCGCCTGCGCGGGCTGATAAGTGGGGCCCCGGTTCCTCGAAATGCTCGGGTAGCGGGTCGACGCGGTCCCGGGTGAGACGCCGATGTTCGTCGGAGGAAACGCGGATCGCCTCCGCCTCCGGACTCAACGGCTGGACGAGCCGATCACGGTCGTCGGCAAACCCATCTGCCGGATGCACCGTCATCGCACCGCCTTCCGGGTCCGGTAGGCACGTTGCCGACACGCGTTCGAGCAGGTTCTGCTATCGCTGCGAGCGGGCGTGAAGTCCACACCGCACACATCGCACGAGTGGGCGTTCGCCTTGGGTTTGCGGACTGCCCGGTACACACGATCGCGACACTCGGCACAGCAGTAGATGTAGCGGCGATTCCAAGCCCACGGGTTCCGCAAGATGGTCCAACGTCCACAGCTCTCGCAGTCACCTTCGCGGTCCGGCTGCTCCCACGGCTCCGCGGCTAACGACGCCAAGATCGCCGAGACCCGGCGGGCCTTTACGCAGCCGACGCAGTGCGGGGCGAGCCCATACGGCTCGATCTCTCGGACGACCACGACATCGCCGGCGCCAAGGGTGTTCCCGCAACGCGCGCACCATCCGCCGTGCTTCGCCGATTGCCGTTGCATTTCTCGGTCGGCGCGTTCCTCCATCGTGCCGCGCGGCGGTATCGCCCAGCGGTTCGCTCGCTTCTCGTTGCCGGCTGTGCGAAGTTCCTCGACATACCGTTGGCGTGCAGCGTCGCCCTCGCGGACCACGTCGGCCATCTGCGCGAGCCGTTCCTCGCGCGTTACAGATGCCGCCCGCACCACGCGCGGTACCTGTTCTATCCGTAACGGTTCGCCTTCGGTGTTACGGCTCGACGCTGAACGCGCATGCGCCGCGTCTGCATCTGTAACAGCGGACATCAGGCGACCTCCAAGTCGATCACGAACAACTCGTTCAGCAAGGTCTGAATGGCGCCCAACCGTTTCAAGTTCGCCGACGTCAGATGCAAATGGAGGTCGACGATTCCCCTCTTGATCTCGCCGAGAGAGTGGAGCGCGCCGTCGGCCAACTCGTTGATCGTCGGCGGCGCCTTGATCGGCCCGATATCGGCTGGTGTGTGGTGCCGACCCTTCTCCCGATTCGCCTTAGACGGCCCTGTAGAGGGTGCCGGATCCCCCGGTTTGGGGACGACGGCCAGGTTTGTCCGGTTTCTGGACAAGGGCTTGCGCGACGGTTGCTTGCGGCCCTTCGTGTCGACCCGCTCGTCGACGTGGGGAATTTCCCCACGTCGCTCCAACTCGGTGCGCTTGCTGCCAACCGTCTTGTGATCGACCGTGGTCAGCTTGCCTATCTGCCGATTCGATTTCTCGGGATGCGCCTGCAACACCTTTTGGATCAGCTCGCGCCTCTGAGTTGCGTCCAGGTGCCGACGATGGACGTTCGCTGAGAGCACGAAGTCATATGGATCGGTGGCCGGCTCAAGCTGCGACTCCCCGAGCCCTGCGGAGCCCATGTCTCTTGTCTCGACCTCGCCGACGAAGTACACGATCGACGGCATCGGCATCCCGTCAGGGAGATCCGCGCCCAGCCGTGGGATCATCATGGTCGTGGCCCCCGTCGTGGTGGTGCCGATCGTGTGGATACCGATCTCCTCCAACGCATCGAGTCGGTTACGGCCATCGAGCACGAGGTAGTCGTCGCGCCGAGACTTGTTCGTCGGTGCCCACAGGGCGATCGGCGTCCGCAGCCCGTTCTTCTTGATGTCCTCACCGAGGTCGCGTAACTCGTTGGTGGACATCATCGGGAACATCTCGGCTGCCGGATGGACGTCGTAGACATCCCGCCAACTCTTCGCGGCCATCAGGCGCACCCGGCGTTCTCGTACTCGCGTACCCAGCCACGCGAAGTGCGATGACGGTCAGACCAACGCACATTCCGATCTCGAGCGAGCCTTGCTGCCGCGATCCAGGGGTCCGCGGTATCCTTGGGCTGCTGGTCGCTTTGGTCGGTGGTCGGCGAGCTGATGATTTCGGAGACGGCGGCGCGGACCGGGCGCCGTCGTTTCTCGTTGTCGGGCGTCGTCACTGGGCCACCGGCATGTCGAGCCCGAGCATCGACCGGATGCGAGCGGTCGGCACGACGTAGCGGTGACCGATCTTGATTGATGGGATGTCGCCTCGACGCACGGCGTCGTATGCGGAGTTCCGGCCGAGTCCGAGCAGGGCGCCGGCCCGCTCGACTGTGATTGTCGGCTCGATGGTCGGGTCAGGGACAGTTACGGGTTGTTCCATGCCGTCAGTATCAGGGAGTCCGGACGACTGGACAACAGGACACTGTGCCTGCTTAAATGTTGTCCATGACAACCCAGAAACCGAAGTATCGGCTGCAGGTCACAGCAGCCTGGAACGCTGAATGGCGATGTCGTGAAATACGAGGTCCGAACGAAATGGTCGACCTCATCGAACACATCGACGCCATCGCCGAGTCCGACGACTTCATCGTGGAAATGCGAACCGGTCTGCACCACCTCAAGCCGGTGATCGACACGCTCACCATCCGCCGAAAAGACGGACAGGGCGTCGGTGTCTCCCCTACCGCGCTTCGCTCAATCGGCTTCGGTGACCTCTTGGAACGCACGATCGAGCGGGGCACCTTCCGCCACATCCGTGACCCGAAGACGGGGCTATGGAACCTCGAACCCGAGTCGCCCAACGATGACGAGATGGTCGACCAGGCGCGCTCCTTCGTGCCTCGCAAGGGCCGAGCGCCGACCCCTGCCGGGCAGATCGAAGCGGAGGTTCGAGCCGCGGCCGACGCGTACCGAGACGCGATCAGGTCGGGGAAACACGCACCCATCAAACACGTAGCCGGCCGACTGAACGTCAGCGACAAAACCGCGCAACGTCGAGTGCGGGACGCACGTACCCGCGGACTATTGGAGGACTGAACGATGAGAAAAGCCGAGCCCGGAGTAGCACGCGACCCGAAGCGCGGAAGCTGGATGTTCGTCGTCGACGCACCGGGCGCAGAACGTAAGCGGCGGCAGGTCAAGAGGCGAGGGTTCCCGACGATGGAAGCGGCGAACGACGCGGCCCGCGCGTTCCGCCGCCAGGTCGACGACGGGAAGGTCGTAGTTCCCGATCGCGATTCGGTCGCTGAGTTTGCGCGGGCGTGGGTCGCCGCACTCCCCGCCGAAGGCATCGAAGCAGCGACAACGAAGCACTACCACGAAGCGATCTCGCGGTTACTTCCGACGATCGGAACGCTTCCGCTCCAAGCCGTCACCGCGCTCGACCTCGACCGCTCGTACTCCGCCCTGCTCGACCTCGACAGGTCCGCGCGGACGGTCCGCGCGAGTCACGTCGCCGCGAAGAAGATGCTCAACGAAGCGGTCAGGGTCGGCAAGGTTGCCCGCAACGTCGCGACCGACGCGCGTCCGCCCCGGGCGCGGGCCGCTCGAGCGAAAACGTTCCCGACCTGGGATCTCGAACAGACCGAACGGTTCCTGACAGCGATCGCCGACACGCCCGACGCCACGCTCTGGCACGTCGCCGCGTTCACCGGCATGCGGCGCGGTGAGCTCGTCGCGGTTCGTTGGGAAGACGTCGACCTCGCCCGGTCGACGATCACGGTGTGTCGATCAGTCGGCAAGGGCCTCAACGGGGTCCACACCAAGTCGCCGAAGTCCGACGCCGGCCGGCGGACCGTCGAACTGGATCCTCCGCTCGTTGAGATCCTCAAGGCGCATCGAAAGGCACAGACCGAACGCCGGCTGGCTCTCGGCTCAGGATGGAGAGACAACGACCTCGTGTTCTCCGAAGTCGACGGTTCGGCAATCCATCCTGACCGATGCTCGAAGCGGTGGAGCGACCTCGTACGTCGGCACGCGCCCGCGCTCGGCCTTCCGAACGTCCGCCTGCACGATCTACGCCACGGCCACTGTTCCCAGCTCCTCGACGCCGGTGTGCGGGTCGACATCGTGACCGAACGCCTCGGTCACGCGAGTGTCGCGTTCACCTTGTCGACGTACGCGCATCGCGAGGAGGGCGATCAGCGTGCGGGTCTGGCGAAACTTCGCGCGGTTCGGTGATCGTCTTGTGACCACGCCGTGACCACGCAACGGTGTGCGCGCGAATCCGCTTCGCGTTTGTGCAGGTCAGAGTGTGCCCGAGGAGGGATTCGAACCCTCATGCCCTTGCGAGCAGCGGATTTTGAGTCCGCCGTGTCTGCCATTCCACCACTCGGGCGCCGGCGCTTCTTGCGACCCGCGTGAACGAGGCGCGGAAACGGGCGGGGACATCATGCCATTTCGGTACCATCGCCCCGTGGTGGAGTTCGTGGTCGGCATCGTCGTCGGCGCCTCTGCGGCGGCGCTGCTGATGATCCTCATCGCACCGTCGCGGCGGGTGCGATCCGAACCTCCGCTGTCGCGCGACGCCGAAACGCGGCTCCTGCTCGGTCAGGACCCGGAGCAGCCGACGATCCCTCCCCCGCCCCGAGAAGAGCATCCGCGCCAGTACACCGCGAACGAACTGGCTGCGCTCCAGCGCCTCGGGCAGGAACAGCAACAACGCCGCCGCAAGCGTTGACGTCAGGCGAGCGCGAACAACAAGCGGGCCCGGCACGTCTCCGCGCCGGCGACGGTCGCGACCGCGCGTCCCCAGCCGCCCCGACCACTCAATCGTTCGATGTCGACTGCGAGATCGAGCACGTCCCCGGGCTTCACCATGCGCCGGAACCGCGCTTCTTCGACGCCGCCGAACAACGGCAGCTTCTCCGCGTAACGGCTGTCGGCCAGCACCGCGATCGCGCCCGTCTGGGCGAGGGCTTCCAGTTGCAGCACGCCGGGGAACACCGGGTTCCCGGGAAAGTGCCCGGCGAGGAACGGTTCGGCCCCGGTCACCCGATAGTGGGCCCGCACACGAACTGCAGGCTCGCACTCGTCGACCTCGTCGACGAACAGAAACGGGGCACGATGCGGGAGCAACTCGACGAGTGATCCCCGGTCGTCGGCCATTCGCGGCGACATTACCGCGCAGTACTTCGGGTTACCGGCGAGTACCCGGGGTTACCGTCCCGTACGAAACGGCTCGTTCATACATCCTGTATCGAGCGGTCACATCGTCGTGTAACCCTGCGACCTATACGGGAGTCGAAACCTCGATCCCCCGATCGCTCCCGGCCCAGCCCGCCATCTCGTCCCCCCGGAGGTTTGCTCGTGCGCGTCGCCGTGGTGTTCCCCGGCCAGGGAACCCAGGAACCGGGTATGGGCGCGCCCTGGCAGGATCATCCGGCGTGGAAGATCATCGAGCAGGCCGAAGCCGCACTCGGTGAGCCGCTCGCCCCCCTGCTCTTGGATGCGCCGGCCGAGAAGCTCGCCCGCACCCGCAATGCCCAACTCGCGGTCTTGTGCACGTCACTGCTGGCCTGGGAGGCCGCCCGGCCGATGCTGGATGACGTGGTCGCGTTCGCAGGACATTCACTCGGGCAGGTCACCGCGCTCATCGCCTCGGGCGCGCTCGATCTCGACGACGGGGTCCGCTTCGCAGCCCGCCGGGCCGAGCTGACCCAAGCGGCGGCCGACGCCCACCCCGGCCGGATGGCCGCGCTGCTCGGCGCGACCGTGGAGCAGGCCGAGGCGGCCTGCGAAGCCGCGCCCGACGGTGCGTGGGTCGCGAACGACAACGCGCCCGGCCAGATCGTGATCGCGGGAACACCCGAAGGCGTCGAAGCCGCCGTTGCGCGCGCCAAGGAGCTCGGAGTGCGCCGCACCACGAGCCTCAACGTCGGCGGCGCGTTCCACACTCCGCTGATGAGCTCCGCACGCGACGGGCTCGTCGAGACGCTCGGATCGGTCACTTTCGCAGCGCCGAGCGCGCCGGTCGTCTCGAATCACGATGGCGCCGCGTACTCCGGCGCCGATACCGACGGCTGGCGTACCCGTCTCGCTCAACACGTCGCGGTGCCGGTTCGCTGGCGCACGTCGATGGAGACGCTCGCCGGTCTCGGCGCATCCGCGTTCGTCGAGGTCGGTCACGGCTCGATGATCGCCGGGGTCGCCAAGCGCACCGTTGCGGACATCCCCGTTCTTGCATGCCGCACACCCGCCGACACCGAACAGCTGTTCAACCACCGAATGAATCAGGAGAACTCATGAGTCCCCGCCTCGACCTCGAAGGCGAACGGGTCGCGATGGTCGAACGAATGATCGTGGCGCCGAGGGTCGGCGTGTTCCGGCCGCTCGGCATCGAAGCGGGCGCGTCGGTCGCCGTCGGAGAGATCGTCGGCGTCGTCGAAGGACCGGGGACGCGCGAACCGGTACGCAGCGCGTTCGAAGGTGTGGTCGTGGGATTCCTGGCGCACTCGGGTGAGCGCTTGCGCGAAGGCCAGCCCGTCGCTTGGATGCGCGTCGCGTGACCGCTGCGGCCGGGATCGTCGGCTGGGGCACCGCCGTCCCCGACGGTCGGGTCACGAATGCCGACCTCGAAGCCCGGCTCGACACCTCCAACGACTGGATCGTGGAGCGAACGGGCATCCATGAGCGGCGGGTCGTCGGCCCGACGGAAACAACGGCCTCCCTCGCAGTCGAAGCGGCCGGGCATGCGATCACGCGCGCGGGCCTCGTGCCC
Organism: Acidimicrobiia bacterium; assembly: GCA_038239145.1. Lineage (GTDB taxonomy): Bacteria > Actinomycetota > Acidimicrobiia > IMCC26256 > PALSA-610 > PALSA-610. Next base: position 11,667 of record JBBSFB010000037.1, read on the forward strand.
AGCGACATCGGCCTGATGATCATCGCGACCGTCACGCCCGAACAGCCCATCCCGCACACCGGCGCGTTCGTCGGGGAGACGCTCGGCCTCAACTGCGGCTCGTTCGACATGAACGCGGCGTGCGCGGGCTTCGTCTACGAGCTCGTCGTGGGCGCGTCGATGGTCCAGATGGGCTACGAGCACGTGCTGATCGTCGGCGCGGAGACGCTCAGCCGGATCATCGATCCCGACGACCGCACCACCACGGTGATCTTCGGCGACGGTGCCGGCGCCGCAGTCCTGGCCGCAACCAAGGAAACACCGGGACTGCTCGCGTGGGACCTCGGATGTGACGGTTCCGCGGCCGCGCTCTTGGAAGTCCCGGCTGGAGGCAGCCGGCTACCCGCGAGCGCGGCGACCGTCGCCGACCGCGGTCACTACCTGAAGATGGCGGGTCAGGAGGTGTTCCGCCGGGCCGTCCGCGTCGTCGTCGAGTCGGCGAGCCTCGCTCTCGACCGCGCGGGTATCACCGCCTCCGACATCGCGTGGTTCGTGCCCCACCAGGCCAACGGTCGGATCATCGACGCCGCCGCGAGCCGGCTCGGCATCGATCCCAGCCGCACGCTCGTCAACATCGATCGCTACGGAAACACATCGTCGGCATCGATCCCGCTCGCGTTGTTCGAAGCCGTCGACGACGGCCGCGTGCGCGACGGCGACCTCGTGTTGTGCTCGGGCTTCGGCGCGGGCATGACATGGGCGAGCGCGCTCATCCGCTGGGGTGCCCAATGAATCCGCCCACGCCGTCGGCTGCGAGCGCAGATCGGGTCGCGTTCGTCACCGGCGGATCACGCGGCATCGGGCGCGAGACCGTCCTTGCGCTCGCGCGCGCCGGTCACCCGATTGGTTTCTGTTATTCCTCCGATGCCGACGGTGCCCGCGAGACCACGGAGGCGGTCGAGCACGCGGGTGGGAAGGCGATCGCCGTATGCGCCGATGTCGCCGACGCCGCCGCCGTCGACACCGCGTTCAGCGAGGTCGAAAGTGCCTTCGGACCGGTCACCATCTTGGTGAACAACGCCGGAATCACCCGCGACGGCCTGGTGGTTCGTATGACCGACGAGCACTGGCGCGACGTGCTCGACACCAACCTGACCGGCGCGTTCCACACCATCCGCCGGGCGACGCCCGGGATGATGAAGGCCCGATTCGGCCGCATCGTCAACGTCTCCTCCGCCAGCGCGCACATGGGCCAGGCGGGGCAGGCGAACTATGCGGCTGCCAAAGCGGGCCTGGTCGGGCTCACGCGCAGCGTCGCCCGGGAACTGGCCCGACGGAACATCACCGCCAATGTGGTCGCTCCCGGACCTATCGTGACGGCGATGACCAACGACCTGAAGGACGACTGGCGGACACAGGTGGAGACTGCCGTGCCGCTCGGCCGCTTCGGGACCGCGGAAGAATGTGCGGCCGTCATCGCATTCCTGTGCTCGGAACCAGCCGCGTACGTGACGGGCGCAGTCGTGCCCGTCGACGGCGGTCTGGCCATGGGCCACTGATCGACTCCAAGACCGAACCACGAGAGGACCACTGCAATGGAACGCGCCGAAGCGCTCGTCACGATCAAGGAAGTCGCCGCCGAGGTCCTGAGCGTCGACCCCGACCTAGTTACGGAAACCGCGCGGTTCAAAGAGGACCTCGACGCCGACAGCCTCGACCTGGTCGAGCTGGTCATGGGGCTCGAGGAGCGCTTCGACATCGAAGTGCCCGAGGACGACCTCGAAGGCGTGACGACCATCGGCCAGGCGGTCGACCTCGTCCTCGGCAAGGTGGGCGCGTAGCCCATGGCACAGACTCCGGGAACGCCCAACGCCGCCCTCGATCATCGCGGTCGTGTTCGGGTCGCGGTCACCGGCATCGGAGTGAAGACTCCGGCCGGCAACGATATCGAGACGTTCTGGTCGAAGCTGGCCGCGGCGCGTTCGACGGCCGCCGGCATCGAGCGCTACGACCCCGTAGATCTCCCGGTGCGCTTCGGATGCGAAGTCCGCAACTTCGACCCGACGGAGTACCTGAACGCGAAAGAGGCCCGGCGCGTCGACCGCGTGACCCAACTGGGCTTCGCGGCCGCGGCAGACGCGTTGGCCGCCGCCGGCGAACACGGTTGTGATCCCGCGCGCAGTGCCGTGATCATGGGTACCGGCGTCGGCGGTCTGATCACCCTCGAGGAACAGGTCGGCCTCTACAAGGACAAGGGTGCATCGCGGGTCAGCCCGTTCCTCGTGCCGATGATGATGGCGAACGCCACCGCCGGCACCATCGCCATGCAGTTCGGCTGGAAGGGTCCCAACTTCTGCGTCGTGACTGCCTGTGCCGCGAGCGCGAACGCGATCGGCGAAGCCGCCCGCCTCATCCGCGACGAGAGCGCCGACATCGTGATGACCGGCGGGTCGGAATCGTGCATCACGCCCACGACGATCTCCGCGTTCGCGCGGATGACCGCGCTGAGCACGCGCAACGACGACCCCGCGCACGCGTCGCGTCCGTTCGACGCCGACCGCGACGGATTCGTCATGGGCGAAGGTGCAGCCGCGCTCGTCCTCGAACGTTGGGACCGGGCCGTCGCCCGCGGCGCCCGCATCTACGGCGAGATCGTCGGCTACGGCCGCAACGCCGACGCGTACCACATCACCGCACCCTCTCCCGGGGGCGAGGGTGCGACCGCATGCATGCAGTTGGCCCTCGACGACGCCGGCCTCACCCCGGGCGCGATCGGTCACGTGAACGCGCACGGCACCTCCACTCCGCTCAACGACGCAGCCGAGGCCGAAGCGATTCGCAAGGTGTTCGGCGAGACCCCTCCCCCGGTGACCTCGACCAAGGGTGTCACCGGCCACCTCATCGGCGCCGCAGGCGCGACCGAGGCCGTCGCCTGCCTGCTGTCGTTCGAACACTCCGCTATCCCGCCGACCGCCAACCTCGAACGCCTCGGTGACGAGATCGGGCTCGACATCGTCTCCGGCGCACCCCGGCCCCACGACCCGGCGCCGGCGCTGTCGAACTCGTTCGGGTTCGGCGGGCACAACGCGACATTGGTGTTGGCGCCTCCTTCGTGAGCGCCACGCCCCTCCACGCGTGGGCCGATGAAGCCGCATCCGCCGAGATCATCGAGATCGAAGGTCGGCGTGTCGTCTCCTTCCGCGTCGCGGGTGGCAAGCACCACGGTGCCATCGGCGTCAACGGCAGCGCCACGGTCGAGCGTGCCGTGCGGCTCGCGGGCGAGCTGCAGATACCGCTGATCGGCGAGTTCGACACGTCGGGGGCGGAGTTGCGTGACGGCGTAGCCGCGCTCCATGCGTGGGGCCGGATCGCCCGCGAGCTCGCCCAAGTGTCGGGCGTGGTCCCGATGCTGCTCGCCGTGACCGGCGCGTGCGTGTCCGGTCCCGCGCTCGCACTGGGGCTCTTCGACCACGTGGTGATGACCGAAGAGGCGTTCGCATACGTGACCGGACCCGACTCGGTCGAGGACTTCACAGGAGTGCGGGTGTCGCGCGCCGAGCTGGGCGGTGCGTCGGTGCACGCGCACCGCACAGGGGTCGCGTCGCTCGTTGTGGCCGACGAGCTCGCCGCGCGCGACGCGCTCGCGGCCCTGCTCTGGTACCTGCCCGACCATCACCTCACCGAGACCCCGCGCGTCGACTGCGACGATCCGGTCGACCGGCGCTGCGAGCTGGCCGCCATCGCGGTTCCCGCGCGCTCCACTGCGTCGTACGACGTGCGCGCCGTGGTGCGCGACGTGCTCGACGCCGACTCCTTCTTCGAGGTGCGGCCCCGCTACGCACCCAACCTCGTCACCGGTTACGGCACCCTCGGCGGCCTGGCCGTCGGCATCGTGGCGAACCAGCCCCAGCAACGGGCGGGAACGCTCGACATCGAGGCCTCCCGCAAGGCGGCCCACTTCGTCTCCACGTGCGACGTGTTCAACCTGCCGATCATCACCTTCGTCGACACGCCCGGCTTCGAGCCCGGGCGTGACCTCGAGTGGCGCGGGATGATCCGCCACGGCGCCGAGCTCGTGCACGCCTACTGCGCGGCGACCGTGCCGCGCATCTGTGTCGTGCTACGCAAAGCGTACGGCGGGGCGCACATCGTCATGGACTCACGTGGGATCGGCAACGACCTCTGCGTCGCGTGGCCCAGCGCCGAGATCGCGGTGATGGGCGCAGCAGGCGCGGTCGCGATCCTGAACAAGGGCCGCAGCAATCCCCAGCTCGTCGCCGAGTACCGCGACGCATTCGAGAATCCGTTCCGCGCCGCCGAGCGCGGGCTCGTCGACACGGTCATCGATCCGGCCGCCACTCGGCACGTGATCGCCGGCGCGCTCGAAGTGCTCATGCAGAAGCGAGACGAACGGCCCGCACGCCGTCACTCGAACACTCCACTCTGAGGGGAACCCGACACCATGCTGCTGGCCGACAAGCGGATCCTGATCACCGGCGTCCTGAACGACGCGTCGATGGCCTTCTCGGTCGCGAAGCGCGCGCAGGAGGAAGGCGCGGAGGTCGTGCTGACGTCGTTCGGGCGGGCGATGAGCCTCACGCAACGGGCGGCCCGGCGCCTCCCGACCGAACCCGCGATCGTGGAACTCGACGTCACCGACACCGACCATCTCGCAGCGCTCGCGGGCCAGGTCGGCGGAGAGCTCGACGGCGTACTGCACGCGATCGGGTTCGCGCCGGAGTCGTGCCTGGGTGGCGGCTTCCTCGACGCGCCGTGGGAGGACGTCGCCGTCGCACTCCAAGTAAGTGCGTACTCGTTGAAGTCGCTCGCGATCGCGTGCCGGCCGATGATGAGCCGCGGCGCCAGCATCGTCGGTCTCGATTTTGACAACAGTCGCGTCGCGTGGCCGGTCTACGACTGGATGGGAGTGGCCAAGGCCGCGTTCGAATCGACCGCGCGCTACCTGGCCCGAGATCTCGGGCCCGAGGGGATCCGGGTCAACCTGGTTGCTGCGGGGCCGATCCGCACGATCGCGGCGCGGAGCATCCCCGGTTTCGAGCAGTTCGAGGACGCGTGGGACGCGCGCGCACCACTCGGTTGGAATGTGAAGGACCCCGCGCCCGTCGGTGCCGCATGCGTCGCGCTGTTGTCGGATCTCTTTCCCGCCACCACCGGCGAGGTCGTGCACGTCGACGGCGGTTACCACATGATCGGCGCTTGACGCCGACGTGTCGCCGGGCCTCAATTGATCACGACCCCCGTGACGACGGCACAAGGTTTGGGACAACGGCGAGCCGTCACGGGGGTCGTGATCGCAGCATCGGTTTCCACCAGCGCGCGCGTCAAGCGCCTTTACGCCATCTTGTCGCTCGCCGGTCCGGACGCAAGGGTCGCGCCCAACTCGTCGGCGATCGCCACCGCGACCAGTCGCTTCTCCAGCGATGCCCGGGTGGCCTCGGCCGCGTAGAGGACGAGGCGGCCGTGGTCGATCCCGCGCCCCATCACCGGGACCTCGACGCCACCGGTCGGCAGTAGGAATTCACCCCAAGCGACGAGCGGCGTGCCCTCCAGCGCCCCACGATTACCGAGACGGGGCAGTTCCGGTCCGGTGCGCTCTTGCTCGTACACGCATTCGTCGAGGTCGAATAGCCCGATGAGCTCGGCGCGAGCCGAGCTCACCACGTCGTCTAGATCAGCACCGCGAGCCGACAACTCCGCAACGCGCAAGAGGCGGTCGAGCTCGGAGCGCGACTCGCGCGCGGCTGCTCCACCGCGCCGGGATCGGATGCCCACCTCCGCCGCGATGATCGCCACGATCAGGAACGCTACGAACGTGGCCACGTCGTCTTTGCTCGAGATCCGCAACGACAGGTACGGCTGGGTGAAGACGAAGTCGAACGTGAGTGCCGACACGATCGCCGTCACCGTGCCCGAGATGCGGCCGCCGACAATCGAGGCGAGCAGCACCGGCACAACCAACGCCAGGGCCATGTCGGCGTTCGGCAGATGGTCGCGGAACGGCGTGAGTGCCGCCGCCACCACGAACACCGAGAGCGCTCCCACCGCGGCGCCCGCAGGGACTCGACCGTCGCCGGGATCGTCGGGACGCTTCCTTGAAAGTTCCGAAGTCACACTCATAGCTCCTCCATGACGAATCGATAGCCCATGCCGGGCTCGGTGATGAAGTAGCGCGGTCGCGACGGGTCGGGTTCGAGCTTGCGCCGAATCTGGCTCATGTAGATGCGCAAGTAATGCGTCTCCCGCTCGTATTGCGGTCCCCACACTTGCTGCAGGAGTTGCTGTTGTGTGATGAGCTTCCCGCGGCTCCGCGCGAGCACCTCCACCATCTGCCATTCGGTGGGCGTCAAGTGGATCTCGGTGTCGTCGCGATGGATCTGTTTCGAACCGAGGTCGATCGTGAAGTCGGGCGTGGCGATGACGCGCTCCTGCTCGGTCGGCGCAGCGCGCCGCAACGCGGCGCGCAGCCGGGCCAGGAACTCGTTCATCGCAAACGGTTTCGTCACGTAGTCGTCGGCACCGGCATCAAGCGCCGCGACCTTCACCGGCTCGGCGTCGCGCGCCGACAACACCACGATCGGGACCGTGCTCCAACCCCGCAACGCGGCGGCGACCGCGACACCGTCCATGTCGGGAAGTCCGAGGTCGAGGATCACGACATCGGGGTGTTCGCGCGCCGCGAGATCGAGCCCTTCCGCCCCCGACGCCGCGAGCACAACCACGTAATCGTGAGCTTCCAAGAAGATGCGTAGTGCTCGCCGCAGCGGCGCCTCGTCCTCGATCACCAGCACCTTGCTCACGACGGCGCCCGGGCTCATGACGGTTCCCGCAACGGCGACTCCGGGAACGTGAAGGTCATGGTCGTGCCACCTCCGGGCGTGTCCTCGAGTTGCAGCTCGCCGCCCGTCGCCTCGGTGAACCCCCGGGCCACCGCGAGCCCGAGCCCGACGCCGGCGCCTCCGCGCGTCCGGGTGTCGCCCAGTCGTTGGAACGGCTGGAACACGCGGTCACGATCGGGCGGGGCGATGCCGGGGCCGCGGTCGATGACCCGCACGACGATCTGATCTCCGACGGCGGCCGCTTCCACCCGTACCGGCCGCTCCGGCGGCGACCACGCCAGCGCGTTGTCGACCACGTTGGCCAGCGCCCGTTCCACGAGCGCGGGGTCGACGCGCACGCGCGGGAGCGAGTCGGGGACATCGACCACCACTCCCCCGGCCCGGTCGCCGAGGCTGACCAACGCGCGCCCGACGATCTCGTCGAGCCCGACGTCGGTGTAGGCGAGCTGCATCGCCCCCACCTGCAACCGGCTCATGGCGAGCAGGTTGCTGACAATCTCGTTGAGCCGGTCGACCTCCTCGTCGATCGTCTCGTGCAGTTGGTGCACCGTCTCCTCGTCGAGATGCAGGTCGTCGGCGAGCAGCGTCGAGGCCGATGCCTTGATCGATGCCAATGGGGTGCGCAGATCGTGCGAAACGGCACGCAGCAAGGCTGTCCGCAACGCGTCGGCTTCGGCGACGACGACCGCGGCCGATGCCTCGGCGCGGAGCTGCCGGCTCGCGAGTGCGACCGCGAGCTGCGCGACGAACGCGTTCAGGACCCGGCGATCATCGCCGGTGAGGTCGGGTCCGTCGTAGGCAAAGACCGCGTCGTCGGGCAACGACGTCGTGGCGGTCGCGTCCTCGACCCGTTCGAGCACCGCTTCACCCGCGTGCGCCTCGACCAGCCATCCGTCGGGCGCCGCCCGCAGCACCGCCACCGAGCGCAGACCGAACGTGCTGAGGAGCTGCTGCATGATGCCGGGCAGCGGATCTTCGTCGGAGAGAAGCGCACCCGCGAGGCGGACGAGCGACGCGGCCTCGCTGCGGGCGCGGGCGGCTTCGATCGCGCGGCGCGCCGCCGCCGTGACCAGCGCACTGACGACCGCGGCGACGACGAGGAACACGATCAACGCGAGCACGTTCTGACCATCGGAGATCGTCCACGTGTGAATCGGCGGGGTCAGGAACCAGTTCGCGAGCAGGAATGCCACGATCGCGGCCGCGCCCGCGACCCACGCGCCGCCGATCGCCGTGATGACGACCACGAGCAAGAGGTAGAGGAGAAGATCACTGCTCAACGCGATCTGGTCCCGCTGGTGCGACAGGATCAGGGTGAGGATCGGGAGCGCCACCAGCGCGAACACGGCGGCCGCGCCCTGACGCTCACGAGAGACACCAAGCGAGAGAGTGTGCGCCCTCGCCTTCCGGGCCGGTAGCTCGCTCTCGCCGCGGGTCGAGATGATGTGGACGTCGATGTCGCCCGACGCGCGCACGACCCGATTGATGACCGAGCCCCGCAGGAGGTGGTTCCATCGGGTCCGCTGGCTCGAGCCCATGACGAGCTGGGTTGCCCGCACGGCTCGGGCGAAATCGACGAGCGCGAGCGACGGATCGGCGCCGACGATCTCGTGGTACGCGCCGCCCAGGTCTTCCAGCAGCGCCCGATGCCGTTCGAGCATCCCCGGCGGCGGGCCCGCGAGCCCTTCGCCGGCGAGCACATGCACGCCGATCAGATCGCCCTTCGCGCGCATCGCGATGCGCGACGCGCGCCGCACCAGGCGCTCACCTCCGGGCGCACCCGTCAGCGCGACGACGACCCGCTCTCGCGTCTCCCACGCTGCGGTGATGCCGTGGTCCTCCATGTACCGCTGCAGGCTCTCGTCGACCTTGTCGGCGACCCAGAGCAGCGCGAGCTCTCGGAGGGCCGCGAGGTTGCCGGGGCGGAAATAGTTCGCGAGCGCGGCGTCGACCTTCTCCGGCTTGTAAATGTTCCCGTGGGCCATGCGCCGGCGCAGCGCCTCGGGGGTGCTGTCGACGAGCTCGACCTGATCGGCGCGCCGGACCACCTCGTCGGGCAAGGTCTCTCGTTGCTGCACACCCGTGATGCGCTCGACCACGTCGTTGACCGATTCGAGGTGCTGGATGTTCACTGTCGAAACGACGTCGATGCCCGCGGCGAGGAGCTCCTCGACGTCCTGCCACCGTTTCTCGTGGCGCGATCCCGGGATATTCGTGTGCGCGAGCTCGTCGACGAGAACGAGCGTCGGCCGGCGCGCGATCACGGCGTCGACGTCCATCTCCTCGAATTCGCTGCCGCGGTACGCCATCGTGCGCCGGGGAACGACTTCGAGGTCGCCGATCTGCTCGATGGTCAGGACCCGGCCGTGCGTCTCCACGAACCCGATCACCACATCGGTGCCCCGATCGTGGCGCCGGCGGCCCTCGTTCAGCATCGCGAACGTCTTGCCGACGCCGGGTGCTGCACCGAGGTAGACGCGAAGACCGCCGCGAGCCACGACGGTCAGCTCATCTGATCGAGGGCGAGGTTGAGATCGAGCACGTTCACAGTCTGCTCGCCCAGCACACCGAGCTGGCGCCCCTGAGTGTGCGCCGCGATGGCGGCGGTCACCCGGCTCACGGTGAGGTGTCGAGCCTGAGCGACCCGGGCCGCCTGCAGGCGGGCATTGGCAACCGAGATCTGGGGATCGAGCCCCGACGCCGACGACGTCACCGCGTCCGCGGGGACCTTCACGTTGGCGGCCAAGCCGTTGAAGGTGCGGTAGGACAGCACCCGCTCCGGCACCGTGTCGGGATTGCAGGCGTAGCTGCCGTCCTTGTTCTTCTCGTACACGGCGTTCCCGCTGCTGTCGGTGACGTCATTCCCGTCCGTGTCGGTCGTCGCGACCGGGACGCAGTAGGGATCAGTCGCCGTTGCGTACGGGTTGGACTTATCGGTCAGGTTCACGCCGGACACGTTGCCGATCAGGTTTGCGTTCGACGGTCCGTAGTTCGATCCGCCGCTCGCCATCGCGTTGTACGGAGTCGTAGCGGTGGCCGAAGGTCGGGGCTGGAAGTACTTCGGCAACGGGTTGCCGGCCTTGTCGGCGAAGCTCTGACCGATCAGCGACGAACCGACCACTTTGCCGTCGACCTTCACGAGTGATCCGTTCGCCCGGTTCGACATCGTGAGCTGCGAGATCCCGGTGACCACCAGGGGGTACACGAGACCGAGCAGCACCGTCAGTACGACGGTCATGAGCAACCCAGTAAGCAATTGACGGCGAAGCATTACATGACTCCTTCACTGCGCCGACCGAGTCGACGCGACACCCGGACCGACCGGCTTCGTTGCATCCGCACGGTCAGTGCACTCCCAGAGCGGAGACGATGAGATCGATGAGCTTGATCCCGATGAACGGGGCGATGATCCCGCCCAAGCCGTAGATGAGGAGGTTGCGCCGCAGGATCGCGGCGGCACCCATCGCCCGGAATTTCACGCCCCGCAGCGCGAGCGGAATGAGGAACACGATCACGAGGGCGTTGAAGATGACCGCTGACAGGATCGCAGTATGCGGATTGCTCAACCGCATGATGTTCAGCGAATCGAGCTGCGGGAACACTCCCGCAAACATCGCGGGAATGATCGCGAAGTACTTGGCGATGTCGTTCGCGATCGAGAACGTCGTGAGCGAACCGCGAGTGATCAGCAACTGCTTGCCGATTTCGACGATCTCGATGAGCTTCGTCGGATTGGAGTCGAGGTCGACCATATTGCCCGCCTCTTTGGCGGCCTGCGTGCCCGTGTTCATCGCAACACCGACGTCGGCGACGGCGAGCGCAGGAGCATCGTTGGTCCCGTCGCCCGTCATCGCCACCATCGCGCCGCCGAGCTGCTCGCGCTTGATCAGCGCCATCTTGTCTTCGGGTGTGGCCTCGGCGAGGAAGTCGTCGACTCCCGCCTCCGCCGCGATCGCGGCGGCGGTGCGGGGATTGTCACCGGTGATCATCACCGTGCGGATCCCCATGGCGCGCATCTGGTCGAAGCGCTCGCGCATGCCCTGCTTGACGACGTCCTTCAGGTAGATCACCCCGAGCACGCTCGTACCGTCGGCAACGACCAACGGCGTGCCGCCCTGCGTCGCGATCCCGTCGACGATCGTCTCCAGCTCATCGGGCGCGCTACCGCCCTGTTCGACAACCCACCGCCGGACCGAGTCGGCCGCGCCCTTGCGGATCGAATGACCCTCGAAATCGACGCCACTCATGCGGGTCTGGGCGGTGAAGGCGACCAGCTCGGCGTTCGGGATGTCCCGGGGGACGAGCCCGTACTTCTCCTCGGCGAAGGTGACGATGGAACGACCTTCGGGGGTCTCGTCGGCGAGACTCGACAACATGGCCGCGTCGGCCAGCGCGTGCTCGTCGACCCCCGGGACCGGCAGGAACTGCGCGGCTTGGCGGTTCCCATACGTAATGGTGCCGGTCTTGTCGAGGAGCAACGTCGAGCAGTCGCCGGCGGCCTCGACCGCGCGGCCGCTCATCGCGAGCACGTTGCGCTGCACGAGCCGGTCCATGCCCGCGATGCCGATCGCCGAGAGCAACGCCCCGATGGTCGTCGGGATGAGGCACACCAACAGCGCCACCAGAACCGTGAGCGACTGGCTCGCCTTGGAGTAGATGGCAAACGGCTGCAGCGTGACCACGGCCAACAGGAAGATGATCGTGAGACCCGCGAGCAGGATGTTGAGCGCGATCTCGTTTGGGGTCTTCTGCCGAGACGCGCCCTCTACCAGCGCGATCATGCGGTCGAGGAACGTCTCACCCGGCTTCGACGTGATCCGCACGATGATCTCGTCGGACAGCACGCGGGTGCCGCCGGTGACCGCCGAGCGATCGCCACCCGACTCGCGGATGACCGGTGCAGACTCGCCGGTGATCGCCGATTCGTCGACCGACGCGATGCCCTCGATGATCTCTCCGTCGCCGGGGATCAACTCTCCGGCGACCACGACGCACTCGTCGCCGACGAGGAGATCATTCGATGACTTCTCGGTGATGGTCCCGTCGGACTGGCGGATGCGGGCGACCGTCTCCGAGCGCGTCTTGCGCAACGTGTCGGCTTGCGCCTTGCCCCGGCCCTCGGCCACCGCCTCCGCGAAGTTTGCGAACAACACCGTGAACCAAAGCCAAGCCGTGACGAGCCCCGTGAACACACTGTCGTTGGCACTCGCCGACGACAGCTTCTGGAAGAAGAGGATCGTCGTGAGGACGCTGCCGACCTCGACGATGAACATCACCGGGTTGCGCATCATCTGGCGGGGGTCGAGCTTCACGAACGCGTCGCCCACCGCGCGCTTCATGATGGCCGGATCGAACAACGACTTCGAACCCGAAGGTCGCGTACGCACCTTGGCCGGCCCGGGCTCGGCCGGTTCGGTCGGTTCCGTCGGCTCAGTGGAGGTCATAGTCATCTGCAACGGCTCCTAGAACTTGCCCACGAGGTGCTCGACCACAGGGCCAAGCGCGACGACCGGGAAATAGGTGAGACCGACGACGATCACGACGACGCCGGTGAGCAACGCCGCGAACAGACCGGAGTCGGTCGGGAACGTTCCCGCCGAGGCCGGGGTCGGCTGCTTGCGCCCGAGCGATCCCGCGATCGCCAGCACCGGGATCATCAACATGAATCGCCCCACGAGCATCGCCAGTCCGCCGGTGACGTTGAACCAGTCGGTGTTCCCGGTCAGGCCGCCGAAGGCGGATCCGTTGTTGTTCGCCTGCGAGGTGAAGGCGTACGTCATTTCGGTCAGACCGTGGGGTCCCGAATTCTCGAGCGACGCCAACGGATGCTTCATGACCAGCGACGCCGCGGTGAAGGCGAGAATCACCAGCGGGACGAACAGGATGTAGAGCACGACGAGTTTCATCTCCGCGCCCTGGATCTTCTTGCCCAGGTACTCCGGTGTTCGCCCGACCATGAGGCCGGCGATGAACACCGAGAGCAGCGCGAACAGCAGCATCCCGTACAGACCCGAGCCCGTACCGCCCGGATCGACCTCGCCGAGCATGATGTTGACGAGCGGCGCCGCCCCGCCGAGCGGCGTGAAGCTGTCGTGCTGGGCGTCGATAGCCCCGGTCGAGGTACCGGTAGTGGAAGACGCGAACAGACCCGAGGTCGCAGGCCCGAAGCGCGTCTCCTTGCCTTCCATATTTCCGCCGGCCTGCGTCGACGTCGCTGTCTGCGTGACGCCCTCGTTGTTGAGCTTCGAGTTACCGTTCGATTCGAAGACCATCGCCAGTACGGAGACCACTAGCCAGAGGGCGAGCATCGCGCTCAGAACGGCCATGCCCTGCTTGAGCGAACCCGCCATCTTCCCGAACATCCATGGGAAGGCGAAGGGGATCGCGAGCAGCATCCAGATCTCGAGGATGTTCGTGATTGGGTTCGGGTTCTCGAACGGGTGCGAGGAGTTGGCGTTGTAGGGCCCGCCGCCGTTCTCACCGATCTCCTTGATCGCCTCTTGGCTTGCGATCGGACCGCCGGGGAGTGTCTGAGTCTGCCCGGCGACCGTGGTGACCGTCTTGGCCGCGTGGAAGTTCTGTACAACTCCCTGACTCACCAGAACGAGTGCGAAAACGAATGACAGCGGCAGCAAGATCCGGGTGGTCGTACGGACGAGGTCCACCCAAAAGTTGCCGAGCGTGTGCGTACGCCTGCGCACCAGCCCACGGATCAGCGCGACCGCGACGGTCGCACCGGCCGCGGTCGACACGAAGTTGTGCACCGCGAGGCCGGCCATCTGGGTGAGGTGCGACATCGTCGACTCACCCGAGTAGTTCTGCCAGTTCGTGTTGGTCAGGAAGCTGACCGCGGTGTTGAACGAGAGAGTCGGCTTCACACCAACCCGGTGATCTGCGTTGAACGGCAGGTGACCCTGCAGACGCAGCTGCGCGTACAGGATGATCACCGAGGCGAAGCTGAACGCAAGCAGCGAGATCGCGTAGGTCTGCCAGCGCTGCTCGCTGTCCGGGTCGACCCCGGTGAGACGGTAGATGCCGCGTTCGACGGGCAGGAAGACGCGGTCGCCGAGCGCCTTCTTCCCGCCGTAGACCCTCGCCATGTAATTGCCGAGCAGCGGCGTGCTGATCGCCAGGAGGACGATCAACGCGACGAGCTCGGCCCAAGCTGCCGTGGACATCAGAGCTTCTCCGGGAACACGAGGGTGTACACGAGGTACGCGGCGGCGAGGACACTCAACGCGAGGCCGATCACGCTCTCGGCGCCGGTCATGCCGCCACCTCTTCCGTCTCGGTCATCGTCCCGCCGGCCCCGGACTCGGATCGCGCCGCTTCGATGTCGGGCCCGATGATGTGCTCGCAGGCCTTCACGAAGACGACCGCGAGGGCAAAGAAGGCAACGAGGATGGCTACGAAGATCACATCTTGCATTGGGAATCCTCTTCGTTGAAGCGGGCTGCAGGTGCAGGGCCGCACCGTTCTGCAATAGCGGGCGCCGCGTCACGTGCGCGGCACCGCACCGTCACGACCCGGGGACGACCTGCTCTTGTCATGGCTGGATCATGCGCCGCTTCCCCACGGCGCACCGGAAGCTTGACGTCTTCCTTGCGGGGGTCGCAACGTTCTTTGCGCGTCCTTAGCGCTCCGGTTCCGGACGCGATCGCCCCCGCGGTCACAGCCCGCATTCGCTCTGGGACGAACGAGCTATTCGGCGGGGTCGGTCTCGGCCGCTTGGACAGGATGATCACTACCTGTGCAGCACGGCTCCCTGAAGGTTGCGGGCTCCGGGCCGGGAAAAACAAGCTTGTTACGTGTTCTTATCGCCGGCTCTTCCGACCCGCGCGGGGGCTACATGGCGACGAGCCGGAGAGCGCCGGGCGCGAGGCGTCAGCACCGTGTAGCAGTTCGACTCTCCCACGGAGCGTAAGGATTCCGTCGCGACCCGAGGACCGAGCACAAGGAACGCGTAAGGAGCGGTGACCAACCAAAAGGCGCGGCGTACAACGGTCATCGTGGCACCGTCCGTCGGTGCCCGAAAGGGGTCGTCGATGCCCGCATCGTCGTCGCTGCCGATACCGGAGTGGTGGGAGAAGCCCGCGACCGCGGCAATGTTCCACGCCACCGCCGAGCGCCTGATCGCGATATTCGAGCTGCGCGCGTGCCGGTTCGAGCCGTTCCCCTTCAATGCGCAACGGCCCCGGATCGAGCCCGGGCGTATCGTCATCCCCCCGGCGGAGACGGGGATCGCAGATTGGCACGGCGAGCCCGGAGTCGAACTTCCGGTTCGTTACCGAGGGCTCACCCTCGGGCGGTTCCTGCTCGCGCCGGCAACGGCCACGACCGGAGTGGGCTTCGCACCCGACGACCGGGCTGTTGCTATCGCCATCGCGGGGCGGGTCGGCCAGTGCGCCGCCGCGGCGATGCTCGCCGATGGGCCCCCAACGACCGAAGCGGTCTCGGGAGTGCCCGCCACGCTCGCACCATTCGTGGTGACGGAGCCGATCGTCGACGCCGGCGTCGCGCCGCGGGCTCGGGCACATCGGGACGACACCAAGCACCATCGTCGTCGGCTATCTCGTCGAGGTCGACGCAACTGAAACCGGAGTGACGAACCCGCGGACGCGCCGGCGAACTGGTTCGCTACTTCGGTTGGATCCGCGACTCGAGCCGACGATCGGGAATGAACCACATGAGCGCGACAACGACATAGAGCGCGACCGCGATCCACTTGTTCACGAACGCGAGCGGCACCGCAGCGATGTAGATCACGGGCGAGATCTTGCCCTTAAAGTCGCTGCCGAGCGCGTCCGCGAGGGTCGAGTCGGGACCTTCGGCGGCGATGATCGTCGTCTTCAGGATGAAGTACGCGAGCGCGGCCAGGCACAGGACGATGCCGTACACCGCCGTCGGCAGCGAGTCGTAGTGGTTCTCCCCCATCCAGCCGGTGCAGAACGGGAAGAGCGACAGCCAAAAGAGAAGGTGGAGGTTGGCCCAGAGCACGAGTCCGTTGATCCGCTTGGTCGCCGCCAACAGGTGATGATGGTTGTTCCAGTAGATCCCGATGTTGGCGAAGCTCAGCGCGTAGCTGAGGAAGATGGGCACACGGTCGCTGAGCTCACGCGCGTGTGCCGTGGTCGGCGTCCGCAACTCGAGCACCATGATCGTGATCAGGATCGCGATGACGCCGTCGCTGAACGCCTGAAGCCGATCCTTCTCCATCGCTCCTAGTTCAGCAGGTCGGAGCGCCGCGCCGGGCGACCGAGAGGGCTGGGGTTCCCGCCGGCATCTGCAGGACGACGCGGTAGCGCATTCAGCTCCTTATTTCATTCCCTCGAGGGTCTGTTGCACCTTGGGAACCGTGTCCTTGGGACTCACCTTGTAGAAGACGCCCGCGAGCTTGCCCTTCTCGTCGATCACGAAGGCCGAACGCACGACGCCCATGAACTTTCGGCCGTACATCGACTTCTCGGCCCACACCCCGAACGCTGCGGCGGCGGCGTGATCGGTGTCGGAGAGCAACGGAAAGCCGAGGCCGTACTTGTCGTCGAACTTCTTCTGCTTCTCGGGCGCATCGGGGCTGATGCCGTAGACGACCGCCTGCAACTTCTTCAGCTGCGGGAACGCGTCCCGGAGATTGCAGGACTGTTGCGTACATCCGGGCGTGTCGGCCTTCGGATAGAAGTAGACGACGACCCGCTCGCCCTTGGCGTCGGCCAGCTTCACGGTCTTGCCGTTCTGGTCGAGGAGCTTGAACGCCGGTGCCTTGTCGCCGACGGCCAGTGTCGTCATGGGGAGCCTCCGAGAGCGCGGGTGAGTGCCGTTCGTAGTATGCCGCGGCCGGGTGGCGCATGAACCGAGCCGACCACCGCCTGTGAGCTACGGTGATCCACCCGCCCGTGACGCCAGGATCGCCGTTCCAGCCGCCCCGGAAACGAGCAGCGCGACGCCCGTGAACATGGCGGCGTGAGGGCGGCAACCAGCACACGATCGGCGTTCGAGAAGTGAGGAAGACCTGATGAAGCAAGTCGTCCGTAGGGTGATCGACCGCCGCGGTCAGGTGAACATCCTCGACCTCCCGATTCCCCACCTTGGCCCCGACCAACTCTTGGTCCAGAGTCATTACTCCCTGATCAGCACGGGCACCGAGGCGACGACGCTGTCGAAGACGCCCATCGAACTGGTCAAGCAGACCATCAGCGATCCGTGGATGCGCCACGTCGTGAAGCAGACCGTGTTCGCGACCGGCATCGGCCAGACCGCGCAGCGGGTCTGGCACGAGATGATCACCCCGCGCGAGATCGGTTACAGCGGCGCCGGCACCGTGCTGGGGATCGGCGCCAACGTCGAGGGCTTCCAGATCGGCCAGAACGTCGCCTACGCGGCGACGGGCCATGCGGAGGTCACCGCGCCAAGCATCAACCACGTCGTCGCGGTCCCCGACAACGTCGACCTCCGCCACGCCGCGTTCGTCACCGTCGGTGGCATCGCGATGCAGTCGCTGCGCCGCGCCGACCTCCAGTTCGGCGAGACGGTCGCGGTATACGGCCTCGGTCTCGTCGGCCAAATCTGCGCGCGCATCGCCCTCGCGGCCGGCGCCGTCGTGATCGGCATCGACATCAACCCGGCGGCGAACGAGCTCGCCCGCTCCGCCGGCGTGCAGCTCGTCGTCGACCCGAGCGATCCCGACTGGAAGCGGCGCATCCTCGACTTCACCGACAAGAACGGTGTCGACGCCTCGATCATCTGCGCGAGCTCCGACTCGGCCGAGATCATCAACGCGTCGATGGAGATAACCCGTCGCCAGGGTCGGGTCGTGATCGTCGGCTACGTGGGCCTCGACATCCACCCCAAGAACTTCCTCTACCGGGAGATCGACCTGCGGTACTCGCGGGCCTACGGACCGGGCAGCTACGACAACATGTACGAGAAGGGCCGGATCGACTACCCCTTCGGCTACGTGCGCTGGACCGAGCAACGGAACCTCTCCGAGTTCGTACGCCAGATCTCGACGGGCGCGGTGTCGATCGAGCCGCTCATCGCCGCGGTCTACGAGATCGACAACGCCCAAGCGGCGTTCGACGCGCTGCGCAATCGCACGCTGCCCGGCATCGCTGCGCTGATCTCCTACGGCAGCGCGCCCGACACGAGCGCCACGATCGAGTGGTCGCCCAGGGAGCGCAAGGCGGGCAAGGTCGGCCTCTCGCTGATCGGTTTCGGGAACCACGTGCTGAGCAAGCACCTGCCCAACCTGAAGTCGATGAAGGACGTCGAGCTGCGCGGAATCGCGTCGGCCACCGGCCGCAACGCGACTGCGTTGGCAGGCTCGCTCGACGCAACGATCGTCACCACCGACGTCGACGCCGTGATGAGCGACCCGGGCACCGACGGTGTGCTCATCTGCTCGGCGCAACCGGAACACTACGAGCACCTGTGCAAGGCGATCGACGCGGGCAAGGCCGTGTTCGTCGAGAAGCCGATGGTCACGACGCTCCCCGATTTCCGCGACATCATGAAGCGGATGCAGGACTCGCCAATCCTGCTCACCCTCGGACTCAACCGCCGCTACTCGCCGATGGTCGAGAAGCTGCGTAGCGCGATCGACGGGCAGGTCGACTACGTCGAGTACACGGTCACGCAACCGTTTGTCCCCGTCGAGCACTGGACGCTCGACCCGGTCGACGGTGGCGGCCGCCTGATCACCGAGGGCGAGCACTTCATCGACCTCTGCAACCTGGTGATCGGCAAGACACCGATCTCGGTGAGCGCCCGGGCGCTGGGCCACACGCCCGACGACCTACGCACACTCTGCAACTTCGTCGTCACGTTGCATTACGACGGTGCCGTCGCCACGGTCATGTTCAACGAGAGCGGTGCCGCCCATTTCCCGCGCGAGCGGCTCACTGTGTTCGGTCGCGGCCAGATCGCGATCCTCGACGACTTTGCCAAGCTCACGTTGCACAAGCACAGCGTCGAAAAGTCCGGCAGTGGCTTGAAGAAGTCGATGGGGCACGCCGAGGAGATCGAGGAGTTCGTCAAGGCGATCAAGGGCGAGCCCAACCACTTGCTGAGTTGGGAAGACGCGTCGCTCGCGACGCTGTGCATGTTCGCCGCCCAGGAGAGCATCCGGACCGGCGCGGCGTACGACGTCGCCGAGTTCCGCCAGTCGCTGCTCGCCGACGACGACATCAGCACGGAGACCGAGGAGATCTCAAATGTCCGACCGGAATGACATCGCCGCGTCTCGGTCCGAAGCCGCCCACGCCTCGTACGAGGCCCTGGCCAACGACTTCGAAGCCCACGATCCGCGCGACCAATACAGCTACATGTACTCGAAGCTGCGCAGCGACTACACCCTCATGGAGCGCGTCGGCGTCGACGACAAGTCGATCCTCAACATCGGCTGCTCGTTCCCTATCGACGAGATCTACTACGCCCGCAAGATCCGCAAGTGGACTGCGATCGACCTGAGCCCCGCCTCGATCGAGAGTGCGGCCACGTTGCTGGCGAAGGAACTGAGCCCCGACCTCGCGCAGAAGTTCACGTTCGAGGTCGCCGACGCCACCGACCTCCCCTTCGAGGACAACACGTTCGACGTGTCGATCTCGATGTCGACGATCGACCAGATTCCGTCGGCCTGGGCCCGGCAGAAGTCGATCGACGAGATGGCCCGCACCACCAAGGTCGGCGGCTACGTCATCGTCACCGCCGCCAACTGGTGGTGCCTGCCCTACGCGGCCGGCATCTGGAAGATGTCGCGGGAGAAGACGCTCCACTACGGCTACGCGTACCTCTTCACGCCCACCAAGCTCCGCAAGATGGGCGAGAGCGCCGGCCTAAAGCCCGTCTTCTTCGCGTCGAGCATCTCTCCGCCCGACGTGTGGCTCGGCGGATACCCGGCCGTGGTGCGCGTCCCGGCCAAGGCCTTCTTCCGCTTCGTGCGGGGATGGAGCTATCTCGGGCGAAGGATGGGATATGCGTTCGAGAAGCTCCCGCCGACGACCGGCTGACGCGCGCGCACACGCCCGAGGGCCCTTGGGAGTATCAGCCGCCGCATGAACCGCCGCCGCGTCGTCAACGCCGCCTTGTTGCTCGTCGGTCTCGCCGCGATCGGCTTCGCCGCGACCAAGACGGTCGGCGACGCCAAGGAGCAGGTCCTCCCGCCCGCTCGCTACCTCGTGCTCGGCGCCGGACTCGCGCTGTGCTCCATCCTCTCGTCGGCGCGCGCGTGGGGCTCGCTGTTCCGCGACATCGTCGTGACGCGCGGTAGCCGGGCCGCGTTGCGGGGTTCGTTCTATCTCTCCCAGCTCACGAAGTATCTCCCGGTCGGAGGGGTGGTGCAGGCCGCGAGCCAGATCGGTCTCGCCCGCGCCCTCGGCGTACCACTCCGGCGCATCGCGGTGGCATTCCCGGTGTCGGTCGTCGGCGCGGTCGCCGCGGGCGGAACCCTTGGGAGCGGGCTCGTCTTCGATACCGACCTCCCGTGGTGGGCGCGGACGCTCGCCTTGCTCGGTCTGGGCAGCGTCGTGTTCCTGCACCGCGGTCTGCTCGCGTGGGTGCTCGAGATCGCGCGGCGGTTCGTCAAACGCATCCCGAGCTCGGAGAACCTCCCGGCCCAGCGCGACATCCTCGCTTTCTACTGCTGGGGCGTGGTGACGATCGCACCCCTGTGCGTCTCGTACGCGCTTCTCGTCCACTCGGTGACCAAAGGCGTCAATCCGTGGGTCATGGCCTGCGCGTTCGCGATGAGCTGGCTCGTGGGATTCCTTGCGGTCCCGATCCCGGCCGGAGTCGGGATCCGGGAAGCCATGCTGGTCGCGTTGGTTCCGGGCGTCGGCGCCGCACCCCTGCTCGCCGCGTCACTGGCCCTGCGCCTCTTGTCGATCTGCGCCGAGGTGTTCACGTTCGGCGTCAACAAGTTGATCGTCCGTCACTACGGCACCCAGGCGATCGCCGCGGTCGGGTTGCCCGAGGTCGGCGTCACATGAGCCGGGAATCCGAAGCCCCGAATCCGGGCGACACCGCTGCTAGCCTCGCTCTCGTTCCCGCCGGTCACTGTGCGTCGGCCCCGGCGAACGAATGCAGGTCACTGTCGACGGTCGGCCACGCGCCAGGAGTGGATGAAGCGAGTATGGCCGTCACTTCGCGGGCGCGCATCGACGACGCGGCGATCCTCGAACGGGTGCTCGACACCGGTCGCCGCGACCACTTCGAGGGCTATTCGAAGCACGACGGGCTGAACGCACGTTGGCTCGAACGGCTCGCAGGCACCTCCCGCCCGCGCCGCCTCGTCGCGATCCAGTCGGTGATGCGCAGCCCGATCGACATCCGTCCGATCGTCGGCGTGCGCAAGGCCCGAAACGCCAAGGGCCTGTCGCTGTTCGCACGCGCGCTGCTGTCGCGATTCCGAACGACCGGTGAACAGCGGTACGCCACCGAGGCCACCGAGCTCCTCGACTGGTTGATCGCGAATCCGTCGCCGGCCATGGCGTCGCAATCCGGCGACCCGGGCTTTCCCGGCATGGGTTGGGGCTATCCATATCCGTGGCAGGACGTCGGTTTCTTCGCGCCGCGCTTCTTCCCGAACCGGGTCGTCACCGCGCACGTGGGCGAAGCACTGCTCGACGCGTACGAGACGCTCGACGAACCGCGGTTCCTCGACGCGACCCGGGAGGTCGTGCGCTTCTGTCTGGAAGCGCCGAAGACGCTGTACGAGGACGCGGATCACCGCTGCGTCAGCTACGTCCCGGACGAGGCCATCGACTGGATCGTCATGGACGTCTCGGTACTCGTGGGCGCGCTCACGGCGCGCCTGGGCGCCCTCACCGGCGACGCCGCGTTGGTCACCGAGGGCGGCCGGCTCGTGCGTTACGTCGTGTCGAAGCAGACTTCGGAAGGCGCGTGGTTCTACGCCGAGCCTCCGTCGGCGAGCCACATCACGCACGACAACTACCACACCGGTTTCATCCTCGACGCGATTTTGAACTACGGGATCGCGGCCGGGAGCGACGAGTTCGAATCGGCGTATCAGCGCGGTATCGAGTTCTACGAGCGGCGTTTGTTCGAGCCCGACGGCTCGGCCCGGTTCATGAGCGACCGCCACTACCCGATCGACATCCACGGATGCGCGCAAGGCGTGATCACGTTCTCGCTTCGCCAACGCCACGACGGTACCGGCGGCGACATGGCCCGCAAGGTCCTCGACTGGACGATCGCGAACATGTGGGACCCGAAGACCGCCTGGTTCTACTACCAGAAGCGTCCCGGCTACCGCACCCGTATCCACGAGCTGCGTTGGTGTCAGGGCTGGATGGCACGGGCGCTCTCCTGTCACCTCGAGATCTGCGGAGACACGTCATGAAGGGCTTCCCCGGGTGTGAGTTGTCGCTCGACACGAGCCGCAGCCAATTCGAGCGCGGCTACGCGCGCGTGTTGGGCGCGCCTGCGAACGGTTTGCGCATCCGGCTCCGGCGAGTGCTCCCCGCGACCCGTGGGAGCTTCGCCAACATTCTCGACGGAGGTTGCGGCCAGGGAGTCTTCAGCATGGAGCTCGCCAAGCTGCACCCCGAGGCCCAGGTCGTCGGGATCGACATGGACGAGACACTCGTCTCCCGGGCGAACGCGATCGCGAAGCGGGCCGGACTCACGAACTGCCGCTTCGAAGTCGGCGACGTCACGAAGCTGGAGTTCGACGGCACGTTCGACCTCGTTGTGAGCGTCGACAACCTCGAGCACGTCGAGGACGACGTCACCGCGATGCGCGGACTCCTCCGGGCACTCAAGCCCGGCGGCAAGGCGGTCGTGCATGTCCCCGGCTACGAGCGGCGCTGGCTCCTGTTCGGGCGCCGAGTCAACTTCGACGTTCCCGGCCACGTGCGCCCGGGCTACCGCACCGACGAGCTCGTCACCCGCCTTTCGGGCGCGGGTTTCGACGTGGCTTCGTACCAGTCGACGTACGGCATGGTCGAGACGTTCACCAACAACATCTCGTACCTCATCACCGGCGCCGACCAGAAGCGCAAGGGGCTCTACGCACTCGTGTTCCCGGTGCTGCTCGCAGTTTCCTGGTTCGGCAGGTCGTCGCGTCCGCCGTGGGGTGCGGGCGTGATGGCGGTCGCACAACGGCCGGTCCAGATCGCGTCGACGGGCTGAACGTGCGCATCCTCATCGACATCCTCCATCCCGCGCACGTCCACTTCTTCCGCAACTTCCACGCCGAGATGGAAGCACGCGGCCACGAACTCCACATCACCGCGCGCGCCAAGGATCGGTCCCTCGAGCTGCTGGATGAGTACCACCTCCCCTACGACCACATCTCCGATCAGCAGAGCGGCGGCGCCGGACTCGTCGTGGAGATGACGCAACGCACCGGGAAGCTCCTGAGGGTGATGAAAGAGTTCCGGCCTGACGTGATGACCGGGATTATGGGACCGTCGATCGCGGTCGCGGGCAAGATCAAGCGCGTGCCCGCAGTCGTGTTCTACGACACGGAGTTCGCCAAGCAGACGAACTGGTTCGTGTACCCGCTCGCGTACAGCGTCTGTACCCCCGACTGTTATCAAGGTCACGTACGCGGGAACCACGTGACGTACGCGGGCTACCACGAGCTCGCGTACCTGCACCCGAACCGGTTCCAGCCTGATCCCAACAAGCTGGCCGCGTTCGGGATCGACAAGCGCGAGCCGTACTCGTTTGTGCGCTTCGTGTCGTGGCAAGCGGTGCACGACAAACGGGAGACCGGTTTCACCGCCGCGCAGAAGCGCGACCTCGTCGAAAGACTCGCCAAGCACGGCCGGGTACTGGTCTCCTCGGAGGCGGCCCTTCCCGGCGACCTCGCCGAGTACGAGGTGAAGGGTCCGGTCGAGGACATCCATCATCTCCTCGCGCACGCCCAGCTGATCGTCGGCGAGTCGGCCACGATGTCGTCGGAGGCGGCCGTGCTCGGCGTGCCGGCGGTGATGATCGCCACGTCGGGTCGGGGCTACACCGACGACGAGGAGCGGCGTTACGGCTTGGTGCGCCACTTCACCGAGGACCAGTACGACGCCGCGGTCGAGGCGATCGAGAAGCTCTTCACCGAATCGCCCCGGGAGTTCGGTCAGCGGGCGCGCCAGCAGTTGCTGGCCGACAAGATCGACGTCACCCAGTGGATGGTCGATTACTTCGAGACGAACTTCGGCCCGGGCGCGTCGGGCTCCGGCGGTCGCCGCTGATGTGCGGCATCGCGGGCACCTACGGCTTCGGCGATCAGACGCTCATCCGGGCGATGACCGACACGCTCATCTATCGGGGCCCCGACGGCGACGGCTTCTTCACCGGCGACGGCGTGTGCCTCGGCAACCGGCGCCTGGCGATCCTCGATCCCGCGAGCGGCGCCCAGCCGATGACCAACGAGGACGGCGACGTCATCGTGGTCTTCAACGGGCTGATCTACAACTACCCGGAGCTGCGCGAACACCTGCTGCGCCACGGGCACACGCTGCACACCGGCTGCGACACCGAGATCCTCGCCCACCTCTACGAGGAGGACGGCATCGGCTTCGCGGCCAAGCTCAACGGCATCTTCGCGATCGCGCTGTTCGATCGCCGCCGCCAGACCCTCTACGTCGTGCGCGACCCCGTCGGGGTGAAGCCCGTGGTCTACGCGGTCGACGGCAATCGGGTGGCGTTCGCGTCGGAGGCGAAGGCCGTGCTCGCCAGTGGGATCGTCGGCGCCGAGCTCGACGAAGCCAGCCTGCACATGTCGATGAACGTCCGCTACGTACCCGGCGAGCGCACCTTGTTCCGGGGGATCCACCGGCTGCCGGCCGGCCACGTGCTCGAGGTCGGCGCCAACGCCCCCGCCCGCACCTACTCGTATACCGACATCGACTGGTCTCCCGACGAGACCCGGACCCGGGCCGAATGGATGGAGGGCATCCGTACCCACTTCGCGGCGGCAGTCGAGCGCCAGCTGCTGTCGGATGTGCCCCTCGGCGTGTCGCTGTCGGGCGGCATCGACTCCAGCTCCGTGGTCGCGATGGTGCGCAAGGCCCACTCGGGCCCGATCAAGACGTTCAGCCTCGGGTTCAACGAGCCCTGGGACGAGCTCGACGACGCCCGGTTCGTCGCGGAGACGTACGAGACCGAGCACCACGAACTGGTGCTGACCGAGCCCGTGCTCCCCTATCTGGCCGAAGCGATCCGCCACACCGAGGAACCGAAGGTCAACTCGCTCCAGCTCTACCTGTTGCACCGTTACATCGGCGAGCACGTCACCGTTGCCCTCTCGGGCCTTGGAGGCGACGAGCTCTTCGCGGGTTATGACATCTACGGATACCTGAAGCGCACCGAACGCATGCGCACCGGCATCGCCGGCAAGAGTGTGCACGCGGCCGCCCCGCTGCTCGACTGGGCGGCGCGCCGGGTCGCGGCGCTCGGGCAACCGCAGCTGGATCTCGCGACCCGCAAGCTCGAATGGTTGGCCGCGTCGAGCGACCCCGCGCGCCACTACCTCCTGCTGCGCAACGCCTGGGACTTCAACGACCAACTCGTACGGCGGGTGTACACGCCCGAGTTCGCCGCCCGTCTCCACGCGTCGACTCGCGACGAGTTCGATCCGTACTTCGACGACAACGGACCGATCGAGTCCGAAGTACTGCGGGCCGAGTTCTCGACCAAGATGGTCGACGACTTCCTGCACAACGAGGACACCATGTCGATGGCGCACTCGGTGGAGTCACGGGTTCCGCTGCTCGACCTCGAAGTCGTGCGGTTCGCGGCGCGCATTCCGGACGACGTGCGTTTCGGCAGCGGGATGAAGGGGCTCTTGAAGGACGCGATGCGGGGTGTGCTACCCGACCGCGTGCTCGACAAGAAGAAGTGGGGCTTCACGTTCGACCCGGTCGAGCAGTTCCAAAAGGACCTCGGCCCGATGGCCCGCGAGGTGTTGACCCCCGAGAGGCTGCGGATGTCGGGGGTCTTCAATCCCACGTTCGTGCAGAAGGTCCTCGACGCCAAGCCGCACCAGCGGCTGCGCTGGCACTACTTCATGCTCTGGCAGATGATCGGATTCGAGCTCTGGCACGACACGTTCATCGGACCTGCGGTTCCCGCTTCGGGTGCACGTGGTTCGGTACGATCGGCGTCTGGAGAGGGAAGGTAGGCATCGCATGAAGCCCGAGCCCGATACCACCGTAGAGACGGTCAAGGACTTCTGGGAGTCGCACGTCAACAACGAGTACTACACCGACGCCTCCCGCGCGAGCGACGAGTATTTCCGTGAGATCGAACAACGTCGCTACGCGACCCACTACAACCTCCGCGACCTGTTCGCGAAACTGCAGCACAGCCACGGGAAGCTGCTCGAGGTCGGTTGCGGAATCGGCGTCGACAGCATCCAACTCGCGAAATGCGGCTTCGACGTCACGGCGGTCGACCTGACCGAGAGCGCGTTGCAGGTCGCCAAGGAATTCGCGGTCCGGCGCGACGTGAACGTCAACTTCCAGCTCGGGAACGCGGAGGGACTCGACTTCCCCGACGCGACCTTCGACGCCGTCTACTCGTTCGGCGTGCTCCACCACACCCCCGACATCCAAAAGGCTGTCGCCGAAGTGCGGCGCGTGTTGAAACCGAGCGGCACCGCGTACATCATGCTGTACCACCGCGACTCGCTCGTGAACCTCGTGCACCGCGCACTGCGGCTGCCGTACGAATCGCCCCGGGATCGCAACGACCACTGCCCGGTCGTGTACACGTTCAGCCGGCGCGGGGTGCGCGACCTGTTGGCGGCGTACACGAGCGTCAAGGTCGACGCCGCGTATCCGTTCACCTACGGCTTCGGTCCCCTGACGACGAAAACGCCGCTCGCGATCCGGCGCCCGCTCGGACGGGCGATCGGCTGGCATCTGATGATCGAGGCCAAGCGCTGATCCGCCCGTCTGGTGGCGGCTGCAGGTACGCGTAGCGCGCCGCACCCGTAACATTCGCCGCGTGGCGCGAACCTCGATCGTTCGGCTCGCGTCCGGCCCAGCCGCGGTCGGCGTGGCCGTCGAGGAAGCCCTCGGGGCCACCCCGGATCCTGCGAGCCCGTCCACCTACGAGATCCCCGGCCCGCCCGACCGCCAGCCGTCGGTGGCGCTCTCACTCGCGCTCGCCCCGGCCGGCCCGGATGCAACCGACGTGGCGATCACGTCGGTGGGCGCGATTGAGATCCCGTTCTTCGGGTGGTTCTTCACGCCCCTCGTTGCCGTCGCGCACCGGCGCACCCGGGCCCACGCAGCCGAGACGCTGCGCGCCGCGCTCGCGGGCGCAGCCCTTCCGCCGCCCCCGAAAGCGGTCGTCGGCCTGCCGCCGGTCGCCTTCACCCCGGAACAGTCGACGTTCATCGCGACCGCGTCGGCTTCGGCGGCGATCGTCTCGTTCACAGCTGCGCTCTTTGGCCAGTTCACGTCGCCGATCAGCCAATCCTTCGGGGCGTCGACGGCAACGATCGGTGTTGCACTCGCGTTGACGCGGTTGGGCGCGCTCTTCGCCCTCTTCGCGATCGCAATCGCCGACCGGCGCGGCCGGCGCCGTTCCATCCTGATCGGCGTCGTCGGCTCGGCGATCGTGAGCGCGCTGTCGGCGATCGCGCCGAACCTCGCACTGTTCACAACCGCCCAGGTGCTCCAGCGCGGGCTCGTGGGCACGACCGCGACGGTCGCCTTCCTCGCGGTCGTGGAAGAAGCGCCGGAAGGTGCCCGCGCCTACGCGGCGTCGATGCTGGCCCTCGCCGGCGGCTTCGGATTCTCGTTCTCGGTCGTGTTGCTCCCGCTCGGCGACCTCGCACCCTGGGCCTGGCGCATCCCCTACGCGCTCGGCGGCGCGACGATCCTGCTGGCGCCCGCAGTCGCCCGGAAGCTCGGAGAGACCGCCCGGTACACCGCGCTCGCGGCGCGCACCGAAGTCGCACGGGGTCGGGTGCGAGACATCCTCCGCCGTAACGGTCGCCGATTCTTCCTCCTTGCGGTCGTGGCGTTCCTCACGAGCTTCTTCAGCGGCCCGTCATCGTCGTTCACGAACAAGTACCTCACCGACATTCGCGGGTTCACCAACACCGACATCGCGGCCTTCCGCACGGTGACCACCGCGGTGCCGGGACTCGTGGGGGTGCTGATCGGCGGCCGGCTGGCCGAGATCCGAGGCCGACGACCGGTCGCAGGTATCGCGTTGGCCATCGCGACCGGCAGCCAGATGATCTTCTTCCTCACCAGCGGCGTCTCCCTGTGGGTCATGTCGGCGGTGTCGATCTTCATGGCCGGCGCGGGCGGCATCGCGCTCGGCACCCTCGACGCCGAGCTCTTCCCCACCGAGGTCCGCTCCACGTCGAACGCAATGCTCTACGTGATCGGTGTCATCGGGTCGGCGAGCGGACTCCTCCTCGCGGGCGGTCTCTCCAACCATCTCGGCGGGATCGGGAAGTCGGTGGCGCTCACGGGCGTCGGGTCTCTCCTCGTCGCGCTCTTCGTCATCCCGCTCCTGCCGGAGTCGGCGGCACGCGTCCTCGACGACGTCAGCCCGTCCGAGACTGCGAGCGATCTCGACGAGTACGGTCCCGGCCCATGACGCCTCGTACGACTTCGGTGGTTCTCGACGGCCTCGCGTTTCCCGAAGGCCCGCGCTGGCACGAAGGTCGACTCTGGTTCTCCGATCAGCATGACAAACGGGTCGTGGCGATGAGCGTCGACGGCACCGCGGAAACGATCGTCGAGGTTCCACAACAGGCGTCGGGACTCGGCTGGCTCCCTGACGGTCGCCTGCTCGTGGTCTCGATGCTCGACCGCACGGTCATGCGGCTCGAGGCGGACGGATCGTTCGTCGTCCACGCCGACCTGTCCGGCCTCGCGCCCGGCGCCTGCAACGACATGGTGGTCGACGGATCGGGACGCGCGTACGTCGGTAACTTCGGATTCGACATGTACGGCGGCGAACGCGCGCGCCTCACTGTCGTGATTGCGGTGGAGCCCGACGGGACCACGAGTGTCGCCGCCGACGATCTCGCGTTCCCCAACGGATCGATCATCACGCCCGACGGGGCAACCCTGCTCGTGGGTGAGAGCATGGCCGGCTGGATCAGCGCGTTCGACATCGCGCCCGACGGGACGCTGTCGAACCGGCGGGTGTGGGCGCAACTCGCCGCCACCACCGTCGACGGCATGTGCCTCGACGCCGAGGGCGCGATCTGGGCCGCGTGCCCGTACACGGGACGCGTGCTGCGAGTCCGCGAGGGCGGCGAGATCGTCGACGAGGTCAAGGGCACCCATCCCGGCGCGTTCGCGTGCATGCTCGGCGGCGACGATCGCCTCACGCTCTACCTGTGCACAGCGCCCACGCATGTGCCCGACGAGACACGTGTTGCGCATGCCGGTCGGATCGAGGCGGTCGTCGTCGACGTTCCGGGCGCGGGACTGCCCTGATTCCGACGTTGAGCCCGAGATCGCTCAAGGATCTACCCGCTTCCCGTCGAAAGAGGAGCGGCGGGTTGGGGTGTCCAAGATCAGGGGGAACGACGTGCCGCTTCCTGCGAACGTCGCGCATTTGCTTCGGCGCGCCGGATTCGGTGGAACCAACGATCAGGTCGCGATACTCGCGGCCCAACCGTGGGACGCCACCGTCGACCAGCTACTCGACTTCTCGAGCGCGCCCGCCGACACGCAACCGTCGTTTCTCACCGACGGCAGCTTCGCCGACTGGCAGCGTGAGTACATGCTCCAGCAATGGTGGCTCGACCGCATGGCCACGTCGGCCTCGCCATTGCAGGAGAAGCTCACGCTCTTCTGGCACGGGCACTTCGCGACCGCGAACTACAAAGTCGGCGACATGCTCCTCATGTACCAGCAGAATGCGCTGTTCCGCGCCAACGCCACGGGCAACTTCCGCGACCTCGTGCACTCGATGGCGCTGCAGCCGGCGATGCTCATCTGGCTCGACAACGATCCGAACGTCGTGGGGAGCCCGAACGAGAACTTCGCCCGCGAGCTCATGGAGCTGTTCACCCTCGGCGTGAACGAGTACAGCCAGGACGACGTCGTCTCGTCGGCCCGGGCCTGGACCGGGCACAACACGCTCGACGGTGACCGCGAGCAGTACCACTTCTACGCGGGCCGGCACGACAACGGGATGAAGACGTTCATGGGCGTCACCCAGAACTGGGATGGGCCCGACATCATCGACGCCATCCTCGGCTCCGACGCGACGCACAAGCGGATCGGCGCCCGGTTCATCGCCGCAAAGATGTGGTCGTTCTTCGCGTACCCCGATCCGGAATCGATGATCGTCGACGATCTGACGACCGCGTTCCTCGCGAACGATCTCTCCGTGCACGATCTCGTGCGCGCCATTTTCATGCACCCCGAGTTCGTCTCCCAGAAGGCGATGCAGGGCCTCGTGCGCTCGCCGGCGGAGTGGATCGCGGCGTCGATGCGAGTGCTCTCCGCCGACGCCGAGATGCTCAACCCGCAGTGGTACATGGACGACATGGGCCAGCAACTCTTCGAGCCGCCGAACGTCTCCGGCTGGCGTCCGAACGACTACTGGCTCACGACGTCGCGGCTCTGGGCACGCGCTGGATGGGCCAACGACCTCGTCTGGCGTACCAACGTGCACGCCGGGAACGTGCAGGACACGTTGAGCGGGATCGTCGGGCTGAGCGTGCACGACGCGATCCAGTACGGGTTCGATTTCTTCGGTATCGACAGCCCGTCGGCGCACACGCGCTCGAAGCTCGAAGCGTGGATCACGAAGCAGCGCGCCGATACACACGCGTGGGTCAACTGGACGTTCATCCATCTGCTGACGCTGCTGTTGCTCAGCCCCGAATTCAACCTCGCCTAGGAGCACCGCCGTGACGACACCCGGACCCTCCATCTTCGAGCGCAACCGGTTCTCGCGCCGGCGCTTCATGCAGTACGGCGCGGTCGGGACCGGCGTGGTCGCCGTGAGCCCGTACCTCGGCAAGCTCCAGGCGTTCGCGGCGCCGCCCGTCGCCGACCACCAGGGCATCCTGGTGACGATCAACCTCGCGGGCGGCAACGACGGGCTCAACATGGTGATCCCGTACGCCGACCCGCAGTACCCGCACCTGCGCTCGTCGTTGCGGGTGACCAACTCGCTCCCGCTCGGCAGCGGCCTCGGTCTGCACCCCGCCATGCCCAAACTGAAGGCGCGCTTCGCCCTGGGCAAGGTCGCGGTCGTGCGCGGCATGGGCTACAACCCTGCCGACCTGAGCCACTTCTCCTCGGGCGACATCTGGATGCGCGGGTGGGGCGGCCGCACCGCGGTCACCACCGGTTGGGCCGGTCGATTCCTCGACCGCCTCCCGAACGCCGCCCACGAGTCGCTGTACGGCGTGTCGCTGCACGGCGCGGTGAGCGAGCACCTCCAGGGCGACGTCGCGCACCCGTCGTCGCTGCCGCTCAACATCGCGGGCGCGTTCGGCATCAACCGCACCGACCCATCCGATGCCCGGATGTTCGACGCGCTCGCGAGCTTGGGCTCGGGCGCGTCGGGTCTCGGCCCGCTCGGCGATCTGTACGACCAGACCGAGTCCGACCTCATGATGCTGACCCAGCGCATCCGGCCCGCGTACGGGTTCGCGGACCAACCGAACAACCTGCAGCAGCAGCTCGTGCTCGCCGCCCATCTGATCAACGCCAATCTCGGTATCCGGGTCATCGACACCGAGCTCGACGGATTCGACACCCACTCCGACCAGCGCGACTGGCACGCGACGTTGTTGAGTCAGCTGGACAACGCGATCGCGGCCTTCTTCGCCACCTTGTCGGCGCGCTGGGCTCCGCAGGTGGCGATGATGACGTTCTCCGAGTTCGGCCGGCGGCCGGAGGAGAACGGCGACGGCGGCACCGATCACGGCACCGCGTCACCGCACTTCGTCATCGGGGATCATGTACGGGGCGGGCTCCACGGCACGCAGCCGAGCCTCACCCGTCTCGATCAGAACGGGAACTTCGTCCCGAGCGTCGACTTCCACCAGGTGTACGCGCCGATCCTGAAGACGTGGCTCGGCGTCGACGACCACGCCGTCCTCGGGAAGGCGTACTCGCCGCTCGCGCTCTTCAAGGCTCCGCCCGGGCTGCCCGCCGCCGCGACCCCGCCCGCGGCGAGCACTGCGGGGTATTGGCTCGCGGGCCCGACCGGGCACGTGCACGGCTTCGGCGCCGCGATCAGGTTCGGCTCGCTGGCGCACGTGGGCCGGCCGATCGTGGCCGGGGCGCGGACTCCGTCTCGGCGGGGGCTGTGGTTGGCCGGAACCGATGGCGGTGTCTTCAGCTTCGGCGACGCGGGCTTCCACGGCTCGACCGGGGCTATCCGTTTGAACAAGCCGATCGTCGCGATGGCGTCCACGATCTCGGGCAAGGGCTACTGGCTCTGTGCGTCCGACGGCGGGATCTTCGCGTACGGCGACGCCCGCTTCTACGGATCGACCGGCAACATCCACCTCAACAAGCCGATCGTCGCGATGGCGTCCACGATCTCGGGCAAGGGCTACTGGCTCTGTGCGTCCGACGGCGGCATCTTCGCCTACGGCGACGCCCGCTTCTACGGATCGACCGGCAACATCCACCTCAACAAGCCGATCGTCGCGATGGCGTCCACGATCTCGGGCAAGGGCTACTGGCTCTGTGCGTCCGACGGCGGCATCTTCAACT
>JBBSFB010000038.1:0-44110 GCA_038239145.1 Acidimicrobiia bacterium
ACGGGTGCAGTGTGCTGTGCGGAACGCACGTCCATGCGTATACCTCGCGATCGAGTGGCCCGGAATCCGGTCATCATGCCCCGATGGTTCCCGTTCCGCCATGAACCGCAGCCATCGACCGCGGAGAGCGAGACAGGGCGCCGGGCACGAGCAGCACAAGGCACGTCGGTAAGGTCCGTTACCGAGGTAGTGCGACTCGGCTGTTTGTGAAGGAGGCTGATGGTCCAGAACTCGGCAACGGTCGAGATCAATGCTGAGCCGGCGGTTGTGTTCAGCGCGATCGGCGATGTGACACGCATGGGCGAGTGGAGTCCCGAATGCATAGCGGGACGATGGGTCGGTGGCGCCACAGGCCCCGCAGTCGGCGCCAAGTTCGAAGGTGACAACCGCGTCGTCGTGTTCGGGGTCACGCTGAAGAAGTGGACGACGACTTCCGAAGTGACGGCTTGCGTTCCCGGCGAGGTGTTCGAGTTCGTCGCAGAGGGGTACACGACCTGGCGCTACCGGCTCGAGCGTAGCGCCACGGGAACGACGGTCACGGAGTCGTATGTGTACGAGTCGCAGCGCGGCGTGCAACAGTTCGCGTACGAAACGCTGCTGCGTCGGCCCGCGACGATGGTCCGCGGCATGCAGCGCACACTGGATCGGATCAAGCAATCCGTCGAGTCGACGTAGTCGTACGTCGCTGAAATTGCTTGGGTTTTCTAGCCCACCCGACTCAAGCGGCGGCCGGTGACCCTGTCGATCTCGATCCGCACGAAGCGTTCTCGTTCGCCCGCAGGCCAGAAG
Source organism: Acidimicrobiia bacterium (assembly GCA_038239145.1). Taxonomy (GTDB): domain Bacteria; phylum Actinomycetota; class Acidimicrobiia; order IMCC26256; family PALSA-610; genus PALSA-610. The sequence goes on from JBBSFB010000038.1 coordinate 790, forward strand.
TCGCCAAGTGGTGCGGGTGTGGCGGTCATTTCCGGTGACGGATTTCGCACCTCGTGCGCGTGACCAATGACGAGCACGCTCCAGCCATCGGCGCGGTCATCGACTTCGAACGCGACGCGCGTTTCGAGCACCGCCGCAATCAACTTCGTTCCCGGGTCGGTGCGGAACACAACCTCGCCATCGACGACCGCGTAGAACACGGGAAGAATCACGAGGTCGTCGGCGATCTTCATTCCGATCCGACCGAAAGAGTTAGCGCGAACCAGATCGAGGCACTCATCGCGACCTAGAACATCGAGTCCACGGCTCGTCACAATCTCTCCATCCATTGGTCGATCCTTGTCGTGCTCACGATCCGCCATCAGAGGCCTGCACGTAGTCGACGAGGTCATCTCCAGTCTCGAGCGTGCGTCCGCCGACGCCGTCGTTCCAGGGACTTTTGGCTGTTGATTGGTGCCGTGGGTCCCTTTCCACGACGGTTCGTCGTATTCCTCCGCCTACGAGGACGTTGTGTCGGGCAGGGCGAGCCACGTTGATGTTCGACGAGGGTCGCTTGTCCATCGACATCGATCGAATCGATCCCGCATGCGGCAGACCTCGAAGCGGTGGCGACGACGTTTCGGGTCGAGTGCGCAGCGCGATCCACGCAGGTCCGCTCGCTGCGACACGACCGCCGCGCCGCGATCCCGATCATGGCCGTCGCGCTCGCTGCCACCGCACGACCGGCGTGGTGGATCTCGTTCCCGAACGTGCCGTCAGCAACTACGCCTTCACGCCCGAGGCTGGGACGTCATCAACTCGGCCTCCCGTTGATCAAGATGAGTGACCCCGTTCAGCGGATCCCGACAGCCCGCACCGCGTCAGAGTCGCCGTCGACCAGGCAGCGGCTCGAGCACGCGACAACTGAAGGCAGTCCACGCTTCTTCGTCTCCTCCGGACGCGGCAAGAATGCAAAGCTTCGCGTCGACGGCGGGTCCAACGGAACAAGCGGCGTGACCCGATGAGAACCTGTCGAAAGCCTCTGTCGTGGCTCTGTCGACGGTGTCAGTGTGGGCGTGTAAGAGAACTAACGAAAGTGCCATGCGCAGGAGGAGAATGTGATGACCAAGACAGAGCCCACCACGAGAGACGATGGCCTGATTCGCATCGTCGACTCGGTCGAAGACGCTGAGCGGTCGGCGCTGGAGGCCGTGCGGAAGTTCCTCGACACTGTCGACGGCGTCTTTCCCAAGGTCGGTGAGGACGGACCGCGCCGCAAGATCATCGATTCGGCCTTCAAGATGACCGAACAACTCGTCGGCGCGTCCAACCAGCTCGCACGACGGGTTGTCAAGGTGACCGAGGACGCGTTGGGCGAGTACGAATCGAAGAAGCCGTAGCCCGAACGCAGGCACAGGGATGCCCGACGTCACCGTGTCGCGGGTCCGAGGTGCGACGAAGATGCCTTTCGGCCCCGCGGCCCGCGTGTCGTCAGCATCGTCGGGCCCAGTGGACAAGGGTCGGAGGGGCCTGTTGTCGCGCATTTGGCGGGTGGGTGCCTGCACCGCACCTCCGACGCCAATGTCGGCGACCATGTTTCTTGATGGACGGAAAGCGTGTGCGAGACGCGTTCGTGTCGCTGATGACTCGCAACATAACGCCGACGACCTCGTCGTGTGTTCATGTGGATCCGTGCCGGAAACGGCGTCATGAACGGCTACGCCGCCATGGTCCTGTAACCACGAAATCGCAGTTCGAACCGGCGCGGTGGCGCGAGTCACGAGAAGTCATGGAGCCTCATGGAACGTATGGGCAGTCTTGACGCAGTGTTCATTGCAGTCGAAGACACGGTGAACCATATGCACATCGGTTCGGTCGGGATCTTCGAGGGCCCGGTTCCGTCGTATGAGGCGGTGCACGCGCTCGTAGCCGCCAAACTGCAGTTCGTTCCGCGGTATCGCCAGCGCGTGCGGGAGGCGCCGGCCAGTGTCGGCCGACCGTTGTGGATCGACGACGTGCACTTCGATCTCGACTACCACCTACGGCACACCGCGCTGCCGGCGGGCGAACCGCTGGGGCTCGAACGGCTCGTCGGGCGGGTGATGTCACATCCTCTCGATCGCCACCGGCCGTTGTGGGAAATGTGGCTCATCGACGGTCTCGACGACGGTCGTTGGGCGATGCTGTCGAAGGTGCATCACTGCATGGTCGACGGCATCGCGGGAAGCGACCTGCTCGCGGTGATCATGGACCTGGAGCCCGATGCGCCGCGCCCCGCGGCGGACGAATGGACGCCCACATCCGAGCCGTCACGCGCCGCGCTGGCGCGCTGCACAGTCGATATGACGATCGAGTCCGTGTCGGATCTCGCGCGCGACGGCATTCATGCGTTGCGACACCCGGCAGAGGCGTTCGGTCGCGCTCGCGATGTCGCGCTCGGCCTGGGTCGAATGCTCATTCCGGGCCGGCGAGGGGGTTCGTCGCTCACGGGTCCGATCGGACCGCACCGCCGATGGACACGCACACGGGTGTCCATCGACGACATCAAGGCGATCCGCGACGCGTTCGGCGGCACTGTCAACGATGTCGTGCTCGCGGCGGTGACGCGTGGGTTCCGCGAACTGCTGCGCTCTCGCGGCGAACGCGTCGAGGGCCGCACGATCACCACACTGGTTCCGGTGTCGATGCGCGGCGCAGACGCGCGCGGGCGACTCGACAATCGTGTCTCAGCTGTCTACGCGCGTCTTCCGATCGGTATCGATGATCCGGTCGAAACGCTGATCGCGATCCATGAGCACCTGGACGGGCTGAAGCTGTCGCACGAGATCGACGCGTCGGCGGCGATCGTCGGGATCGGCGACTTCGCACCGCCCGTGCTGGCTGCGGTTCTCGCTCGTGCAATCGTGCATGGGCAGGAGATCGTGCAGACGATCACGACGAACGTTCCGGGTCCGCAAGTGCCGTTGTACGTATGTGGCCATCGAATGGTCGAGGCGTATCCCTACGTGCCGATTGCCGGGCACATCCGCGTCGGTGTCGCGATCTGGTCGTACTGCGGCGACATGTACATCGGAATCACCGGAGACTTGAACGGCGCGCCTGATATCGATCGCCTGGCGCGGGAGATCGACATCGGGTTCGAGGACCTGCTCAAGGAAGCCGCAAGCTTCACCGGTTGAATCTGGTCAAATTTCTGGCTCTTCGCGTTGGGGTGGGGAGTGATGGGTAGCTGAGGGTCCACCGCGCGGGTCAGGGGTCCCGCGATCGTTGGGGCTGTTCGACGGCTGCGACGACAGGAGACCCCTGACGTGGAGTGACGGTATCGGTCTGGCGGAGGCGTTGCTTGGACTCCCGGGGTTCCGGGTCCTCGAGCTGCACGAGACCACCGACGAGCTCGTGATCGCGATCGAGACGACCGCGGTGATCGCGTGGTGCGCGAGCTGTGGTGTGCGGGCGCAGGTGCATGATCGGATGGCGGTCGAGGTTCGGGATCTGGCGTGCTTTGGTCGACCGGCACGGTTGGTGTGGCGCAAGCGCCGGTGGCGTTGCCGTGAGCACGCATGCGACGCGAGGACGTGGACCGAACGTTCGGAACACTTCGACACCGGACGGGTCATCACGCGCCGTGCCGGCATGGAAGCGTGCCGGCAGGTCGGTGCGCTGGCCCGTCCGGTGTCGAAGGTCGCCGAGGAGTTCGGAGTGTGTTGGTGGACGGTCATGAACGCGGTGGTCGAGCACGGCACACCGCTGGTCGATGACCCCGGCCGGGTTGGTCGGGTCCGTCAGCTCGGCATCGATGAGACGTCGTTCCTCAAAGCCAACCGTCACCATGCGATCGTGTACGCGACCGGCCTCGTCGACCTCGAACGGCACGTCGTGATCGACATGACCAAAGGCAACAGTGCGGCTGACCTGCGCCGATGGACCGCGAACACGGACCCGGCCTGGCTCGCGAACGTGAAGGTCGTTGCGACCGATCTCACCGAGAGTTTCCGGGCGGGCCTGTCACCGCATCTCTCCCACGTCCGACGGGTTGCGGACCCGTTCCATGGTGTGCGGGTCGCGAACCGGTGCCTGGACAACGTGCGTCGCCGGGTGCAGAACGAGACGCTCGGTCATCGTGGCCGCAAACCCGATCCGTTGTGTCGGATCCGCAAGCCGTTGTTGAGCGGGGCCGAACGGCTCGATGAACCGGGCGCGGATCGGATGGTGTTGGGCTTACGTGTTGGTGATCCCAACAATGAACGGCTCGGCGCGTGGCTCGCCAAAGAATCGGTGCGTGACGTCTACCTCGCCAACCGGTGGCGTGACGCGCGCACGTCGCTCGACAAGACCCTCGTCGGCTGCCTCGCCGACGAAGTACCCGAGATCGTCAGCCTCGCCAAGACCCTCAAGTCGTGGCGGCGCGAATCCTCGCGCATCACAGCACCGACGCGAGCAACGGCCCCACCGAGGGACTCAACCTCTGCGTCAAGAAAGTCAAACGCTGCGGGCACGGCTTCCGGTCCTTTGAGCACTACCGGCTCCGGGTGCTCCTCCACACCGGCGGCGTCACCTGGCCCCAACGACCACACCCGCCGCGCATCCACACCCGCGCTCCCCACTCATTCGCGTAGAGCCACAAAACGATTTGCGCTGCCGAGCCTTGCACGAGATGGCGCGCATCGTCTGGATAGGCGCGCCTCGCGGGTGTCTCGGAAGTGACTGCTGTCGGTTCGGTTGACTCATGGCCGTGTAGAGCAGGAAACGGGTCGGGTATGGAGGTGAAGGCTCTCCGCGCGGGCACCAGAGCGGGAACCCCCGACGATGCCCTCTCGATCGGTGCCGCGATCAGGGACACCCGCGCCGGCGTCTCGCCTGGCGTCAGGGAGCGCCTCACCGGTTCGTTCTCGCGCAGCGCGCGCCGCGACCCATTTGCCCGACCCTCGATGATTACCCAGACCGCCGACCCGAAGGCATGGCCGCTGGGTTCATGCGGTCGCGGATCCTGAAGTGTCGAAGGTGTTCTCCGCGGTTGTCTTGAGCCGGTCGAGTGTTGTCCGCATGCCGTGTGCGAGCTGTTCTGCGCGGTCACGTATCAATAGCTGCTCGACGAGTCGGATGAGCGGCGGGATGTAGACGGCTTCGTAGGTTTCGCGTACGTGTGTGCCGTGCTGTTCAGCGCTGAGTTGGTAGCGCCATCGGGTTGCGTCGCGGCCCTTGTGGAGCGTGGTGAACGCGAACTCGCGGCCCGGATCCGCGACGACGACCTCGGCTGTGGTCGCCCAGCGCGCGAGTCCGCTACGGTTCCGTCCGCGAAATCGACCGCCCACACCATGATTGGCACTCGTCCACGTACACGTCACGCATTCGGGACTCCATTCGCCCATGCGTGTCACGTCGTTGATGAGCGCGTAGACCTGTTCCGGGGTCGCATCGATATGAGTCTCGACTGTGGCCGTGACCGGTGCCGTCATGCTCGCGCGCCGAGCGCCTCGAGCATCGCGGGCGTATCGATGTAGAACTCGACGCTGGTGATCTTCTCGTTGCGGACGGTCCATACGTGAACCTCAGCCACCTCGAACGCGCGACCGGTCGCGACCACCGTTCCTTTCGATCGGCCCCGCTCGACGACGCAGTCACCGGCCTCGAAATACGCGTCGGCGAAGACCTGCGACTGGACGTGCTCGCCGAGCTTTCCCATCCACTGCATCACCCCGTCATGTCCGCCGAACCGTCCTCCCCACGGCAGCGCCCCCGCCTGCGTGATCACGACACCGGGGTCGATGAGATCGAAGAATCCAACATCTGAGTTCGACGCTCCTCCCGCGTAGATGGCTTGTACGACCTCGATCGGCGTCACTCACGACCTCCCCGTGTATTTCGGTTCCCGAAGGTTCGGTTCCCGAAGTATATTGGGACGGATGGCTTCGTCAACCCCCGTGCCGACGGAGCGACTTGCGATCGGCCAGCTCCTCGTTCGCCTGCTCCACGAATTCCGTGCCGACCTCCTCTCCGCCGCAGCAGGCGCGGGCTACCCGGACGTGCGGTTGGCCCATCTCCAGATCTGGGGGAATGTGGGCATCGACGGCATCCGACTCACGCAACTCGCCGATCGAGCGCAGCTCAGCCTCGCTGCATGCTCGGAACTGGTCGACGATCTCCAACGGCTCGGCTACCTCGAACGTCGCGCCGACCCCGCCGACGGACGCGCAAAACTCATCTTCCCCACCGCCCGCGGTCGCGCGCTGCTCAACGACGCCGGGCGACGAGTCGCAGACCTCGAACAGCGCTGGTCCCGAAGCGTCGGGCCGCAACAATTCGACCAGGCATGTTCCACCCTCGACACGCTGTGCAAGATGCTCGAGCATCCGTAGGGGCCGGTCGAATCACAGGTGCGTCGTCAACTCGGCGCGACAACGCGCAGAACGATCGGCTTCGCCCTTTGCAGCGTGAGCGAGCGGACAGTATGGGCGGTGCAGCCGCGATCGACATGGGAGACCACGTCCAGCCGCGCAGCGCCGAGGACACCGGCGACACCGGCGACACCGGCGACACCGAACCTCAGCGCAACCGTCCCAGAAACACGCGCGCAGTACCCCGCGCCACCATCGCCGATGTGCAGGTAGGGGACACTCGCGAATCACCCAGTTTCGGTCGGCCGCGGTCACTTTGGCTCGTACTGAGGCGGCAGGAGCCGTCTCATGTCCCGGTGGGCATCCCCCGGAGTGTGGAGGCATCACTTATGAGTCGGTCAACGAACCTGACACCGCACCGGCACCAAGATCAGGGCCAACAACAAATCCTGGCGGTTCAGGTTTCGGGTTAGCGGCTGCGTAGCGCCTCAGTGAAGAAGCCGCCGGCCGACACTGCGACCCAGTTGGTCGAGGCGCCGGCCTGGGTGGGAGCATCATGCTCGGTTTGGGTCCCGTCACCGAGCTGGCCGTTCGGGTTTGTGCCCCAGCCCCAGAGGGTGCCGTTGGTGCGGATGCCGACGCTGAACCCATAGCCGGCGCTGATGCTCCTCCAAGCGGCGGTGCCGACCTGGACGGGAGCAGAGTGGCTGGTGGTGGTGCCGTCGCCGAGGGCGCCCCCGAGGTTGAAGCCCCAGCTCCACAGGGTGCCGTCAGTACGGAGCGCCAGGGTGTGGAACGAGCCGGCGGAGGCCGTCTTCCAGGTGGTGGCGTTTCCGATCCGAGTGGGGGTCAGTCGGTTCGTGGTCGTGCCGTCTCCGAGTTGGCCGTTGCCGTTGTAGCCCCAACCCCACAGGGTTCCGTCGGTGCGGACTGCGAGGGTGTCGTCGTTCGTGCTGACGCTCGCCCACGTCGTGACCGTGCCGATCTGGGTAGGGCTCAATCGGTTCGTGGTGGTCCCGTCGCCGAGCTCGCCCAGCGAGTTGAAACCCCAGGCCCACAGGGTTCCGTCGGCTCGCACGGCGACGGTGTCGCCGTCTCCGGCGGCCGTGGATTTCCAGTTGGTTGCCGCGCCAATGGGTATCGGCGTGTTGCGGGGGGTGGTGGTCCCGTCGCCGAGTTGGCCGTGGTCGTTGGCTCCCCAGGCGTACAGTGCGCCGTTGGCGCGGATGCCGACGGTGTGGGTGCGGCCGGCGCTCACCGACGACCAGTCAGTGGCGGTGCCGACCTGGACCGGGGCGTTGCGGTCAGTGAACGTGCCGTCGCCCAACTGGCCGGAAGTGTTAGAGCCCCAAGCCCACATGGTGCCGTCAGCGCGCACCGCCGCGGTGTGGCGCTCGTAGACACTGATCGATGTCCAGTCGCTCTGGTTGCCGACCGACGTCGGTAGCGGTCGATTGACGAGCGTGCCATCGCCCAGCTCGCCCTGGCCGTTGAACCCGAACGTCCATAGTGTGTGATCGGAGCGCAGGCTCACGCTCACGTCGTCGCCGGCGTGCACAGTGGACCACGTCTTGACGGTTCCGACCGGGCCGGGCAGCAGGTGGTCGGTGGTTGAGCCGTCCCCGAGTTGACCGTAGCCGTTGGAGCCCCATGCCCAGAGGCTGCCATCGGTGCGGGTGGCCAGGGTGTGTCCGAAGCCAACGCTGGCCGAGACCCAAGTGGTGGCGGTGCCGACCTGGAACGGTGTGGGCCGGGGCGTCTTCGTCCCGTCGCCGACCTCGCCGAAGTAGTTGCCGCCCCATTCCCAGAGCGTGCCGTCCAGCCGTAGGGCAGCCGAGTCGTTTTCTCCGGCGGAGGGATGCTTCCAGGTCGTGGCCGACCCGATCTGGGTCGGCACCCAACGATCGATTCCGGTGCCGTCGCCGAGCTGGCTGTCGCCGTTGGACCCCCATGCCCACAACGTTCCGTCGGACCGGGTGGCCAGGGAGTGATTCCCTCCGGCACTGACCTCAGCCCAACTGAACCCGGTCCCGATCTGGATCGGTGACAGACGCGTGGTGAGGGTGCCGTCGCCCACCTCGCCGGAACCGTTATAGCCCCAAGCCCACAAGCTGCCGTTCACTTTCAACCCCAGCGTATGATTCTCTCCGGCACTGACTGCCGCCCAGTCGGTGGACGTCCCAATCCGAACCGGTGACGACCGGTTGGTGAGTGTCCCGTCGCCGAGTTGGCCAATCGTGTTGTTCCCCCACGCCCACAAGCTGCCGTCGATGCCGAGGGCGACCGAATAGTCACCACCGCCACCGCTAACCGTTCTCCAGGTCGCCGTGCCGATCCTGGTCGGCGAGGACCGGTCCGTCGTCGTGCCGTCACCCAGCTGGCCCGACCCGTTGCGGCCCCACGCCCACAACGACCCGTTCGTACGCACGCCAACGGTGTGCAAGCCATTCGATCCGGTGCTCACGACCGCCCAACGAGGATCGACGTCAACGGGGGTCAACCGACCGGTGTTCGTCCCGTCGCCCACCTGGCCTGCGTCGTTGGCGCCCCAGCCCCACGGCCCCTGTACCACCAGCGGCCCGCAGGCCGAGCACATGAGGGTGGCCAGGACCGCGACCACAGCGAATCGCAGCCGCAACTGACGCTTCGCGCGAAGCCCGCGTACATCGTCGGAGGTGATCGTCATGGCGGTTGCCTCTCGATGCAGGGCTCTACGCAACTGAGCTGGGTCGTGCTCGGAGTTTCGTGAACGGGTGCAGTGTCGCGTGTGAGGCCGCCGGCGAGCAAGATCCCGAGCCGGTAGTTGTGGGAGTCGCGGAACCCGCGTCCGGAACGCTTCACCTGTTTGAGGCAGTTCTTGTCGACGTCGTCGACGATTGGATGCTTCGACGTGCGCAACAAAGGCCCCGTTGAAGGTGGTTAGCAGGTTCGGACCTGCTGCAGCGTGATTCGGCCGGGTTCGAAGATCCGTCGACCCGGGATGACGCGCAGCCCGGCCGCGGTGCAGTCGAGGTGGACCTCACCGGCTTCGGTCGCGATCGACTCTTTCATCGAGCACGATCTGGTCGGCGCCGATGTGATCCACTCGTCCTCGACGGCCCGGCACCCGGGGGTTGACGCCGTAGAACGACGAGCGCTGATGGAGTCGGACGAACGGGCAGGCGTCGTTCCCATGGCCGCCCGGACGGTGGCGCCGGTCAAAACTCACCACGTCGGCGTCCGAGCCAGCGATGAGTGCTCTGGAAGACTCACCTAAGTATGGATTCGCCGCGCGATGTCGATGGGGACGGGTCGGCGAATATCAGGCATTCCGACGTGCCGTTGGGGAAGCGAGGTCGGCTCAGCCGGAATATCTACGTCGTGTCGCTGGTGTCGTTCTTTCAGGACGCGGCCTCGGAAATCTTGTATCCGGTGCTGCCGTTCTTCGTCACGGGTGTGCTCGGCGCGCCACCCGCGGTACTCGGGTTGATCGAAGGTCTCGCCGATGGCACCGCGTCGGCGATGAAGGCTATCTCGGGACGGCTTGCTGACTTGCGCAACCGGAGACCGCTGGTCGCCGCTGGTTACAGCGTGTCAGCGTTCGGCAAGTTCCTCCTTGCGGCCGCGGGCGCATGGCCGATGGTGCTCACGGCTCGCGTCACGGACCGGGTCGGCAAGGGCCTACGCGGCCCACCCCGCGACGCGATCATCGCGGACGACACCACCGCGGCGAATCGGGGACGCGCGTTCGGGTTTCATCGCGCCGCGGATACGGCCGGCGCGGTGATCGGACCACTCATCGGTCTCGGCCTTTACGAGATCGTCGGGCACCGGTTCCGTCCGCTGTTGTGGATCGCACTCATTCCCGCCTTGATCAGCGTCGCGCTCGTGTTCCTCATACGAGAACACACGCAACCTCGCCCTCGTGCCGAACGCGCGTGGTCAGTGCGTGGCCTACCACGCCGCTACTGGCGCCTCATCGGACTCGTGGCCGTCTTTTCGCTCGTGAACTTCCCCGACACGCTGTTGTTGTTACGGGCTAAAGACCTCGGTCTCGGTTTCGCCGGCGTCGTCTTCGTCTACGTGCTCTACAACCTCAGCTACGCGTTGCTCAGCTACCCGGCCGGAGTGGCTTCGGATCGACTCAACCGACGCGTCGTGTTCGGAGTAGGGCTCATCGTGTTCTCGGTCACGTACCTCGGGCTCGGTCTCACGACGACATCGGCATGGATATGGGCCCTGCTCCCCGTCTACGGCGCCTACACCGCGCTCACCGACGGCGTCAGCCGCGCCTGGGTCGCTGACCTGGTGCCCGCGGAGGTGCGCGGCACCGCGTTGGGGATCCACGCAGCAGTGAGCGGCGCCGGCCTGTTGATCGCCGGCGTATGGGCCGGACTCGCGTGGCACGGCACCGGGCACGGCCCATTCGTGGCCTCGGGAATCGTCGTAGCCGCCCTCGCCGTCGTCCTCCTCGCAGCCGCCGCCTACTTCGACGCGGAATCCGATACCTGATCAGCGTGTCCCACCTGCCCGGCGATGGGGGACACGTCGGACTCGGAATTGGGGCGCGCGTTTGGGGGACAGCACGTGTCGTGGTGCCGTGTGCCGGGCTGGTCAAGTGCTGATTGGGAAGAGGGGCCAGCTTCCGGGACGTCTTTGAGTTCGTCGCCTGGGTTGTCGAAGTCGGTTTCTGAACCGTCGTCGCGGTCGGTCGCGATGCGCGATTCGAGTGCCTGGCCACTAGCGCGGCCAGTGCCTGTGAGCAATGGAGCGTCGGAGCTGCGCAGCCGAGCCTCCCCGGGTTGATCGCCGCAGCGGTCGCACGGCCAGGGGGGCGAGCAGTGCGCCCAGATACAACAGACCCGACAGTGCGCGATGTACGTGTCCTTGTAGACGCTCGGTCGGACCTGGTTCGAGGCCCTACGCATCGACAAGGCGACCCGGAGCTTCGGGATCCGCTTCGACCTGCTCCTCGCGACAATCATCTGCATCGGCGCCGCCGTGTGGTTCGTTACCTTGGGCCGCCGAGCCGACGCTGTTCCGAGCGCAGCCGGTAACGACCTCGCGCCATCCTCCTCACTCGCCCGGGTCAGCCACGGGCGCAGGACGAGCCCAACGCGCGGTCTTCGCTCGTCCAGCCGAGGGCCTGGGTTTCGGGCCAGTAGTCGCCGGTGTATTCGTCTTGGCGGTAGACGAGGGGCGCCGGCGACCCGCTCGCGATCTCGGCGACCGCTCCGACGAGACGGTTGATGTCTGCCGCAGATGTGGAGATGCCCCCGCTGGCCCGTACTGCGCCAGGCATCTCGCGCCGGTCGTGGCGAAGCACGGCGTCGCGGTACGCGTGGATGTCTTCGTCGGAGAGATCGAGCAGGCGAAGCAGGTAGGGGTGCGCGCAGAAACAGCCGTGTCGCACGCCGATGCCGAATTCGGCGCTGAGCCGCGCCGCGACGAGTGCATGATGTACACCGTCGATGGTGAAGGTCGCGAGCGGCAGCGTGTCCGTGTCGCGATCGGGCCCGAGCAGCCGGACGCCCGATACCGCGGAGAGGCCGACGCGCAACTGCGACGCCAGTTCGCGGTCATGCTGTTCGATCGCGGCCCACCCGAGTCGCTCGACTTCGTCGATCGCGGCGTGCAACGCGATTGCGCCGACGACGTTGGGTGAACCGGCTTCCTCGCGTTCGGGCGGGTCGGTCCAGATGACCTCGTCGAGATCGACCAGATCAACGGCTCCGCCGCCGGCCAAGAAGGGATCGCCGTCCACGAACGCGCTCCGGGGGCCGATGAGCGCACCCGCGCCGAACGGCGCGTACATCTTGTGGCCGCTCCACGCGACGAAGTCGACCGACGTGGGTAAGGGCCGGTGGGGGGCGAGCTGCGCGGCGTCGAGGAATACCGGGATGTCGCGTTTGTGCGCGGCGGCGACGATCTCGTCGATCGGCGTTATCCAACCGGTGACGTTCGACGCGCCGGTGATGGCCAGCAACTTGGGTTTGGGTGACGCATCGAGCACTGCAACGACGTCATCGATCTCGAAGGTGCCGTCGGGTGAGCAGTCGACGAACCGGCGGCGACAGGCGCGCGCCCAGGGAAGCAGGTTTGCGTGGTGCTCGATGACCGTCGTGGCGATGACGTCGTCCGGGCCGAGTCGGAGCCGGTAGGCGAGGTGATTGATCGCCTCAGTCGTGTTCCGGCAGATGATTGCGATGTCGTCACTCTCTTCGGACCGTCCGGCGAATCGCAGCACCGCGGCGCGGGCTTGCTCGTACATGTTCGTCGAGGTGCGAGATTTGTAGCCGGCGCCGCGGTGGACACTCGAATACCACGGCACGAAGTCGTTCACGCGGGAAACGACGGCCGGCAGCGCACTCGTCGACGCGGCCGAGTCCAGGTTGACGTAGCGCCGCCGCACACCGTCGACGCACGGGACGACGAGTTCATCGCCCACGAGCACGACGGGAAGCGTGGACGTGCCGCTATCAATGGGATCCGGCATTATGCCGTCCCGGAAGTTCGGGTGGCACGTACGAGCACGTCGATGGCCGTCTTCTCGCCGGCATCGGTCTGCACTGGACGCGCAACGCGTGTCGACTTCACGATCTGGAGCCCGTCGAGCGCGGCGGTGACGTCGTCTGGGCCGTACAGCACGGCCGGGTCGCCCGGGCCACCCCAACCGTCGGTCAGGTTCGTGCTGTCGTGTCCCACCACGAGCAACGTTCCTCCGGGCCCAACCGAGGCTGCGGCGTGTCGGAAGGCACGGCGTCGCGACGTCTCTGGGAGCTGGAGATACATCACGACGACGAGGTCATAGCCCTGCTCGGTGGTCTCGTATTCGGTGACGTCGGCGGCCTCCCAGTGCACCGAAACGCGACGCGCGTCGGCTAGGCGGCGCGCTTTGTCGAGTCCCACTACGGAGAAGTCGACTCCCGTGACGGTCCAACCGCGTTCGGCAAGCCAGACTGCGTTGCGGCCTTCTCCACAGGCGAGGTCGAGTGCGCGGTCCGGCGTGAGGCCGTCGACTTCGGCCACGAGGAACCGGTTCGGCTCGGCCGTCCAGATCAGTGCGTCGCCGTCGTATCGCGCGTCCCACGCGTTGGCGTCCACTACGACGCGACCGGTGGTGCGAACTCGTCGAATGCGGCCAACGCGCAGGGTGCGTACACGCTGGCCGGGCCACGGTCCGGTGCGAGTGGTTTCTCTCGCAGCGCGCTAACTCCGGCCCATGCCTCGGGAATCGCGTCTCGTAGCTCACGGGTGGGTTGCCGGAGTTCGGTGATCACGTCGTGGGAATGTGTCATGTCAACAGACTCCTGTTCGGTCGTGACGAGGTCACGCGCCGCATCGAGGTGTGACGCCGAGTCGTCGCAACAGCAGCGACGTTGGGCAGTTGCCGAGCGTGGCGTAGAGCCACTGGTTGATTCCCACGAACGCAGTGAGAAGCAGGAACCAGAGGCTGACGGTCACGGCGAGCGTGACACTCAGCAACGTCACGGTTCCGGCCATAGCGAACAGGACGCGTTCCAGAGGCCACTTCGATGTGCCACTCGAGTCGGGCGCGCGAGCGGCGATGATGGGATGGGAGAGGGGAGTCATGGTGATGTCCTTTGTCAGTGACTGAAGTGCACGTTGGGAAGGATGCGGTCGAGCCAGTGGGGCAGGTACCAGTTGTGTTCTCCGATGAGCGCCATGGTTGCGGGGACGAGCAGCACTCGTACGACGGTCGCGTCGAGCAACACTGCCATCGCGAGCGTGAGGCCAAGCTCGGTGGGTGGAATAGGTCCGGTGACGCCGAACGCGATGAACACGATGATCATGATCAACGCGGCGTTGGTGATAGGTCGACCGGTGCGGGCGATGCCTTCGCCGATCGCCCGCTTCGTGTCTCCGGTTGCTTCGTACCGTTCCCGGATGGCCGCGAGAAGGAAGAGCTGGTAGTCCATCGACAGGCCGAACAACAACGCGAAGAAGAACAGTGGCGCCCAGGCATCGACGAACGGTTGATGCTGGATGCCGAGAAGTCCGGTACCAAAGCCGTGTTGGAACACCAGGGTGGCGAACCCGAACGCAGCGCCGACGGTGAGGAGGTTCATCAGGATCGACGTGATCGCGATGACGAGGCTGCGGAACACGACGAGCAGGAGCAGGAACGCAACGATCAGGATGACGCCGATCGCGTACGGAGCGCGTCCGGTGAGTACCGCGGTCAGGTCGCGGTTCTGCGCCGCAGGCCCGCCCACCTGAGCGTTTGGCACCGCAGTCGCAAGCCGCGAACGCAGTGTGTTGACGAGCGTTGCGGTGCGGGAGTTGTCGACTGCCGTCGATCCCGTGACGCGTACGACGACGCGTCCGGTCGCGGCCGGTGGTGTGACGACGCGGGCGTCGACGACGCCCGTCACTGCCGATGAGGTGCGGAGGACGGCCGGCGCGTCGCCCGCGACTGTGGTGATGAATACGGGCGCGGCGGCGCCGGGTCCGAACGCCCCGACGAGCATGTCGTAGCCGTCGCGGCTCGTGTTGCCTTTGTCGACAACGTGCGCGCCGGGCATGCCGAGGTGCATGCCGAACGCGGGAACGATGAGCGTGCCCAATAGGACGAGCCCGATGGCGAGGACCAGCGCAGGTCGGCGCAGCGCGACTCCCGTCCAGCGTTGCCAACGACTTTCGGCAGTGATGTCCGGGTCTTTGGTGTTCTTCTTGACGAGAACGCGGTCGCCCAGCGCGACGAGGAGCGCGGGCAGGAGCGTGAGCGACGCGAGCGCCACGGCGACGACGGAAAGGATCATGCCGAGCGCCATGGACCGGAAGACCATGACCGGCACGAGGAACACCGCCGCGAGGGCCATGACGACCGTGAGGGCGGAGAGGAACACGGCTTTGCCGGCAGTCGACATGGTGTTCTCGATCGCAGTGACGGCGTCTTTGCCTTCCGCGCGTTCTTCGCGGTAGCGGCTGACGATGAACAAGCTGTAGTCGATGCCAACCGCGAGACCGATCATCATGGAGAAGTTCATCGACCACACTGACAGCGGAGTGACCAAGCCGAGCAGGTGCAAGAGCGCGAACCCCACCGCGATGCCCGCGAGCGCAAGTACGAGCGGCAGGCCCGCCGCGATCAATGTGCCGAACGCGACGAACAGCAGGATCACGGTGGGTAGGCCGCTCACCAGTTCCGCTTTGTGGAGTGCTTCGGCGTTGATCTTGTTGAAGTCGCTCCACACCGGCCATTCGCCGGTCACCTCGGCTCGCGCGCCGGGCGCGAGCGTGAGCTTATGCACATAGGTGCCGAGCGCACCCGCGGCGACGGGCCGGTCAGCGTCTTTGTGCACGACGAGTGCGACCGGGATGAGGGCGGTGTGCCCGTCAGGGGAGATCAGCCCGGCCTCCTTGGGGAGGGTCAGTGGGTCTGCTGCGCCACTCGCACGCGGTGCGTGCGTCAACTGCGCGACCAGGGCTTGGAGCGGAGCGGGATTCGCTGCTACCGGGGTGGCCTGGTGGTAGACGACGACCGGGTCCTCTGCGCCGAGTTGAGGGAAGTCGCGTCGGATCTCGTCGCGCACGCGCTGCGCGGTCGAACCCTGCGCCTCCCAACCCGCGCCCGACAGTGCACCGGTGAGCGTCAACGCGAGTGGTGCGGCCGAGAACGCGAGGAGCAACCACACCGTGATGACGCTACGACGGCGCCGTGCCGAGAAGGCTGCGAGCCGTGAGAACAGCGCTTTCGGATCGGGTGGTCCCGACGGTTGGTGTCCGGTTCCGGTGATGTCGTGCGTTGCGGTCATGCGGATGCTCCTATTTCAGAACGAGGCGGTAGGTGACGAACCAGAGTGAGAACGCGACGAGCAGCACGCCGAACGCACGCTGAAGATGCTCGGTGCGAATGTGTTGCGCCTGGCGGCTCGTCACCCACGATGCCGGTACTGAGCCCGCGCTGAACACGAGTGCTGCAGCCCAGTCGATGTGGCCGAGGGCCCAGTGCGTGATGAGGGTCGGGATCGTCAGTGCCGAGATGACGAGGAGGCTCGTCCCGGCCGCCGTGCGCATCGATAGGCCGAGAAGGAGGAGGTAGGCGGGGACGAGGAGGAAACCCCCGCCGTTCGCGAGGAGTCCGGTGAACAGTCCGGCGGCCGCGGCGATCGCGGCGATGAGCACGGGTTGGTGCCGGCGAGCGGTGCCGGCCGCGACACTCGCGACCGAGATCGGGCGCAGGACGCGAAGGCCGACGGTACCGAGTACGACGCCCGAGGCGACGAGCAGCGCGGGCCCGCCGATGACGCGCGACAGCAAGGCGCCGGCGATCGTCGCGGGGATCCCGCCGATCAGCGACCATCGCGCCACGTCGGTGTCGATCTCGCCGCAGCGTGCGTACTGGCGGGCGCCCGCGAGCGCGGCGGGAATGGTCGCCGGCAAGGGCGATGCGATCGCGGCGAAGCCGGAAAGTCCGAGCAGCGACATGATGGGTGTCGCGAACGAGGACCCACCGACGCCGAACAGGCCGAAGAGCGCGCCGACGACCAGTCCGGCAATTCCGATCGCCGCCAGCTGCACGAGGTGTCCTCAGCCGGCGGCGCGGACGCCGAGGTCGTCGAGGGCGGCTTGCAGCTTTCCGGCGGCTTCATCGGCCAGGTCGCCGAATCGGGGGTCGTCCATGAGTTCGATTGGATCGACGATCCGCACGCGCGTTCCACCGTCGGCTTTCTCGAGCACGACGTTGCACGGCAACAGCAATGCGACCGCCGGATCGATCTCGAGCGCACGGTGCGCGAGCGTTGGATTACACGCGCCGAGAATCTTCAGCGGCGCGCGCTCGACACCGAGCTTCGCCAAGAGGGTTGCGGCGACGTCGATCTCGGTGAGTACCCCGAATCCATGGGCGCCCAGAGCGGCGCGGATCGCATGCTCGGCGTTCTCGATCGTCATGTCGACGGTGGTTTCGATGGCGCGCATCGTCATGCCAGCTTCATGAACATGCGCTCGACGTCTTCGAGCGCATACCCGTCGGCTTGCGCCTCTTCGGGCCGTTCGACGCAATACGTAAGCCCCGCGGCGACCAGTTTAAAGCCGGCTTGTTCGAGCGCCTTCGTTGCTGCGGAGATCTGGATGACGACGTCGCGGCACTCGCGCCCTTCGGACAGCATGCGTTCGACGGCTTGCACTTGTCCGGCGGCGCGCCGCAGTCGCTTGCGGACATCATCGATGACGTTCTCCGGGATTTGCATTCGTTCCTCCTTGTGCCGCTCAGGCCGAGCAGCGGTTGGGGCCGACTTCGAGCCGCTGGAGCGCCGGTAGTGCCGGCGCAGATCGGCCCATGTTCGCTTTGATGATCTCGACGTAGTTCGGCGGTCGCTCGGTGGTGCGCGCGACCGCCCAGGCGACGAATCCATCCTCGTCGAGCGCCAGCGGCGCAAGCGTGGCGCGCAGCTCGCCGAGGGTCGCGCCGACCGGCGCGTCCGCTGTGACACGAACCGTCTCGCTGTAGTGGCCGGGCAGTACGAGCGTCCCGTCCGGGAGCGTGAGCACCCGTTCTTGCAGCGAACGGTAGAGATTGTGCGCGAATTCCTCGGCGCGCTCAGCCAGATCGGGTCGGCCGACGCCGTCGACGAACAGCGTGTCGCCGGTCAAGATGACCCGATCACCCACGAAGTAGATCGTCGAACCCTGCGTATGCCCCGGTGTCCACAACGCGGCAACCGACACCGAGACTGCAGCTCCGATCGGGAAACAATCGCCGTCGCGGAGCGACTCATACGCGAAGTCGAACGTGTCGGCCGGATTGAGATGGAGTGATGCGCCCACCCGGCGCGCGAGCGCTCGCGCACCCGAGACATGGTCGGCGTGGAGATGTGTGTCGAACACGCGCGTGATTCGCCAGCCATGCTCTGCCGCGACCTCGGCGTAGACGTCGATGTCGATCGACGGATCGATCACGAACGCTTCGTCGCCGGCACCGACGACATACGACAGACAACCCTTGCCGCGGCGCCGTACCTGCACGACTCTGACGTCGTCGACCTCGGTGACGATCCAGTCGTACACCGCACCCCAAGCGGCCATCCCGCCCCGCAGATTCGCGACCCGAGATCGCCGGCCCGCGAGGAAATCCGCTGCGAGCGCCGAGCGACTTCCCGACGCACAGACCACGACCACCTCGTGGTCGCCGCCCGGCACCTCGTCGACTCGTCGCTCCAGCTGACCCACGGGAATGTTGGTCGAACTCGGAATCTTCCATTCGGCTGCCTCATCCGGTTCGCGCACGTCGAGCACGAAGGGTTCGTCGTCCGTCCCCAACCGCGCCGCCAACTCCGCGGCCTCAATGTCTCGGTACACGTGCATGCTCCTGACGGTCGGCGATCATCAGGTCCAACAGCATACCCCCGGGGGTATTCCCGGAGCTAGGTGACTGTCACCTGTGCGTACATTCCGGCCGCGTAATGGCCCGGGAGATTGCATACGAGCTCGTAGCGGCCGGGCGCGAGTGTGAGCGTGACCCAGCTCGATGCTCCGGGTGCGATGCCGTCGCCGGAGCCGGCGCCGCACGTGTTGGAGGCCTCGCCCAGGCTCGTTCCTTCGTCGACCTTGGCGTCGCCCCGGATTGCACGGGTACCGGGGATCTGGCCAGCAGGGAGTGGAAGCACGACGAGTTCGTGATTGATGGAGCCGGCGTTCGTCACGGCGAACGAGACGGTGCCGCGCGCAACCGTGGCTGCGCTTGTGGTGAGGCGCATCATGGCGCCCCGAACGGCGCCCCCATCCATCCCTTGTCCGCCCATCATCGGACCGCCCGCGTTGAACAGCGTGACATCCACGACGGTTCCGGCGAGGTTCGACACTATGCACGACGTTCGACCGGAACGTGAACCGCCCCGACCGGAATCGAGGCCGCCGCGCGCGGCGGCCAGTGCGAGGGTCGACGTACCGGCGAGGAGGGCGACCGCAACCGCGCACACCGCGACGAGAGTTCGGGTCCGCATAACGTCACCTCGACCGCAGGAGATCGCGACGCCGCGTGTACTCGTCCGCGTCGATCTCGCCGCGCGCAAATCGTTCGGCCAGGATGCGCTCCGGATCGTTGCCGACTTGGCCGTCGCGATGGTGGTGCAAGCTGCCCGACCGAACGACGGCCACGACCGCGACCGCAATGATTCCCCAAAACACGAGCATCACGAACGCCATCGCAACCCAGGCGCCCGAACCCCAACCGTCATGGAACCTCGTCATCTTCGAGTACCTCCGTGGTCCAGGGTGCTCCCCGGCGGCCGGTCGTGCCCAGGGACCAAGGACCCGGAATCTGTCCGCACTCGACTCGTTCAGGCTTGAGGAGGCGGTACGGACTCATAGCCGGGGCTGCGCCCGCAACAAGGGAAGTGCCGCACGGGCGCGCACTGCGGGAGCGCGGGTCAGCGGGTAGAGCGCGAAACCGATGAGCAGCGCGGCTGCGTGGCCATATGCGCTGAAGGTGCCGTCGATTGCTATGCCGAGGGCTACGGCCGCAACGAGTGCGGCTGCCCACGCAACCCGCCAAGGGCGCGCCAGGCGGAACGTGAATACCGCCGCGATCGACGCGAACCCGTAGCTCGCGCCGACATCAACGACGTTCTCGAGCCGATGTGAGGTGATGCCGCCACGGATCGCCAGCCAGATTCCGGTCGCGGTCAAGACCGTCGCACCCACATGACCGCTCGCGAACACCACCAGCCAGCGCGACGTGCTGAGCCAGTGTTCTGTTGGCGCAAGCACGATGAGAAACAGGAAGGCCCAGAACAGCAACTCGTAACTGTTCAGCCAGAAGGCACTGCGAATCAATACGCGGACCGGGTCGTGGGTCAGATGATGCAGATTCGTGCTCTGTTCCTCGAGCACCGCACGCGCGACACCCGGGCTCGCCCCGAGGAGCATCCACGTCGTAACGGTCAGGATCGCCAGGTAGATGAACGCTGCCGGTGCGGCGCGCACCCAAGCAACGAGTGTCGCGCGGTTCGTCAGCCACCAGGATCGAACCGTCGCGGTTCCCGGCCAGTCTCGTTGAACCGCGACGCGCCCGATGAGCACGACCGCGACTACCACGAGGAGAATCACGACCGCGCTGTCCGCTCATGCCGAACTGGCGCGCAGGTTCGTCCGCTCAACCCACGGCTGCCGGCGATCGCTTCATCCTCACGTGAAGATGATCTCGCCGCCGGCCGCGCGTTCGTAGAACTCGCCGACCGTGATGATGTCTTGAACCTGCTCGATGAGGTCGTCCTTGTCGAGTCCGAACAGGTCGACGGACGCCTTGCACGCGTACATGCCGGCCCCGGTGTCGGAGATCATTTCGACGAACTCCGGGATCGACGGGATATCGAGCTTTCCGATCTGATGCTCCATGTAATGCGTCATAACCGTCGACATGCCGGGCACTCCGCCGAGCCACGTTGCAAGGTGGAGACCGGGATTGCCGACCGTCGCGAGCTTGATGTGTTCGTGCCGCTTCTTGTGGACGACGTCCAAGCCAAAGAATGTGAAGAAGAGATTTGCTTCGATACCTTCGGCACGTGCGCCGTTCGCCATGATCAGTCCGGGATAGACGCTCTCGAGCGCTCCCTTGCTGATGATGATCGAGACTTTGGAGATCGGTTCGTTACCCATGAGGTGACGCCTTTCGTCAGATGCAGCCGCGCGGCTTGGGAACACCGGCGATCTTCGCCGCGACCTTCGCCGGGCCCTTCGGGAACAGTGTGTAGAGCTCCTTCACGCTTACGCCGGAGGTCTTTCCGAGGACGCGTACCGTCGGCCCGGTGCCCTTCTCCGCGTACTCCGCGCGCATGAACCGGATGACCTGCCAGTGCCGGTCCGTCACATCGTCGATGCCTTCGGTGTGTGCAAGCTCGGGAACCATGTCTTCCATCCACTGGTTGGGATCGACGAAGAAACCCTCGTCGTTCACTTCCACGATGTGGCCGGCGATCGTTGCAGCGGTCATCGCGCCACTCCCTCCTTCTTGCCGGTTGTGGGCATCGCGCTCGCGATGCCCGGGATGTCGCGTCCAGGTAAGAGTGCATGCCAGTAGAACCATTGGAACATCAGCTTGCCGAGATGGTTGAGGCGTGATTCCTTCAGGAGCGGCACCCCGACCGGGCCCGGGAAGTGACCGGCCAAGGGCTCAGTGTCGTAGTTGAAGTCGATCAACAGCGCCTTGTGAAACCCGGTTTCGATGAAGCAGTTCGCGTGCCCGTCGTACGCCGCTTCGAGCTCGGTACCGTTGAGAAACCGCTCGATGTTGTCGACGACGATTTCGCCTTCGAAGTGCGTCACGGATCCGGCTTTCGATGCAGGGACATTTGCGGCATCGCCGATGACGAAGACGTTCGGGCGGGCCCGCGACTGCAGCGTTCGATTGTCGGTGGGAACGAAGTTGAGCTCGTCGCCGAGATCCGGTGACCGGCCGACGTACGGCGCGCCACCGTGCAGCGGCACCACGACGGCCAGATCGTAGGGAACCACTCGCCCGTCGTAGGAGACGAGCTTGCCCGCGTCTTCGTCGTACTCGCCGGCGTTGAACTCGGTGACCAGCTCGACGCCCTTCTCCTCGAGCAGTCCCGCGAGTGCTTTGGATGCAACCGGCTTCGTGAACGCGCCGTCGAGTGGCGTGACGAACGTAATGTCGACGCGATCGCGGATGCCGCGATCGCGGAAGTACCAGTCGGCGAGGAAGCAGAACTCGAGGGGCGCGACCGGGCACTTGATCGGCATGTCCACCACGTTGACGATCAGGCGACCGCCATCGAATATCGAAAGGCTGTCGGCGAGTGCGCGGGCACCGTCGAGGTCGTAGAACGTGAAGACGTTCTTCATCCATCCGCGCCCGAGAAGTCCCTCGGTCTCCTCGGGAACGAGCACCGCGCCGGACGCGATGACGAGGACGTCGTAGCCGAGCGTTTCACCGTTCGTAAGATGCACTGCGTTTGTTTCGACGTCGACGTGCTCGATCGCCGAGAGAATGATGTCGATGTCGGCGTGGAGCTGTTGGCCTCGCGGCCGGACGATGTCCTCGGCACGCGTCAGCCCGAACGGCACGAACAGCAGGCCGGGCTGGTAGATGTGGACGTCGTCTTGATCGACCACCGTGATGTTGGCCGCATCGGGAGCGAATCGCTTCCGCAAGCGGTTCGCGACCAGGGTCCCTCCGGTTCCGCCTCCGAGCACCACGATCCGATCGACCATCACGTCTCCTTGCGTCTCCTCAAGTGAACCACGGGGCGATTCCGAGCGGGCGGGCCGAAGGTCCCGACTTGAACGGCCCAATGACCGCACCCGGCGTTGGTCAGTGGTGGCGGCCGGACGGGTTGCGTTGCGCGTCCAAGGCGGCGGCGCAGGTAGGGCAGTAGATGTGTCGGGCCGGTGGTTCGACCGCGACGGACCTGTTGATCAGCTCGACTGCGGGTCGGGACGCGCCGTCGGCTGAGCAATCGAAGCAATTCGTAAGGCGCTCCCGTCGTCGGGCGTCGGGTAGTAGCGGCGGCGCGCCCAGAGCGACACGTACAGAGCGTGATGAGGGCGGGCACTTCGATGAGCGGGCCGATGGTGCCGGCGAGCGCTTGGCCCGAGGTGATGCCGAACACCGCGATCGATACGGCGATGGCGAGTTCGAAGTTGTTGCCTGCGGCTGTGAACGCAACCGATGCGTTGCGATCGTAGGGGAGGCCGATGCGGTAACCGGCGTAGAACGAGCCGCCCCACATGAGCGCGAAGTAGAGGAGCAGGGGAACCGCGACTCGGAGGACATCGATGGGGTGGGTGGTGAGCTGCTTGCCTTGAAGCGCGAAGAGCACGACGATCGTGAACAGAAGTCCCCACAGGGCGACCGGGGCGATGCGCGGCAAGAAGCGGTGCTCATACCAGTCGGCGCCTTTGCGGGCTTCGCCGATCGTGCGGGTCAAGAACCCCGCGGCGAGGGGAACGCCCAAGAAGATGAGCACGGATCTGGCGATATCCCAGAGCGACACGTGCAAGTTCGCGGTGTCGAGGCCGAGCCAGCCGGGGAGCACGGCGAGGTAGAACCAGCCGAGCACCGAGTACATGACGATCTGGAACACCGAGTTCAGGGCCACCAGTGCGGCGGCCAGCTCACGGCTGCCACAGGCCAAGTCGTTCCAATCGAGAATGCGCCGGCTCGCTGGCGCCCGTGTCGCAGGACGAACCGAGAACTGAGGGCATGCCGTGACGGATGCAGAGATCGAGGCGATGTTCACCCCCGGGCCGCCGTGCGCGCAGTTGCTCGGTTGGCGGCTCCTTGCCCACGACGAGACGCGAGGGTGGATCAAGGTCGGGTTCGACGGCAAAGCCGAGTTCTTGAACCCGGCCGGACGCGTGCAGGGCGGCATCCTGGCGGCGATGCTCGATGACACGATGGGTCCGGCCGTCTTGGTCAAGAGCGGCGGCACGCTGTATCCGTCCTCCATTGACATGAACATCAGCTTCCTGGCCGCCGCGAAGCCCGGGCCGCTGGTGTGCGAGGGCGAGGTGCTGCGGCTCGGCAAGACGGTGGGCTTCGTCGAGGGCAGATTGCTGGACGAAGATGGACGACTCCTCGCACGTGCTACTTCGAGCGTGATGCTGGTCCCCGCCGAGCGCGTCGCCGGATAGCCCAAGCCCGCCGCGCCGGTTCTGCGCGCTCAGTCGTAAGAATCGGAGCGTCCACGAGCCGGCGAACTGGGATACCCGAGCCGAGAGATATTGGGTCGCGCGTTCGGGGACATGAGGGTCGCTCCCGCGCCGTTCATACTCTCCAGGGTTGAAGGTCGCCGGCGTCGAGGAGCTCGATTCGTTCGAGCCATGCCGGCATCCCGAGGTCCGTCATCGCGCGACGGGCTTCGGTGATGGCTTGCGACGCGACCTCCTTGTCGCGCGATGTGCCGCGCGCTCGAGCTGCAGTTGCGAGTTCGAGACGGGCGATCGCGCCCCAGGTGGGCGAGGCGATCGCGTCGCATTGTTCGACGGCGCGGGTGAGGTGCATGAGCGCAGTGTCGAGGTCGTCGCCGGTCGCGGCCAGAATGCCGAGCGCGGTGTCGAAGGGGCCGTAGAACCAACCCAGCCCGTTGGTGAAGTGATAGCCGGAGTGGTGGGCGAACTCTGCGTGGAGTGCCGCGGCCGCGTCCGGTTCCTCCAGTCGGCGCAGACTCTCTGCGAGCACGCCGGTGTTGGCGGGCCGCGTCCAAGCCGGGCGCAGTGCGTCGATCGCGACCCATTGTTGCCAGTACTCGCGGAGGTCGTCGATGTCGCCGCCGGCGCCGAGGTAACCGAAGTAGGGCTGGGTGGCGGCCGGCAGGATGCCGCGCACTTCGGCCCAGCGTGCGGTCGCGCCTTTCCAGTCTCCGCGCAACTGCGCGATCTGCGTGCGCCCGTTCGTCGCGAAGAATTGGCGCCGACATCTTCGGGGGGCATCGCGTCCTGGGTTGCGACCACGCTACTTGCACCCCGTCAGATCTGCTCCGATGCGGCAGAGCAATCGGCGCTGCCAGTCAGGCCGGCGGGATCGGTTGCCCCGGGGTCGTGACGCGATCAGCGTGGCGGGGGCATAGATGCCACCCGTCGTCCTCGCGGCGGAAGATCGTTGTGACGCCGAGGTCGAGGGGCACGAGTTCGTCGCTACCGCGCGCCGGACCTGCGCATGTTCCGGGAGCGGCGCCCGACTCATGTGTCGTCGGAAATGCACGCACGAGCGTCAGACCTCGTGGGCACCGCGATCTCCGTCGCTGTGTGCGCTTGTGGAACGACGGGCGGCGTGTGATTGTTCGGCAAGTCGTTTGATCGCTCGGAGTCGGTGGTCCCAGCGGTCGGCGACCTCGGCCAACGCGCTGGTCGCCTCGGCGAGGCGTTGTTCGCGGACTTCGTAGCGGACCTCGCGTCCTTGGCGGCGCGAGTCGATCAGTCCGACGCGTTGGAGGAGCAGGAGATGCTTGGAGATCGCTTGTCGGCTGACGGGCATGTCCGCGGTGAGGGTCGTCGCTGTCGCTTGACCGCGCGTGACGAGAAGGTCGAGCAGTTTGCGGCGAGTCGGATCGGCGATCGCTTCCCAGAGGTCGTCGTCGTCGGATGAGTGCTTCACGGTGACGACGCATGTCCTGCGCCAAAGAGGTCCCGCAAGCGGTCTCCTTGGACCTGCCAGCCGTGACGGTGGTCTTCGAAGAACTTCTGCTTCTCGTCGTCGGTCAGGTCCATCTGGTCGAGGCCGGATTCGACGACGCGTAGCCGCGTCCGTTGGTCAGTGTCCGCGACGAGCGTGAAGGTGACGAGTGTCGAGTTGGCTTCTCCAGCCACCTCGTCGGGCGGATACACCCAACGGTACGAGAAACGGTGCGGACGATCGGCGGCGACGACCGTGATGCCGACGATGTTCGGAGCGTCCGTGTCGGCCCGGAACGTCAGCGAGCCGACGGCGCCGGGTCGCGCTTCGACGTCTGCTACATCGCTGAACCAGGTACGGATCAGTTCCGGTTCGGTGATCGTGCGCCACACGACGTCTATCGGGGCTTCGATCTCGATTTCGCGTTCGATCGTGTAGGTACGCATGGGCGTCATTCTGGTTCGGCGGTCGGGTTCAGCGTTGCCAGAGGCGCTTGTGCCCGACACCGCCGAACCCGACGCGGGGTGGATGATCGGTTCGACACGGTTCAGGCCGACGGGTCGCGCGGCTCGTTGGGGCGGCCGACGCCGGTCTCGAGGAACTGGTGCAGGCTGGGCATGAAGTGGTTCCAGCCTGCCCGGCACTGATCGAAGCACTCCAGCGCGGGGCGCAACCCGATGTGGCGGAACTCGATCGTGCAGCTTCCGTCGTCGTCCGGTTGCACGGCGAACGACGGCTTGGTGCCGACCCAGTCGGCCATCACGGGACAGTCCGTCACCAACCAGGTGACCGTGTTCGTCCCCGGAACGTGGTCGACCGCGAGGACCACGGCGGGACCATCGCCGCCCATGAAGAGTTGTACCTGGTCGCCGTGACGCTCGGCCCGGCTCACGGCGGTCCACCAGCGGCTGATCACGGCCTCGTCGGTGACGGCCTCGACGACCTGTGCCACGGCGACCTGCACCTGCATTTCGTAGGTGTAGTCGTCCGGAGCTGCGGTGAAAGCAGGGACGGAAGATGAACGTGTGGACATGGGATCCTCCTGGTTCGAGCCCGGAGCGCTTCCCCGGACGTGCAATGAATCATTGCACGTCATCCGCCACTGCGCAACCATTAGTTGCGCATTCGGCGAGAAAGGCTCGGGTCGAAGCGACCAGTTGCCGCTTCGCCGGCGTGTGCATCGCTTGCGTAGCCGGGCGCCGATCGATTCTTGACCGGACCTTGACCTCGCTGACCGGAATGTTCCGGCGCCGGCGTCTAGGTTGCGGTGTTGTGCGTCACGTCGTGTCGAGCGGTCGCGCTCGGGCGGCGATGTCGTGACCCGGAACCGTCTCCGCCGACTGAAGGGAGGGCTTCTTGCCTCCACGTTGGTGCTCGTCTCGGCGTCATGTGCAGCTTCTCCCAAGGCGTCGAAACCGACTTCGACCGCCGGTGGTTCACAGACGACGTCACGCCCGGCCGGAACGCTGCACGCACCGAACGTGTACAGCGCGACCGGCGTCGGAATGCTGAGCGTGACGGCCCGAAAGGCGCGCTCGCTGGTGTACGTGCCCGAAAGCCTTTCGGACTACGTGGACGTCATCGATCCCCGAACCTACCGGGTCATCGATCGGTTCCGCACGGGCAGCCGCCCTCAGCACGTGGTCCCGGCATGGGACCTGCGCACGCTGTACGCGACGAACAACCTCGGTAACTCGTTGACGCCGATCGATCCGATCACGGGCAAAATCGCGGGACCGAACATCCCCGTCGACGATCCCTACAACCTCTACTTCACGCCGGACGGAAGATCGGCGGTCGTCGTTGCCGAGAGTCTGGACAGTCTCGATTTTCGGGATCCTCACTCCTTTGCGTTGCAACTACATCTTCCGGTCAACTGCCCCGGAATCGATCACGCCGACTTCAGCGCCGACGGCAGCTACCTGATCGGGACGTGTGAGTTCGCCGGCCGACTCGTGAAGGTCGACGTGGCGACCCGTAAGGTCATCGGCTATCTCGACTTGCCGGGCTCCAGCCCACAAGACATCAAACTCGAACCAGCTGGACGCGTCTTCTACGTCGCCGACATGAAGCTCGGCGGAGTGCACCTCATTGACGGAGCGACGTTCCGATCCATCGGCTTCATACCGACCGGTATCGACGCGCACGGTCTGTATCCGAGCCGGGACGACCGCGACCTCTACGTCTCCAATCGGCGAGGCGCGTCCGTGAGCGTCATCGACTTCGCGACGCGCAAAGTCGTCTCGACCTGGCATTTTCCCGGCACCAGTCCGGATATGGGGGGAGTATCAGCCGACGGAACCGTGCTCTGGCTTTCCGGTCGCTACCACGCCGAGGTATACGCGATCTCCACGCGCGATGGACACCTCATCGCCAACATCCGCGTTCCGAACCGTCCCCATGGTCTCGCAGTATGGCCTCAGCCCGGCCGCTACTCGATCGGCCACACGGGCATCATGCGTTGAACGTCGGGTCTGCGTGCCCGTTGCCCGACGGGAGTGGATCCGGGGACTTCGTGCGCCCGCGACGCGCGTCGGCGCGCACTCGGATCTTCGGGTGGTCCGTCGCCGCCGCGTTCGTGGCGGCCGGGCTGGTGCTCCGGCTGTGGTTCGTCCTCGGTCCACTCGGACGGTCGCCATCGAGCGACGAGGACATCGTCGGCTTGATGGCGTTGCATCTCGTCCGACATGGCGAGTTGCGGGCGTTCTATTGGGGGCAGTCGTACGGAGGCTCGCTCGAAGCGATCCTCGTCGCACCCTTCGTCGCGGTCTTCGGCGCCACGATTCTCGGGCTCCGATCGGCAAGCGTCCTGTTGTCACTTGCGATGGCGGCCCTGACGTGGAGAATCGCACGCCACACGTACGCGCCGATCGTCGCCATCGCCGGTGGAATCCTGGTGTTGTGGTGGCCACTCGCGCTTGTGTACTTCGGGACACAGGAGCGCGGCTTCTATCCCTTGTCCGCAGTGCTCGGGTTGTCCACCATCTTGATGGCCGTCAACGTTGACGCCGACCCCCGATCCGTCAGGCATTGGGTCGGCCTGGGGCTCTCGGCGGGGTTGGGTTGGTGGGCAAGTCCCAACGTCGCGTACTTCGCAATACCCGCCGCGGTCTGGCTGGGGCTACGCGGCCACTGGCGGCATCCACGCAATATCGCAGTCGCCATCACTGCAACCGCGATCGGCAGTTCGGTCTGGCTCATCGCGAACATTCAAAGTGGCTTCGCGTCCGGGCGCGTGCTCCCGGGTCTGCGCGGCTCGAGCAGCTACTGGGGTCGTATTCGGTTCTACTGGCAGACCGGCTTACCGTTCGCTCTCGGGCTTCGTTATCCTCACACCGGCCGCTGGTACTGGAGCCCGCCCGTCGGGCGCGTGCTGTACACGGCGGCGCTCATTGCGCTGCTCCTCTGTGCCTGGCGTGCGCTTCGGACCTGGTCGATCGACCTGGTCCTCATGATCGTCGCCCCGTTCATCTTCGCATTCTTTCCGCCCACATGGCTGCTCAGCGAAGGGCGTTACACCTACTTCATCGCCGCGATGCTCCCGCTCGTGCTGTGCCGGATGCTCACGAACCGATGGAGTGCGGGAGCAGTCGTCATGTTCGTCGCGGTAACCGGCATCGCATTCGCACGAAGTCAGCATGAGCTCAAACGTCCGATCGCGGCGAGCATCCTTCCCATCACGCAGGAACTCGAGCGAGCCGGTTATCACACCGCGGTCGCCAACTACTGGATCGGGATCCGAATAACCTACGAATCGTCGGAGCACGTGATCGCGAGTCCGCTTCCGGGGCAAGTCGGTGTTCGCTACCTTCCCTACGTGAGGTTGATCGTGCGCTCGAACCCCGCGTACGTGTTCGACATGCATGGTTCGGGAAGTCGCGACGGCTGGCTCCTCCGCAAGCTCGCGGCCGGCCACGTCTCCTATCGCGTGGTTCGCGCGACCGGCTACTACGCGGTGCTTCCGGCGCGCCGCGTCATTGCCGTGCCGTGACGCGAGTGAGGGCGGTGCAGCAAGAGCCGCGGACTCAGCACCGAAGATCCGTACGGAGGTCGTAGAGCACTCGGAGACCATCTCGTTCGGTGACGATCGGCGGACCGAGGCATCGACCGAGCGCGCGTTGGATTGAGGTGCCGTGATCTTCGTAGCCGAGCCGGTCGACCCAGACCGCGACGAACCCCGCGGCCCGGGCGCGCCGCAGCTGGTCAGGCAGAGAGAGGTCGAGCTGTCCGTCTTGCCAACCCGGTCGTCCTTTTACAGCTCCGTAGCTCCAGCGAAGCGTGTCCGAATGGAGATATCCGCTCAGGTGCGCATACTCCGACATGTGTACGACCGGCATCGTTTCGGGATACAACGTGTACGGCAATTGCAAGATGGCGGCGGTCGGGGCGACCGCCCGTTCGATGTCGGCGACGAAGGTTCCGTCGGTGGAGAATTGCGTTTGCGTTCGACGATACGGCGGGATGTCCGCTCCGGACGTCTGATCGAAGACCGCCGCAGTCGTCACCACGACAAGGATCGCGACGATCGTTGCCGGCGCGAGGAGACGTCGTGAAGCCAGGCGATCGAAGGCTCGGGCAGTAGCTGCGACACCGATGAATGCGATGAACACCGAAATGCGATTCCAGGCGCGTATCTCAGTGAACCCGGCGACGCCCAGGACGGCGTCGCCCCCCGCCGTGATGCCGAACGCCAATGCGGTGATGGCGAGTAACGCAAGGCCACGATCCTCGGCGTGGCGCAGCCCTCGGCTCCCGAGGAGCGTGGCTCCCGCACATGCGAGCAGGCCCACGACTCCCGCCGCCGCAACGAGACCGAGCCCTTGACCGCGCTCCGACGGATGACGCACGGTCTCGTACTTGCGCTCGGGTGCGCCTAGGAGGCGGATCCGATGCTCGGGGATCGGAGCTAGGAGCGAAAGAGGTCGCAGCGAGAAGTCGTCGTTCTCGTTCAGCGTGCGGTCGAACGCGTGATCTCTTCCATGACGAGCATCATTGATGAATGTCGGTACGAGCTGTACGCCGAGAACGAGTGCGATGACGCATGCGAGGAACATGCCGGTGAGCGCGGGTCGGGCGCGGCGCCGAACGAGGCCGGCGACCGCGCCCGTGACTGCGAGCAGTATGGCCGACATGACCGCGTAGTAGGTTCCGGTTGCGCCCGCCCATACGACGATCCCGATAGCGGCAATCCACTGCGGTCGCCGCGCGGGGTTGCGATGCCCGATGTGAAACCATGGTTCGTCGGAGAGCTGCACGACCGCGAGCGCGACGACGAGCGGGATGGCTGAGTAGTCCGACAGAAAGAAATGCATCTCATTTCGCGCGAAGTGATACGGCAGGAGCGCCGTCGCGATCGCGCCGCTCGCAGCCACGATTGGTCGCGTACGCAAACACCGCAAGGCGACGTACGCGCTCGCGGCGACGAGCAGAAACGTCCCGACGTACATGACGTTCATTGCCAATGCCCAGTCGTGGCTCGCGATCGAGAAGATGCGAAGAAAAACGAAGTGCCAACCGTCACCCAACGGGAAGTCGCGCAGGTTTGCACCCCTCGGGTAGCCAAGTCGCGGATCTCCGAAATACCAGCCGCGAAGGAGGACCGCCTTCACTGTTGCGGCTTGTAACGGCACATCCGACGCGTCGTAGAACGGGACGTTCGGTCGTGCCCGCCACAGCTGAAGAACTGTGACAGTGGCTAAGGCCGTCGCCGCCTCGGCCAAGCCGAACCAGGTGAGCTCCACGCGCCACGACCTTTTCGTGCTCACGCGGGAGTCATCCTTTCGATGCAGCGCAGCTTGATGCACCACATGAACGAAGGCTTCCTTCGCTTTCGACGGTGTAGCGCCCCTACGAACGGCCATGACGACGCTCCTCGAGGTACCAGCCGTGCACGAGAGAGAGTCCCTCGCGCCGCGGCACGCGTGGTTCCCGATCGAGAAGCTCCCGCAATCGGGTGATGTCGGGGTGCCGGCGTTTCGGATCGTGCCGGTCGAGGGTGTCGTTGACGGAGTCATGCAACCCGCCCGTCCTGCGAGCCCGCCCGGTCACGACAATTCGCGCCACGTACCCCTCCGCGAACTCGACAGGTCGGTACGCCGAGAGGTCGGTCCAATCGCTCGGCGGAAGAGTGGACACGGGAAGTCAGCCTACGGCGCGCGAGCCCGCGCTTCGCGTCCCGTAGGCCGCCACGTTGTCCTATGCGACCGTCGGTATGGACTCGTGAAATATGTCGACGCCAGACTTGACCAAGGCCTGACCTTCAACTGTGTACTTTCCCCGACGATGGTCAGGTACGAGCCGGCTCACGCACGCGGCCGACTCGTGAGGGAGGCGATGCGAACTCGCATCGAGGTATCTCGAACGACGACGACACCTTTCATTGCGGCGACGCGCGGCGCGAACATTGTGTCGTGGAACGCGTGAGAGACTCGCAGCTGGCTCGACTCACCGGCGTACTCATGTTGGTGATGTTGACGGGGAGTTGCTCGTCTTCGGTCAAGAGTGGCGGAGCGTCGACATCCGGACAGGTCGCGGTTTCGTATCTCGCGAAACGGGCCGAACGAGCGGATCTCCTGCGGTGGACTGTGGCGGGCGAGCAGGTGAGCGGGGTGATCGACTCCCGTTGGATCACTCCCTCGGATCCAGTCGATCTACAGGCGGCGTCGGTCGACTTCCACGGGACGCTCCGCGGATTGCAACTCGAGGTGAAGCCTGCTGACGGATCCGCTACGTGGCAGGGTCTCGTCGACCATTCTCAGCTGACGCTTCACTGGATATCGCGAGGCGTGCCGCTCACCACGACGTTCCTTTCCTCGAACGTTGGCGGGTTCGATACGGCGGTTCAGGTACTCGGTGACCAAGTGGCGTCGGCGTCTGCGAAGATCGCGAGTACGCAAGCAGCGGACATCGCATCCGCCAAGTCGCGGGTCGCCCAGACTGCGGCCGCGGCTCGACTCGCAGCGCACACGGCGGCCGCCGCCCGGGCTGCGGCGGGTCGGCGGTCCGCGGCGAAGGCCGCCGCGCATCGACAGCGACCGCACAAGTGAAGATACGTAGGAAATACTCGCTACCGCGCGCGCCGGTCGCGGCCGCCCTTGTTGTGTTGACCTTTGTTTGTTCCGGCTGCGCAGCGAGCGGGGTCGTCACGCGCCGGGTCTCCCCGGTACCCACGGGTTCATCGCTCCGCTCGATTCCGATGTTCGTGCACTACTACCTCTGGTGGGACTCTGGTCACTGGCGATCGAAGCTGGGCTCGGCCTATCCCACGAGCGTGCACCCCTGCCTCTGCTCGCGACGCTCGCATCGAGCGGCTGTTCGGCGTAAGCGAACTATCCCGGAGACACACTGATCGATGTCCCGATGACACCTCCGGGGCCGTTCACCCAGGACGACTCCGCCGTTTTTGCGCGCGACGTCGGTCGCGTTGTCGCGACGACTCGCAGCTCTTGTCAACGCGGTGAGGATCCACGACGCGCGGGTCGGCTCCAGACCGTTTCACTTGGAACTCGGATACGAGGGCCTCGACAACGCTCGGCGTCCGCGTCCAACCGCTTCGGTCCGCAATGATCTGGCGTACTTCGCGCGCACGTATGCCAACAATCCCGTGTTCCGGATCCCAGCCTTCGGATCGAAGCCCGCGGTGATGATGCTCGATTCGCGCAAGTTCTCTGCATCTGCGCTGCACCAGATCCTCGACCCCGTGCGCCCGGACTCATGGTCATCGGAGATGAGCATGGCGTCGCCGAGTGGGGTCGTGGCGTCTCGAGCGTGTTCGACGGCGACAGCTGGTACTGGTCGGACGAGAATCCGTATTCGAACAAGAGCGTATTCGCGACCGTCACCGCGCTTTCACGCACTCTCCACGCTCAGCACAAGATGTGGTTCAGCCCGCTGCGTGCCGGCTACAACAAGTCGCTTCGGTAGCGGCGGCTCGTGCGTCCCTCGCAATGGAACTGAGACGCTGCTGCGGTTGTACGTGGGCAACGGGCGCTCTCTCCCCGACGCGTCGATGGTCATCTCGTGAAACGAGTTCTTCGAGAACACCTATATCGAGCCGAGCGCGCGCTACGGAACCACTTACCTCGACGCGATTCGCAAAAGCCACTCGTGACGTGTCGAACGGGGTCTTAGCCTCCGAGCGTGGCGTCGGTCGAAGGCGGAGGTGCAGGAATGACTCCGCGGTTGGTGCCGATGGGCACTTGGACGGGGCGCGGGGCTCTGATCGGATCAGTCGACGGTTGTGTCGACGATCAAGAGGCTGCACGGACAGTGGTGCGACACCTTGTTCGGCACGCTGCCGAGCACGAAGCGGCGCGGGCCGCTCATGCCACGGTTACCCATGACGACCATGTCGGCTGCGACGTTCTTCGCAACAGCAACGAGCGCGTCGGCGGGTTCGCCCGGGACCGCATGCACCTCGCAGGGCAATTGTTGACGTCGCGCTTCGGACGCCGCGTGCTCGCACACCTGCTGGGCCTCCGTGGCGACACCTCGATTCACGCCCTCGACGTCGATGGTCGCCGCGCCTGCGCCCGCCGCCAACGCCATTCCGCTCAGCGCCAGCGGCCGGTGCGCGCACACGATATGCAACGCCGCCCCTGTCAACGCTGCGAGCTTGGTGGCGTGCCCAACGGCGACACCCGCGGAGATTCCGAACGATCCGTGCCCACCACGATTACATCGAACATGGGTCGGGTCTTCTACCCGAACGCACTCGCGGCCACCCGGGGCCTTGGGCGCGCAGGTCCGAGCGCAGCGCACTCGTGGCTCGAACCCGGTTACGGCGTGACGTTTGGCGGCTTCCCGGCCCCCGGATTTGGTTGTGACGGAAGCGGTCCCGGCCCGGGGCTCGGACCCGTGAACGTGATGACGCCGGGGTCGAGTGCGAGCACCTCGATGTCGTACGACGAGTTTGCGCCGTTGCGAGTGTGGAATCGGTAGGTGGGGACGAGATCCACGGCTGCGTGGCCGTCGTCGTACGCGTCCCACCGGGCTATCCCGAGGGCAACGCCGGTGACACGGACGGTGACGAGCGGCATCATCGCGATCGTGGGTGCTCCGGCGACCAGCGCGCCGGTTGCCGCCGCCATCGGTTGCGGTCCCGCATAGGTCGCGCGGCCGTGTTGGAGATCAGCGAAGACTGCCCTGCTCGAACGCAGCGGGTAACTCCCGATGGCCGTTGGCGATGCCCATTCACCGTCGAGGGATGCGATGCGTTGATGCTCGCCGATGGTGACCGACCAGTCCGCACCGTCGACTCGCGTCCCGTCGCGCACGAGTGCAAAGGTGACGGTCCGCGCAGACACGACAGGCGGTCCAGTAGGGCAGGGAGCTCCGACCGCACAAGAAACGGCGATCCCGCCACTCTCGTTCACGGCACTCGACCAGTCCTGTCCGTCGAGCACGCCCAGACGGTCGAGGAGTCGGCGAGCGATCGTGGTGGCATCAGTCGCGCTGGGCACGTCGACCGGCGCGGCGGGCTCCGGGACGATCGCCGGTCGCGGTAGGGGTGCGGGAACCGGTGATGGAGCAGGCGCCGGCGCAACCTTCAAGCCGCCGTTCACAACGGCGCCCGGAGGAGTCGCGGTACCGGCCGCGCCGCCCGATCCGCCGACAGCACCCGGCACCCCCGACGCGTACGAGACCTCGACCGTGGCCGTGCTGACGACAAACGACACGATCGCAGTCGCGCTTCGTACCTCCCACCCTCCCGAAGTGCGTGTCGGCGAGCCCGCAACGTCGAGCACCGTTGCGAAGCGTTGCACTTCGGTCGCGTGCAGGGAGTGGGCCTTCATCCGCCATACGACCGCGCTTCCACCCAGATCCGAAAGCCTGGCATCGAGGACATATTTCGACGGTCGCTCCGGGAAGATTGCAGATCCCTCGCTCTTCGCCAGTGGCGACGATGCCCGCCCGCCAGAGGCCAGATCGAGCCGCGCCGCCGGTGAAACCGTCGTGGTCGTGATGCTGCTCGCCGGCCGAGTCGCCGACCCGCACCCAAACAGCACCAGCGCGGCGAGCGCGACTGCCGAGACTCCTCCCAGGCGGGTTCGATTCATTGGTCCTCCTTCGGTCGATCGAGTCTTAGACGTCGTCAGAACTGACCCTGGTTCCCCGAGAGCGCGAAGTCTGCACGCGACGCGTCGGCGCCAGATTGGGGGTGGCGCGGTCGCCTGCGCAGATGTACGTTCCCGGCCCAGAGTGCGGGGAAGGCTCGACGTCGTGTTCCAAATCGAAGCGAAGGACTCAGACGCGTAGCTGAAACAAAGAGCTAGGGCGGGGGCTCGAATTGCAGCGGTTCATCGCGAAGATCGTCGTGGGGTCGTGCGCGTTGCTGGTGGCTGCCGTCCTGCCCGGCACAGCGTCGGGGGCCGTATCGAAGACGGCTTTTTCCACAGCGCCCGGGGCCGCGTCAGCCGCGCCGGCTGAGTTCGAGTCGAGCGCCGAGCTCCGGTTGAGGGGCGAGTGGTTCAATGAACAGCGCAATCCGGAGCCCGCGGGCGCTCTCACGCGCGCCCGAAATGACGCTCGGCAAACAACGCGGCAGGCCGCGGTGCTTGCTTCGACGCCTCTGACCTTCGCGGCACTCGGACCGCCGTCGATCGGGAGCGGCACGGCTTCCATCTACAACGGGCAAGGACCGTGGTCCGGGCGGGTCACCACGATTGCGCACGACCCATCGAATGCCGATGTCGCCTATTTGGGCGGCGCAGACGGCGGCGTATGGAAAACGGTCGATGCCGGTGTGCACTGGGCACAGCAGAAGAGCTTCGACTCCGAGGACTCGATCGCGATGGGCTCACTCGCCGTCGATCCGGGAAACAGCCAAGTGGTCTACGCGGGCACCGGAGAGCCGAATGGCAGCGACGGGTACCTCGGTGCCGGGATCTTTCGTTCCGCCAACGGTGGCAGCACGTGGACGAAGATCGGTGGGACAACGTTCGACAACTGCCCGATCAGCGCGATCGTGGTCCAGCCGGGAGCGAGCGCGAACGTTCTCGTCGCCGTGAGCAACCACAACA
Source organism: Acidimicrobiia bacterium (assembly GCA_038239145.1). Classification (GTDB taxonomy): domain Bacteria; phylum Actinomycetota; class Acidimicrobiia; order IMCC26256; family PALSA-610; genus PALSA-610. Next base: position 37,203 of record JBBSFB010000038.1, read on the forward strand.
ATTCGAGCGCTTCCTGTCTCGACGGCATCTTCCGGAGCACGAACGCGAATTCGGCGACACCGACGTTCACTCACGTCATCACGGGCGACGCGACTGACCTGGCGACCAAGCCGGGAACACCGACCACCTGGTACGCCGGCTTTTGGGGATTCGGCGTCTACGTGTCGACCAATGCCGGAGTCAACTGGACCGCATCGGCACTCAACGCCACTTTGCCGTCCGGTGTGTCCAGAATCGCGCTCGCAGTCAGCCCCGCCAACCCGTCCCGGATCTACGCCGCGATCGGAAGTCCCGACGGCGCAGCACTCGGAGTGTGGACCTCGACGACGAGCGGCTCTTCGTGGACCCAGCTCCCTTACACCAACTTCTGTGCGTATCACGACACTGACGCCGGCGGCCAGTGCGACTACGACCTCACCGTGGCGGCCTACCCCGCGACCGACGGGTTCGTCTACGTCGGCGGCATCCGCGTGCAACGCTACGACGGCACCTCGTGGACGACGCTCGGCTTCAACGGCTGCGCGCCGTCGACCTCCACGTGCGACCCGACAACTACGGCAACCGGGATCCACGTCGATATCCACTCGAACACTTTCGACGCGGCGAACCGACTCTGGGTCGGCACCGACGGCGGCGCGTATCGCAAGAACGCCGGAAGCGTCGATTTCACCAACGTGAACGCGACCTTGCGCTTGAACCAGTTCTATCCGGGCATCACTGGATCACCCCAAAACTTCCTCGGCGGCGTCCAGGACAACGGGAGCCTGCAGTACACGTCGGCCGCGCAAGCCTGGTCTGAGTTTGCCGCCGGCGACGGTGGCTACACCGCTCCCGACGCGACGAGCGGCTATCGATTTTCGACTTACATCTACGGCACCGTGTTCCGCACGGATGCGAGCGGCAACCAAGTCTGCACGTTCAGCGCTGCAGATCCGTCAAAGCCCGAGAACTATGCCGGCTGGTCGTCGTGCGGGACGCACGTGACCGACGGTTCGGAGTTCGTCGCCCCCCTTGTGCCGAGCCCGACTATTCCAGGGACCCTGTATGTGGGAACTGACCGGGTGCGCAAAACGGTCAACGACGGCGTGTCGTGGACACCGGGCACGCCGTTCTCCGGCCATGTCACCGCGATCGCCGAAGCCGCGAGCAGTTCGAACACCGTGTACGCCGCGTGGAGCAAGACCCCGAGCGCACCGAGTGCAACGTCGGCAGTCCGCATCTCGAGCAACGGCGGCGCAACTTGGACCGCCACCGCGAGTCTGCCCAATCGCTTCATCAGCGATATCGCGATCAAGAAGACGGCGCCGAACGATGCGTGGGTAACCGTCAGCCAATACAACGCCTCGACGCCGACGACCCCGGGTCACGTGTTCCTGACGCAGGATTCCGGAGCACACTGGGCGAATATCTCGGGCAACCTGCCCGACGTTCCGGTCCGCGCGATCGACGTCGATTCCAGCACTTCTCCTTCGACGCTCTACGTCGGCACCGACGTCGGCCTCTTCACATCGACCGACGGCGGTACCACGTGGGGCAAGACGTCGCAGGGGATTCCCAACTCCGTCGTGACCGATGTACACCTCGACCCGACGACCAACAGTCTGATCGTCGCGACGCATGGTCGGGGTGCCTACGTCGCCAGCCTCGGAAGCGCGAGCTACACCACGAAGTGGACTTCACAGGAACTCCCGCGCGTCTTGCAGGACGCGGCCTACTTCAACTTCACGCCACAGGCGCTCCAGAAGTGGAGTGTCCAGGCGGTGGCCTATGCACTGGGGTTGCAACAACCCGCAAACGTGACAGCGATGAGCCCACCTCCGGCCAACACCGGGCCAACGAGCTACACGACAACCTGGAGCAGCTCCGAAACCGCTGCCCTGTACCTCGTGATGAACCAGTACGCACTCACTCCCGAGCAGGCACAAAAAGCCTGCACGAACATCGTCAGCTTTGTTCTCGCGGCACAAGGTCACTAGTTGTGTTCTCGCGCTGCGGACTTCACGCGGCGGTCGTACGAGGTCGCGGAGCTCGGAACCCGGGCGAAGGTCGGGTGGGCGCCGGGCGGCGAAGAACGCGAGCGGCGAGCGCCTTTCACCGCGGCGACGCGACGTAGTTCTGGCGGAAACTACGCCGCGCCGCTCGGATTGTGCGTGTTGACGCCTAGTGCTGGCGTTGGGGGTCGTCGTTATGCCCGCGCGCGAAGAGTGGGGTCATTGGCGGTACCGCAGCATCGCCGGCGTGAGCGAGGTGGGTGAGGCCGAAGGCGTCTTCGAAGGTGCGCAGAAGGGAGTAGTGGTTGTAGGCGGTGTGGTCGGTGAGGTGACGGGCCCCGTGGTTCGTGATCACGATCGTTGCGACGTGGCCGCCGCCCGGATTGGCGCCACAGCATCCCGTGCCGGGTTGACCGAAGTCGGCGAAGTCGTCCTCGTCCCAGGTCACGACGATCGCGTTGTTGCCGTCGCGCCAGATCGGCGACGCCAGGATCTCGTTGACGGTCGTGCCGATGTACCGATCACCGGCCTTGATGAGAGGGTCGGTGTTGGAACATCCCGCGGTCCCGTGCATGTCGTTGCACTGGTCGGGGACCACGAGGCTGTAGTCGGGGAGCTTGCGCGTCGCCAGGTCCACAGCGAGTTGGTTGTCGGGAACCATCTGCGACAGCGCGTGCTGGGTACCGGTGAAGTTGATGAACGGGTTGTGTTTGGATGCGTAGAGCGCGTTGGTGGTGCTCGGCCATTTGAAGGAGTACGGGCCGTTCGCGTTGGGGCCGGAGGAGATGACCGCGCTGGGGTCGACGTACGGGAGGTTCTGGAAGTAGCCCTTCCACCTCTTGCCGGCTGCGGTCAACTGGTCGGCGAGACTGAGCGCCGACACCGTGTGGTTCACGGTCGTGCCTGCACACATCGGATCGGTCGCGGCCAGGGCGGAGGTGCAGTAGAACTGATTGTCGTCTTGGATTCCGAAGAAGGATCCGCCGATGTTGGCGACGTAGTTCGGCTCGCTGGGATGGGTGACACCGAAGTAGTTCGTGGCGAGGGCGTACTTCTTGGCGAGCGCGTTGATGTTTGGTGCGCTCGGATTGCCGATGATGGTGCCGAAGTTCTGGTTCTCCATCACGATCTCGATGATGTGCTTGTAATGGGGAACTTTGCCCGTGGGCGATTCAGTCGCGGAAACCGCAGCAGGCGTGGCCATCAATGCCGCTCCTGCTATCGCGATCATGGCCAGTGGCCATCGAAGTCTCATGAGTCCCTCTTTCGTCAGCGGATATCCGGAATCTACGAGTCGAAGGTGAACGGAAACCAGCGACGACCCGAACTCCCATGGTTGAGCCGGCGACGACTCAGCGCCATCGCGCGTTCATCTCGCGTTCGCTGCTCATCGCCGTCGTCCGGTGAGTGTGGTGCTGTTCGGCCAGGACTGCATGGCGATTGCCGAGTGCTTCGCGCCCGAGATACCCGCGGGTGCGCTCGCTCGGACCGCCGAAGTTCAGCCGGGTCCATCGATCGAGAATGTGCCGCGTTTCACAGAAAATGCACACACGGAACGTGGCCCTCCGCTCACCCCTCGCGTAGACTTGCGCGATGCAGATCGAACGTCTCGTCAACCTCGCTCGACGCGGTTACGCCCGTCTCAGGTTGAGCATCGCGGGCTTGTTCGCCCTCGTCGTGGGCTTCATGGCTTTGGTGGGCGCGATCGCAGTGTTCGGGGGCACCACGGAGGACGTGACCCAGCACAACGGCCTCGCGCCCAAGGATCCGGGCGATCTGCGGTTCTTCATCGATCATCGCAGCGGGCTCCTCGTCCGGGGCGCGAGGGTCGCTTCCGAGGTCGGTGCCGTACCGATCCTGGGGGTACTGGCCGTCCTTGCGGCGGCGTTGCTGTGGAGACGCGGCCTGCGCGTGGCGGTCGCAATTGCTCCGGGCATCGCTCTCGGCGCGGCCGGTGTCGGCGCGGCCATCGTCAAGAACATCGTTGGCCGAACCCGACCGCCCGTCGCCCTTCACCTCGTCTCCGAAAATGGCAACTCGTTCCCATCCGGTCACGCCACCGATAGCGCGGCTCTGTTCGTGACGTTGACGCTTGTCCTGGCGGTGTTCGTGTTCCATCGGCCGATCGTTCGCGGCCTGACGGTTCTTGGTGGCGGATTGGCAACAGCTTCGATCGGCATCAGCCGCCTAGTTCTCGGCGTGCACTGGCCGACCGATGTTCTCGCCGGATGGGCGCTCGGGTTGGCGGTCGCCCTCGCAGTCACGATGTCGATGGCCGCGATCGCTCGTCTCACTCCGCCGCCCGAGGACGATTCGGCGAATCGCGTCCGTCGCGTGACGACGCGCGCCGCTCACCTGCTGGCAGCGCAGCGGAGACTTGACCCGAAGCACCTTCGGGCCGCATAGCAATCGACGGCCACGCGCCCGGTAGAGGTTACGCCCGGCGGATGCGACCGGTCCTCCAGTCCGTCGCCCTGGGTGTAAACGAGTCGGTCGCTCCTCGATGCACCGGCGCGCCGCGGCCTACTCGGCGGGCTCGGCCACCTTGGAGTCCCGGACCGACTGCGACGTCGATGGGAACTTTTGCCCCGGGTGGCCCGGATCCAGCCGCCAGCTCGTGACCGGGTGGATTTCCCACGGCGTGTATTCGTGGTCCGCGACATGCGCCTCGGCATCGAGGTACGCCGTACCCGTCTCTTCGATGATGGCGCCGATGGGCGGTCTGGTCACGCCGGTCTGCTGATCGCGGGGAATGATCTCGGTGATGAATGCCGGCATCAGTCCGTCGGTGACGACGACGTGGACGTCGCCATCGTCGTTTGGGACGATCTTGAGTACCCGGAGGTTCCCGACCCTGACCAGTACTCCGCCGTGGCCGCGTTTGTCGATGGCGCTCTTGAACTTGCCCGCGGCGATCGCCTGGAGGGTGGTCTCGATCGGCGCAGCCGTCGGGAGCGGCGGTATCTCCGATTCCTTCGCGCTCTCTGCGTAGCCGCACGACACGAACAGCAACGTCGCGACGGTCGCCACGAAGCCATGGCGAAGTGTTGTTCGACTCATCGCCATCGAGGCACGGGTTATCACGCCGGGCCGCCGAGTTCCGGAACGCATTCCAGTGCCGGCGCAAGACTCTGCAGGACCGTTCGCCGACCAACTTCTCATCCGTGATCATCTTTGGCGAAAGGGACGAAACGTGCGAGCCGAGGGTGGTGAGACTGTCGCTACCCGTTCGCCGGCGTCGGTCGCTTGCGTGCCGCTTTGGCCGCGCCGGCGGCGTTGCGTAGGCGTTCGGCCTCGTCGGTGGCGGTCAGCGCGGTGGCCTCTTGGTCGAGGACGGTTGCTTGTTCGTCGAGCGTCGCGAGCCGTTCGCGCTTCGCCTTGAGTTCAGCCGCGGCGAGCTTGTTCTCGCGAGCTCGTTCTGCCGCTTGCCTCTTCGCCTCAGCGGCCGCGTGGGCCGATTGCTCGCGCTCAGCTTGGTTCGCCTCCGTCTGCTGTAAGAGACGTTGGGCATCCGCCTCGGCGAGAGCGCGCACGCGCTGCGCGGAGTCCAACTCTCGCTGGAGACGTTGCTCTGCGGCACGCTCTTCGATGTCGGCACTTTGCCGGAGCTCGAGCGCGCGTCGCCGTTCGTCGACCGCAATGCGCCGCCGTTCCGCGTCCGCGCTGAGCTCGTGATCTCTGAAGAACCCGCCGATCGCTTCGCGAATGTTCGCGTCGGTGCCGTCGATCGCCAGCAGGGCCGCGTTGGCGCGACCCTCGTCTCCTGGAACCAGACGCGCCGCGGCGGCCAAGGGCAGCCGCACCGCGCGCAACCAGCGGTCAACCGCGGACCGCCCGATCTGTCGTACCGTAATCATGTTGTCTCCGTATCGATGCTGTTCGCGGCGAGCTCGGCCTGTTCGGCGGCGTGTTGCAGACGGATGACTTCGCCTGCGCTTGCTGCGGCTTGCCGGCGCGCCGCGACTTCGATCGCCTCTGCCGTGCGTTCGTCGGTCTCGAGGCGGTGTTCGGTGGTGGCCTTCTCCCGAGATGCTTCGACCTCGATGTTCCGCGATTGTCGGGCCTCCGTCTCGGCGATGGCTTCCTGCCGCGCGGCGCTTTCGACGTCCGCGCGCAACCGATCCCGTTCTGCCGTCATCTCGCTACGGCGCTCTGCGAGTGCTGCCTCTTCTCCGCGCAACTCGGCAACCTCGCGTTCGTGCGCAGCGTCTCTTTCGGCGTCGACCTGAGCTTGCTGCAGGTTCCCCTCCCGGGCGAGATCGTCGCTGCCCATCAACGATCCGACGGCCGACTTGGCCTTGCCGACGATCTTTCCAAGTGCGCCACCGGCGATGGGCTGGATTGCTTCGGAATCTGACATCGAAAGGCTCCTTGTCGAACGAAACGTTGTGCCCGCGCGCCGGTCCGAATGTCGAAGCGCGCGTCGCGGCGGTGGCGCGTCAGATGGTTCTGCGGCCGCGCATCAGCATGATGATGAGCACGATCGCGAGGATGAGGACGACGGTTCCGATACCGATGTACATCAGGTGAGCCTTTCGAGCAAGGATTGTGACGGCGAGTTGGTACCCGGCGTGTGGAGGACCAAACTTCTTCGCCCCGGCAGCAGCGCGTTTCGGCGGCCCGCCGAACTGCTTCCTCGGGGCGGAGTCGAGCGGCAAGCGGGCGCGCGTTTGGGCGGAGGCCGGTTCCGGTACACAGACTGCAGTATTCGACGAGGTCGAGGGGACACACGTGACGTCGGTCGCCGTTATCGCACACTCCGGAAAGTCCCTTGGCGGTGGCCTTCCCGAACTTCGTTCGCAGTTGGAGGCTGCCGGGTTTCCGGATCCGGCGTGGTTCGAAGTGCCGAAGTCGAAGCGCGCGCCGAAACAGGTGCGTCGAGCATTGGATGCCGGAGCTGATCTGATCTTCGTGTGG
>JBBSFB010000039.1:0-43838 GCA_038239145.1 Acidimicrobiia bacterium
GCCTTGTCTTCGGCGCCTGGGAGGGAGCCGTGTGCGGGGTGCGGACGAGAGGCGCCTTGTCTTCGGCGCCTGGGAGGGAGCCGTGTGCGGGGTGATATTCTCACAGTCAACGCGCTCATCGAGAGCGGCCGAGGGACAGGCCCTTTGACGCCGCGGCAACCAGCTCGAACCTCCGGGTCACAAGTCCGAAGGTTTGCGCCAGGTGCCAATGCCTGACCGATGAGCAGCCAAAGAGCGGCCGCCGCTACACCGACTCAGGTGTGTGGCAGTCGCTCGAGGCGCTCGGAGCGCGTCGCGAGAAACAAGGAGACGCTCCGATGGTCCATGTACAAGGCCTGCGCTGCCGAGAATGCGGTCGCGAATACGAGGCCGCGCCGATCTTCACGTGTGAGTGGTGCTTCGGCCCGCTCGAGGTCGCGTACGACTACGACGCGATAACCCGTTCGGTCAGTCGCGAGAAGATCGCGGCCGGACCGCTCAGCTTGTGGCGCTACTCCGATCTGTTGCCGGTCGAGGCCGACAGCGCGGTCGATCTCGGGACGGGCTTCACGCCGCTCGTGCGCGCCGACCGCCTCGCGTCCGAGCTCGGTCTCGGTGAGGTCTGGATCAAGAACGACACCCGCAACCCGACGAACTCGTTCAAGGACCGCGTCGTCTCGGTCGCGCTGAGCAAGGCGCTGGAGTTCGGATTCAAGGTCGCCGCGTGCGCGTCGACCGGGAACCTGGCGAATTCGGTCGCGGCTCACGCCGCGCACGCCGGGTTGCGCAGCTACGTGTTCGTGCCCGCCGATCTCGAACAGGGAAAGATTGTCACCACTGCGGTGTACGGCGGGAACCTCGTCGCGATCAACGGCAACTACGACGACGTGAACCGTCTTTGCGCAGAGCTCGCCGGGATTTACGAATGGGCGTTCGTCAACGTCAACATGCGGCCGTATTACGCCGAGGGTTCCAAGACCCTCGCGTTCGAGACTGCAGAGCAGTTCGGTTGGTCCGTGCCCGACCACGTGGTGGTGCCGGTCGCGAGTGGTTCGTTGCTCACCAAGATCCGCAAGGGCTTCGACGAGCTCTACAAGGTCGGCCTCCTCGACGAGGAGCCACACGTGCGGGTCTCCGGCGCGCAGGCACTCGGCTGCTCGCCGGTCGCGGAGGCGTTCATCAACGCGGCCGACACCATCAAGCCGGTCAAGCCCCAAACGATCGCCAAGTCGCTCGCGATCGGCAACCCGGCCGACGGGTACTTCGCGCTCGACGTCGTGCGCTCCACGGGCGGCGCGTTCGCGACGGTGACCGACGACGAGATCGTCGACGGCATGCGTTTGCTCGCGCGCACCGAAGGGATCTTCGCGGAGACCGCCGGCGGGGTGACGATCGCGACGCTGAAGAAGCTCGCAGGCGAAGGTGTCATCCGCCCGGACGAACGCGTCGTCGCGTACATCACCGGACACGGCCTGAAGACGCTCGAAGCGGTCTCGGGTCAGTGTGGACCGACGGCGACGATTGCAGCCACACTCGACGCCTTCCACGAGGCGTTCGACATCGAGGAGTCGTAGCACCATGAGCGTTACCGTTCGTATCCCTACGCAGCTGCGCAACCTCTCGGGGAACGCGTCGGAGGTTGCGGTGGAGGGGTCCACCGTCGCCGAGGCGTTGAAGGCGCTCGAGAGCGCGTACCCCGGTTTCGCCGAGCGGTTGTTCGACGAGTCCGGCGGCTTGCGCCGTTTCGTCAACGTGTTCCTCGCCGACGAGGACATCCGCTTCCTACAGGGTGTCGACTCGCCCGTCGTCGACGGGCAGACGCTCAGTATCGTTCCCGCCGTCGCCGGCGGCTGAGGGCGTGGGTGGCTGCCCGACCGTCGAGACGGATCGGTTGGTGTTACGCCCGTTTCACGAAGACGATCTCGACGCGTTCACCCGAATGTTGCAAAAGCCCGAGGTGCGCGCGTCGCTGCATTCCTCCGACCACATCGGAGCGGAGCAGGCCTGGCTCCTGATGGCGCAGTGGCTCGGGCAGTGGGAGTTGCGCGGCACCGGGCACTGGGCGGTCGAGGAGAAGGCGTCGGGCGCGTTCGTCGGCCGGGCCGGCATGCATCTTCCGGAACGACCCGCGTGGCCGGGCATCGAGATCGGCTGGGCTCTGCATCCCGATCATTGGGGTAAGGGCTACGCGACCGAGGCAGGCGCGGCCGCGGTCGACTACGCGTTCGCGCACCACGACGTCGACGAAATCTACAGCGCGATCCTGCGCGAGAACACTGGATCGCAAGCCGTTGCGCGCCGCCTCGGTTTCACCGAGTGGGAGGAGCGCGTCCTCTCCCACTTCCCGTCGATGCCCCACGTCATCTGGCGCCTCGAACGCTCCGACACACAGTCCTGAGCGCGGATATCTACACCAACTGTTGGTGGGGTATTCGGGGGTTCAGCGGGACGAGACGTAGAGCGACTCGGCGACGCGCGACGGGACGCGGTGCTCGCCGTTGTCGGTGGTCACGGTCACGCCGTCCTTGCCTGCTTCCGTGACGGTCGCATCGCAGCCGGGAATCAGGTGCGCGTCGGCGATGAGCACGAGGGCCTCGTCTGACATCTCGAGGCGTTCGCTGACGCGGGCCACGGTGATGGGACCAACCGCGGCATCGGCGAGGGCGATGGTGGCCGCCGTCGGCTGCGGATGCCGCGAGCCCGGGATCGGGTTGCCGTGCGGGCAGGTGGCGGGATCACCCAACAGGAGCACGAGCTTCTCCTCGACGTCGGCCGAGATCGCGTGTTCCCAGCGGGCGGCCTCTGCGTGCACTTTCTCCCATTCGAGCCCGATCACGTCGACCAGGAGGCGCTCGGCCAGACGGTGACGGCGGACGATCGTGGTGGCGAGGCCACGGCCCTTAGTCGTGAGGCTGAGCCGGCGGTCGCCCGCGAGCTCCACCCAACCTCCGTCGACAAGACGTCCGACGGTTTCCGACACGGACGCCGCCGATAGCCCGAGGCGTTCGACGAGCCGGGCCCGCATGGGGACCACGCCCTCCTCCTCGAGGGCGAGGATGGTCTCCAGGTACTCCTCGGTCGTGTCGTGCAGCTCGGCCACGACCGCAGGTTATGGGAACCCACCGGCTTGCACTCGCGGCGGTCGAGTGCCAACATGGGTTAGCACTCGGCTATCCTGAGTGCCAACATCCGCCCGTTCCACGCAGCCGACGCCGGCTGCCCCAGGGGGTTTTTCAATGGCCAAGCAGATCGCCTACGACGAGCAGGCTCGCCGTTCGCTCGAGGCGGGCATGAACAAGCTCGCAGACGCCGTGCGCGTCACCCTCGGCCCGCGTGGCCGTAACGTCGTTCTCGAAAAGAAGTGGGGTGCACCCACGATCACCAACGACGGTGTCTCGATCGCCAAGGAGATCGACCTCGAAGACCCCTTCGAGAAGATCGGCGCCGAGCTCGTCAAGGAAGTTGCCAAGAAGACGGACGACGTCGCCGGCGACGGCACGACGACCGCCACGGTGCTGGCATGGGCCATGGTGCGCGAAGGTCTGCGCAACGTCGCCGCCGGCGCCAACCCGATGGTCCTCAAGGGCGGCATCCAAGCTGCCGTTGCCGCCGCCGTCGAAGACCTGAAGAAGCAGTCGAAGAAGGTCGACACCGACCCGGCCGCCATCGCCAACGTCGCCGCCATCTCGGCTGCCGACACGGAGATCGGCTCGATGATCGCCGAGGCGCTCGAGAAGGTCGGCAAGGACGGCGTCATCACCGTCGAGGAGAGCCAGACCTTCGGGATGGAGCTCGACCTCGTCGAGGGCATGCGCTTCGACAAGGGCTACATCTCGCCCTACTTCGTCACCGACCCCGACCGTATGGAAGCCGTCCTCGACGACGCGCTCCTACTGTTCGTGTCGAGCAAGATCAGTGCGGTCAAGGATCTCCTTCCCGTGCTCGAGAAGGTCATGCAGTCGGGCAAGCCGCTGGCGATCATCTCCGAGGACGTCGAGGGCGAGGCCCTGGCCACGCTCGTCGTGAACAAGATCCGCGGCACGTTCAAGTCGGTCGCCATCAAGGCCCCCGGCTTCGGCGAGCGGCGCAAGGCGATGCTCCAGGACATGGCGATCCTCACCGGCGGCCAAGTGGTCTCCGAGGAAATCGGCCTCAAGCTCGACAACATCGGGCTGGAGCTGCTCGGTAAGGCCCGCAAGATCGTCGTGACCAAGGACGAGACCACGATCGTCGAGGGTGCGGGCGCCAAGGGCGACGTCACGGGTCGGATCCAGCAGATCCGTAACGAGATCGACAACACCGACTCGGACTACGACCGCGAGAAGCTCCAGGAGCGTCTCGCCAAGTTGTCCGGTGGCGTTGCGATCATCAAGGTCGGGGCGGCCACCGAGGTCGAGCTCAAGGAGAAGAAGCACCGCATCGAAGACGCGGTGCAGACCACGAAGGCTGCCGTGGAAGAGGGCGTTGTGCCCGGCGGCGGCGTGGCGCTCCTTCGGGCCCAGGCCCGTGTGCTCGAGCTCGCCGGCACGCTCGAAGGCGACGTTGCGACGGGCGCCAAGATCGTGGCCCGTGCGCTGGAAGAGCCGTTGAAGCAGATCGCGGTCAACGCCGGCATGGAGGGCGGTGTGATCGTCGAGAAGGTGAAGAACCTGAAGGGCGCCAACGGCCTCAACGCGGCGACCGGCGAGTACGAGGACCTCGTGAAGGCCGGCGTCATCGACGCCGCGAAGGTGACGCGCTCGGCGCTGCAGAACGCAGCTTCGATCGCCGCGCTGTTCCTCACCACCGAGGCGGTCGTGGCCGACAAGCCCGAGAAGGACTCCGGCGGCATGCCCGGCGGCGGGATGCCCGGTGGCGGCATGGGAGACATGGACTTCTAAGTCCGTCTTCTCCGCACAAGCAGTCTTACGGGGCGCCCTTCGGGGCGCCCCGTTCGCGTGCACTCTCCCTATATGGCCTGCTCCTGACCATTGTCGACCCTCGTCCGAGTGGCGAGCGCCGCGGCGCGCGCCGGTACGATCCGGCCGGGATCAAGGGCCACGGAGGGGGCACGGGTGGGAGGGTCGCGACGGAGGATCGCGCCGGTCGCGGGCGCGATCGGGTTGGTCGTCACGGTGCTCGCGTCCGCGTGCGGTGGGAGCGATTTCCGCAGCGGTACCGCGTCCCCCGGGACCGGCACGGTCTCGACGACCCCTCTGCCCACGGTCCGCAATGCGCCGCTCCAGGCGACCCTGCTGCGAGCGGTGCAGCTCACGATGGCTGCGCGGACGGCTCGTAGTTCCATCTCGGTCACGTTGACCGGTCTGGGCGGGGGCTCGGCGTCGAGCGGGGCTTTCGATGTGGCCGGCACCGGGATCGTCGACCTCCGCACGGGCAACTCCGACCTTTCTTTGAGCGTCCCCCGGTTCGATCGCCTTGGTAGCCATGGCCCGATCGAGCAGCGGATCGTGGGTGGCGTCTCGTACATCGCGACCCCGGCCCCGGTCGCCAAGGCCGGTGGTTTGCCCGCCTCGGTGAGATGGTTGAGCCTTGACCCGAGGTCGGTCCGGCCGGCGGATCCGTCCGGCCTGGCGCAATCGCAGGTCGATCCGGTCGGGCAACTCGCGTTCCTCGGCACGGTGTCGGAGAACGTGCGCCGGGTCCGGGCCGAGCCCGTCCGCGGCGTGGCCGCCGTCCGCTACACGGCGACGGTCGACGTCCGGGGCCCGGTCTCTCCTCGCACAACCGCGGCGAAGGCCAGGCTCGCGACCATCGCGGCTCTGATCGGGACGGGGCGCCTGCGGGTGGACGTGTGGCTGGACGCGAGCGACCGGGTCCGCCGCGTCGTCGTCTTGATCCCGCTGACGAAGGTGGCCGGATCGCTGGGTGGTGGCGCGGGGCCGCAGGCGGTGATGCGGGTCCAGTCCGATCTCTACGCTTTCGGCACCGCGTTGCGGGTTTCCGCACCGCCCGCCGCGCAGGTGCGGCCGTACAGCACGCTGCATATCGCCCCGACCAAGGGCTGACCGCGCCCGGCCCGGCTCAGGCCGATCGGCCCCGCGGCCGATATCGGGGAAGTGATCACCAAGCGCTTCGTGTTGTTTTCCGCAATGACCTTCGCTCTGGCTCTGGCCGGCTGCGGCGGTGGTAAGCCCTTCCCCGAGTCGCAGTCGGGCGCCCCGACGCAGCCCGCGCCGACGGGTTCGCCGGCAACGGGTGCGGCGTCCGGGACGCCGATCGCGCGGTTGCTCGCGGCGTCACAACGCACGACGCAAGCGAAGACGGCGCGGCTCGCGATCGACATGTCGATTTCGGGTGTGGGCGACGGGGGCACCGTGAGCCTCACCGGTTCTGGCGCCATGGATCTCGTCGGCAAGCGCATCTCCATGAAGCTCGGCGGGCGGGCCGCGGGCGAGACGGTGTCGCTCGAGATGCGGATGATCGGCAACACGGTGTACGTGGCCACCGCCGGGCATTGGATCAGTGAGTCGGCGAGCAATTCCAGCGCGAGCACGCCAGTCGCGAGCGACACCCTTTCGTATCTCCGAGGCATCTCGGGGGAGGTGCGCACCGAGGGGCACGACGTGCTGCGGGGAGTCACCACGACCAGGTACGGCGCCACTGTCGATCTCGGTCGAAGCGCCGGCCTCCGGGGTGACGCGGCGCAGCGGGCCGCGTTGCAACACGCGCGGGCGCAGTTCGGTCTGGCCAAGTTCCCCGTCACCGTGTGGATCGACGCCGCCGGTCGCATGCGCAAGATGGCGCTGTCGATCGACCTCGCGGCCGTCGCCGCGAAAGCCGGCGCGCCCGCGGGTAGTCGTCCCAAGATCGACGAGTCGATCGAGCTCTACGACTTCGGTGCGCCCGTCGACGTGCAGCCACCCGCCGTGGCGACGAGCGTCACATCGCTGAACGCCGACTTCGAAGCCGAAAAGGATCTCCGCAACGCGCTCACCGCGGAGAAGACGAACTACGTGGACGACCAGTCGTACTCGGCCGACGTTTCTCGCCTGAAGCAGATCGAGCCGTCGCTCGACTGGGGCGGCAAGGTGAAGGTCGTGGTTGGGAGCTCGGCCGTGGGAATGCGCGACATCGTGTGCATCTCGGAGCTCTCGGCGTCGGGCGCGAACATCGCGGTCGCGGACATCAGCCGCGGTGCGCGTGCGGGCACCTACTTCGGTACTGCGGGGTGTCCGGTGCCGACGGCCGCACGCATCTCGGCCCTCGCGACAAGCTGGTAGGCCGCGGAGCCGGGCTCTCGTAGCCCGGCAGGCGCCGGGTACGCTCGACCCGTGGACAGCGTGACTCCGTCGATCGGTTGGGGTGTCCTGCACCTGTTCTACACGGTCGATCGCGAACGGGCCGAGCGCGATCCCGGCGCCGCGAAACACGTCCGCGACGCCTTCGCCGCGCTCGAGGCCGACGGTCACCAAGCGCTTGCGCTCGCGATGCTCGGACACAAGGCCGACCTCGGCGTCGTCGCCCTCGGACCCGATCTCGCTCGCCTCCAACGCTTCCAGAACGAACTGCTCGCGGCTCCGCTCGTCCCGACCTATTCGTACGTCTCGCTCACCGAGCAATCCGAGTACGGCGCAACCGAGGCCGAGGAGCGGACCCGCCTCACCGACGAAGAAGGCGTGAGCGGCGAAGAGCTGGAGACCCGGCTAGGCGTCTGGCGCGATCGCATCGAGCATTACCGCGAGAATCGTGTGCATCCGCGGCTGCCGATGAAGCAGACCTGTTGCTTCTACCCGATGTCGAAGCGGCGCGCGACCGGCGCGAACTGGTATGAGCTCGCGTTCGAGGAGCGCAAGGAGTTCATGGCCGCACACGCGCGCGTGGGCCGTACGTTCTCGGGCCGGGTCCTGCAGCTCATCACCGGCTCTACCGGAATCGACGACTGGGAATGGGGCGTGACCCTCCTTGCCGACGACCCGGCCGCGCTCAAGGAGATCGTCTACGAGATGCGATTCGATCCCGTGTCGGCCAAGTACGCCGAGTTCGGTCCCTTCTTCACCGGTCTCGTGCTCGATCCCGCCGATGCGTGCGCACGTGTCGGTCTGCAGACGAGCGACGCCCGATGACACAAGCGTCGACGCCACCCGCGATGCGGCTCTTCGTCTCGATCCCCGAAGCCCTGGTCGAGCGGCCGATGATCTACGAGATGATCAAGCGTTTCGACGTGATCCCGAGCATCCGGCGCGCCAACGTCGAGGCGCACTCGGCGTGGGTGATCCTGGAGTTGTCGGGGCCGCCGGACGCGCGCGACGACGCGGTGACCTACCTCGAAGAGCTCGGTTGCACCGTGAACCGGATGGAAGGCGACGTCGTCGCCGGTTGACGCCTCCCCGATCGATGGTCAGGGGGACAGCATCTCCCACATCGTGAACGACACGTACTCGACGCCGTCATGCGTCTCGGTCCGGCCGGCCCGGCGGAAGCCGCCCATGCACGCGTTCGCGGCGTCGAAACCGATCATGCGTTTGAAGTCGGCGACCGCCACGAGCAGCGGGCCGTCGGCATCGCCCTCGCGCAGCAGCGCGTCGACCTCGAGCACGGGATGGGCGGGGTCTCGCGGATCGATGCACGCGCAGTGGTAGACGATCCGCTCGAACACCGACAACGCCCGGAGCCGCACGCGACGATGTTGGCCGATGTCGACCGCTGATGACGAGTGGGCCCGGGCCGAGGCCGCTGGTAACGCGCTGATGGCGGACGGTGCCGCCCGGCTGATCGACGGGATCGACCGGCTCGGCGCGGCGTGGGTCGTGCGGGCCGTTACCGGAATCCTCGACGCCTGGGGCCGGCTCGACGCCGACGCGCGCGCGACTGCGTTGGACCGCGCGGAAGTGGCGGGGGCGGCGGCGGCTACCCGCGTCGAATCCGAGCTCGACCAGCTCTTCGCGCTCGACCCGGCCGGGCAACCGGCCACGCCACTCGAGATCATCCGTTCACTGCAGCGCGAGGCGACGGAGGTGCTGCGCGCGGCCGCGGTGCCCGAGGTGGTCCGGGACGAGTTCGAGACTCGGGCGTTCCCGGACGATGTCTACGGCATCGTGTTGAAGACGCCGGCAGAGTTGGGGGACGACGAGCTCGGCGGTGCTCTGCTCGGATGGGGCCTGGGCAAGGCCAAGGTGCTGCGGGCCCGCGCCGACCGGCCACAGGCCTGACTGGTTCCTTCCCTCCGATCGGACCTTCGGCTCCCGGACGGCGAGCGCGGGATCGATCTGCGCGAACATTCGGGGGTCGCCGATACGTTCGCGGAACGTCGAGCCGACCCGGGAGAGACGCGTGAAGTTGATCGTGGCGATCGTCAAACCGTTCAAGGTCGACGACGTGAAGAGCGCGGTCCAGGATTTCGGCGTGCAGGGACTGACGATCACCGAGGTCCAGGGGTTCGGCCGCCAGCGCGGCCACACCGAGGTCTACCGGGGCGCGGAGTACGTGATCGACTTCGTCCCCAAGGTGAAGCTGGAGATCGTGGTCGACGACGCCGACGCCCCTGCCGTCGCGGCGAAGATCGTCGAGGCCGCGAGGACGGGCAAGATCGGCGACGGCAAGGTCTGGATCCTCCCGGTCGACGACCTGATTCGCATTCGAACCGGAGAAGCCGGCTCTGACGCCCTCTAGCTTCGACGGAAACCTGATCTCGACGCGGCTGCGGGACGCGCGGTCAGTGCTCCTCGCCGATCTGTCGTTGCGCGGCCGCTCGTTCGGCGCGGCGCTCTCCGACGCGGTCGACGCGGCCCTCGCCGAGGCGTTCGGCGAGCTCTCGGGCGCGGGCGAGGTCGCGGTCGTCGCGCTCGGTTCGTACGCCCGGCGCGAGCTCTGTCCGGGATCGGATATCGACGTGCTCCTCGTGCACGCGATGAAGGGTCGCCGCGGCGGCGACAGGGTGCGCGCCATGACGGAGCAGCTCTGGTACCCACTCTGGGACGCGGGCTTCATCACCGGTCACGGCGCCCGCACCGTCAAGGAGTCGATCGCGCTCGCCGACGAAGATCTCGACGCGCTCACCGCACTCGTGGGTGTCCGCCTCATCGCGGGCACGCCCGACCTCGCGGCCGATCTCCAGCGCAAGGCGCGCGAGCTCGCCGTCCGGCGATCGGGCCGCGTGTTGCCCACGCTCGCGCAGGCGGTCGAGCTCCGGCGCCAGCGTCCGGGTGCAATCGCGGAGATGCTCGAGCCCGACCTGAAGGAGGGTGCCGGCGGCCTCCGCGACGTGCAGTCGCTCCACTGGGGTGGGTGGGCACTCGGTGCGCCGGGTGGTCCGGCGACGTTCGTCGAGCGCGGATTCCTCATGCCCTCCGATCTCGCTCGCGTCGAGACCGGGCGCGAGCTCCTGCTCGAGATCCGGGTCGCGTTGCAGCGCGTGACCAACGCGCACTCCGATCGACTCGCGCTGCAGGAGCACGACGCGGTCGCGGCCCAGCTCGGATTCGACTCCGCCGACGCGCTCGTCCACGATCTCGCCAACGCGGCCCGCGACATCGCGTGGATCGCCGCCGACGCGTGGTCGCGCGTGCGCGAGTCGCTCGACGCCGATCCGAAGAGCGCGCTCGCCGACGAGTCGCTTGCCCAAGGTGTCTGGTTGCGCGGCGGTCGGGTGCACATCGTGGCCGAGCCCGACGGATCGGTGCCGGCGCTGCGCACCCTCGAGGCCGCGTGCGCGGCGGCCGAGAACGCGGTGCCGTTCGATCGGGCGTCGCTGACCGCGCTCCGGGCTACGGGCGCCCCCACATGGGACGTGTGGCAGCGGGCCGGTTTCGTCCGGCTGCTGCGCTCGGGAGTCGACGCCGTCCCCGTGTTCGAGGCGCTCGACCACGAAGGTGTGCTCGCCCGGCTGCTGCCCGAGTGGAAGCACGTACGGTCGCGGCCGCAGCGGAACGCGTATCACCGCTTCACCGTCGATCGGCACCTGCTCGAAGCGGTCGCCCAGTGCGCGCGCCTGCTCGACGCGGGTGAGGAGAATCTTCCGTCCGGACGGGAACCGAGCGTCGAGGCGATCGTCGCCCGCGCGTGCCGGCGGCCTGAGTTGTTGCTGCTCGGAGCGTTGCTGCACGACATCTCCAAAGGCCTGCCCGGCGACCATTCCGAGATCGGCGAGCACACGGCGGAGCAGGTCGTACGCCGCATGGGCTTCGACAGTGAAGCCCGCGAGATCCTGCCCTGGCTCGTCCGCAATCATCTGTTGATGGCCGAGGTCGCGACGCGGCGCGACCTTTCGGACGCCTCCGTTGCCGACAATGTCGCTGCTGCTTGCGCGGGCGACGCCGAGCGCCTGCGGCTGCTCTATCTGCTCACGATCGGCGATTCGAAAGCCACGGGTCCGGCCGCGTGGAACCCGTCGAAGGCGGCGCTCGTCCGCGACCTCTTCGTCAAGGCCGCGGCTGCGATCGAGCGAGGCGCCGCGAAAGTGGTCGCCGCCGATCGACGGGATGCGTTGCGCGAGCGGCTCGGGTCCGAATGCGCAAACGCGTTCCTCGCGCGCCTGCCCGAGGAATACGTGCTCGCGTTCGACGTCGAGACGATGTGCATGCACGAGGAGCTGCTCGCGGAAGCGCCGACAGTTCGGTGCAAGCGCATCGACGGCAATCACGTAGCCGTCACCGTCGTCGCGGCCGACCGTCCTGGGCTCTTGGTGACGCTCGCCGGTGCGCTCACGGTGTCGGGGCTCGACGTGACCCACGCCAGTCTGTTCGGTACCACCGACGGCGTCGCGCTCGACGTCTTCCACGGCGCTGACCCGTTCGGCCGCGTCGCCGACGACGACGGCGCCCGAGTGGCGCAGACGATAGGGCGCGCGCTCGCGGGCGAGCTCGATGTCTCCGCGCGCGTCGAGGAACGTCGCCGTTCGTATGCGCCCATCACGAAGCCCGCACCCCCGGAGGTTCAGGTCGACGTGAGCTCGGAAGAGTCGGAGACCGACACCGTGGTCGAGGTACACACCGACGACGACATCGGATTGCTGTACCGGCTCGCCTCTGCCTTCACCGAACTCGACCTCGACGTGCGCATCGCCAAGGTCGCGACGCTTGGCAAACGGGTCGTCGACGTGTTCTACGTGCGCGATTCCGACTCGGCGATGATCGACGATCCCGCTGCGGTCGCGCAGTTGCGGGCCCTGCTCGTCGAGCGCATCACTGGCTAGGGTCGGCGCGTGAGCACCCACGACTTTGCCGAATCCGCAGCCGACCTGCTGCGCTGGGCCGAGACGTTGGCGGGCATCGCCCGCACCGGTCTCGGTTTCACCCAGAGCCTCTACGAACGTGAGCGGTTCGAAGAGGTGTTGAAGGTCGCCTCCGACATCCGAGCCGCCGCCGTCACCGGGGCGGTGTCCGACGTGCTGTTCGACGAGTGGTTGAGCACCGTCGGCGAGGGCGTCGCCGGGTACGTGACCCCGAAGGTCGCGGTTGCCGCGGTCGTCGGGAACGACAAGGGCGAGATCCTGTTGACCCAACGGGCCGACTCGGGTTGGTGGCTGTATCCCGTCGGCTGGGCCGACGTGGGCTACTCGCCGTCGGAGATTGCGATGAAAGAGGTACTCGAAGAGACCGGCATCGAGTGCGAGCCCGTATCGCTGATCGCGGTCCTCGACGGGCTCCGGCTCGGCTTCGCCCGGGTCCCCATGTACTCGATCCTCTTCCACTGCCGGATGACGGGCGGCGAGTTGAAAGGCCATCCGCTGGAGACGAGCGCGGTCGGGTTCTTCGCGCGCGACGCAATGCCGCAGCCTCTCGCGGGCGCGCACCGGTGGCTCGACATCGCGTTCCGGGCCATCGACGGCGAGGCGACCGAGACCTGGTTCGACCCGCCCCGCGAGCCCACGTGGCGGGGCGAAGCCTGAACCGTCAGGCGCTGAGTTGGTCGATCAGCAGCGCGACGATCGACACCTTGCCGTTCGCTCGCTCCCACTCGTCGCCGATCGCCTGATGGTCGACGAGCCCGGTCCGGTCGGGCCCGAGCGTGAGCGCCGCGGTCACGACGCTCGCGAGCCGGGCCGGTTCGATCTCGTCGCCGTACGCCGGAAAGGCCTCGAGCCCGTCCCACAACCCCGAGAGCGGACGCACCTCGCTCCCGAGTCGTAGCGCCTGCGGGTCGACGTCCTGGGAGAGCTGGGTGACGACGGTCTCCCAGACGTCGTAGTGGGAGAACTTGGGCGGGAGGCGGTATCCGGCGACCGGATGCAACCGGAACTCGATCATCAACGCGTCGTTGTCGGAGCCGGCCTGATCGGGTTCGTCACCGACCAGCCAGGTCTGGGAACCGTTGACGTAGCTGTCGACGGGGGGCCCAAGATGCTCGTCGAGCGCGAGTATCAGTTCGGGCGAGAGATTCCAGACGGCGGTCGGGACCAGATCCACCTCGTAGACCGTAGCGACCGTGCGCTCTACGATCGGCCGAGATGAGCAACTACGACCGCCTTTCGTCGCTCGACGCGAGCTTCCTGCACCTCGAGCGACCCGAGTACCCGATGCACGTCGGTGCGGTGAGCGTGCTCGAGGGTGCACCGTTCTTCGACGACGACGGCCGGTTCCGTATCGACGAGGTTCGCGATCTCGTGCTGTCGCGGCTGCCGCTCATGCCGCGATTCCGGCGCCGGATCATGTCGGTCCCGTACGAGCAGGGCCGCCCGATCTGGGTCGACGACGACCGCTTCGACATCACGTATCACGTCCGGCACACGGCGCTGCCCAAGCCCGGGTCGTGGGAACAGCTCGTCGCGCTCACGACCCGCGTCCAAGAGGGGCTCCTCGACCGCGACCGCCCGTTGTGGGAGATCTGGCTCGTCGAAGGCGTCGAGGGCGGGAACGTCGCGCTGTTGCAGAAGACGCACCACGCGCTGATCGACGGTGTGTCGGGCGTCGACGTGGCGACGTTGCTGCTCGACATGCATCCCGAGTTCGTCCCGCCGGTCGTTTCGGAGTGGACGCCCGAACCCGCACCGAGCGCGTCGCAGCTGCTCCTCGACACGTTGCACGAACGCGTGACGGAACCGGCCGAGATCGTCCGTTCGGTCCGTTCGATGCTGCGGGGCCCGCGCCGCGCGGTCGAGCGGGCGAAGGAGATCACGCAGTCGATGAGCACGATGGTTACACGCGATGCGATTGCGCCGCGCACGTCGATCAACGCGCTGACCGGGCGGCATCGCCGGCTTGCGGTGGTACGAGTCCCGTTGAGCGAGGTGAAGGAGATCCGCAAGGGTCTCGGCGGCACGGTCAACGACGTGGTGCTCGCAGGGGTATCGGGCGGGCTGCGGCGCCTGTTCATCCATCGCGCGGACGACACCGAAGATCTGCAACTGCGGGTGCTGTGTCCGGTGTCGGTGCGTTCCGAAGATCAGCGGGGCTCGCTCGGCAACAAGGTCTCGGCGATGTTCGTGAATCTGCCGGTCGACAACCGGCCCGCGATCGAACGACTGCAGGCGATCTCCGTCCAGACCGCCGATCTCAAGGAGCGCCGCCAGGCGGTCGGGGCCGAGATGCTGCTCGGCATGACCGAGTACGTAGCACCCACGTTGATGAGCCTCGCGGCGCGGGTCGTGCACCGCCAGCCGTTCTTCAACCTCATCGTCACAAACGTGCCCGGTCCGCAACAGCCGCTCTACCTCATGGGGGCACGCCTGATCGAGGCGTTCCCGATCGTTCCTCTGACCCGAAACCTCACGGTGGTAGTGGGGATCTTGTCGTACGACGGCACGCTGCACTTCGGTCTATGGGGCGACCGCGACGCGTGCTCGGACATCGAAGTGCTCGGGAGTGGTATCGAGGACGCGTTTGCCGAGTTGTTGAAGCTCGCACAGGAGGTAGGGGAGTCGTGACCGAGATCTGGGAGCGCGACGCGTGGGTACTGGCCGACTCGGTGCGCCGCGGCGAGCAGAAGTCGACGGAGCTGCTCGACGTGTTCGTCGAACGGATCGAGAAGTTCAATCCGGAGCTCAACGCCTTCTGTTATCTCGACCTCGAGAGTGCCCGCGCCCGCGCCGCCGCGGTCGACGCCGCGGTCGCGCGTGGGGAGGACCCCGGGACCTGGGCGGGGGTTCCGATGGGGGTGAAGGAACTCGTGCAGGTCGCGGGATGGCCCGACACGCATGGCTCTCTGCTCCACCGCGACGCCATCGGCACGCGCGACGACACCGAGCCCGCCCGGCTCAAAGCTGCGGGCGCGATCCTCGTCGGCCTCACCACGTCGCCCGAGTTCGGCTCGACCAACTGGACCCGCACCTATCTGCACGGTACGACGCGTAATCCGTGGAATCCGGAACGCACGCCGGGCGGTTCGTCGGGGGGCTCCGCGGCCGCGGTGTCGGTGGGAATGATGCCGATCTGTACGGGCAGCGACGGCGGTGGGTCGATCCGCATACCCGCGTCGTACAGCGGCCTGTTCGGGTTCAAGACGAGCTTCGGTCGCGTCGGTTACGCGGGCAACTTCGACAGTGCGCTCACGTCGGTGCCCGGACCAATGTGCCGCACCGTGCGCGACGCGGCGCGTTACATCGACACGATCGCGGGGCCCACGAACAACGATCCCACGTCGTTGCCGCGTCCGGTGCGTTCGTACGAACACGCGGTCGTCTCCGGCGATGCAGTCGCGGAGTTGCGGGGTAAGCGGGCCGCGTGGTCGTCGACGCTGGGTTTCGCGGTGTGCGACCCCGAGGTCGAGGAGCTCGCATACGAAGCGGCGATGGCGTTGTGCGCCGACGCCGGCATCGAGCTCGTCGACGTCGACGTCGAGTTGCCGCGTCCGGGCGGCGCGTGGGGCCTGATTTCGTCGATCGACACGGCCGCGAACCATCTCGACGCCGCGCGCGGTCGCTGGGACGACATCACACCCGTCCCTCGTGCGAGTCTGCAGGGCGTCGATGCCATCAACTCCGAGCAGCTCATGCGGTCGCTGCAACGACGCTTCGAGCTGCTCGCCGCGATCGGCACCGTGTTCGATCAGGTCGACCTGCTGTTGACCCCGACCACCGCGACCACCGCGTTCGTCGCCGAGGGACCGCCGCCCTTCGAGATCGGTGGCATGAAGGTGGGCGGGATGGGTTCGGTGCCGTACACCGCGCCCTTCAACATCTCGGGCATGCCGGGAGTCAGCATCCCGGTCGGCCTTGCGTCCGACCGGCTACCGGTCGGCCTGCAGGCGGTCGGCCGCCGCGACGACGAAGTGGTCGTGCTGGCGTGCGGCGCGGTCGCGGAGGCGAAACGCCCGTGGCCGAAGTTCGCGCCGCTGGCGTATTCCTGAGCCGAGCGGTCCTGTCTGGCGAGCGGCCAATCGGCGCGTCCGGGAGCGGGGATACCCTGCCCGGCATGACCGATACCCAACCGCGCGCGCGTCCTCCCCGCCAGGAGCAGGAGCCCGCGTCGGAGGAGGTCACCGAAGTTGCCCCGGGCGTGTTGCGCATGCAGTTGCCGATCTGGATGCCCGGTCTCGGTCACGTCAACATGTACGGGCTCGCCGACGATCGCGGCATCTCCGTGATCGATCCCGGGCTTCCGGGTCCGCAATCGTGGAAGGCGTTGAAGCAGCGCCTCAAGACCGCCGGCTATCGGGTCAAGGACGTGCATACCGTCGTGGTGACGCACTCGCATCCCGACCACTTCGGTGGCGCGGGCCGCATCGCCCGGGAAGCGGGCGCCAAGCTCATCACGCACAACGCGTTCTCGACGTGGACGGTCAAGGGTCCTACCCCGCAACGCGCGCTGTCCGAAGGTGAAGCGCGCCGCGTCGAGACCGAGGCCGCGGCGTACGCGCAGCGTGTCGATGTCCCACCCGACGAGCTCCCGACCGTCAACGACCCCGACGTCGTGCGTGACGACACCGAGGAGACGGAGGCGACGTCGAGCCCCTGGGGCGCGGTCACTCCGTGGGGCACCACGAACGAGGGTCCGCCGCTCAAGCGCCGCATGATGATCAAGGCGATGCGGCTGCTCTTCACGCCGCCGGAACCGACCGACCGTGTCCACCACGGCGAGCGCATCCGGCTCGGCAATCGCGACTGGTTCGTGGTGCACACGCCCGGTCACACCGTCGACCACTTGTGTCTCTGGGATCCCGAGTCGGGCACGCTCCTGACCGGCGACCATGTCCTCCCGTCGATCACCCCTCACGTCTCGGGCGTGCGTAAAGCCGACTCGTTGCGGTCGTATCTCGCGACGCTCGACCTCGTCGGTCAGCTGAAGGGCGTCACGATCGGACTGCCCGCGCACGGCCATCCGTTCGCCGATGTCGCGGGCCGGGTCGAGGCGATCAAGGAACACCACGCCGAGCGCATGGAGCAGCTGCGCGACGTCGGGCTTGCGCTGGGGCCGGCGACCGTCGTCGATCTCTCGCACGAGCTGTTTCCCAAACGGCACTGGGGCACGATGGCGGAGAGCGAGACGTTCGCGCACTTGGAGCACCTCGCTCACGCGGGTGGCGCAGAACGGTGGGAGGAGAAGGGCATGCTCGTCTACCGCATGCAGCCGACGGCGGAGTCGGTATGAGCGCGACCGACACCGAGATCGCGAACGAGTCGGTCGACCTGCTCGCTCAGCTCATCCGCAACGAGTGCGTCAACGACGGCACCGCGGAGTCGGGCCACGAGTCGCGCAGCGTCGACCTCCTCGCCCAGTACCTCGGCGACAGCGGTCTCGACCTCGAACGGTACGAGGCTCGCCCCGGGCGCGAGAACCTGGTGGCGCGCATCGAGGGCAGCGATGCCACCGCACCGACGATGTTGCTCATGGGTCACACCGACGTGGTGCCCGCCAATCCCGACGGCTGGACCCGCGACCCGTTCGGGGGCGAGCTGATCGACGGCGACGTGTGGGGCCGCGGCGCGGTCGACATGCTCAACCTGACCGCGACGATGGCGGTCGCGTTCCGCTCGCTGGCCCGGTCTGGTTTCCGCCCGCGGGGCACGCTCGTGTACCTCGCGGTCGCCGACGAGGAGAACCTCGGTACGTGGGGCGCCGAGCACCTGCTCGATCACGAGAACGACGCCGTGCGCGCCGATTACGTCGTGACCGAGGCCGGTGGTTTCCAGATGCCGAGCCCGAAGGGTCCGCGCCTGCCGGTGATCGTCGGCGAGAAGGGCTCGTACTGGTGCCGCATCACCGTGCGGGGAACGCCGGGCCACGCGTCGCAACCGTTCCGCACCGACAACGCGCTGGTGACGGCCTCGGAGATCGTGAAGCGGCTCGCTGAGTACCGCCCGCCCACGCAGATCCACGACACGTGGCGCCGATTCATCGAGGGCGTCGACTTCGGGCCGGAATGGAACGCGCACCTGCTCGACGAAGCCACGCTCGCCGACTTCTGCGAAGAGCTCCCGATCGGGTTGGCCCGTCAGGCGCACGCGTGCACGCACACGACGTTCGCGCCGACGGTCATCCACGGCGGCACGAAGACGAACGTGATCCCTGACACCGTCGAGCTCGAGGTCGACATCCGTACCTTGCCCGGCCAGGTGGGCGCCGACATCAAGGCCATGCTCGAGGACGCGCTCGGCGACCTGATCGCGTGCACGGAGATCACACCGTTCGACGAGAACGAATCGACGTCGTCGGCGACCGATACGCCGCTGTGGGACGCGATGGGTCGCGTGTCGTCCGCGCTCGTCGCGGGCTCCGGTCTCGTTCCTTTCCTCACGGTCGGGGCGACCGACGCGCGTTTCTTCCGGCGCCGGGGATCGGTCGCGTACGGCTTCGGCTTGTTCAGTCGCAAGCTCTCGTTCGACGACTACGCGTCGATGTTCCACGGCAACGACGAGCGCGTCGACACCGAGTCGCTCGTGCTGTCCACCCGCCTCTGGGACGGCCTCGCCCGCGACCTCCTCGCCTGACCCAGCTGGGTGCCCGGCTGCAGGAATTTCCCGGGCACACCGCCTGTCGCCGTCGTATGCTGACATCAACATGACGGTCGGCGACCGTCGGTAGACCTTCGGGACGACCGGCGGGAACGGAGATGGACCCATGACTCGCTCGATCGCGCGGTGCCGGCTGGCGCCCCTCGCCACGATTGCCCTCGTGATCGTCGGCCTGCCCATCGTGAGCCTGACGTTCGGTGCGACCGCCGCCTCGGCGACTGTGGTCGTCAAGAACTACACGGGGACGGGCATCGGACAACCGTGGGAGATCACCACGGGATCGGATGGCGCGCTCTGGTTCACCAACGAGACAACCGACTCGATCGGTCGCATCACCACCAGCGGCGCCGTCACCAACTTTACCGCGATGAGCATCGATAACCCCCGGGGGATCGCGGCCGGCCCCGACGGCGCGCTCTGGTTCACCAACATTGGGGGCGTGAGCGCGGGCTCGATCGGTCGGATCACCACGGCCGGCGTCGTCACCAACTTCGCCGCTCCCAGCATCTCGTCGCCGATCGGGATCACCGCCGGGCCCGACGGCGCGCTCTGGTTCGCGGACCAGGGAAACAGCTCGATCGGTCGGATCACGACGGCCGGCGTCGTCACTCACTTCACCAATACCACCGTCAGCAGCCCGTCGGGGATCACGGTCGGGCCCGACGGCGCGTTGTGGTTCACCAACGAGGCGACCGACTCGATCGGTCGGATCACGACGGCGGGTGCCATCACCAAGTTCACCGGCGTCGGGATCAGCGGACCGATGGGTATCGTCGCCGGACCCGACGGCGCGCTCTGGTTCGCCAACATCGCGAGCGGCGGCTCGATCGGTCGGATCACCGTCGCCGGCGCCGTCAGAAACTTCACGGGACCCGGCATCAAAAACCCGTCGGCGATCACAGTCGGGCCCGACGGCGCGTTGTGGTTCACGAATCCGTTGAGCGCATCGATTGGACGGATCACGACCAATGGCGTCGTCACCGACTACACCGGAATCGGCGTCGAAACCGTCGAGGGAATCACGACCGGACCCGACGGAAACATCTGGTTCACCAACAACAGCAACAATTCGATCGGCACCGCGATCTCGTTACCGGTGATCGCGCCTGGTGTTGCTTCGGTGAACGAAGGCAACTCGGGAACTACCGCGGTGCACGTTCCGGTGTCACTGTCCTTCGCGTCCAGCAAGACGGTGACCGCGCAGTGGAGGACCGTGTTCGTCCCGGGCGTGCCCGGCGACCAGGCTGATCCCGCGACCGACTACACGCCGACGCGCGGCACCGTGACGTTCGCGCCCGGTGCCACGACCGCAACGGTGACGATCAACATCAACGGCGACACGCTGGTCGAACCGAACGAGTACATCGTCGTCCAGTTCGGCAACCCCACCAACTCGCTGATGGGCGGGTTCTGGGGACTCGGGTTCGCCGGCATCGTCAACGACGACGGCGCCACCTAGTCGTCTACTCGTCGGGTTGGTCGCGGAGGTAGCGCTCGAAGTCTTCGGCGAGCGACTCGCCCGACGGCAATTCGTCCTCGTCGAACCAGTCGTCGTCGTCATCATCGTCTTCGTCGTCGACCGCGATCTCGTCGTCGGTGGCGAGCCAGCCCGGCCCGTCGTCGGCGGTGTCGTAGCGCGTCTCGAGCCGCTCGACGTAGGAGCTGACGTCGGGGTCGCCGGCGACGACCTCGGAGACCGAGCGTTCCCACGCACTCGAGGCGATGTCGAGATCGGTGAGGTCGAGCCCGAGATCGAGGAGCTCGCCGAGACGATCGAGCATGGCGCGGGTGGCCTTCGGGTTGGGAGGTGTAGCGACGTAGTGGGGAACCGGCGCCCAGATGGATGCCGACGCGAATCCCGCCTTCCGCACGGAGTCGTGCAGGACCCCGACGATCCCGGTCGGGCCTTCGTAGCGCGAGCGCTGCATCCCGAGCCGCGCCGCGAGCACCTCGTCGGTGGCCGAGCCCGTGCACTTGATCGGACGAGTGTGCGGGGTGTCGCCGAGCAGCGCCCCGAGGGTGACGATCATCTCGCAGTTGGTCTTGCGGGCGACGCCGATGATGTCGTCGCAGAACGACGGCCACTTCAGATTGGGCTCGACGCCGAGCAGGAGCACGATGTCGCGCCCGCCCGCGGGGAGCGAGCCCGCCGAAAGCGAGAGCGAAGGCCAGTTCACCGTGCGCACGACGCCGTCGACGAGTTCGACGGTCGGCCGGGCGGCCTGGAAGTCGAGGTACTCCTCGATGTCGAGCGTCGCGAACGGACGCGCATTGCAGGTTCGCGCGAGCCACCGCACCGCGTCCGAGGCCGCGTCTGCCGCGTCGTTCCAGCCGGAGAACGCGGCGATCATCGCGGGCCGCCGCAACGATGGTTCGACGCTCCAACGGACTGTCACCCGATCACCTTAGGTCGCGCTCCGCGGCCCGCTCTCGCGTCGGACGACGGGGTTGCTCAGTGTGCCGATGCCCTCGATCGTGATCTCGACCACGTCGCCGTCGACGAGCCAGCGGGGCGGCTTGCGGGCCGCGCCCACGCCGGCGGGCGTGCCGGTGAGGATGACGTCGCCGGGCTCGAGGGTGCAGCCCTGGCTGATCCAGGCGATCAGGTACGGAACCGAGAAGACGAGTTGCGACGTGCTCGACGACTGGAGCACCTCGCCGCTGACGCGGGTCTCGATCCCGAGCCCTCGGGTGATGTCGATCTCGTCGAGAGAGACGAGCTCGGGCCCGAGGGGGCAGAAGGAATCGAACGACTTCGACCAGCTCCACTGCCCGGTCGTGTACTGGTGATCGCGCGCCGACACGTCGTGACCGATCGTCACACCTGCGACGACGTCGAGCGCATCGGCTTCTTGTACGTCGCGCGCCCGATGCCCGATGACGACCGCGAGCTCACCCTCGTAGTCGGGCTGGGTCACATGCGGAGGTATGACGATCGGTTCGCCGGCAGCGATGACCGAGCTCGGCGACTTCACGAACAACGTGGGCGCTTCCGGCAACGGTCGACCGGTCTCCTCCGCGTGGTCGCGGTAGTTGAGCCCGACGCCCCAGATGACACGCGGGGTAGGAACTGGTGACCTCACACGGATCCCTTCGTTGATCAGGGCGCTCGTTGTTGTGCGCGAGCAGGAGGTTCAGGACCGGAGTGCGGCGATCGAAGACTTCGAGCACTGCTGCAACGCGCCCTGCACCATCACCTCGACGAGCGACCCGATGTGGTCGAAGCCTTCGCCGACGGTCTTGCCCATCAAGAAGCGCGCGTGGATCCCTTCCAGGATGATCGCGAGCTTGTACGCGGCCAACGCTTCGTAGAAGTCGAGCTGGCTGACGTCACGCCCGGATCCGGTTGCGTAGCGTTCGACCACGGCGTTGCGCGACATGAAGCCGGCATCGGTCGAGATCGTCGCGCCGACGTTCCCGGTCTGCGCATCGTCACGCACGTAGTAGAGCAAGTAAAGACCGAGGTCGGCGAGCGGGTCGCCGAGGGTCGCCATCTCCCAGTCGAGTACGGCGACGATCCGGCCGGGGTCGTCGAGGGCGAGCATCGTGTTGTCGAGGCGATAGTCGCCGTGCACGATGGTCGGCGGGGGCGACACGGGGATCGCAGCGCGCAGCCGCTGGGCGAGCTCGTCGACGACGGGCAGCTCGCGCGTCTTGGATCGCTCCCACTGCTCACCCCAACGGCGAACCTGTCGTTCGACGTAGCCGTCCGGGTGCCCGAAGTCGCCGAGACCGACGGCCTCGTAGTCGACGGCGTGAATTGCGACGAGCACGTCGATCAGCTCTTCCGAGCATCGCTGTGCGTCCTCGTGTGTGAGCTTGGCGATGTCGGCACCGGTTCGCAGTATGTTCCCGTCGACGAGGTCCATCACGTAGAACGGCGCATCGTTGACGGCGATGTCGTCGCAAAAGCCGAGCGTCCGGGGCACCGGTACGTCGGTCGGTGCCAACGCAGCCAGCACTTTGTATTCGCGGGCCATGTCGTGCGCGGTCGGGAGCACGTGACCGAGGGGCGGTCGGCGCAACACCCACCGCTGGTCACCGTCCTGAATGGCGTAGGTCAGGTTCGAACGACCGCCGGAGATGAGCGTGGCGGAGAGCTCGCCGCCGGATGCGCCGTCGACGTGCGCGGCGAACCAGGGGCGGAGGCGTTCGAGATCGACACCGGGCGGAGTGTCTGTCACGGCCCGGACATTACAGACCGGGATCGTGCGACGCGACGTGGGTCTCGCCTAGGCGATGCGGGACTCGCGAGGTGCGACGGGTTCGCCGTTGCCTCGCGGGTACCGGGCGACGCGGCCGACGGGCATGTCGACGCGGTATCCCGCGGCAGCGCGCTCTTCCTCGGACTCGGCGCCCCAGAAGCCGTACTCACGGTGCTGGCGTGCCCAATCGCGGCACTCCTGCAGCGCGGGGCACGCGTTGCACACGGAGCGAGCCTGCGACTCGCGCACGACCCGTGCTTCGGGCCGCTCGCCGGCCGGCGCGAAGAACAGGCGCGTTTGGCCCTGGCAGGCGGCTTCGTTCGTCCACGTGAGTGGACCGGTGAATATGAAACTCGAAATCATTTCTGCGGTCACGAGCTCCCCTTCACGACCGAGGGATTGACGGAGCTCGGGAGCCGGGTGGGGGGACGCCGGCTCCTCGAGCTCCCGTCGAACGACCACTAGTGAACACGATCACAAGACTATCTGTCAAAGACGTTGAAACGATACTATCTATCGTTATTAGCGATGGGCGAGCGCCGAAGCGTCGGTGGGCTCGGCTCCGCCGTGATCTCCCACAGTTCCGACGTTGAAGCACTCCCGTGACAAGGACGTGACCAAGTGGACGTGCGCCAACTCGAGGCGTTGCTCGCGGTGGCGGAGACGGGGAGCTTTACGTCGGCTGCGGATCAGCTCCATACGGTCCAGTCGAACGTGTCCGAGCACGTGCGCCAGCTGGAAGCCGAGCTGGGGGTGCAGCTGTTGGTGCGCGCGCGGCGAGGGACGGTGCCGACCGAATTCGGGGTTCGCGTCATCGAACGGGCGCGCGCCGTCCGCAGCGAGATCGAAGCGCTCCACAAAGACCTTTCGATGCTGCAGGGCTTGGAGACGGGCCACGCGACGCTCGGGGTCGTCGGTACGGTCAGCCGACTCCTCGTTCCCATGGTGGTGGCGGAGATGCGCACGAGCTCGCCCGGCTTGTCGCTGCGGCTCACCGAAGGTGCCTCCGAGCGCCTGGCGGCCGAGGTGGCGGAGCGGCTGCTCGCGAGCGCCGTGGTCACGGAACCGGTCAGTGATCCTCGGCTGCACGTCGAGCACCTCCGGGACGAGGCGCTGGTCGCGCTGGTTCCCGCCGCGCTGCTCCCCGACGCCCAGGAACCGATCGCACTGGCCGAGCTCGCGCAGGAGACGTTGATCCTCCCACCCGCCGGCAACCCGCTGCGCGACGAGGTCGAGACCGCGGCGCGCTCGGAACGGGTCGAGCTGCGCGTGCAGATCGAGGTGGAAGGCATCCGGCTCATCGCCGACCTCGTCGGGGCCGGGGTGGGCGTCTCCATCCTCCCCGAGACCGCGGTCGCCCGGGATCACACTGGGGTGCGCCAGCTGCGCATCGCCCGTATGCCTCCCCGCCGGCTCGCGTTGGTGACTGCACGTGGGGTGCAACTGTCGCTGGCCGACCAGGCGGTGCACGACGCTGTGCGCCGCATCGTGCGCGACGAGCCCCTCCCGCGGGCCTGAGGGGGGTGGGTGCCAGGTAGGGACGTGTTTCGACGAATCGTCGGCGGGTGATGCAGGCGGCTGGGGCGCTACTCGGCGGCGGGGACGAACCGGGTGCCGATGACCGTCCGCTCCTCTGCGAGCCCGACCACCTCGAGCCGATCCACGCCGGGAAGCCCGTCACCGTTCACCTCGAGCCGGATGCGCGCCCCGCGCGGCCACACGAGATCGGCCGAGTCGCCGGTCTCGGCTTCCACGTCGCCCCGCAGCACACCGGCGAAGAAACCGAGCGCCGACGGCAACGAAGGAGTACGCAACACCACCCGTCGGAGTGTCCCGTGACCGGCAGCCGGCGCCGGGTCGGCCCACCACCGCGGGTTCCCGTCGGGGCCGTGCCCGGCCACGAGGTCGAGGAGCCCCTTGCGCGTCTCGGGGTGCCCCTGCGCCTCGGCGAGCTGCACCACCGTTCCGTGCGCCTCTCGCGGCATCAGGAACGCCTCCTTCCACTGCGGGTCGGAGAGATTGATGTTCACCGGATGAAAGCCCGCACCCCGCACGCGCGCCAGCGCGGCGGCGAGGTCGGCAACCTTGAAGGTCAAGTGATGGGGGCCGGCGCCGTGGCGGGCGACGAAGCGGGCGAGGAAGTCGTTCTGGTCGACCGCCCACGGCTCGAGCAGCTCGACGGGCATGCCGTCGCCGGCGGGCGATCCGAGCCACACCTGCATGGGACGAAAGCCGATCGCCTGGCCGCCGAACAGGATCGTCCCGCCGAGCTCGCCGGTGAGGAACTGGAGCGCGGGCGACGTGTCGGCTGCGGCGAGGGCGATGTGGTCGAGGTCGTAGCGGTCGGTCACGAGCGGGGCAGGCTAATGGGATGTCTCGGCGCGGCTGACCACGGCGGGTTCGGACACGGCGATCGGTCCGACGCGCCGGGGATCCGTCGGGCCCGCCCGCGTGATCGCGTTGGCGAGGAACCACGCGACCGTCAGCACGACGAGGCCGCCGACCGCATCGAGGATGTAGTGGTTCGCCGTGATGATGATCACGACGAGCGTGAGCACCGGGTAGCACCACGCGAGCACGCGTGAGATCCGATGCTTCAAACGGGGCGCGAGAGCGATCGCACACCACGTCGACCACGCGATGTGCACGCTGGGCATCGCCGCATACTGGTTCGACACCTTCTCCGCGCCACCCGAGCTGAACGACCAGAACGCGGGGTCCTTCAACAGCGTGTCGACGAAGCCCGGGAACATCCGGGGCGGCGCCAACGGATAAAAGGTGAATCCGATGAGCGCGAGCAGCGTCGCGATCGCGATCGTGTTGCGAAACCGGGGGTAGTCGTCGGAGAAGCGGCGATACAAGAAGATGCCGGCGAAGATCGTGACGATGAAGTGAAACGAACCGTAGTAGTAGTTCGAGAAGAGGATGAGCGGGCGGAAGTGCAACGCCCACTGCTGAAACGTCTGTTCGTGGAAGATGCCGAGGTTGTGCTCGAGCGACATGATCTGACGAGCGTGGTCGAACGCATGTGGCGGCGCGTGCAGGTTGCCGCCGTGGATGTTCCTGATCGCGGAGTACACGCCGTAGAAGGCGAGGATCGCGAGCAGTTCCGCCCACCAGTACAGGACGTGTCCGTCGGTGAGGACCCGGCCGCCCGGGATCCGCGCCCGGCGATGAACCTCGGCGCTCACACGGCCTCTTTCGCGATCGGCGCGCGATGGGATCGGTTGCCCAGTGCGAAGGCCGGTGCCCCGAGCATGCTCACCACCAGCATGCTTCCCCACCACAAGAGCCCGGCGGCGCCAGCCTGCGCATTGCTGACGTGAAACGAGTGGAGGAACAATACCAGCGCACCTTCGCGCACCCCGAGACCGCTGAACGAGATCGGCAACACTTGCAGCATCAACACCGCGGGACAGAACGCGAGCACGGCCGCGAGGGGTACCGGCAGGTCGAGCGCGCGGAAGATCAACCCGAACATCATCACCTGCGACGTCTGGAATATCGCGGTCGCGAGGAGGATCGGGCCGATGTGACGCGGTTCCCGACGCAGTCGCTGCACACCGAGATGCACGGCGCCGATGAACCGCGACCAGCTCTCCTTCTCCGAGTACCGGCCGGCGAGTCGAGGGTGGCCGGCGAGGACCAGGATCAGCGTGAGCGCACCGACCGCGCCGACGGCGACGAACAGCGCGAACCACGCGTGCGCGTGGTCAAAGAGTGAGGGCCGGATCGCAAAGCCCAAGAAGACGAGCAGCGGGAGGCCGACGAAACCGGTGAGCCGCTCGAGCACCACCGAGCCGAACGACACCTCGGCCGACCCAACCGTGTTCGACGCGCGTGCGACGCGCACGACGTCCCCTCCGATCGTCGACGGCAGCACGTTTCCGACGAGGAGACCGACGAGATAGTGCGAGAAAAGGGCCCGGAGCGGCACCTTCACGTCGAACAGGAGCAACACCCGCTGCCAGCGTCCGGCGGAGAGGATGACGCCGACGAACGCGGTGACCAACGTGAGGGCGAGGAGCGAGATCGTGAGGCCGTGATGTTGGTCGGGGATCGCGTCACTGACGCCCGACGCCTTCGACACGACCAGCGCGAGCAGGGCCGCACTCACGGCGATCCGGAGGACGAGCTTCCACTTGGATCCGGATCGAGGAGCGTTCGGGGCAGGCTCCGTCATCGAGGCGAGCATACGAGAAGCAGGGGAAATGTCCGGTTCGCAGGCGACTCGCGGCGAGATGGCGCGGCCGCGCGCATTCTGTGACCATGGCGGTATGAGGATCACGACGAGCGACGGAGTCGGTCTGGCGGTCGAGGTGGCGGGGTCGGGTCCGGGCCTGATCCTCGTGCACGGTTTCGGGGGCGCGAAGGAGGACTTCGCCGATCATGTGCCCGCTCTAGCGCGCGACCACACCGTGGTCGTGTTCGACCATCGTGGTCACGGCGCGAGCGACAAGCCGAGCGTTCGCAACGCGTATTCGATGGACAGGCTCGCGTCCGACATCCTCGACGTCGCCGACGCGTGCGGGCTCGACCGGTTCCGCCTGCTCGGCCACTCGATGGGCGGCATGGTCGGTCGCCAGATCCCTATACGCGTGCCCGAGCGGGTCGAAGCGTTCGTGATGATGGACACGTCGGCCGGACCCATCCCCGGATTCGATCCGGCGTTGATGGATGCGGCGGCCGAGGTCGCATTCGACCGGGGCAAGGCGGCGCTGAAGGAACTGCTCGACATGGTGCAGGTCCTGGAGACGCCGGCGTACACGCGCACGCTCGCTGAGCGTCCGGGCTACCGCGAGTTCAACGAGCGCAAATGGAACGACCTCTCCGAGATCATGTGGGGCGCGATGGCAATGGCGCTCGCCCGGCAGAGCGACGACCTCGACGCGCTCGTGGCGTCGGTGCGGTGCCCGATGCTCGTGCTCGTCGGTGCGCAGGACAAGCCCTTTCTGCGACCGTCGCGGACCATGGCGGACGCGATCGAGGGCGCGCGCCTGGTCGTTATCCCCGACGCCGGGCACTCACCGCAGTTCGAGAATCCAACGGCTTGGATCGAGGCGATGACGCGGTTCCTCGCGACGGTTCTCGCCCCGACGAAGTAGTCGTCGTGGAAGCGCACGGTGGGCGGCTCGCGGTCGAGGTGTTGCAGCGCCACGGCATAGACACGATGTTCACGCTCTCGGGCGGGCACCTGTTCGTACTGTACGACGGCGCGGTGCAGGCCGACCTACGCCTCGTCGACGTCCGCCACGAGCAGAGCGCGACGTTCGCGGCCGAAGGGTTCGCCAAGGTGACGCGACGCCTCGGGTGCGCGGCGCTCACGGCTGGTCCCGGCGTGACGAACGGCGTGAGTGCGCTGACCGCGGCGCGCATGAACGGCTCGCCCGTCGTGGTGCTCGCAGGCCGGGCGCCCCAGGGCCGATGGGGTTCGGGATCGTTGCAGGAGCTCGACCACA
Source organism: Acidimicrobiia bacterium (assembly GCA_038239145.1). Classification (GTDB taxonomy): domain Bacteria; phylum Actinomycetota; class Acidimicrobiia; order IMCC26256; family PALSA-610; genus PALSA-610. Next base: position 28,470 of record JBBSFB010000039.1, read on the forward strand.
TCCCGATCGTGCAGTCGGTGACGAAGACCGCGGCCACTGCCACTTCCGCCGCGTCGATCGTCGCCGAGGTGGATGCCGCGTGCCGCGCCGCGCAGACCCCGCACCGCGGTCCGACGTTCGTCGACATCCCGCTCGACGCGTTCGGACCCGGCTCGGTGGAGCTGCCGACGGTCGACGACCGGGGTTCACGGGGCGAGATGGCCGACCCCGGATCGGTCGCTCGGATCGCGGGGCTGGTCGCGTCGTCGGCGCGGCCCGTGCTGGTCGCAGGCGGGGACGTGTACTGGGGCCACGCCGAAGAACCGATGCGCGCGTTCGTCGAGGCGGCTCGGATCCCCGTGTTCGTGAACGGCATGGGACGAGGCACGCTCGCGGCTGATCACGAGCTCGCGTTCGCGCGGGCGCGGTCGGTCGCGCTGAAGGAGGCCGACCTCGTGCTCGTCGCGGGCACTCCGCTCGACTTCCGCCTCGGGTTCGGTCGCTTCGGCGACGCCCAAGTCGTGCATCTGTGCGACGCGCCAAGCGAGATCGCGGGCCACGCCACCCTCGCGGCTTCTACCGGCGGCGATCTCGCGCTCACGTTCGCAGCCCTGGCCGCGGCCGCGGCACCGATTGGCGTGCACGACGACTGGATCGCGCGTCTGCGCGACGACGAGCGGTCGAAGCGTGCCGCCGAGCTGCCGTTGTTCGAAGCCGACAGTGCTCCGATCATGCCGACGCGCATTTACGGGGAGCTCCGCAAGCGCCTCGACCGCGACGCGATCGTCATCGGCGACGGGGGCGACTTCGTGTCGTACGCGGGCAAGTTCGTGGAGAGCTTCCATCCGGGCACGTTCCTCGACCCGGGCCCGTACGGCTGCCTCGGGATGGGTCCCGGCTACGCGTTGGCCGCGGGCGTTGCGCATCCCGACCGCCAGATCGTGTTGCTCCTCGGCGACGGCGCGGTCGGCTTCGCGCTCGGCGATTTCGAGTCGCTCGTTCGCCACGGCGTGAACGTGACCGCGATCGTGGGGAACAACGGGATCTGGGGCTTGGAGAAGCACCCGATGCAGGCGCTGTTCGGTTACGACGTTGTCGCCGACCTCGCACCGGGCATCCGTTACGACAAGGTGGTGGAGGCCCTCGGCGGTCACGGCGAGCTGGTCGACGCGCCCGGGAATGTCGGTCCCGCGCTCGATCGTGCCTTCGCGGCACCGGGACCCTCGCTCGTGAACATCCTCACCGACCCGGCCGACGCGTACCCGAGGTCGTCCAACCTCGCCTGACCCGGCGGTTCGGAGCTGCCGGTCAGGACCGGTCAGAGCTCGGACTGGGCGCGTTCGATGAAGCGGTCGCGAATGACGACGACGCGGGTGATCCGACCCGCAGCGACGAGGCCCCGGGCGTCGGTGACCGAGACCCGGAACGTGAGGCGCCGGCCCTCGACGCTCTCGAGCGTCGCGTCGGCGGTGACCTCGGAGCCGACCGGTGTGGGCGAGAGATGGGCGAGTTGTACCTCGTAGCCCACCGATGTCTCGTCGGCCCCGAGCTTGTTCCCGAGCGCCTGCACGCTCGCCTGCTCGACCAAAGCGATGAGGCGGGGCGTGGCCAGCACGGGAACGTCGCCGCTACCGATTGCGAGCGCGGTGTCGCCTTCTTCGACCTTCATCGTGATCGACGCGGTGAGACCGGACGCAAACCCCATCGGCCTTACCATAGGCAGCCCGGCGCCGACTCGGCATGTTGGCGATCACACGAGCTCTCGGAAATCCGCACTGCTCTCGAAAGATGCGCGAGGCCCATATGACTGTTCCCTTGATCGAACACGACGTACTCCAAGCGACACTCGGCCACGCGCTGCGCAACGGCGGCGACTTCGCCGAGGTCTTCGTCGAGGACCGCCGTTCGTCCAACGGGCGTTTCGACGACGGCCGGATCGAGGAGCTCGTGTCGGGGCGCGACCGCGGCGCGGGCCTGCGGGTCGTGCGCGGGGACACGACGGGCTTTGCCCACACCGCCGATCTGTCACCCGAAGGTCTGTTGCAGGCGGCCGCGGCGGCCGCCGGCGCCGCCGCGGGGGGTGGAGGCGGCACCAACACCGTCGCGTTGGGCGCCACGTCGGGTCACCCGATCGACCCCGACATCGTGCTCCCGGAAACGGTCGAGAAGGGACGCAAGGTAGATCTGCTCGCCCGCGCCGACGCCGCCGCCCGCGGCACCGGCTCGTCGATCACCTCGGTGACCGCGTCGTACGCAGACGCGCGCCGGCGGATCCTCGTTGCGAACTCCGACGGCTTGATCGCCGACGACGACCGCGTCCGGACCCGCATGTCGGTGCAGTGCGTGGCGACCGGCGACACCGGTATGCAGACCGGGTACGAGGCGCCGGGGCGGACGATGGGCTTCGAGCTGTTCGACTCCGTTGCCCCCGAAGACATCGGTCGCAAGGCGGCGACGCGCGCGCTCACGCTGCTCGACGCGGTGCCCGCTCCGTCGGGACGACTTCCCGTCGTGTTGAAGCGCGGCGCCGGTGGAGTGTTGTTCCACGAAGCGTGCGGTCACGGGCTCGAGGCCGATCACATCCTGAAGGACGCGAGCGTCTTCAAGGGCCAGATGGGCCAGATGGTGGCGTCGCCGCTCGTCACGATCGTCGACGACGGCGGGTACGAACGCGAATGGGGAACGCTCGCAATCGACGACGAGGGTCATCCCGCGCAACGCAATGTGTTGATCGAGCATGGTGTGCTCACCGACTACATGTGGGATGTCGTGCGCGCCCGCAAGGAGGGGCGGGCACCGAGCGGAAACGGACGGCGCGAGAGCTACCGGCACCTGCCCATGCCCCGCATGACGAACACGTTCCTGCTCGAAGGGGACTCTGATCCCGACGAGATCATCCGCGGCGTCGACTTCGGCATCTACGCGGTGCAGCTGGGCGGCGGTCAGGTCGATCCCGCAACCGGCGACTTCGTGTTCGGTATCACCGAGGCCTACCTCATCGAAAAGGGCCAGATCACCCGGCCCATCCGTGCGGCCCAACTGATCGGGAACGGTCCCGAGGTGCTCAGCATGGTCGACGCAGTCGGCAACGACTTCGACACCTGGACGGGCATGTGCGGCAAGCAGGGCCAGAGCGTTCCGGTGTCGTCGGGTCAACCCACCGTGCTGGTGCGGGAGATGACCGTCGGCGGGACCGCGGCATGAGCGGGACCGACCTTCTCGGTATCGCGCGCAAGGTCGCCGAGGGCGCACTCTCGGGTGAACAGGTCGAGGCCTACGTCGTGCGCACCCGGGACACCGATGTGGAGGTGTTCGACGGTCAGGTCGAATCGCTCACGACCGCGAGCGTCGAAGGGGTCGGCATCCGCGTCGTCGCCGACCACCGCCAGGGACTCGCGTGGGCAGGATCGCTCGATCCTGACGTGATCGAGGAGACGCTGCGCGAAGCGCGCGACAACGCGACCTTCGGCGAGCCCGACGAGTTCTACGGCCTCGCGTCGGCCGCCGACGTCGGCGACGCGACCCCGCACGATCTCGATCTGTGGCGCGACGAGCTGGCCGCAGTACCGACCGAGGAGAAGGTGCGTATCGCGCTGGACCTCGAGCGCGCGACCAAGGCGGCCGACGCTCGCATCCGCAACGTCGAGTCGGCGAGCTACGGAGACGCACTCGCGGAGGTGGCGCTCGTGAACTCGCTCGGCGTCGTCGCTCACACGCGCCGCACGACGTGTTCGGCATCGGCGGTCGCGCTCGCCGACGACGGTTCCGGCACGCAGTCGGGCTACGGCTTCGTCGCGGGCCGCACGTTGTCCGATCTCGATCTCGACTCGATCCCGCGTGACGCGGCGACGCGCGCGTGTCGTCTGCTTGGCGCCAAGCCCGTACCCGGTCGGCGCATACCGGTCATACTCGATCCGCTCGTCACCCGTTCGGTACTGGGCGTGTTGTCGAGCGCATTCAACGGCGAGTCGATGCTGAAGGGCCGTTCCCTGTTCGCCAACCGCGTCGGCGAGAGGATCGGAGCGCCGTTCGTGCAGCTCGTCGACGACCCGACCGACGCCCGGTTCCTCGGCGCTTCGCAGTTCGACGGCGACGGGATCCCGACGAGGCGCAACGCTTTGATCGTCGACGGCGTGATGCAGGGGTTCCTGCACAACGTCTACACGGGCCGGCGTTCGGGCTCGGGGACGACCGCGAGCGCGAGCCGCGGCATCGCCTCGACGCCCGGGGTCGGGGTGCGGGCTCTGCGCCTCGAGCCGGGTCCGAGGTCGGCCGAGGAGATCATGAAGCTCGCGGGCGAAGCGTTGTACGTCCAGTCGGTGAGCGGCCTGCATTCGGGGACGAATCCGATCAGCGGCGACTTCTCGGTCGGCGCCGACGGCTTGATGGTCCGCGACGGCGCGTTCGCAGAGCCGGTGCGCGAGATCACGATCGCGTCGACGCTGCAGCGCATGCTGATCGACATCACCGAGATCGGGAGCGACCTCGTCTTCCTTCCGGGCGCGGTCGCGGGCATGACCGTGCTCGTCGGCGAGATGACGATGAGCGGCGCGTAGCCCGCTCGGTCACCGTCCCCGATCAGCGATCGCCGTGCCGGGCAAGGATCGCTTCGAGCTCGGCCAACGCGGCTTCCGGCTCCAACACGTGCACGGCCTCCATTCCGAATGCCCGGGCCGCATCCACGTTGTCGGCGTTGTCGTCGAGGAACACGGCTTCGCCCGGCTCGATACTCATCCGCGCGCACGTGAGCTCGTAGATCTCGCGATCGGGTTTGCGCATCCCGACGTGCGAGGAGTCGACGACCTCTTCGCACAGCTCGTCGATCGGGAACATCGCGCGCCAGTTTTCGCCGAACTCCTTGACGTTGTTCGTGAGCAATCCGACGCGGAACCCGCGCGCTTTGAGATCGCGCATCTTGTGCACGACGGTCCAGTGCACTCCGGGCGCGGTCTGGCTCCAGAAGCGACTGTACGCGTCCTTGTCGAGGGGCCGGCCGATGATCTGGGGCGCCTTTTCCACCATGCGTTCGAAGTAGGTCGCGATGTCGAGCTGGCCTTTCTCGAGCAGGTGCCAGTCGGGCTCGTCTTCGACCTCGCCGCTGTGCTCGGCCGCGTCGGGATCCGCGGCGACCGCATCGGCGACGGCGCGGCCTTCCACGCCGATGTACGACGCGTCGCCGAAGAGCAGCCGGAGGAGCGAGCCCCGCGGATAGCCCTCGGCTTCCTCGAACGCCCCGATTCCCACGAACAGAGGGCTCGAGATCACGCCGCCGAAATCGAAGATCACTGTGCTGATCGCCACGGCGGAAAGTTAGCGACCCCGGGTGACCCTGGGGCAGTCGGTGACATTCCGGCACCCGGCTCCGTCACGGCCGTCACGAACGAAATCCGACTTACGGTGATCCGGCTGGGCAGCATGCGCTGCGCGCAGGAGCGAGCGCGAGCGACACCTCCCCGATCGACGCCGCGTACGCCACCGAACGCGCTTCGGTCTCGGTCACCATCAACGTGACGCCGGATCCGGTGGTCTCACCGGAGCCACCGGATGCGGCGGCCCCCGGGAGCGCCAACGTGAGAACGCGGGCACCGCGTGCGACCACCGTCGCTTCTCCTGCTGTCCCGGCGCCGACGGCAAGGGACGGGTCATACGTCGCGAGGACGTCGACGACGGACCCGACCGGTGGCTGGAAGCCGTCCTTGACGACGACGTGCACCGCTCGCTGCCCGACCGGTACGACCCCGCTCGCGTCGGCAACGAGGTGCCGGGCACCCACGACTTCGTCCCGCAGCAACGGAACCGCGACGACGCGGCCGATGGCGCCGCCCGGATCGTGCAGTCCATCGGCCGTGATCGTCGTCGATGGTCGCTGCGCGACCCGGAGGTCGCCATCGACGACGGTCTCGCCGAGCGGAAGATCGCGGGCCGCGAGCACGACCGCCACATCGGCGCCGAGCGCGTGGGCGCGGCGGTGCAACGAGCCGAGATCACCCGTGACGACGCGGACCGTCACGAGCATCACGATGATCGCGGCGGCCCAGGCGAGCAGCACGCGAGGAGAACGGCGCATGGGAGGGTCCCCGTTTCCGAACCGGCGCCGGGCTCACGTGCCGGCGGAATGAGCGGGGGAAGCTCAAAGGGGAAGACGCGGAAGAGACTGGCCGGAGGCTAGCCGCGGGATCGATCCCGGTCGTCATCTCGATTCGACGGAGAGACGACGTGGGACTCGTCGATGCCCTTCAGGGCCACCGTTCGGGCCGCTCCGAACGTGATGTCGCCGCGCGCGGCGATGATCTCGCGTCCCAGCGAGGAGCCGAGTGGGCGACGTTCCTGTCGTGGGCCGGTCCGTATCACCGGACCCGCACGCGATACCCGACGAACTGAGCCAAGGGTTACGACTGGAGAACCGCCGCCGGCGTACAACCGAGCGCAGCGATCGTCGCGCGACCGGTGTCGCCTTCCCATGCTGTCGAGGAGCGCAAGCGTCGCCGCTTCCTCGAACCGGGCGCCGATCGTCGCGAATCCCTCGGCCGCGCGACGTACGCGTTCGGGATCACGAAACAGACGAGCCTCGGCCCGGATCAGCGCGGGTGTCGCCCAGAGGTGCTCGGCGTAGCTCGCGCGTGCGCTGCCGATTTCTTTCCGCGACCCCGGCTCGTCGATGACCGCCCAGACCTCGATGGCTGCCGACCAGAGGTAACCCTCGTACCCGAGGCTCGCCGCTGACCACGGGAACGCGGAATCGATGACGCGAGCTGCGCGCTGGTGCCGGGCGATCTCGGCGACGGCATCGTCGAGCCGTCCTTCGTGCAACGCGAGGCGCAGCGTGGCGAAAGCGCGCATGGCGTTGTCCGGAGCGATACAGACCTGGTCACTGATACGCCACCATTCGTCGGCTTCCACGCGATTGGCGCGCAGGCCGTAGGCGAGCGTGGCGAGGTAGGTGGGCCGGTGCCATCCACCCCGCCACGGGCCGCCCGAGGCGCTCCCAAGAGTGCGCAGTGCCGTCGCTTCTTCGAGTCCCTCGTCGAAACTCCCGGCGAGGCAGTGCGCGACCATGCGCTCGCGGTGGAGCACGTGCATCGCGCCGTTCGCCAACGGGTGGTGCATTGCGGTGCGCGAAAACGCGAGTGCGAACGGGAGGTCGCCGCGCGCAAGTGGTGTATCGCTCGCCATGTGCAGGATGTCGAGCTGTTCGGCGGCCGCGCGGGGATCGTGGGCGGCGGCGGGTGCGGCCGGACGATCTTCCGGGCCATGAGCGACGCGCGGCCGGTCTCGTCGACCGACCTCGCGGCGCGTACGGGCCTGGCCGAGCGGTACGTGCGGGAGTGGCTGCACAACCAGGCGGCGTCGGGATGGGTCACGTTCGACCCGGCGCGCCACGTGCGCGAACAGCTCGCACCCGGTGGGACCGTGCTGCTCGTCGAGCCCGCGACTGCGGATCACCCCGAGGAGAACCACCACCCGTTGGGCCGGTTGTTCTACTCGGCGTCGACGATCATCTGCACGCCCGCGTCGCTCGCACCGGACGTCGGGGGCGCCTCGGCAACCAGGTCGGGTTCGCGCGGCTGCGTGAGATCCTGGACCGGGCGGGCTTCACCCACGTGCGGCTCGCGACGACGACGCCCGTGAATCTGGTCATTGAAGCGCGCCCGTAGTGCGACGAACCGGTCCGGGTGGGCGCGATGCGTGACCTGCGCCCGAAATGGGCATGATGGGAATGCCTGATCTCGTATGGGCGTTGAAGAAAACGGTCGTTCGATCGCGGCGCCCTCAGTGGCGCCGCGCGAGTCCCCTGGCCTGCCGGTCATCGCCCGCCCGGACCGGTGGGTCGGGGGAACTCGCTTCTCCCGCGGGGCCGTTCCTGCCTTACTCGTACGTGCGCAACGGACCGAGCGCCGCCGCGCACGCACACCCGATCGGCTCGATCGGGAGGCGCGGGATCAGATCGTCGAGCAAGGCCCGCACTCGATGCAGGTTCGCGTCGAGGAACGCGAAGACCTCATCCTGGGTGACCGCCTCGACTCCCGCGTCGCGCTCGACGCCGGTGTCGTAGTCGGTAACAAGCGCGATCCCCGCGTAGTGCATGCCGAGCTCGCGCGCGAGGTACGCCTCCGGGTACTGCGTCATGTTGACGACGTGCCAGCCCTCGGAGCGGAACCACCTTGACTCGGCGCGGGTCGAAAAGCGCGGGCCGGGTATGACGACCACCGTCCCGCCCGCGTGCATACGGACCCCGACGCGCTCGCCCGACTCCAACGCGTGACCGGCGACCACCGCACAGTACGGATCCGCGAACGAGACGTGGTGGGTGTCGCCCGCGTCGTAGTACGTGTCGGGCCGGCCCCAGGTGCGATCGACGAGTTGGTCGAGCACGACGAAGTCGCCGGGGTGGATGTCGCCAGAGAGGGAACCCGCCGCGCACGGGCCGATCACCTGGCGGACGCCGAGCGTCCGCATCGCCCACAGATTCGCCCGCGCGGGAACCCGGGCCGGGACGAGCTCGTGGTCGCGGCCGTGGCGAGGGATGAACGCAACCCGCCGTCCACCGATCTCGGTGATGGTCACCGGTGCGCTCGGCGCGCCGAACGGCGTGTCGACGACGACCTCTTCGACGTCGTCGCCGAAGGTGTAGAAGCCGGAGCCGCCGAAGATCCCGATCTCGGCCTGCACGGGTTGAGCGCGGTCCGGTGGGCTATGCGCTCTTGGCTTGCGAGCCGCTCGACGAGCCCGAATCGGAACCCGACGAACCCGAACCCGACCCCGAGGAGCCCGACGATCCTGATCCTGATCCCGACTTGGAGTCGCCCCCCGAGCCCGAGCCCGACCCCGATCCCGACTTGGAGTCGCCCGACGAGCCCGACGAACCGCCGGAGGAGTCCGAACCGGACGACGAGGTACCGGACGACGAGGTACCGGACGATTCCGACGATCGCTCCTTGGAGCTGCCCTTCGACGAGCTCGCGCGATTGTCGGTCTTGTAGAAGCCGGAGCCCTTCAACACGATGCCGGCTGCCGACAGCACCTTGGCCAACTTCCCGCCGCAGTCGGTGTGCTTCGTGAGGGGCTTGTCGGAGAACGACTGGTGCGCCTCGATCTGCTCTCCGCACTTGGCGCAGCGATACACGTATGTCGGCATGGAAACTCCGTCTGGACGGTCGCCGGGGATTGGCACTCGACGCCTACGAGTGCCAAGAGTACATGTTGTCGAGTCGACCCGATATTCCGCGCGACGCCCGTGCGGCAGAATGAGCAGGCATGCTCGCTACCGCGCTCCTCGTCCCCATGGCCTGGCTGTTGGGCACGTTCCCGAGCGCCCAGCTGGTGGCCCGGGCGCACGGGCGCGACATCCTCAAGGAGGGGTCGGGCAACCCGGGCGCCTCCAACGTCGGCCGGCTCCTGGGCTGGAGGGCGGGGGCGCTCGTATTGCTGCTCGACTTCGCCAAAGGCGCCGTCGCGGCTGCCGGCGGCCTGATCGTCGGGGGCCGGGCCGGCGCCTGCATCCTCGGTGTGACCGCCGTCGTAGGCCACACGTTCCCCCTGTACCGCAAGGGCGGGAAGGGCGTCGCGGCTGCCGGCGGTGCGCTCGTGGTGCTCTATCCCTTGATCGTCCTCGGGCTCCTCGTGATTTGGGTGTTCGTGGCCCGGGTACTCCGCAAGGCGTCCCTTGCGTCGCTGCTGATCACGATTCTGTTCCCTATCGCTGTTTTCGTCTTCGGCTTTGACCGATGGGAAGTCGGAGTTGTCGGTGGATTGGCCGTCCTGGTGGTGGTTCGTCATGCCGCAAACATCCGCCGGCTGATCCGGCGTGAGGAGAACGAGCTCAACGTTCGTCGCAGCGCCTGAGGAGGCCGAACATGACACGGGTGCGCAAGGCGGTGATCCCCGCGGCAGGTCTCGGCACGCGATTCCTCCCGGCGACGAAGAGCTCGCCCAAGGAGATGCTGCCGGTCGTCGACAAGCCCGCGATCCAGTACGTCGTCGAGGAGGCCGTGAAAGCGGGCCTCGAGGACATCCTCATCATCACCGGTCGCAATAAGCGCGCGATCGAGGACCACTTCGACCGCAACTTCGAGCTCGAGCACTTCCTCGACAACAGCGGCAAGCACGACCTCTTGAAGGAAGTGCAGTTCGCGTCCGATCTCGCCGACATCCACTACGTGCGCCAGCGCGACCCGCTCGGGCTCGGTCACGCCGTGTCCGTTGCCCGTCATCACGTCGGTGACGAACCGTTCGCAGTGCTACTCGCCGACGACCTGATGGTCGACGACGGCGCGTTGTTGCGTTCGATGCTCGACGTGCACGAGCGCTACGGCCGTTCCTGCATCGCGTTCTCCGAAGTGACGCCCGAGGAGATCTCGTCGTACGGGTGTATCGAACCGGCCGCGGGGAATCCCGGCGCGGCCGAAGGGCTCGCCGAGGGTGTGGTGGAGATCCGCCGCGTCGTCGAGAAGCCGCCGCCCGGCGAGGCGCCGTCGAACCTCGCGATCATCGGTCGCTACGTGTTCACGCCCGAGATCTTCACGATGCTCGATCTCATCGAGCCGGGCCGCGGCGGCGAGCTCCAACTCACCGACGCGATCGCGATGCTGATCGAACAGCAGAGCGTGTTCGGTTCGCACTGCAAGGAGGGTCGCTACGACGTCGGTCAGAAGATCGACTTCCTGCGGGCGAATGTCGAGCTCGCGCTCGACCGTGCCGACCTCGGACCGGCGTTCGGCGCGTGGCTGCGCGAGTACGTCGCCAACCGGTGGCCCGTCTGAAACCTCGAACCGGCGTGGCCCGGCGTCGTATTGCTGCCGCGCTCACGCCGATTCGTGATACCTCTAGCTGCGTGATCGCTCTCGCCGATGCGCAGTCCTCGATCCTCGAAGCGATCACGCCGCTCGCACCTCGGTCGTTCGCGGCGCGCGCGGCAAGCGGCCTGGTCTTGGCCGAGAACATCTTCGCGACGGAACCGGTTCCCCCGTTCGCCAACACCGGCATGGACGGCTACGCGGTGCGCGCGGCCGACACGCCCGGCACCTTGCGCGTAGTTGGCGAGCTGCCCGCTGGGCGCGCGCCGACGATTCCGGTCGGTCCGGGCGAAGCGATTCGCATCATGACGGGCGCGCCGATGCCCGGCGGCGCCGACGCAGTCGTGATGGTGGAACGTACGCGTGGCGACGGTGACCGTGTCGTCGTCGAGCTGGCGAAGCCCGGCGAGCACGTGCGGCGCGCCGGTGGCGATGTCGCGGCCGGTGATCTCGTGTTCGAACCGGGCACGGTGTTGACCCCAGCCCATCTCGGTGTACTGGCGAGCCTCGATGTTCACGACGTGTTGTGTCATCCACGACCGCGCGTCGGCGTGATCTCGACGGGTGACGAGTTGGTCGAGCGGGGCGCGCTCGCGCCTGGCCAGATACGCGACTCCAATCGCCCGATGCTCCTCCCGCTCGTCGAGCAAATCGGTTGCGAGGCGATCGACGGAGGCACCGTCCGCGACGACGAAGCTGCGATCGGCGCCGCGATCACGACCGCCGCCGACTCGTGCGACGCGTTGTTGACGAGTGGCGCAGTGTCGGTCGGCGACTATGACTTCGTGAAGCTCGTGCTCGATCGCATCGCGAAGGAACGCGGGGGGTCGTCGCTCTGGGCCCAGGTCGCGATCAAGCCGGCCAAGCCGCTTGCCTTCGCGATGCTCGGCGCGGTCCCGGCGTTCGGGCTGCCCGGAAATCCGGTTTCGTCGCGGGTGAGCTTCGAGTTCTTCGCCCGTCCCGCGCTGCGCAAGCTCGCAGGCCGCACCGACGTGGCCGCGATTCCGGTGCGCGCCAGGGCGGCAGCGGCGATGCATCGCCGGCCCGACGGCAAGCTCCACCTCGACCGGGTGCGGGTGTGGGTCGAGGACGGCCGCTACGTCTGCACGCGCTCGGGCGACCAAGCCAGCAATGTGCTGTCGGGGATGGCCGGCGCCAACGGGCTCGCGCTGATCGAAGACGGCGACGGTGTCGACGAGGGCGGCGACGTCCGGGTACTCCTCTTGTGACCCTGGTCACCTCCGGGTCCCGGCTCAGGGTTGGGCCTTGCCGTATCTCACTCTTCGTGGTACAACGTATTCACACAGGGGTCGCCCGGGCGGGCGAAATGCAATGCCGGGAGGCGGCAACCGTGTGGCACGTGCAACGGGCGTAGGGGCTGACGCCGCTGCACCTCCGGGGAGTCTTGATCCGTCGGCTGAAGTTGGTCGCTGCGCCGAGCGGGGAGCTAGAGCGAACCCACCCCCGGGGCGCCACGCAGGATCGATCTGCGCAGCGCCTCTAGCCTGAACCGGTGACGACGACCCGGTTTCCCGTAATCCCGCTGATCGATCCGTTCTCGCGCCGGGTCAAAGACCTCCGGGTCTCGATTACTGATCGCTGCAATTTCCGCTGCGCGTACTGCATGCCCGAGGAGGGGATGCAGTGGCTGCCCCGGGACGAGCTGCTCAGCTACGAAGAGATCGCGCGCATCGCCGGCCTGTGCGTCGAGCGCTACGGCTTCGAGGCAATCCGGGTCACGGGCGGGGAACCCCTGGTCCGGGCGCACGTGACGCGCCTGGTGCAGTTGCTCGCGCCGCTCGGCGTCGACATCGCGATGACCACGAACGGGGTGCGCCTGGCGGAGCTGGCGCACGATCTCGCCGAAGCCGGACTGCGTCGTATCAACGTGTCGCTCGACTCGTTGCGACGCGATCGCTTCGTCGCGCTCACCAAGCGCGACGAGCTCGATCGGGTTCTGGCCGGCATCGATGCGGCGCTGCACGCAGGTCTGTCTCCGGTCAAGGTGAACGCGGTCGTGATGCGCGGCATCAACGACGACGAAGTAGTCGACCTCGCGCGCTTCGGGCGGGAAAAGGGCGTGGGTGTGCGCTTCATCGAGTTCATGCCCCTCGACGCGCAAGGGGAGTGGAGCAACGACAAGGTCGTGCCGGTGCGCGAGATTCTCGATCGCATCGACGCCGTGTTCCCGCTCGAACCCGGCGATCCCGACCACGTCGAACCGGCCGAGCGCTTCGTGTTCCGTGACGGGATCGGTGACATCGGAGTCATTTCTAGTGTCAGCGAACCGTTCTGCGAGAACTGCGACCGAGTGCGCGTGACCGCGGAAGGACAGTTCCGTACGTGCCTGTTCGCGCTCGACCACACGGATCTTCGTGCGATCGTGCGGGCGGGGCGGGGCCTCGACGAACCCGATCTCGACGACCGCCTGGCCGCGGCGATCGAAGCCGCGGTGGCCACGAAATGGGCGGGGCACCGGATCGGTCAGGTCGATTTCATCCGGCCCGACCGGTCGATGAGTCAGATCGGCGGCTGACGGCTGCGTTGTCGCGCGTTTGCCCTGGCCCACCTACACTTCCCGCCCATGCCTTCGGAGTTCACGCACCTCGATCCGCTCGGACGGGCCCGCATGGTCGACGTCACGGCCAAGGAACCGAGCCACCGCCGGGCCGTCGCCCGGTGCCGGGTCTACATGGAAGCCGCCACCGCGTCGGCGATCGCGTCGGGCGCGATCACCAAGGGCGACGTGCTCTCGGTGGCCCGGGTCGCCGGTATCCAGGCGGCGAAGCAGACCCCGCACCTGCTGCCGCTGTGCCACCCGCTGCTGGTCGGCGCCGTGCTCGTGAACTTCCGCCTCGAGGACACGTACGTCGAGGTAGAGGCCAATGTCGACACCGTCGATCGAACTGGTGTGGAGATGGAAGCGATGACCGCGGCCGGCGTCGCGGCGCTCACTATCTACGACATGTGCAAGTCGATCGACCGTTCGATGACGATTGGCGACCTCGCGCTCTGGGAGAAGACGGGCGGACGCTCCGGGACATGGCGCCGGCAATCGGACTCCACTGACGAATTCGGTCTCTGACGGAAACGCGCGTTCTTAGACGTTGATGTTGTGACCGCGCGTCCGTTTCGCGGCACGCGACGGCGGGAAGATCGTGCTTGGAGTTGTAGTCGCGCTCGAGAACTCGCGAGACTGCACTGGGCGGCGATCCACCAATCGATCGTCGTTCGTTGTTAACGTTTCCAACAACAAAGGTGGTCGAGAGGTCTTGACACTCGTGGTTCTGGTCATTCTCGCTGCACTCTGGGCGGTCGTTCTGCTGCCGCCCATGCTGCGATCCCGTGCGGAGCGGGCAAACGACTCGATCGGTGATTTCAATTACCGACTCGACGTCCTGGGCCGTACCAATGGCGCGGCGCGCCCCGCGCACGCACGCGCTCGGGCGTCATCGGGACAACGCGCAGCCAAGCGCCGGCGCGACATCATGCGCACGCTGCTCGGGACCGTGGGTGGTCTCGGATTACTCGCAGTTGCCACCCACGCAACGATCGTCTGGGCCTTGTTCATCTTGGCCACGCTGGCGTTCGGCGCGTTCTGCGCGCTGTGGGCGTGGGCTCGTTCGGTACAGTTGGATCGGGCCGCCAAGGTTCGAAACATGCGGCGTCAGCCTGCACCCGACTGGGTTCTGCGCCGCGCCGCGTCTTCCTGAGTCGCTCGCGGTTCGGGCGGCCCTCGCGGCCGTAGCATTCGTGTGTGGACCGCGGCCCGGAGATCGCAGCGCTCGGTGATTCGGCGCGGAGCGCCTTCGAAGAGAAGCACCGCGCTCGCGAGATAACGATTAACGCGTCGCGGCGCGCGATCCAAGCGTGCGCGGCGTCGATCCGTTCCACGCATCGCGGCGAGTACGGCGCCGCCGAGGACTTGGCGCGCGAAGCGCGCGATCAACTTGCCGCGGCCGACGCCGCGCTGACCGGCCAAGCTGACGTGCGCACCGGCGGGCCCTTGAACGATGCGAAGAAGGAGCTTGCGGAGGCGTGGCTCACGCTCGCGTTGGTGCGCGACTTCCCGTTGCCGAAGCCGGCCGAGCTGGGCATCGAGATCGCCCCGTATTGCAACGGACTGGCCGAAGCCGCGAGCGAGCTCCGCCGGCAGTTGTTGGATCAGCTGCGCGCCGGGGAGCTGGCGCGGGCGGAAACGCTGATGCAGGCGATGGACGAGATCTATTCGCTGGCTCGTGACCATCGACTAACCCGACGGTGTCACCGGCGGCCTGCGGCGCACGACCGACGCGCTGCGGGCGGTGCTCGAGCGCACCCGGGGCGACCTCACCACCGCGATCGTCGCGTCTCGGCTCCACGCCGCGATCGAGTCGGCGGATAAGGCGGCCGGAGGCTGAGCCTTGGTACGCTGGCTGCTCCTTCGGGGGTGTAGCTCAGCTGGTAGAGCGCTACGTTCGCAACGTAGAAGTCGACGGTTCGAGTCCGTTCACCTCCACTCATTAAACCCTGGTCAGAAACCTGGACAGTCAGGACCAGTCCGACCGGAAGGCGGTTTGCCACCCGATTGGCAATGGGACGCGGACGCGACCTCTCC
>JBBSFB010000040.1:0-43352 GCA_038239145.1 Acidimicrobiia bacterium
CGGCGGGAAGCTGGGTGGCACCGACGAGACGCGATCGTCACTGGTCGACCCCGTCCGCCTGAGGAAGGATGCCCAGGCGTTGACCGTTCCCACGCTCCTGGTGCGCGGACGCGTGAGCGACCTCCTGAGCGAGGAAGGCGCGCGCGAGTTGCTCGAGCTCGTCCCCCACGCACAGATGGTCGACGTCGCCGGGGCCGGTCACATGGTGGCGGGTGACCGTAACGACCTGTTCAACGACGCGGTCGTCGGGTTCCTCGACCGCGTGCGCGAGTCCGCGTGAGCGGAGCGTCCTGAGCGGAGCGCAGCATGGCGAACGTCGAACCGCAAGGCATCGTGAGTTACCGGTCCGACGCAGACGTCGAGGAGACCCTCCGGCGCGTGATCGAACAACTCGGGTCCCGCAACCTCCAGTTGTTCTCCGTCATCGACCACAGCGGTGCGGCAGCCGGGGTCGGGCTCGAGATGCCCGACACGAAGGTCGTCGTGTTCGGCAACCCGCGCGGCGGGACCCCGCTCATGCTCGCGCACCCGCTGCTCGCGCTCGATCTCCCCATGAAGTTGTTGCTCGCAGCAACCGAGGATCACCGGACATCCGTGAGCTACACCGCGGCCGACACCCTCGGGCAACGGTACGGGCTGACCGACACCGAGACGACGGCGCTGGGTGTCGTCGAGGCGATCGCGACCGCGGTGCTCGGGGCCTGACTCAGCGGTAGCCGCCGACGACGGTGGCGCCCTGGGCGTCGGGCGGGACGTCGCAGCGGTCGGCGATGTCGGCAACGAAGGCCTGGAACGCGGGGACGTCCTGCAATGAATCCCGCGGTTCGACATCGTCGTGCTCGATGACGACGTGGACGAAGCTCACGCCGTCGTCGAGCCGGAAGACCTTGTACGTGAACCCTTCCGGTTCGCGTTCTTCCAGATCGGCGAAGACCGCCTCGATCAGCTTCTGGTTCTCGTCGGCCCGGTCGGCTTTCGCCTGGTAACGCACCACAACTGCGGACATCGTCGCTACTCCATTCCCTGCCCCCCGAACCGGGCGGCTCTCCACTGCGTTGACTCTCACGCTCCGACTGCACCGGGTACCCGAAGTCATCGGTGCGGCGTGCTAACCAGGGCGGATCGATTCAGCCCTGGCGGACCCCCGCACCGAACCCCGCCCGGTCCGCCGGTCGGGCTCTCACGGCTCGGCGTCCCGGTTCCGGGCCGACGTCGAAGGCCTACGCGGCGTCGCCGTCCTGGCCGTCGTCCTCTACCACGCCGGGCTGGGGCTCACCGGCGGCGGCTACGTCGGCGTCGACGTGTTCTTCGTCATCTCCGGATTCCTGATCACGGGCCTGTTGTGGAACGAGGTCAGCACGACCGGCCGGGTGTCGTTCGCGTCCTTCTACGGCCGCCGCCTGCGTCGCCTTCTTCCCGCGGCCGGGCTCGTGCTCACGGTGACCGTCGTGGCCTCGGCCGCGGTGCTCTCCCCGTTACAGGCACGCGACGTGATGACGGACGCGCAGTCAGCGGCGCTGTACGTCGCGAACTACCGGTTCGCGGTGCTGCGCACGAACTATCTCGCCGCGTCGACCCCGTCGCCGATCCAGCACTTCTGGTCGCTCGCGGTCGAAGAGCAGTTCTATCTGGTCTGGCCACTCCTGCTGATGTTGGGTGCGGGCGTGCTGCCCCGGCGCCTGCGCACCGACGCGCGCGCGACCGCGGCGATCGTCCTCGGCGCACTCGCAACCGCGTCGTTCGCACTGTCGCTCTACCTCACCCACGCGTCGGAACCGTGGGCGTTCTTCTCGTTGCCGACCCGGGCCTGGGAGCTCGCGGTCGGCGCCGGGATCGCGCTGGCCACGCCGACGATCGCCCGACTCCCGAAGGTCGCCGCGGCAGTGATGGGATGGGTCGGGTGCGCCGCGATCGCGTGGGCCGTCATTCGATTCACCGGATCGACACCGTTCCCGGGCACTGCCGCACTCGTTCCTGTCGTCGGCGCCGGGCTCGTGCTCGCGGCCGGGTGCGCGGCGCCCAAGCGCGGCGCGAGCATCGCGCTGGCGAGCTCGCCGCTGCAGCGGGCCGGTCGCATCTCGTACTCGTGGTACCTGTGGCACTGGCCCGTGCTCATCCTCGTGCCGGCGTGGATCGGACACTCAGTCAACGTCGTCGAGAATCTCGTGCTGGTCGCGCTGAGCGCCGGCCTCGCCACCGCGACCGTGGCTTTCGTCGAGCGTCCGGTGCGCTTCGCGCCGCGACTCGCCGCCAACTCCCGGCTCTCGCTCGCCCTCGGCGGCGCGATCACACTGACGATCGTGGTGATCGTCGCGGTCGTCGGGACCACGCTCGCACCGCTCCACGGTTCGAAACCGGTGGCCGCCCCGAGACCACTCGCAGGCGGCTCGGCAAAGCCCGGTGGGGGGAAGCCCGGCGGCACCCATGCCGGGAAGCCAGTCGCGCCGCCACTCGGCGCCCGGCTCTCGGTGGCGTACGCGCCGCTAACCGCCGCAGTCGCGCAGAGCGTCTCGACGCGCGCCGTGCCCTCGAACCTCTCGCCCCCGCTCGGCGGCGCGCACAGCGATCAGGCGTTGCCGTTCCTCGACGGATGCAACGCGACGTACAGCGTTACGACGGTGCACCGGTGCATCTACGCCAAGACCCAATCGTCGACGAGCGTCATGTTGTTCGGCGACTCCCACGCGTCGCAGTGGTTCCCGGCCCTCGATGCGCTGGCCAACAGCCGTGACTGGCGGCTCGTCGTCGCCGACAAGAGCACGTGCCCGCCGCTCGAGTTGAAGATTTTCAGCCCGGTGTTGGGCCGCACGTACACGGAGTGCGCGCAGTTCCGGCAGTCGGCGCTGGCGCGCATCCGGACCGAGAAACCCAAGGTCGTAGTGCTCGGCGTCGCCCGGCACTACAGCACCGACTACCACTTCTCCGTCTACGGGCCGGATTGGGACTCGGGACTCGCGGCGATGGTGCGCGAGATCCGTGCCCTCGGGCCGCGCGTCGTGGTGATGGGGCCGACGCCGAAACCCAACATGCCCGACGTACCCGACTGCCTTTCCGCGCATCTCGCCGACGCGGCCGCGTGCACCACGCCGACCAACATCGCGGTGAACACGGCCGGGATGGCCGGCGAGCGGTCCGCCGTCCTCGGGGCCGGGGGCAGCTACATCGACGTCGAGCCGTGGGTGTGCACTGCTTCGTCGTGTTCGGTGCTGGTCGGCAACCTGCTCGTCTACCGCGACGACAACCACCTGACGACCAAGTACGTGTCGTGGCTGACCCCGATCTTCGAGACCGCCCTCGATGCCGCGCTCCTCACCGACCACGGCATCTCGATCGCGCCGGACTGATTCAGAGCGGGAGCGGGTTGGCGAGAACGCCGGTGCCCGGGAGCCGGCCGGCCAGGATGCGCACGAACTCGATGGCGTCAATCTCGACGCGCTCGCCGTCGACACCCCGGGTGAACTTGCCGCCGGACGTTCCCTCGAGCACGAGCTCGAACGGTTGACCGTGCCGGTCCGCCCACTCACCGACGATGTCGGTCACCAACCGGCCGTCGTGATTTTCGGTCAGCTCCATCTCGCGCCCCGTCGCGGCGCAGATGTCGATGCGGTGCGCCCACACATCGCGGGTGAATCCCACGTCGAGCAGGTACTTCAACGGTTCCCAGCCGATCGGCGGACCGAAGGAGATCGGCAGGTACCGCATCGGGGGCGGCGTGCGCCAGCGTCCCTTCACCGCACGCGGTCCGATCGCTGCGAGGCGGGTAACCACATCCTCGTCCGACAGGTGATCCCGTTCACGGATCTGCAACTCGTTCACACCGTCGACCCAGTGGTGCGAGTCGATCTCCCGGTTGAGCGGTACGCCCTTGCGCAGCTGATGTAGGAACTGCGGGAACGACGCCTGCGCGTCGCCCGATCCGAGCACGTGTAGCGCGATCTTGCGCACATCCCATGCATCGCAGTCGGTCGGGAGTTTCCACTCTTGCGGCACCAGAGCCGCCGTCAACCGTGCGAAGCGTTCGAACTCCTCGTTTGCCAACACGCGCGCTTCCGGTCGTCGGATCCGATTCGAGGTCATGGGCGTTTCCTTCCTTGAGTGAACTGATCGAGATACATGACGTTCAGGCGATCGAGATGACGTGTCCATCGGTCGCCACCCGGATCGTTGCTGATCTGCGCGTCGATCAGGCCACCGACCATTGCGATGTAGCAATCGACGTCGTCCGGGTCATCGACACCGGCCGCGCGCAGTACCGCGTGCACCCGATCGAGGACCTCGCGCGCGTACCGGTACGACTCGGGCGACGGTTGAAAGCCCGGGATCGGACGTTGGAAGAGCAACGCGCATCGGGGAAGATCCGAGACCGCGAAATCGACGAACGTCCGCATGAACGCCCCGACCGCGGCACGCGGGTCGGCCGGCAACGCAAGCTCGTCTAGCCCGGCGAGCAGGTGCCGATTGCCGTCGGCGAACATCGCGTCGTACAGCGCATTCTTCGACTCGAAGTAGGCATAGAGGGACGGCTGGCGCATGCCGACCTCGCGCGCCAGCGCGTGGAGCGAGACCCCGGCGATGCCATGCTCGGCCGCGAGATCCCAGGCCTGCGCGACGATCGCTGCCACCTTCGCCTCCCGCCGCTGCTCCACTTTACCTATCATCGATAGGATCTTTACCTATCACCGATAGGAAGTCAAGACCGACGAGCGGAGTCCGACCAGCACTACCGCGCGTCCCCCGAGCTGGTGTTTGCGGGTCACGACATGTGCCGCGCGGCTACGAGGGATCCGGGTACCAAGCGTGCGTGTTCGCGCCCCGAATCGAAGGGAAGGCGCGAGCCGGTGTCGCGGTCGCGCTCGAATCCGCGAACCCGGTCGAATCGTGTCGGATCTCTGCGACGGGAAGGACCAGTCGCAGATTTGAGGACCGTTCGTCGGCACCTTCACCGCGAACGGCGGTGCCAGACCACTGGCGTTGCGCGCTCGGCTCGTCGTCAGCAGCACGAGCACCCGGTGCTGCACGAGCGAGCGTGACCGTGGCTTCGATCGACGCGAGCGAGTGCGCCGCGATCCCGACGAGCGCTCGTGATGCTGCGAGCGCGGACTCCGCCGAGCGCGTCAGCTCGCGGTCGGAGTCGACATCCATCGACGGCCGAGATATGGTTGCAGTGTAGCAACCATTGTCCCATGCCAATCACCCGTGGCGCGAAGCCGCGGTCAGGCTTTGGCCTGTGCCCCGCTCCGACCGGGGTTCGCCTGCCCGGCCGCTTTGGGGTCGGACTGGCTCTGCTTGGCGCGCACACCCTGTTCGACGCGGTCGCCGACCGACTCGTCGACGTTGCGCCAGTACTCGAAGGCGCGCAGCAACACCGGCTCGGTCACCGCGTTCAGGAGATGGCCGACGATGTTGTCGACGAGGCGCCGGCGGCCCGCTTCGTCGAGGACGTCGCGCACCAACGTTGCGGCCTGGCCCCAGTCGTCGTCTTCGGCGTGCAGGTCGGTCGCGGTACGGACCATGTCTCCGTCGACCTCCCATCCGGCCAGCATCTCCGGCGGGCGCGCCGCGGGGCCCCCGTAGGAGTTCGGCGCGTAGACGGGATCGCCCGGGTTCTCGTAACGCATGGCGCCGTCCTTCGCGTACGAATGGCGCTCGGCCGCATGCGGTCGGTTGACGGGCAGGTCCATGTAGTTCGGCCCGACCCGGTAGCGGTGCGCGTCCGGGTACGAGAACAGCCGACCGAGGAGCATCTTGTCGGGGCTCGGTCCGACTCCCGGAACCATGTTCGAGGGCTCGAACGCAGCCAGCTCGATGTCGGTGTGGTAGTTCGCTGGGTTGCGGTTCAACGTCAACGTGCCGACGTCGAGCAACGGGTAGTCGGCGTGAGGCCACACCTTGGTGAGGTCGAACGGGTTGAAGCGATACGACCTCGCGTCTTCGTACGGCATCACCTGGACCTTCATCGACCAGCTCGGGAACTCGCCCGCGTCGATGTGCTCGCGCAGATCACGGATGTGGTAGTCGGTGTCGATGGCGGCCATCTGGTCGCCCTCGTCCTGGGTGAAGAACTCGACGCCCTGGTTCGTCTTGAAGTGGTACTTCACCCAGAAGCGTTCGCCGGCGGCATTCAGCCACATGTAAGTGTGCGACGAGTAGCCGTTCATCGTCCGCCAACTGCGCGGCAAGCCCCGGTCGCCCATCAACCAGGCGACCTGATGGGCCGACTCGGGACTCAGCGTCCAGAAGTCCCACTGCATGTCGTGGTCGCGCAGGTGCGTGTCGGCCCTGCGCTTCTGGGATCGGATGAAGTCCTGAAAGTTCATCGGATCCTTCACGAAGAACACGGGCGTGTTGTTGCCGACCATGTCGTAGTTGCCATCGGTGGTGTACAGCTTCAACGCGAAACCACGAGGGTCGCGCCACGTGTCCGGGCTGCCGAGCTCGCCCGCGACCGTCGAGAACCGGAGCAGTGCTTCGGTCGACGTGCCGGGGGCAAAGACCGCGGCCTTCGTGTACCGGCTCACGTCGGCGGTCACGGCGAACGTGCCGTACGCGCCGCCGCCCTTCGCGTGCACGACCCGCTCGGGCACGCGCTCCCGGTTGAACTGCGCCATCTTCTCGATGAGGTAGTGGTCCTGGAGCAGGATCGGGCCGGCCGGGCCGGCGGTGAGCGAGTGCTCGTCGCTCTCGGCGGGGATGCCGGCGTTCGTGGTCGTGGGCGGGTTCGGTGTCTCGGGCATCGATTGCTCCTTGCAGCGGGTCGCTGCTCTACCTACCCACCCAACGCCGACCGACAACGCGACTCGGGAAGCACGCAATTCCGGGGCGCAATAGCTTTGCCCGCGTGACGGCGCTGGAAACGACGACGAGCCGGGCCCGGCGCCCGAGCCCGAAGCGGCCATCCCCGTTCACCAGCCCGTGGATGTACCTCGCGATCTACCTCGCGATAATCCCGGCCTTCGCGCTGGTGTTCACCCACACCCACAACGGCTTCTCCCAATCGACGAGCACGACGGGCGCGACCCTCGATGCCTCCCGGCGGAGCCTGGTCGCGGCCATCCAGGCCGACCTCGACTCGCGGGTACCGAGGCCTCCCGCCGAACCGAAGGGGGCGGGCTCGGACACGACTGTCGGACGCGCGAAACTCACCGACCTCGCCCTCGACGCGCGCAAGAGCGTGCAGCTGGAGCTCTCCGTGCCGTTCAAGGCCTCGACCAGCGCGTCGACCGGCGGGGGGCGATCGTCGATCGGGGCCGGTACCGCGCCGCTCGAGCTCGACGAGGTCCAGAATTCGAAGTTTCAGTCCGAGGACACCTCGTCGAAGCTGCGGAGCTATTACGCGTTCCAGGTGCCGACGGGGGCGGCAATACCAGGCGCGCCCACGGCGCGAGAGCTCGCGACGCTCGAGTTCCTCATGCCCGGCGCGTACGGATCCACGTTCGAAGCGCCGCAGTCGGCGGTCGTGTTCGTGCCCCTCTCGGATCCGACGCACGCGAAGCTGAACGCATTCCGCACCGCGACCGCGGGCAACGCGCCCGCAGTGTCGTCGCAGTTCCTGCGGATGCTGTACTTCAGCGCCACGACGATCACGACCGTCGGCCTCGGCGACGTTGTACCCGCCACCTCGGCCGCGCGCGCATGGGTCGCGATCGAGTCGCTGGCGGCCGTCCTGGTCGCGGCGCTGTTCCTGATTGCGGTCGCAACGCGGGTGTCACGCCGCCGCGAGGAGCGCCCCGCTCCGTCTCGGAGCGCTCCGCCGCGGCGCACCACCCCGAACCCCGGCCCCTGATTCTGCCGTTCGTCTCCGGGGAAGGGTCCTACGACCCTACGGGGACACGGTCGTCGACGGTCATGCTCACTGCTGGTCTCCCTCGACTGACGACGGAGCATGGGATGACGGCAGGTACATGAGCGAACGACGAACGACACGACGAACGACGCCGTGACGGACCACGCCGAGGTCGCGGCGCAGCTCCCGGGGGACGACCTCCTCCCTCGTGCCGATCGCAGCACGACCCGGACCGTGACGATCGCAGCTCCGGCGCATGCAGTCTGGGAATGGGTCGCCCAGATGGGCCAGGGCCGCGGCGGCCTCTACAGCTACGACGTGATCGAGAACCTCCTCGGCTGCGACATGCACAGCGCGGACGAGATCGTGCCGGCGTGGCAGCACGCCGCGGTCGGCGAGCCGTTCCGGCTCCACCCCGACATCGCCCTCCGCGTCGCAGTCGTCGAGCCCGACCGCGCCCTCGTCGTCAGGGGCGGGGTACCGATCGGCGGGCTGGCGCCCCCCTACGACTTCACGTGGGCCTTCGTCGTGCGCGACATCGGCGACGGCAACACGCGGCTCACGATCCGCGAGCGGTACCGCTTCGAACGAAGTTGGGCAGCCCTCATCGTCGATCCCATCACCGTGGTCAGTTTCGTCATGACCCGAAAGATGCTCCACGGCATCCGCAACCGGGCCGAGCGCCCGCGGCGCGAGCCCGCAACCCCCTTCCGCGACCCGACGCGTTCGACGCCGATCGATCGATCGAAACTCGACCTGGACGTTCCCGGCGTCTATCTCTACTGGCTCCCGTTGGGTGCGGGCGCGCGCGTCGTGCGGCTCAGCGGGAGAGTCTTCGAAGCGATCACCGCACGCATGCAGCACCGCCCGCGCTGCGACCTCTACCACTCCGCGCTCCTCGTCGTGACTCCCGAAGCACGGTTCGTCATCGAGATGACCCCGGTTGCCGGGCCCGGCGGGCCCGATCTGGGTGTCGTCGCCGAAGGCGCCGTCGGCAGCGCGCGGGCCCGACCGTTCCGTATCTTCCGCTACGCGATCCACCGGTGGCGCGGCGGAGCGATCGCCGACGTCAGGTATGCGGTCGAGAGTCCGGTGCAGCTTTCGATCGACCCGAGCATCGCCGAGCACGTGCTTGCGCTCGTGCTCTCCGTCCCCACACCCGTGTGGGGCCGCGACGAGCTGCACGCGGGCGAGATGTGGAACTCCAACTCGGTCACGTCGTGGCTGTTGTGCATCAGCGGTATCGACATCGACGCCGTCCGACCGCCGGGTAATGGTCGTGCGCCGGGCTGGGACGCGGGCCGCGTTGTCGCCTCTCGGATCTAGGTCGGAGATCGGGCGAACTGCCCCAGGCCTTCGAGCGAGCCGCCGTCGATCAGGATGTCGATACCGGTCACGAACGACGCGCGGTCGAGGATCACCTGCATCACCGAAGCAGTCAGTCGGAACGAGGGCCGACAACGACGCCATCGGAGAACAACGTATCGATCTCGTCGTCGCCGTAACCGAGCTCGGCCAACACCTCCGCCGTGTGCTCGCCCTCGGACGGTGCGCCTCGTCGAATCGCCGGAAGCTCATCGTTGAATTGCACGGGCGCGGCCGCGAGGCGGATCTTCGGGTTCGTCGGATGGGTCATCGCGTATCCGTTGTCGATGACCGCCTGATCGGCGAGCACCTCGGGCGGCGACGCGAAGAACGAGAAGATGCAGCCCTCCGCGCGCAGGCGCGGTTCGAGCGACGCCCGGGTCATGCCGGCGATCTTGTCGCGGAACATCGGTACGAACTGGGGCCAGTGCGGCCGCCGGTCCGCCGCGCTCGGATACTGGTCGATCAGCTTGGGAAGCTCCAGCGCGCGAACCGTCGGCGCCCAGTACCGCTCTTCGTCGAGCATGCTCAGCATGAGCCAACGCGAGTCGCTGGTGCGGTGGATCCCGACGAGCGGCGACATCATGCCCGCCGCGAGATTGGCGCGGGGCATCTCGTGCCCGGTGATGGCGCTGTACGCGATGTCGGGACCGAGGGTCCACATCGCCGAGTTCAACAACGACGTGTCGACCACACACCCTTTGCCCGTGCGCAACGTCTGCACCAGGCCCGCGCACACACCGCCGGCGAGGAACATGCCCGACGGGACGTCGCCGAGGGCCGGGCGCTGGCCGACGAGCTTGTCCGCGTCGGGGTCGGTCAACATGTGCCCCACGCCGCCACGCGACCAGAACGACACGGAGTCGAAGCCGCCGGCTTCTGCGTCGGCACCGCGTTGACCCTGACCGTGGCCTTTGGCGAAGACGAGTTTCTCGTTCAACGCGAAGAGGTCGGCGGGCTCGGTGTGGAGCTTGCGCCGCACCCGCGGAAGCTGATTGGTGATGTACACGTCGGCCCAGCGAACCAGGCGCTCGAAGACATCGCGACCCGCACGTGTAGTGACGTCGAGCGCGATGCCGCGCTTGTTCCGGTTCGCCATCTCGAAGAGGTAGTCGATGCCGTCGGCCGCGGGCGACAAACCGTTGCGGATGACCGACCGCATCGGGTCGCCGTCGAGCCGTTCGATCTTGACGACGTCGGCGCCCCAGTCACCGAGGGCCGCGGCGCCCGAGGGAACGAAGCCATGCTCGGAGAAATCGAGCACCTTGATGCCTGCGAGCGGAAGGTTCACGGAAGGTCCCTTCGTTGGTCGATGATCCATTGGTCGGAGGACGGCGATCGGCGCGCCATCACATCACCTCTGCGAAAGCTCTGCGAAGCGCACACTGTCTTGACGGCCAATCTTGACTGACTGGTCACCCGTGCGGAAGGCTTAGCTCGTCCCGAAGGCGGTCATCGTGCTGACGCACATCGGCATCGTCGACTCCGACGGCGTCGAGCGCGCCGTCGACGTCGTGGTGTTGGCGACGGGGTTCCAAGCCGCCAACTATCTCGGGCGTCTGCTCGTTCACGTCGCCCACGGGCCGGCCCGCCGCCGGAAGGACATACCCTCGGAAGCATGAACGGGACGCTGGAACACCGGCACGGCCTCTGGTCTCATGAGCATCATCACCACGGCCCGCACCGACACGCTCGCCTGCCGTTTCAATCCGCGGAACCGACCGACCGAGAGCATCATCATCACGATCACGATGGTGCCGCCCACGCGCATACGCACGGCCGGGTCGACCGTTCGATAGTCCGCTCCCGCGCCGGCGTCCGCGCAGTCTCCGCGAGCCTCGCGGTCCTTGCGATCACCGCGGCGTTACAAGCGGTCGTGTTCGTTCTAAGTGGATCGGTCGCCCTGCTCGCGGATCTGATCCACAACGGCGGCGATGCCCTCACCGCGATTCCGCTCGCGATCGCGTTCCTGCTCCGCAGCGAACGGGGCGAACGGTGGGCCGGATACGTCGTCGTCCTGACCATCTTCGCATCGGCGCTGGTCGCCGCGGGAGAGTCCGTGGACCGGCTCTTCCATCCCCAACATCTCGACTACCTCGGCCCGCTGGCCCTCGCGGGCATGGTCGGATTCGCCGGCAACGAGCTCGCGGCCCGCATCCGACTCCGAGCCGGACATCGCCTGCAGAGTCCTGCGCTGGTCGCCGACGGCCATCACGCACGCGTCGACGGCTTCGTCTCCCTCGGCGTCATCGCATCGGCCGCAGTCGTCTGGGCCGGGCTCAGGATCGCGGACCCGCTCCTCGGCCTGGGGATCACCGCACTCATCTTGCGGATCACCTGGCAGGCGTGGCGCACCATCCGAACCGACGATTCGTCGAACTGACCCGATCGGGTCGTTCGCCTCGCTGAAGTTCGCCGGCCTGAGCGTTACTCCCTCACCGGGCCCCGTCCGTCCCGAACAGCTGCTTCGACGAGCCCGATGACCCACCTCATGCCGCCGATCGCGTCCTCGCGATCGAGCCCGGCCGACGACCAGTCGGCCGGGAGTTCTCCATGCTGGAGAGCGCGGCGGCACCGTCTACGAGAGTGAGACGCCCGCCGAGCTCGCGGGCGCGCCCGACCCGCTGGCCCGTGCTCGACTGGGAGCTCGACTGGGAGCTCGACTGGGAGCTTGCGACCGGGCGCGATCCCCTCACCGACATCGGGTGGCTCGAACGCAACTGGGCGACCCGGCGCGTTCACCATGTTGCCTGGGGCGCTCGGCATCGACGACGCCGTCGCGCTCTACGAAGAGCTCACGGGGATGACGACGCAGCACCGACGGTGGTATCGGGCGCTCGAGACCTTCAAGATGGCCGTGATCATGCACGTCGCGGCGATGCTCTTCGGCCCGGGTGTGACCGACGACCTCCGATTCGCCACAATGGGGCTCGCCGTGGCCCCCGCAACGACCATCGCACTCGGTGAGCTCGGGATCGACGAACCATTGGATCCCGGGCCCGTCACCGCTCGGCGCGAACGGGTGCGGGCCGTGCGTGCAGATTTTCGCCCAGCCCTAGTCACGAGGAACAATGGACGCCACCAACGCGCAGCTGCTCGACTTCCAGACCCACGGCCAGGACATCCCGTATCTCCTGGCGCACTGGGCCGATCGTCGGCCCGATCATCCGGCGTTGGTATGGGATCCGCCCACCGGCGATCTGCGCATGTGGACCTACGCACAGCTGCTCGCCGACGTCCACCGTCTGGCGGCAGGTCTTTCGGACCGTGGAATCGCACGGGGCGACAGCGTGCTGATCCACTCCGACAACTGCCCGGAGATGGTGCTGGCCTGGCTGGCCTGCGCAACGGTCGGTGCCGTGGGCGTCACGACGAACACGAAATCGGTCACGAGCGAGATCGCCTACTTCGCGAGCAAGGCGCAATGCGTCGCTGCGATCACGCAGCCGCAGTACGCGGCGATGGTCGCGGAGGCGGCGCCAACCCTGCGGTGGATCGCGGTGACGGACGACGACAGTGGCGAAGTACCCGCAACACCGGTCGGCGGCTTCGACTCCTTCGACGCGTTGTTTGCGAGCGAGCCGTCGAAATGGGCCGGACGGACGATCGAACCGATGCTGCCGTTCGGCATCATGTTCACGTCGGGAACGACGAACCGACCGAAGGCCGTCGTACACACCCACGCGAACGCAATCTGGGCGAGCCGCATGGGCCCGCGCAACATCGACCTCGGGCCCGACGACAGGTACCTGATCTATCTGCCGTTCTTCCACGTCAACGCGCAGAGCTGGTCGTTCTTCTCGGTGCTCGGCGCGGGCGCGACCGCGGTGTTGATGCCGAAGTGGTCCACCAGTCGCTTCTGGGAGCTCATCACCCGCCACGGGATCACGCACATCTCGTTACTGCCGTTCGTCTTCGGTGTGTTCTCGAGCCCCGATCGGCCCGCAGAGCACACGTTGCGGGTCGGTGTATTCGGGCTCGTCATCGCCGGCCTCGAACCGATGCTCGGCATCTCGGTGTACGCAGCCTTCGGCATGACCGAGACGGTGACGCACTCGATCGTCGGCCGGCCCGACGAGCAACTCCCGGACCGTTCGATGGGACACGTCGCGCCCGGGTACGAGATCGCGGTCGTCGACAAGGACACCGGCAAGCTGTGCGTCGACGGCGAGACCGGCGAGCTGTGGCTCCGCGGCACCCGTGGAATCCAGATCTTTCTCGAGTACTTCGACAACCCGGAAGCGAATGCGTCTTCGTTCGAGGACGGCTGGTTCAAGACCGGCGACATGGTGAAGATGGGCGTGGGTGGGAACGTCTTCTACCAAGAGCGCGACAAGGACCTGCTCAAGGTCGGCGGGGAGAACGTCTCCGCGCGCGAGGTGGAAGACGTCGTCGGCTCGGTACCGGGCGTCGCCCAGGTCCAGGTCGTCGGCAAGCACCACGACTTCCTCGACCAAGTGGTCGTCGCATTCGTGATCACCACCCCGGACGCGCCCGAGTCGAAAGCACTGGAGGCGACGATCAACGCCGCGTGCGCGGAACGGCTCGCCTCGTTCAAAGTGCCGCGCGCCGTCTACACGACCGACGCGTTCCCCCTCGGCACGCTCGACAAGGTGTTGAAGAACAAGCTGCGCGAGATCGCCGACGCGCAACCCCCGGTCTGAGACGCGACCCCCTCGGCCGCCTGTCGCGATCTTGCGGCCTCGGGGGCGAGTCCGAGTGCGGTGAACGGGAGACGAGCCCGCTCCGACGCGGCCATGAGCACGAGGTCGCAGTGCAAGAGGATCGTGCGCCCGATGCCGACCGCAAGTCCGTTGACTCCCGCAACCACGGGCTTGTCGCACCGATCGAGGATTCCAGCATCGCGTCGAACGCGTCGCCGGCCTGCGTCACCTCGGCGTCAACCGGACCATGCCGTTCGGGAGCCGCTCGGCGATCACTCCCCATCCTGGCCGCCGCCGACGCGAGCTCCTGGCCGTTCTGGTCGATCGTCGTCGCGCGGCCGCGGCGACCGGCCGCTAGGTGGATCGGAGCACGGAGAACTGACGGTCGGCGGCGTCCGCGGTCACGTGGTGCAGTGTTGCTCGGTCCGTGCCGACCGCCACCGCCGCGCCGTCCGGCGCGTACTGGACGATGTACGCCTTGCGCACGGCGTCGGTGCGATTCGGACCGGTGCTGTGCGGGGTCAGGGACGAGAAGACGACGATCCCGCCCGCGCGCACGGGCACCGGTACCGCGTCGTCGGCCTCGTCGAAGCAGACGAGGCCGGTCTCGGTGACGTAGTGGCGCAGCGTGCCCATCCGGTGCACTCCGGGC
Organism: Acidimicrobiia bacterium; assembly: GCA_038239145.1. Classification (GTDB taxonomy): domain Bacteria; phylum Actinomycetota; class Acidimicrobiia; order IMCC26256; family PALSA-610; genus PALSA-610. Next base: position 14,465 of record JBBSFB010000040.1, read on the forward strand.
ACGACCCACGGACAACCGTTCTCGAGCGTCGCGTCGGTCAGCGCGATCCAGCACGTGAGGTACTGCTGCGGTTCGACGAATGCATAACCGTTGTCCTGGTGCCACGGAAACGAGGCGGCCGTGTCGGGCTTCTTGTACACCGCCTGATCCCAGTACAGACGAACATCGGGGCCGATCAGATCAGCACAGACATCGACGAGCGGTGACCCGGCCACGAACCCGCGCAACCGCGGCGAGCGAGCCACCAAGTGGGTCGTGAACGTGATCTCACCCGCGCGCGCGATGAACACCTCGCCGTCCGGCGCCTGGCGCAAGAGATCCTCGAACTCATGCTCGACCGGATCGATCTCGGCCGTGATCTCCGCGACCGTCGTCGGGTCGAGCGCGTCCTCCATCACGAAGAAGCCGAGCTCGTCGTAGTCGGCCGCCTGCGCAGCGGTGACGCACCGAAACGGAGGTTGGGGCGAGGTCCAGACGAAACCCTCGTTGAGCGGGTGGCGCACGGTGTTCACGCAGGCCGAACGCTATCGCCACTCCGAACCGGGGAATTGGGTCGCCGCCCACGCGAGGAGGGGAAGATCGGATCCGGGCGCGCCGACGCACGCGACGCCAAGAGGTAGGCCCTCGTCGCGCGCGACGGGGAGCACCACGACGGGCGCGCCCGCGAGTCCGGCCAGGCACGTCAGCTGCAGCGTGACGGCCCGCCGCGCCGCGACCGCCGTGTCGAGACGCGGTGCAGCGCCCGCCGCCGCCGGACCGACGAGCACGCGTCCGCTCGCGGTCGCGTCGACAACTGCGCGCCGTACGCCGGCGCGCACCAACTCCGCGCCCGCCACCTCTTCCGACGGCACGAGTGCGGCGGCCGCGAACCGCGCCGAAATACCGGGACCCATCGCCGGCGCCGCCGCCGTGATCCACGCCCCGTGCTCCACCCACGCCTCGGAGCCCTGCAACACCCGGAAGGCATCGGCGGCGGCCGCGAGATCGACACCCAACTCCAGTTCGTTGGCTTCGGTGAACGCGCCGGTCGCGGTGCGCACCGATGTTCGTGCGTCGGTCCCCGCGAGCTCGAGCAGCTCGACGACCCGAATCGCCGACGAGATCTCGGTTCGCGATGAGGGTGCCGACGCCGTCGCGCCATCGAGGAGCACGTCCGCGGCGAGCGCCAAGAGCGGCAGGGACCGCGTGAGCAACCCGACCGTGTCGAAGGAACGGGCCAGGTGCACGATCCCGGCCGAGCTCACGGCGCCGTGCGAGGGTCGCCACCCGAAGATCCCGCAGTAGCTCGCCGGTACCCGGATCGATCCGCCGGTATCGGTACCGAGCGCAATGTCGCACAGCCCCGCGGCCACGGCGGCCGCCGATCCCGCCGACGAGCCGCCCGGCACGCGATCCGGCGCGGCCGTGTTCACCGGAGTTCCGTAGTGCACGTTCGTCCCCGACAGCGAATAGGCGAGCTCGTCGGTGACCGTCTTGCCGATCACGGTCGAGCCCGCGGCGACGAGGAGCTGCACTGCGCGCGCGTTCGCCGTCGCGAGCGGCTGCTCGCGACCGAAGGTCGGATTGCCCGCACCGGTGCGGGTACCGGCGACGTCGATCACATCCTTGACCGCCAGCGTCGTCCCGGCCAATGGTCCGCCGCGCTCACCCACGGCGAGCACGCGGGGGTCGCCGACGAATGCCCCCACCGTGTCGACCGGCGCGACGATCGCGGACAAGTCCGACGGAGCGCGGGGCGCATCGGTCATCGCAGGTCGGACGTCCGGATCAGGCAGTGGATACCGACGACGAGGTTCACGGCTTGCGAGATCTCGAAATCGGCGGCCGCCGACAAAAAGGCGAGCGCGGCCGCGGCGTCGGCACCGGTGACGTCGACGACGTATGACACCGCGCGCTGCACGCACGCGCGCATGGCTTCGTCGAGCGTGGCGCCCAATCCGACCAGGATCGTGTGGGTTGCCGTTTCGCCCCACGGCGATTGCATCAACGCCGCGAGCGCACGTGCGTCGTCCGAGTCGAGCAACGTCACCCGCAAGCTCGCGCGCAACGGGGCTTCGAAGGCGGTGAGCGCGACCTCGCCGTTGCCTTGCGCGTAGTGCGGATCCGACACGTAGAGGCCGGCTCCCGCGGTCTGCACGGGCAGGAACAATCTGCTGCCCAGACCGAGATGGCGGATGTCGAGGTTTCCGCCGTACGTACCGGGCGGTGTGGACGCCACCGATGCAACGTCGGCGGGGGTGATACCGACCAGGCCCAGGAACGGGTGCAGATCGAAGCGCAGCGGCCGTCCGGATCTCGGTTCGATGCAGCCCCGGCCGCCGGCTTCCACTCGGGCGAGGGTCGACACGACCGCGGGCGTCTCGCCCCCGGCGCCCGGCGCGGGCATGAATCCGGCGAGCACTCCCTTTCCGTGTCGGTTGCTGACGATGCCGTAGTCGACTCGGTACGCGAGGTCGATCGGCTCGATGCAGACGACGTCACCGGGCCTCGCCCCGGAAACCGCGACCGGGCCGAGGACGGCGTGCGGGCCGTCACCGTCGCCGCGGGCGAGTGCGCTGCCGGAGAGGTCGAGGACGTCGTCGAGAATCTCGTTCGGGCCGATCCCCCACCCGCCGAAGAACGCGACGGGATCCGCACCCTGATCACCGAGCAGTCCTTCGTGGCTGACGGTGTCGAACGTGATCACATCGCCGGACGCGATCGCGGCGATGGGCTCGTCGGCGGGTGTCGGGAGCCGTCCCCACCGCAGCGATGCGTCGGACGCGGTGACGTAGGTGGAACCGAGAACGTTCCCGGTCCCGGTGTGAAGCGGTGTCATTCCGGCGCTGGACCGCTCGTCTGCCGGGCTGTTGTCAGGAGCTCGCGCAAGACCGATCGGCATTGCAGGCTGAGGCGATCGGCCTTGGTGGAAACCTCGATGCTGGGATCGAGCGGCAGGCGCAGGTCTTCGAACAGTCGCTGCAGGCGCAGGTCCTCCGCGATGACGCGCTCCTCGAACGCGACGCGGGCAACGAGCTGCTCGTCGGTGAATCCGTCGGGGTGTCGGAACAACACGTCGATGTCCATCCGCGACCGTCCGGCCGCGAGCGGAGTGAACGCGAAGAAGATGGCGGTGGCCCCGCCCATGTCCTCGTAGTCGAGTCGCAGCCGGAGCCAGAGCGGTGCGTGGTACTCGTAGTGCATCCTGCGGTGTTGGCCGAGCGGACGGTCACCGGCGAGCGCGAGCGGATCGTTCGTGGCCGCGATCGGAATTCTCATCGTCGACGTCACGGTGGTGTCGGCCCGCACGACGCTCGACTCGGGAGTCGCAGCCGCGGCGTCGGTGCCGAAGGTCGTCGTGTGCACGAACGGGAAGTGGGCAGCGTCGAACTGGTTGTCGATGAGCAGCCCGACCCCGAACCGCCCTTCGGTCCGACTCAGTCGGCGGTGATGCCAACCCTCCTCGTCCCACTCGCGGGCGACCGGCAGGGGCGCGATCGGCTCGTACGGAGCCAGCCACACGTGATCGACGTGCAAACGCACTCCCCACGCGGTCCGGCCCCCGGATCGGGCCGTCCACCCGCCCTCGGCGTCGGCGTCGATCCGCCACGTCTGTCCGAGCAGCTCGACCTCGAGCGGACCCGAGCCGCCCGACGTCAGTTCACTTCGGCGCGCGACCGGATGCCAGAACCGTTCGAGACCGACGGTGTCGCCGTCGAGCCAGTGCGTGTCGTCATCATCGTCGGCGGCAGGCGGCGGCGCCGGATCCTCGGACGGGACCAGCATCTCGAGCCGGGCCCGGGGCGGGATCCGACCCCCGGCGCCGATGGCCGGCAGCGACACGCAGCGGCCCCGACCGTCGTAGCCCCAGCCGTGGTACGGACAGGTCAGCACGCCGCCGACGACGGTGCCGGCCGAGAGCGGCGCCCGTCGGTGCGGACACATGTCGCGCGCCACACACGCGTTGCCGTCGGCGTCGGTCCACGTCACCGCCCGTACACCGCCGATGGACACCGCGCGCGGCGCGGACCCAACCTCGTTCGCGTACTCGTCGTCGAAGTCGCCGCGAGACGCAGACGTCATACGGCACCGCCGATGCGCCGGAGCGCGCGCCGGTACGCGATCGCCACCTTGTCGAACGGAAGATGCAACTCGTCGGCGAGATCGAGCGGAAGCTCGCGCGGCAACTGGCTCTCGATGATGATCCGGTCCTGCTCGGCGAGCAGATCCTGGAACTCGGCGTAGGTGGCGTCGTTGCCGTCGAGGTCGAAGTCGCGGGACTGGTAGCAGTAGCCCGTCGATTCCGTCGCGGTACGCGGCTGCGCGACGAAGAACAACGTGCGATGACTGCCCGTGTCGCGGTACGTGCATTGCAGCCAGATCGTGTGCGGAAGACTCAGCACGTAGGTGTTGGTCTGGGTGCCTCGCGTCCCCGAGACGTCGGTCACTGCGAACTCGTCGTTCGTGTTCGGGACGTTCATCGTCAGCTCGTAGCGAAGCTCCGGCCCGGTGTCGGTCACGGTATGGGCGGGAACCACCATGTCGTCCTTCGTGCCGAGGTACCCGTCGTGCAGCCAACCGAGATGACCGAAGTCGGTGAAGTTCTCCACCATCCGGGGCGCGCTCGACGTCCATGTGTACGCGGGGCATTCGACGTGGCGGTACGCAGGATCGTCCCACTCGGGGAAGGCGGGAATGTCGACGACGGGCTCGTCGAGCGCGACCCACACGAGTCCGTACCGCTCCTCGCAGCGCATCTTCTCGATGCGGGCGCGAGCGGGAATGGCCGCCCCGGTCGGGATCTGCGGCATGCCGACGCACGCGCCGTCGCCCCGGAATCGCCAACCGTGGTACGGGCAGACAAGGCACTCGGATTCGACGGATCCGAGCGACAAGGCGGTGCCGCGGTGCGGGCAACGGTCGCGTGCTGCGTGCACCGCGCCGTCGGAGGTGCGCCACACCACGAGGTGCTCGTCGAGCAACCGCGTCGCCACGGGTACCTCGTCGACCGCGGAGCTCCACCCGACCGGGTGCCAGTACCGGCGCAGCGGATCGGCTGCAGTTGCCGGGTTCTCCGCGGTCACGGTTCGACGGCGTGGTCGTCGGCGCGAGGCCGGCCCGCGATCTCCGGCCGCGACTTGGCGTAACGCACGCCCGAAGCCGCGTGCTCCCGACTCGTCTCGACCGCGAGCTCGACGTCGCCGCTCGACAGCGCGCGCACGAGCGCGAGATGTTGGTGAAAGGCGCCCTCGGGATCGGAAGCGTTCCCGGGCCCGACGTTGACCGCCTCTTCGATGTACGGCAGGAGATGACCGTTGAACAACGCAGCCAGGCGCGGACTGAACGCGATCGCGTAGATCTCGCGATGCAGCATGCGGTGCGTGTGCGCCAGCTCCGTTTCGTCGGCGGCGGTGCGCATCTGCGCAACGAGAAAGAAGGCCTGGTCGAAGTCCTGTTGCCCGCCGCGGGTCGCGGCGAGGCGTGCCGCGAGGCCGTCGATCTCGACCCGCAGCAGGCCGATGTCGCCGAGATCGTCGGGGCCGGTCGGCGTGGCCTCGAGCCCGCCGCTCGGGCCGCGTTGTACGAAACCGTCACTCTCGAGCCGGCGCAGCGCCTCCCGGACCGGCGTGCGACTGACCCGAAGCCGGCCCGCGAGCTCGACCTCCAACAGTCGTTCGCCCGGAAGGATCGTGTCGGAGAGCAGCTCACGACGGAGTTGCGCGTAGGTCGACTCGTAGCCCGGCTTCTCCGCGATCGGCAGCGGAGGGGATGCCGACGGGTTCATGTTGCTGACGCGGCTCATGTTTCCAACACCATGTATACAGTCCTCGCCCGGGACAAGGGAGTCCTGAACAGGGATCATTGGTTCTGACCCCCTCGGCGCCGAATACTATCTCGACCGATGTATACATCCTCGAGGCCCGAGCGCTGATCCGTGGAGAACCTCGACGTCATCGTCGTCGGCGCCGGGATCGGAGGGCTCACCGCGGCCGTCGCGCTGCTGCGCATCGGGTGTCGGGTCCGAGTGGTCGATCAGGCCCGTGAGCTCCGGCCGATGGGCGCCGGCATCTCGCTGTGGTCGAACGGCGTCAAGGTGCTGGACGCACTCGGCCTGGGCGCCGACGTCGCCGACGTCGGCGGCCGGATGGAGCGCATGGGCTACCTGGACGATCGCGGCGACACGCTCTGCGAGTTCAGCATGGCCCCGCTGGTCGAGCGGGTCGGCGAGTATCCGTATCCCGTCCGCCGGTCCGATCTGCAAGCCCTTCTCCTGCGCGCCGTCGGCCCCGACCGCGTGAGCACCGGCCGCCGCTGCACCGCGATCGACGACACCGGGGATCACGTGGTCGTGCACCTCGAACACGGAGAGCACAGCGAGCAACTCGAGGGCGATCTCGCGATCGCGGCCGACGGAACGCACTCACGCCTGCGTACCCACGTGCTCGGCCGCGAAGTTCCGCGCACGTATCTCGGCTACCACAACTGGAACGGCCTCGTGCCCGACGAAGCCGCACTCGGCGCGCCGACCTCCTGGACGACCTGCGTTGCCGAGGGAAAGCGCGTGTCGACCATGCCCGTGCGCGAAGGGCAGTACTTCTTCTTCGACGTTCCTTTCACGGAACCGACGCCGAGCGGCCGCGATCCCCGCGAGGCGTTGCACGAGCATTTCGCGGGGTGGGGCCCGCCGGTGCAACGACTCATCGAGGCGATCGATCCGGCCGGGGTTGCGAACCTCGCGATTCACAGCCACGATCCCATCGACCGATTCGCACGCGGTCGGGTCGCGCTCCTCGGCGACGCCGCCCACACTGCCGCGCCCGACCTCGGTCAGGGCGGTTGCATGGCGATGGAGGACGCGCTGGTGCTTTCGAACTTTCTCGCCACGACCAACCTCGGCGTCGAAGATGCGCTCACGCGCTATTCCGACGAGCGCGTCCCGCGCGCGGCCGACATCATGCGGCGGGCATCCGAACGCGCCGCGGTGACGCACGCGATCGACCCCGAGGCCACTGCGGCCTGGTACGCGGAGCTCGCCCGGGAGGACGGCACGAACATCCTCGCCGGCATCGGCAAGTCGATCGTGACCGGACCCTGCCGATGAGGAACCGATGAGCCTCACCGCGCACGTCCTCGACCTGACCTCCGGCCGCCCCGCGGCCGGGATGCAGCTCACACTCACACGGTTCGACGACCCGACCACCGTCCCGGTGCGCGTCGTGACGAACCTCGACGGGCGTACCGACGCGCCCCTCCTCGCGGGGAGCGACCTCGCCGCCGGTCGCTACGAGCTGGCGTTCGGCGTGGGCGCCTACTTCGCCGCCGCCGGAACGAGCGGAGGCGACGGCGGCGCGGCTCCACCGTCGATCCCCTACCTCGACGTCGTGCCCGTCCATTTCGGCGTCGCGCCCGGGACCGAGCGGCTCCATGTCGCGCTGCTCGTCACCCCGTTCTCGTACACGACCTACCGGGGCAGTTGAACACGCGGGCCATGACGCAGGTGCTCACGGTCGCCGAAGTGAACGAGCTCGATCGCGACGCGTTCACGCAACGGTTCGCGCGCGTGTACGAATCGACGCCCGTGCTCGCGGCCACAGCCTGGGCCGACCGCCCCTTCGCCAACGTCACCGCGTTGGTCGACGCCTTTCGGGCCGCGGTCGCCCGGTTCGATGACGCGGAGGTGCTCGAGCTCCTCCGCGCCCACCCGCAGCTCGCAGCCGCGACGCCGATGACCTTGGAGTCTCGCAGTGAACAACGGTCGGCCGGTCTCACCGATCTCGATGACGCGACCCGAACGCGGATCGTCGCCGGCAACGAGCGGTACCGCGAGCGTTTCGGGTTCCCGTTCATCATCGCGGTGCGCGGGCGTCGACCCCGCGAGGTGCTGGGGGCGCTCGAGGATCGACTCGAGAACAGCCGGCCCACCGAGCTCGCCACCGCGGTCGTCGAAGTCCAGCGCATCGCAGAGATGCGCATCACCCAACTGGTGACGCAATGACCGCCGAGACCCGTGCGGTCGGAGTCGAGATCGACGGCGACCGTCTGCTCGCGCGCCTGAGTCAGCTCCGGACCATCGGCGCGACCACCGCAGGGGGCGTGACGCGCGAGGCGTACGGGCCGCTCGACGTCGAGGCCCGCACCTGGGTCGCGCGGTGGATGGCGGAAGCCGGGCTCGAGGCCACGGTCGACGCGGCCGCCAACATCGTCGGACGCCGACCGGGCGGGTCGGTGGGGTCCAGGTCTCTCGCCACCGGCAGCCACCTCGACACGGTTGTCGACGCCGGACCCTTCGACGGCGCGTACGGCGTGCTCGCGGCGGTGGAGGTCGCCGCCGCGCTCCACGACTCGGGTCGGCCGCTGCAACACGACCTCGTCGTGGTGGCCTTCGCCAACGAGGAAGGCGCCCGCGGCACGAGCGGCATGGTCGGCAGCCGGGCGGTGATCGGAGACGTCGGCGCCGACGAGCTCGCGCGCCCGGACGACGAGGGCATCCCGCTCGCCCGACGCCTGACCGACGCCGACGGCGACCCCGCAGCGTTGCCGTCGGCGGCGTGGGACGTCACGACCGTCGCCGGCTTCGTCGAGCTCCACATCGAGCAGGGTCCGGTGCTCGACGCCGAAGCCTGCGAGCTCGGCGTCGTCACTGCCATCACCGGTCGACTCGGAGTCGACATCGAGATCATCGGCGCGGCAAATCACGCGGGAACCACCCCGATGAGCCTGCGGCGCGACGCACTCGTCGCCGCGGCCGAGGTCGTGCTCGAGATCGAGGAGCTCGCCCGCAATCGGGTCGTGCGGGTCGCGACCAGCGGCCACGTGCACGTGCACCCCAACGTTCGCAACGTCGTCCCCGGCCGCGTGCTCGTCAGCGCGGAGCTCCGCGACGAGGACGCGGCCACCCTCCTCGGTGCGCGCGCGGTGGTGGTGCAATCGCTCCGCACGATCGCGGAACGTCGTCGGCTCGAGATCAACGTGACGTGGGGTCAGTACGTTCCGCCCGCGACCGCCGACGGGGTGATCGTCGATGTGATCCGCACGGCCGCAGAGAAATCGGGTCGCCGATGGCGCTCCTTGACCAGTGGCGCCGGCCACGACGCGCAGATCATCGGTCGCGAAGTACCGATCGGCATGATCTTCGTCCCCAGCGTCGGTGGAGTGAGCCACTCCCCCGACGAAGACACGCGGCCCGAGCATCTCGTCTCCGGCGCGCAACTGCTTCTCGATTCGATCGTCGCACTCGACGAGCGACTGGCGGGAAACGCCCCGACGGAGACGTCGTGAACGCGGACACACCGTCACGTTGGGGCGACGCCGCCGCCTCGCTCGGTTATCCGCGCGACATGGTCGGATACGGACCGAACCCTCCGCACCCTGGTTGGCCCGGGGGCGCGCGCGTGGCGGTGTCGTTCGTGCTCAACGTGGAGGAGGGCGGCGAGAACAACGTCCTGCACGGTGATCCCGGGTCCGAGACGTTGCTGTCGGAGATCATCAATGCCGAAGCCTTCGCCGGTCGCCACCTCAGCATGGAGTCCCTGTACGAGTACGGGAGCCGGGCCGGGATCTGGCGCGTGCTCCGCCTGTTCGGCGAGCGCGACCTGCCCCTGACCGCCTTCGCGATCGCCCGGGCCCTGCAGGCGAACCCGGCGGTGGCCCGCGCCCTCGTCGACGCGGGCCACGAGGTCGCGGCCCACGGGCTGCGTTGGATCAGCTATCAGAACGTCGACGTCGATACCGAGCGGGCCCACATGGCCGAGGCCGTTCGCATCATCACCGACCTCTGCGGCGCGCCGCCGCTCGGCTGGTACACGGGTCGAGATTCCCCGAACACCCGCCGCCTCGTCGTGGAGCACGGCGGGTTCTTGTACGACTCCGATTCGTACGCCGACGATCTGCCGGGGTGGGTCGCCGTCGACGGTCACGATCACCTCGTCGTGCCGTACACGCTCGACACCAACGACATGCGCTTCGCGACGCCTCAGGGTTTCAACACCGGCGAACAGTTCCTGACGTACTGCCGCGACGCGTTCGACGTGCTGTATGCCGAAGGCGCGTCGCACCCGAAGATGCTCTCGATCGGCTTGCACGCGCGAATCATCGGCCGTCCGGCGCGCTTTGCCTCGCTCCAGCGGCTCGTCGATCACATCACCGGCCACGACGACGTCTGGGTGTGCCGGCGTGTCGACATCGCCCGCCACTGGGCCGAGATCTTCCCGGCGCCGGGGGCGTGACGTGCTCGATCCTGCCGACCTGAGCGAACCCTTCGATCCTCCGGCCCGGCTGCTCATGGGCCCCGGTCCCATCAATGCCGACCCTCGGGTCCTGCGCGCGCTGTCGGCGCCGCTGATCGGTCAGTTCGACCCCGCGATGACCGGCGCCATGCACCGGGTCATGCGCCTCTACCGGGAGGTCTTTCGCACGACGAACCCGGCGACGCTCCTCGTCGACGGCACCGCGCGCGCCGGGATCGAGGCCGTGCTGGTCTCGCTCGTGGAACCGGGCGATCGTGTACTCGTACCGGTGTTCGGTCGTTTCGGCCTGCTCCTGACCGAGATCGCCGAACGCTGCGGCGCCGAGGTGCATCGTGTCGATGCGCCGTGGGGTGAGGTCGTTCCGATCGACGCGATCGAAGACGCGATCGAGCGCGTCCAACCCACGCTCGTCGCGACCGTGCACGGCGACACGTCCACGACGATGTGCCAGCCGCTCGCCGACCTCGGGCCCGTGTGCCATCGCCACGGCGCGCTGCTCTACGCCGACGTCACCGCGTCGCTGGGCGGCAACCCGTTCGAGATGGACCTGTGGCAGCTCGACGCGGCCGGCGCGGGACTGCAGAAGTGCCTCTCGGGGCCGTCGGGGAGCGCGCCCGTCAGCCTCTCGCCACGCGCTGTCGATCGCATCAACGCCCGGAAGCACGTGGAGTCGGGTATCCGCGACGCTTCTGATCTCTCGGAGACGAGCGAGACTCGATCTCGCATCCGATCCAACTACTTCGACCTCGCGATGATTCTCGACTATTGGGGCGAGCGACGCCTGAATCACCACACCGAGGCCACCTCGATGATGTACGCGGCCCTCGAGTGCGCGCGGATCCTCCTACTCGAAGGAGTCGATGCCGCAATCGTGCGGCACCGCCGGCACGGCGCAGCGATGATGGCCGGCGTCGAGGCGCTCGGGCTGCACGTCTTCGGTGATCTCGAGCACAAGATGAACAACGTCGTAGGGGTCGAGATCCCTCCCGGCGTCGACGGGGAGGCCGTACGAGTCGACTTGTTGCAGGAGTTCGGCATCGAGATCGGCACGTCGTTCGGGCCGCTGCGGGGCCGGATCTGGCGTATCGGCACGATGGGCTACAACGCGCGAACCGACGCGGTATTCACCACCCTCGACGCGTTCGAGCAGGTGCTCCGCCGGCACGGCGCGGCCTCCGCGTCTGCTGTCGCGGTCGACGGGGCGCGTGGGCACTACGACGCCACACCCGTCTGACCGATCCGGTCCGATCGACGTACAGTGACGTCCTATTTGACGGTGCGTTCTGCTGGCGCGATTGCTGAGGTGCGAGATGGCGAAGGTGTTGTGCGTTCTCTACGACGATCCCGTCGACGGCTATCCCGACTCGTACGCCCGCGACGATCTGCCTCACCTCGTCGAGTATCCGGGCGGGCAGACGCTTCCCAGTCCGAGCACGGTCGACTTCCAGCCTGGAGTACTCCTCGGAAGCGTTTCCGGTGAGCTCGGGCTGCGCAGGTTTCTCGAGGATCAGGGTCACACCCTCGTCGTGACCTCGGACAAGGACGGCGCCGATTCCGAGTTCGATCGTGAGCTCGCCGACGCCGACGTCGTCATCTCGCAGCCTTTCTGGCCCGCGTACATGACTGCCGAGCGTTTCGAGCGTGCCACGGCGCTCAAGCTCATCGTCACTGCGGGCGTGGGATCGGACCACACCGACCTGCAGGCCGCGATCGACCACTCCGTGACGGTCGCGGAGGTGACGTACTGCAACAGCATCAGCGTCGCCGAGCACGTCGTCATGATGATCCTGGGCCTGGTGCGCAACTACATCCCGTCGTATCAGTGGGTCGTCAAGGGTGGCTGGAACATCGCCGATTGCGTCGCCCGTTCGTACGACCTCGAAGGCATGCGGGTCGGAACTGTCGCCGCGGGACGAATCGGGACGGCCGTGCTGCGCCGGCTCGAGCCCTTCGACGTGCAGCTCCACTACACCGACCGGCACCGGCTTTCCCCCGAGGTGGAAGAGGAGCTCGGGCTCACCTTCCATCCCGACGCGGCCTCGATGGTGCCGGAGTGCGACGTCGTGACGATCAACGCGCCATTGCATCCGGAGACCGAGCACCTGTTCGACGACGCGATGTTCGCGCGCATGAAGCGCGGCACATACCTCATCAACACCGCGCGTGGAAAGATCTGCGATCGCGACGCGGTCGTGCGGGCGCTCGAGAGCGGACAACTCGCGGGGTACGCAGGCGACGTGTGGTTTCCGCAACCGCCACCGAACGATCATCCGTGGCGATCGATGCCCCATCACGGCATGACCCCGCACATCTCGGGCTCGTCGCTGTCGGCCCAGACCCGCTACGCGGCAGGAACCCGCGAGATCCTCGAGTGCTTCTTCGACGGTCGGCCGATCCGCGACGATTATCTGATCGTCCAGGGCGGGACCCTCGCGGGCACGGGCGCGCACTCGTACAGCAAAGGCAACGCGACCTCAGGTTCCGAGGAAGCGGCCGACTTCACGGCCTCATGACGCAGACGCGGCTCGACAGGGACGGTGCACGACCGGATCGTGCGACGGCCGAGCGCGCTCGAACCGCCGACCTCTGCTCGTAAGTAGGTCAGCTGAACAGCTCGAGCGCGTCCAAGATGTCTCCGGTTCGAGAGAACGGGAAGAGGTGACCATCACCGGCCCGCATCGTGACTTCCAGACCGGGGACGGTCTGCCCCCACTCTTTCGCCATTTCCGGGATCACGAAGCTGTCGTCATCCCCCTGCCAGAGAAAGCCGGGCCGGGTGATCGCCGACGGATCGAAACCCCACGGCCGCATCTCCACTCGGAGATCGTCCACCAGTCCGACCGCACCCTGACGGGTCGCTTCGACAAACATGTCCACGAACTCGGCCTGGACTTCCGAACGAAGCATCACGGCCAGCTCCGCTTCCGACAGGCCGGCCGAGAACAACTCGACGGCAAGAGCCGGGTTACATCGCGCTTCCAATCCGAGCCGCGTGTAAATGTCCGCCATCTGCCACGGGTCGTCACGGGCAAGTTGCCAGGCCCATGCCTTGCCCATCCGCTCTGCTCCGCCTGCTTGATCGAGACCGACCGGCGCAGGAGCCAACAGACCGAAGCCTCGCACACGATCAGGCAAGAACGACGCACAAGCCGCGGCGTAGGGACCCCCCATGGACCAACCGAGCGTTGCGAACCGCTCGACACCGAGATGATCGACGAGGCAGACCACGTCGTTCGCGAAGTCGCCGACGGTCCGGTCCGGGTTCGGGGATGAGAGTCCGAGACCGGGACGGTCCACCGTGATCCACCGAACGGGGCCTGCCTCCACGACGGCAGCGTCCGCGGAGATCGCTACCCGACAGCCCGGACCACCGTGAAAGTCGATGACCACACGGTCTGTCGGGCAACTCGTCCGCCATGTCGAAGTCGGCACTACACATCAACAGGAAACCGAGCTCCGGTTCGCCGAGCTGTTGGAAGAATTGTGCGTAGACACAGCCGGTGACGTCCATCTCGAAACCGTCGGGGGCGGCCGAACCTCCGTCTGTATGTCGATTCCCTGCCGAACACTCGCGTTCAGCGACACCAGGGCGGACATCGATCCCCGCCGCTCGCTTCCACCGCCTCGCGTGCCATCGACCGAAACTCCGACGCGATTCCGGCCCGCACGATCGCCTGCGCTCGCTCGCGTCCGAGCTCAGTTTCCATCTGCCTTCACAATCGGCACAAAGAACTGCGCCGCGATCTTGATGCGATCGATCAACGGCAGCTCCGGAAGATGCTGTTCCAATGTGTCCTCCCGCGTCGCCTCGCACAGCGAATGAAGATCGTTTCGCCTCCAACCAGAGCGACAGGTGGCGCATCGTCGCGATGCAACGACCGCCGTACAGCTCGTCCGCCACGAGTTCCAGCTCGCAACCCGCCCGATCGAACCTCGTACCGCTCTTCCCGACATCCACGTGAACCCGGTGCTCTCGGGCAACCGCCATAACTACGAGCGCACACAGCCCATGGCGCCGGTGTACCGGCGAACGGTCCGCATGGCGGACGGGATCCGGAGTGCACCGCACTTCCGGCTCCCGACTCACTCGGCGCCCCGACCAACCCAACAGCCGGTGCAGTACAACTCACGCCCGCGACCGATCGCGCGACTATACGATGGTCCAACTGCGGGGCGGCACGAGCAGCCCGGTAGCCGGCTGGCCCCGTACGTCGAACGACCGCGCCTTCCACAACATCGCGTACGGCCGCTCCCAGTTCGCCTCGTAGATCCCGACGTCGAGGAAGTAGTGGCCGCCGGCGAGATCGAGGCGGTCGAGGTGCAGCCGAACGGTCCCCATGATGGGTAACGCGCCTACCGCGTAGTCATCACCCTCGGTGCTCAGGTTCAGGACGTGAGTGCCGGTGATTGCTTCGTGCACGTGCACTCCGATCACTGCGTCCGGAATCGATTCGTTCAACTCGAAGTCGATCTCGACCGTTACGGGATCGCCCGAGCGCAGGGTGCCGACGGACGCGCCCCGGGGGTCGATGAGTCGCACGTCACGGATCTCGACCTCACCGGTACCAATGCGCGCGCCGCCGCCGCTCAACAGCTCCGGAGGCGGAACGTTTTCGAGCATTGCGTTCGCGTACCGCTGCAACACCTCCTTGGTGTCACCGATCAATCGCACGCGGCCGTCGGCCAACCACACCGTGCGGGAACACAGACGCGCGATGTGACCCGGTTCGTGTGATGTGAGAAGCACGGTCGCTCCCGTCTCCGAGAGCGCCTTGAGTTGGTTGAGGCACTTTTCCCGAAATCGGAGGTCGCCGACCGCGAGCACCTCGTCGAGCAGCAAGATGCGGGCGTCGACGTTCATCGCAATCGCGAACGCGAGGCGCAGCTTCATCCCATCGCTGAACGTGCGCAGCGGACGGTCCATCGCGCCCTCGATTTCGGCGAACTCGGCGATGTCGGGCAATCGCTTCATCGCTTCTCGTCGGCTCATTCCGGCGAGGATCGCGCCGGTGAGCGCATTTTCGGTACCGGAGAGCAGCGGTTCCAGGACGCCGCCGAGGGTGAGGATGCCGGTGACCTCGGAGGCGACGCGTACTACTCCTCGGGTCGGTCGGGTCAGCCCCGCGACCAAGCGCATGAGCGTCGATTTGCCGCTTCCGTTCCCGCCAACGATGCCGACGGCCTCGCCAGACTCGACAGTCAGACTCACGTCCCGCAACGCCCACTTCTCGAGCCGCCGATGATCGAGCGACAGCAGCCGTCGACCGGAGCCGGTGAAGTCGACACGGAACCGTTTGTGCACCCGTTCGAGCACTATGACGCTCATAGTTGGTCGACGAACGTCGCGCTCGCGCGCTGATAGATCGCGAAACCGATTGCGAACAGCGCGACCGAAACGAGCGCGACGCCTCCGAACGATCCGAGGGTGGGCGCGCGGTGATAGATGAGGATGTCGCGGTATGCCCCGATGATCAACGCGATCGGATTGCGGTCGTAGAAGAACCGCACGGTGCTGGGGAGCGACGTTCTCGCGTAGAAGACCGGCGTGATGTAAAAACCAAGTAGCAGCGCGAGACCAGTGAAGATCTGAACGTCACGCAGGTACACGTTCGCGGTGCACAAGATCATGCCGAGCCCGAGGGTCAGCAGCAGCTCGCACACCATGATCGCCGGCAACCACAGTGCTGTCAGCGCGATGCCCTGACTGTAAACCAAGAACACTGCAATGATGGGGAGCGCGGCCAGGAAATCGAGCATGTCCGTGAGCACGCTGACGATCGGCGCCGCGGTGCGCGGCACTCCCGGCCGCAAGAGCAGGTCGCTGCGCACGAGCACACTGCTCGTGATGTTCTGCACGCCCGCGGCGAACCACGTCCACGCGACGATTCCGATGAACAAGAACGCCGGGTACTCGGGAATGTTGCCAACGTCTATTACCTTCGTAAACACGTACGCGAACACCGCAAAGCGGGCCAAGGGCTGGCCGATCGACCAGATCCAGCCGATGAACGCCCGCCGGTAGCGCAACCGGAACTCGCGCGCGACGAGGTGAGAGACGAGATCGACGTTGTAGCGGACACGTCGATAGCGGCGGTGCGGCCGGCGGCGACGAACGTGACCAGATCCTGCACGACGTGGCGACGAGGCCATCTCGGTCACGTCTGCTCGGTCGTCGATCCGACGCCGTGTCTCGATCCGTTGGCGGCAACGGGTTGCGCCCGATCGTCGCCGGGCTCGTTGAGCCAGGGCACCGCCTCGCTAGGTCCCCACTTCCGCACGCGCAAGCGGGCCCGCACGTATCCGGTCGGTCCGGCCGCGAACCCTCTCGCCTGTATCCGCCAGATGTCCATTGACTTCGCTGAGGTTCCCTGCCGTATCGCCCTTCGTTCCTGGCGGAACCAGTCGGGAAGTGTCGAAATCAGATGCCGAACCGCGCGCAGGTCGTGGTCGCGGTGCAGCGTCGCGAGCTGGTGCGACGCCGTGCCCTTGTAGTAACCGTAAATCTGGCGGCGAAACGATTTCTCGTCGCGACGGTGGTAGTGCCACACGACGGCCGAAGGCTCGTACACCACGGTAAACCCCGCCTTGAGTACGCGGTAGAGCAGGTAGCTGTCCTCACCGACCCCCGTCGGCATGCCGGGCCCGAGAGCCTCGTCCATGAGTCCGATCTCGGGATCTTGCAACGCCGACATGCGAAACGCCGCGTTGCAGGTGCCCCCCAAATCCCATGTCGGCACGGCCCGTTGTCCCCATACGAACCACGAACGGTTGGCTTCCCAACGTTGAAAGCCGCGACCGAGCGACTGATGCGCCTCGAACGACCGTTGCGCCGCCGTATCCATCTCCGCGGGCAGAACATTGCCCGTCACCGCCATCACGTCGCGTCGTCCGAACGAAGCCAAGAGATGGTCGAGCCAGTCGGATTGCGCGACGGCGTCGTCGTCAATGATCGCCACCACATCTGCGGTCGCCGCGAGGATCGCTCGGTTGCGCGCGTAGGCGGCGCCGCGGCGAGGTTCGCCGACAAGGCGGGCCCACGGAAAGGCTGCGACCACACCCGGCGTCAGGCCCGAAGAGGGATTGTTGTCGCAGACGATCACCTCCGCGGCGTGACGTTGCACCTGCTCGGTCAGCGACTCGAGGCAGCGCCGAAGATCGTCGGGCCGGTCGAGAGTAGCCAGGACCACCGCGACCCGGAGCCGCGACGGTTCGTGCTGGTTCAGGCGGGTCACCGCTTCGGGGGACGGTTGTGCAGCGGCGTGCATCGTCGCCCAACAGGCCATGTTGATGGCGGTGCGCCGGCTGACGTCGCGTTCGTCGGCTTCGATCACATCGAAGCGCAATTGCTCGACGAGTGCGTCTCTGAGCTCGAGCCCAGAGACGTGTCCTCGTACGTCGTACACGTCGACCACCCCGATCGGTTCCGTCCCGTGGCAGACGAAGCAACGCACGCTGCCGTATCCGTCGAGGTCGGTGAGACCGGAGATGCCCGCGCGCAGGTCGACGGCGCGTACGGCCATAGCCGCGGTCGGGACAGCCGGCCGGCCGGGCGGTGACGGCAACGCACACACAAGTGGACCGTGAGAGCGCTCGATGTTCATCGCGTCCCGGCGGGCGCGTTTGTACTCTGCGCCCAACACCGCCGCGACTTCGCCGCGCATCTCGTCGAGCACGAGCGACGGCGGCATCCACCCAGGAATCGCGAACGAGCGGGAGAGCCGGCGCACGTGATGCAGCGGCTCCCACCGAAACGCGAGATTGCGAAGGGCGGTGGCCTCGTCGGGCGCGCGTCGCCTCGCGGCTTGCAGATACGAATAGAGGGAGCCGTGGGCGCGTATCTGTCTGCGCAGCTCGGGAATCGTACGGCGGTGCCGGTGCCGCACGAGAGCGGCCGGTTCGTATACGAGCGTCCAGCCGCCCTTCAACACGCGGAAGAACATGTCGAGGTCGCCGGCGCCATTGGTGCGGGTACCGACATCGAGCGCAGGATCGAAGAGCCCGACGTCAGCGAACACCGACCGGCGAAACGCCATGTTGGCGCCCGTCCCCAACAGCCCGGTGGCAGCCAAGGCGCCGACCCGTACACCGTCCGGGGTCACTGCGGCCCTGATCCATCTCCGCTGAAAGCCACGGCCGAACCCACCGTAACGTTCGAACCACACCTGGGCCTCGGTATCGAGTTCGAGCGGAACGACCAGACCGGTC
Source organism: Acidimicrobiia bacterium (assembly GCA_038239145.1). Taxonomy (GTDB): domain Bacteria; phylum Actinomycetota; class Acidimicrobiia; order IMCC26256; family PALSA-610; genus PALSA-610. Next base: position 32,896 of record JBBSFB010000040.1, read on the forward strand.
ACCGCCATGACGTCGGCGTCGGACGCGAACACCTCGGCCAACGCGCCGACCCAGCGGGAGTCGACCACGGCGTCGTCGTCGGTAAAAGCCACCACCTCGCCGCGTGCCTCTGCGATCGCGCGGTTGCGCGCCCAGTCGAGGCCGGGACGCGGCTCTAGGACGTAGCGAACCGCGGGAAAGCGGTGGACCAGTCGCTCGGTCGCGTCCGACGACGGCGCGTTGTCGACGACCAATATCTCGCACTCGTGATCGAGCGCCTGCAGCGACTTGAGCGTCTGCTCGAGACCCTCGGGTCGGTCGCGGGAACACACAGCCACGGTGACGCTCAGCGGCTCGCCACGTCTCCGCGCTACCGGCGCCGGGGCCAGATCCTCGATTCGATGTGTCGCCCGCTGCGAGCCGTCACCGGGCGGCCCCGAAATCAAGGCATCGAGACGGACGCGCGCGATGTCCCAGCTCAGCGAGGCGTTGATCTCCCCGCAGATATATCGGGCCGACGACCGGCCATCGACGACCGGAGCCTCGATCGTCCCGACGGGCACGCCGTCAACCCGCACGATGACATGCACCGAGACCGCGTCGCCGAGATCAGTCAGATCGTCAACAGGTCGAGCGACATCGACATCGACCACGCGCACCGGAACCGGAACCCGCCAGTTGTTCACACATCCCCCGCCGGACGTTCTGTCGTACTGTCGTATCCGTCAAAGGCGACTCACGCCACCACAATCCGTGGGATCTTAGCGGCGCAGTGAGCGTACGGCGTACGGCGTTGCCCGACCGCCTCGGTAGTGTTTCGATGATGAATGCGCGGACCGGATTTTCGGCTCGGTACCAATTCGCGCTCGAGGCCGCCCGCGACCTCGCTCAAAGAACGGCGGCGAAAGTTGTCGGCTCCGAGTGGGGCCGGCGGGCGCAAGAACTCACCCGAGATCAGATCCGGCGGCTGGGTCCCGACGCCGCTGCCGGACCGGAGGCCGCAAGCGCCCGACGGGCGCGCGAGTTGTCCGACTCGAAGGGGTGGCCTGCGTATCTCGTCGTCGGCGGCTGGCGCAGCGAGCAGAAACACCTGCTCGACTATGTGATGAACGCCCCGTTCGACCCGCAGGTCGTGCAGTCACAGCTTCTCGCCGAATGGTGGCCGGAAATCGGCAGGACCCGAGCGGTGGTGTCCATGGAGACCACCGAATGGTGGGCGCTTCCCTACGGCGAGCGAACGGTCGTCGACGCGATTGTGCGACACGTGCGGCCTCGGGTTGCGTTCGAGTTCGGCACGTTTACGGGAGCGACGACGCTGCTCATTGCGGACGCCGCACCCGACGGCTCAGTCATCCATACGATCGATATTCCACCCGAGGCCTTCCAACAGGAGGGCTTCGCCCAGGCGTTCGAAGCAAACGCGGGCATCGGCGCCGACGGCCTCGGGTCGCGCTTTCGTGATCGAACAGACTCCCGTAACACGATCGTCTTTCACCGAGGCTTCAGCGACGACTTTGATTACAGCGCTCTCAGAGGCAAGGTTGATTTCATTCTTGTCGACGCCTCTCACGACTATGCCGACGTGTTGCGTGACAGCGAGAGGGCGTTCGAGATGCTGAGCCCGTTCGGCGTCATTGTGTGGGACGACTACGACTGGTTCCAGCCCGGAGTCGTCCAAGCCCTCAATGAGCTCGGTCACCGCGTTGAGCTGTGCCACGTCGCGTCGACCCGGCTCGTCGTGCACCGGCGCCGTGGCTTCGAACTTCCTCCCGACTTCGACGAGGAGGCGGTCGACATCGTGCGGGAGGTACAGCCCTACACCCTGACGAGCCCGGCGCGTGTTGTCGCGCTACGTGACGCGGTGGAGTACATCACGCAGGCCGCGATTCCTGGAGCGATTGTCGAGTGCGGCGTCTACCGCGGCGGAAGCATGCTCGCGATCGTCAGCGCACTCGTGAACCGGGGTCAGCTCGACCGCGACCTCTTCTTGTTCGACACCTTCACCGAGATGCCTCCCGCCACCGACCGCGACGCGGATGTGTACGGCCGGTCGGGCAAGTTCTGGGCTGACGCCGCCAACGCACACCCGGACTGGTCGTACCCGACGACGAGCGGGGTACAGGATCTCATGGTGAGCGCGGGCTATCCCCGCGGCCACGTCCATGTCGTGCAGGGACTCGTGGAGGACACAGTCCCCGACGCGGCCCCCGGCGAGATCGCGCTGCTGCGCCTCGATACAGACTGGTACGAGTCTACGAAGCACGAGATGGAGCACCTGTTCCCACGCGTCGCAGACGGGGGCGTCGTCATTATCGACGACTACGGTTATTTCGTCGGCGCCAAAGACGCGGTCGATGAGTATTTCGCGTCGCAGGGGGCCACCGTTCTGCTGCACCGGATCGATGACACCGCTCGCGCGCTCATCGTTCGGAAGCGCTATTCGGCGTGACGGCAGGACGACGGCCACGTACGTCGCGGAACGGTCAGTTTCACTATGTCGCCGTCGGCAAGGACCGCGATCGCCGCCCGCTCGGTCGACGCGGCCGCCTGACAATACGCGTCATCGGGGTCGTCGCCGCCCTCGGGCTCGCAGTCGGCGCGGTGCTGTACGCGCGCGATCGGAACGCGTCGCAGCGTCTGTCGGTGTCCGAACGTCGCGCGCTGCACTCCTGGGTCGCCGCGCACAATGCGGATTTTTCCCACCTCGCCGCCGCGATCACGTCGGTCGGTGCGGCCACCAGTCGAGTCGACGCTAAGTCGACCGGCCCCGATCCCACGCTTGTCCGCGCGTGCACCGCGTTGAAGGTGCAAGCAACAGAGATGCAGGCGTTGCCGCCGATCCCGGGAACCGCGCTTCGCCGACACCTGAGCGCAGGCTTGAGGTCCGACATCACGGCCGCGCTCCGATGCCTCCAAGCAGCCCAGCGCGGGCCCGCCAACAACCTGGGGATACTCACCCAGTCACATGCATCCCTCGCCGAGGGCGGCACCGAAATGCAGGCTCTCGCCACGCTCATCAACGCCAACGGCGTCTCGAGCCGTTGAGGAACACCGATGACACCCCGGCGAAGGGTGCTCCGCAAGCCGCAACGATCGACATCTCGGTGATCGTTCCAACCAGGGACCGGCCCCGATTGCTTCGGCGGGCGGTCGCGAGCGCGTTGGCGCAGTCGACAAAACACCTTGAAATCGTCGTCGTCGATGACGGCTCCCGCGGCGACGAACTCATTTCCGATCAAGATTTCGGCGACTCCCGAGTTCGTCTCGTACGCCACGACCGACCGTTGGGAGTTGCCGCGGCGCGCAACACCGGCCTGGCCAATGCGACCGGGCACTGGGTCGCGTTTCTCGACGACGACGACATCTGGAGACCGGGCAAGATCGCGACCCAGCTCGAGGCGTTGCGGCGCGACAACACCCAATGGTGCTGTTGCACCGCCGTTCATGTCGATGAACGGCTACACGTCGTTCGCTACGACCAACTCAACACCGGCGGCGCACTTCAGGACAGGCTGCTGGCGTGCAATGCGATACCGGGAGGCGCGTCCGGGGTGGTCTGTGATCGCACGCTCGCCATCGACGTCGGCGGTTTCGATACGCACCTGTCGGTCCTGGCCGATTGGGATTTGTGGATCAGGCTCGCGCTGACATCGGCGATCACCGTCGTCGGTGAACCCCTGTTCGCCTACGTGCTTCACCGCGACGGGATGTCTGGCAATGCGGACGCCGCCCAACGAGAGTTCGAGTACGTCAAGCGCAAATATGAGCGCGAACGCCGCGTGCGCGGTATTCGCATGAACGATCTCGCCTGGGCGACGTATCTCGCCGAACGTGGGGACGGTAGGACCCGCCTTCAAAACGTGCGTAGTCGGCTCAACGTACTCAATGTTCGCCGATCTCCTCGGCTGGCGGCGTGGGCGATGATACCGCTGGTTCCCGGAGCGACCCGGGCGCGCGCTCGTGCGCGGGCAAATCGGATGCCGGCCGCGGAGCGCGTCGCAATCGAGCGCTGGCTCGCGACGGTCTCCGCGCAAGCAGACCACCGATGATCGCCGCGCTCGATGACGGCACCCTGCGCAAGTCGGAGGCGAGCAGATCGAGGTCGCGAGTCTGCAGGTGACGCAGCACCGTCAACCATCCGGCGCGCACCGCCGCCTTGGTCAGGCGAGGACGCTCGCTGCCACCCTCGGGGAACATCATCGCGAACCCCTCCATCACGAGTCGCTGACGCACGTACGATGACGCGATCGGATGTCGGTCGTGCCACACCGCGGCAGCGGGATCGTGCACGACGCAGTAGCCGCGGTTAAGCATCACTCGCGCCCACTGCTTGTCCTCTGCCGCGGGGAACGATTCGTCGAACGGAACTCCTTCCCACAGCTCCGCGCGCACTGCGCCGTTCGCATTCGAGAGTCCCCACGTCCAATTCTCACGCGTGTAAGTCCCCGGCTGTTGCCACTCCGGCGGGCCCGGCTGAGGACGCGCCCGATTCGGCGCGAACTGCGACCCCCACGCCGCCGCCACGGTCGGGTCATCGAAGTGACGCACAAGGTTCCCGAGCCAGTCGTCGTCCACAGGCAGGCAATGGGCGGAAAGCATCACGAGCACGTCACCGCGCGCCTGCGCGGCGGCGACGTTGAGCGCGCGCGCGTAGCCCCACTCTTCGGGACTGATCGTCATGACTCGGGCGTCGCTCGCGCGAGCAATCTCAAGGGTGCGGTCCGTCGACCCGGAGTCGATGACAATCACCTCTATCGGACGTGCATGCTGACGGAACACACGCACAAGTGTCTCGCCGAGGAGGCGCTCCTCGTTCTTCGTTCGAATGATCACGGAGGCGCTCAGCATGATCCGCGTACCAACCCGCACCACCTTCGTGATGCGCCCTCGCTCCCAATGACACTGGCGCCCCGGACCTTCATGCGGTCAAATTTTACCGCTGGCAGGTAGCGCGCGCGTCCTATCTCGGCTTTTTCGAGAGACGTTGCTCCGGCCAAAGTCAAGGCTGGGAGACGACATCTGCCATTGCGCGCATATGAACCGTCCCGGCTCAGTGGGACATCGTGTATTCCGGATGCGCGCACTGGTCGTGGGATGATCGCGACGGCACACGGCGCGGATGCAGGAGCCCCGACCGTGCCGACTCTTAGGGACCACGTCACGGCGACTTGCAGCCAAGCGCGAGAGGTGGGTGCAGCACGGGTTCAGCCGCGATCCAGCCCACTTGCGACGTCGTCATGTTTGACGGCGCTCACGACTCGTTGCTATTCGCCAGGACAGTTCGAGAAGGCATACGAGCTCGGCTCGTTGCATGCTCACGGGACCGACGGTCGGGGCACAACCATCACGATCATCGACAGCTTCGGCTCGCCCACAATTAGAAATGATCTACATGCCTTCGATCAGGCATTCGGCCGTTCAGCCGTGCCGAATGTCCCTGCGGATCCTGCCATTCTGCATGATCCGAAACTCACCGTCATTCAGCCTGCCGGAAAGGTACCGGCCGTCAATATCACGAACCTGGAATGGGCGGTCGAAACGACACTCGACGTCGAAAGGGCCCACGTGTTCGCACCTCGTGCCAACATTCTCCTCGTCGAAACCCCAACCGACGAAACCGACGACGTCCAAGGATTCCCCGAAATCGTCGCTGCGGAAAACTACGTCATCACCCATCAGCTCGCTGACGTCATCTCTCAAAGTTTCGGATCGACCGAAGCATCGTTCCCGAGCGCCCGAACGATTCTCGGACTGCGCAGCGCGTTCGAGAATGCGCGCAGGCATCACGTCACCGTTCTCGCAGCTTCGGGCGACGACGGCGTCACCAGCGAACGCGCGAACGGGAGCTGCTGTCTTCCCAGCGCTGCCAACTCCTGGCCGTCGAGCGACCCCCTCGTGACAAGCGTCGGAGGCGCCGAGCTCGCATTGGACAACGCCGGCAACGGCACCGCACCCGACGTCGTGTGAAACGACACCGCTGGAGCCAGCGGCGGTGGCCGAAGTGCCGTCTTCCCACGGCCCGCGTTCCAGGCACGCGTCCAACGAGTCACCGGTCGCTGGCGAAGCACACCCGACATCAGCATGAGCGGTGCCCTCAACGGAGGCGTCTGGATTTATATCAGCTCCTTCGGTCTCAACCTGCCCGTCCATGTCCTCGCCGGAACCAGTGGAAGCCACACCCGAGTTCAGTGGAGTCGTCGCCATGGCCGCGCAACTTCGAGGACACCGCCTCGGATGGATCAACAACCAGCTCTACCAGATGAGATACGCCCGCGACGGCCTCGTCGACCTCGCCCCCGGCCTCGGAACCGTGAACACACCCCGATTCGGTCACAAGCTTGCCCTACAACCCGACGACGACGATCACGAGATGTCCGCTCCTTGAGGCAAGCTCCCCCCGAGACCAGGACCCTCAGAACTGCACGCTCGTGCAACTCGCAGCCACTGCGGAGAATTGCGAAACGCGCGAAGCTCCGCCATGAGTGCCGATGCGGCTTGATGGGATTGGGCCCGTTGACTCGCCGCGCTCGGATGTAGGACCATTCCGATGGCCACGGGAGGGCAGGGAGGGAGGGCACGGATGAAAGCGCTGCAGACGCAAATGGCGGGGCGCCGCGCCGGGCGCGGGTCTGGGGCTGTAATGAGGCTGTTCCGGTCCCGCGCAATGGCGTTGATGGCCGTCCCGTTGCTGGCGCTCACGTTGTCCGGCTGTGTGAGCGCCGACTGGCAGAACCGTCTCTTCGGCAATCGCCACGGCAGCGCGACTCCCGACGACGGTTTGACCGCGCAGGGCGTCGCGACTCTGAAGGCCAAGTGGCGGCTGCCCGCGCCTTCGTGTATCGCTCCGCCCGGGTCGCCGCCCGGCGCCGGAGCGTCCGGCGGCGAATGGTTCGCGACACCAGTCACGTTCAAGGGCGTGATCTACATCGGGTCCGCCCACGGTTGCCTCTTCGCCATCAACGAGGCGACCGGTACCGTCCGGTGGAAGAAGTTCACCGCGTTCCAGCCGGTGCAGACCTGTGTGCAGCCGCTCGGGATCGTCGCAAGTATTGCCGTCACCGACGATGGCCAAGGCAACCCGCTGCTGTACTTTCACTCGAGCGACGGCTACCTCTACAAGTTGAAGGGAAGCGACGGCTCCCAGATCTGGCGATCACCGGTTCAGATCCCGAGCACGACGAGCAACGACGTCTTCGCGTGGTCGAGTCCGACCTTCTTCAACAACGAGGTCATCATCGGTATCTCGTCCAACTGCGACTCGCCATTCGTGCAGGGACAGATCCGGGCCTACGACGCCACCACCGGTGGTCTGCTCTGGACCCACAAGACAATTCCCGACGGTTTCGTCGGTGCAGGTGACTGGTACGACGCCGCCGTGGACACCTCCGGGAACGTCTACGTCACCACCGCGTCGACGACCGGTTCGATCGCGCAGGCCCATCCCAACACGACCGCCGGTTTCGAGCAGTACAGCCTCCTCAAACTGAGCGGCGCCACCGGTGACCTGATCTGGAAAGCACCCGCACCCCAAATCGCGAACGACCCGGACTACGCCTCGAGCCCAATACTTTTCGACGGTGGTGGCGTGGCATTGGTGGGCGCGACGAACAAGGACGGTTGGTTTCGTGTCTACCGCCGGGACAACGGCAACAAGGTCTGGGAGGCCTTCGTCGGCAGCCCGACGGCCGACGGCGGTAGTTCGTCGCTGTCGGGCGGCGTCTGGAACAACAGCGCACTGTTCGTCATGGGAAACGCGACCCTGACCGGCGGCGCTTGGACCCACAACGGCAGCGCCTGCGTCGAGAGCTTCCCAAATTGCTATGCCCCGGTGGGCGGTAGCAGCGCCGCGGGCGCAATACGGCGACTGAATCCCGCCAGCGGCGACCTCGTCAATGTCGGTGGTCGGCCGTTCGAGCTCGCGCTCCCTTCGAATCCGCTCGCACCCTGCACACTCAACGGTAACTCGATCCTCGTGTGCGCCGGCGGTGAAAACCCCAGCACCGGCCACAACCGAGGGCTTTTCGTCGTCGACACCACTCACGCGGCAGCGATCCTTCGCCACCTCGAAGACACCGTCAACGCGGGCGAGTTCGGCCAACCGGTGCAGGAAAACGGAGCGATCCTCAGTGGCAGTGATGCCGCACTCGTCAAGTGGGGTCAGTAACGAACTGTCCTCGGTCCGTTCCGCGTCGGCCGATCTCGGATCACCGCCGCCGAGGGGATGGCGTCCCTTTTCGGGTCAGCGGTGGTCGGCGAGCCAGTGCTCGTTGAAGTCGAACTCGGCATCGAGGGCACGACGCACATCGTTCTTCGCGGCCCAGTCGGCGATCTTCCCGCCAATCAGCGGCACCTTGACGTGCACGTCGATCGCAACGTCCTGCGTGGTCTTCGTGTCGTCGCCGCGCAACGCCATCGTGCCCGACAGGTGGAGCGGCGCACCCGACACGTCGACGGCGAACGCGCCGGTCCAGGAGCCGTCGGCTTCCGGCCGCCAATCGTCGGTCTGGCGCATCGTATTAGTCGGCTTCAGCACGCGCTTGGCGAAACCGGGCAGGTCGACCGTGACGACGCGCGACGTGACGACGTGGATGCCGGCATCACTGTCGTTGCACTCGATCACTTCGACCTGCTGGTGCCCCTGACTCGAGTACTTGTCCGCCGTCGCTTTGGGATCGCGCAGCATCGCGAGCACGGCAGTGAGCGGGGCGTCGTAGGTGCGGGAACCGTTGACAATCATGAGGACTCCTTGTTCGAAAGTCGGAACATCACGACACCGCGCGGGCCACCACCATGTCGGCGCTCTCGCTGAAGCCCGCGCGCAGGCAGTTCATGAGCTCGGCGGCGTCGGGGATCGCGCCGGTGTCGACGTTCACACCGACGTAGCACGTGCCCGCGTACGAGATCAGGGTGACGTTGAGCGACGCGCCGATGGTCGGCCCGAACGCGTACCACTCGGCGACCCGTTTCCCTGCGAGGTAGAACGGCAGCGGCACCCCCGGGACGTTGCTCGCGATGAAGTCGACGTGCTTCAGCATGGCACCGAGGACGCCGCGGGGCATGACGTTGAGCACTCCTGCGATCGCGTTCGTGTACGCGATCGCAGGTTCGTGCCGGGCGACGAGACACGACTCGTGAATCCGATGCATCCGCGCGACCGGGTCGCGCAGCCCGACCGGGACTGTGAACCGCAAGAGCGTGATGCGATTGCCGCCGATCGGATCGTCGGACGTGCGCACGCTGATCGGCATCGTGACGCGCAAGTCGCCGACGACCGCGCCGTGACGCTCGTGATAGCGCAGGAGACCGCCGGTTACTGCCGCCAGGAACGCGTCGTTGAGCGTGAGACCCTGCGATCGCGCGCTGTCGTGCAACGTTTCGAGCGGCACCTTGAGCGTGTCGTAGTGCCAGGTGACCCGCCGGTCCCGCATCACGGGGGAGAGGGTGTTGTTGACGGGGCGCACGAAGCGAGCCACCGAGCCGAGGAGCTCGGTACCGGCCCGGAGTGCAGTCGCGGGACGGCGCACGCCGGCGAGAACCTCGCCCGGTACTGCCGCGACGCAGTCGCGCGCGAACCCGACCGCCCGTTGCGCGTTGTGCTGCACCGCGTCGCGCGCGAGACCCAGTGCCGACCAGTGCCGCGGCGACGGAGCGTCGGGCATCGGCCCGAGGGCCCCCGGATCGGCCGCGTGGTCGAAGAGATACGCCGCCATCTGCATCCCACCGATGCCGTCAGTGAGCGCATGGTGCATCTTCATCACGAGCGCGGTGCGACCGCCTTCGACTCCTTCGACAAGTGTGAACTCCCACAAGGGACGATCGCGGTCGAAACCGGCCATCCCGGTCTGGCGCGCGTACTCGAAGACCTCGGCCAGGGTTCCCGGCGGCGGCGCGCTGATGCGGCGGATGTGAAACGTCAGGTCGAAATCTTCGTCGACGATCCAGCGGGGATTCGCGAGGCGGAACGGGGCTTGCACGACCTTGTGCCGGAAGCCGGGCGCCATGCGCGTCGCGCGCTCAGCCCGCTCCAGTAGGCGATCCATGTCGGGTGTTCCCTCGAGCACCATGACGCTGACGACCGTGGACCGCAACAGTGGATCTCCCTCCATGTACCAGGAGAACGCGTCACTATCGCTCATGTACATGACAACCCCGATTCGATCCTCACGCCTGCGAGAGCGTCCTCGCATCCTTCACCGTGACAGAGATCGCGCACGCGAAACAGAGTCGTTCGTCCCGCGTTTGTAGCGAACGTCGCACTCGTTACGCGAGACGTTCGAAGAGTTGTGCCCACTGCTCGAGATGCCGGTCGCCGAGGAACTCTGCCGCGGCGCGGTCGCGCCCCGCAGCTCCCATGCGTTCGGCCGCCACTTCGTCGCCGAGAAGCGCGCACACCGCCTGCGCGTACTGCGTGAGATTGTGCGCATCGACGAGCCAGCCGGTCTCGCCCGAGACGATCTGGTCGACGATGCCGCCGACCG
>JBBSFB010000041.1:0-41460 GCA_038239145.1 Acidimicrobiia bacterium
ACGGGAACCATCGGGGCATGATGACCGGATTCCGGGCCACTCGATCGCGAGGTATACGCATGGACGTGCGTTCCGCACAGCACACTGCACCCGTCGTTGAGCACAACGGCACCGTTCCCGTGTGGTGGCTCGTGTCGCCACGCGAGCTCTACGACCTCACGCGCGGCGGATTCCTCGAGCTCGTCAGCGAGTGGGAAGTCGCCGGCGGCGGGAAGGTCGACGCGCACTCGCATCCCACCCACGAGTTCTATTACATCCTGGCCGGACGCGGCGTCATGCAGATCGACGACGAACAGCGTGAGGTCGCCCAAGGCGACCTCGTACACATTCCGCCCGACGCGGTCCATAGCATCTGGCCTGTCTCGGTGCATGCTCCGCTGCGCGGCATCGCCTTCGCGATCGGTATCGACGGGACCGCATCGGTCGACTACACCCACCACTAGCCCAGCCGTGGGCCGCACACAGAAGGCGCTCATACCGGGCGTCATGAGGCGGTCCGAGTGGAACGGCAGAGCGATCAGGCCTCGCCGACGGATGAGATCCCGTACCGCTTGACGTCGGCGTCGAGAATCGTCGACTGCTGATCGGCGCTCGGCCCAGACCCCCGGAAGGTGAGCAACTCGTGCTCGCTTTCCCAACGCTCGTAGATCAGGACGCGGGTGGGGTCCACGGTGTCTGCCGTGATCGAATAGTCAAGACATCCGGGTGCCGCTCGGGCTGATTCGACAACCGATACACAGTCCGAGACGTAGCTGTCACGCTCGGCGCGAGAGACGGTGAGATGGCCGGCAATGATGATCATGAAGGGTTAGACCGCGGCAACCGTCAAGACTCATCTCGGGCCGACGCAGTGGCTAGGCGTCGTGCCCGAATTCGGCGGCATTCACGACGGGTTCGGGACCCGCAACGCGCTGCGCGGTCTCGATGTTCAATATCTCAAGGTTCTCGCATTCGATCCCGCACAGAGCGACGCACGATCCCCGTTACGCGCAGAGGTCGAAGCACTTTTCGAGCCCCGCTTGCTTACCGTGGCCATCGCGAAACAGAAGCTCGATCACCCCGTACCAATGTCGCGGGTTGGTCCCGATGGTGTCCGGCGGGAGTGGGCTGTGCAGTTGACGAGAACGCCGGTGTTCTTCATCGACTGCGCGGGCAGCCCGCGGCCGTCGGGGTTGCCCGAAGGCGGTCGCATCACGGGTCTCTCGATCCGTGCTCCCGATCCTCGTTCCCTCGACAGCGTGCCGGCCGTGACCGTGCGCGAAGGGCCGTGGCGCATCGAGGCGAGTGTCAACGGAGTCGCGCTCGCCTGAGACACGGCAAGAACACCGACGGCACAGGATCTGGCGCACCAGACTTGCCGATCGGATCGCTCGCACCCGCTTGCCATTCAGGGCATGATCCGCTTGTGCGGGTCGGGCCTTTCATCGTGTTGCTTGTGGCTTTCTTGACCGTGGCCCTTCTTTCGGCCTGCTCGAGCGGCTCCGTTCGAGCGACCCCAGCGGCCACGTCGACCGCTGTGCCAACGACCGTCGAGAGGCAACCGGAGACCTATCGGTGGCGTAGCGTGACCAAGTCCATCGAGGACGAAGTCTCGACGATCGATGGTGTCGCCGATCCTCAACATCACCGCTACGCGCTGAACATCCATAGCAGTCTCGGGACCGAAAGCGGAGCCAACGTGGTGATCGCCGACGGCCGCTGGTTCTCCGGGAGCGCCCCCGGCGTGTGGTGCTCGGTCCCCAAATCTGACCGGCTCGTCGTCCAGGCGTATGACGACCTCGTGCACTCGAGCATCGACGCGATCGCGTGGATCTCGAAACTTCGCGACGGGGAGTCATCCCCGACGATCACGGTGACTCACTTCCTGAGCTTTGCGGTCGACCCTCGCCAACCACTGCTGGGAATCGTTCATCGACACCGTGACACGCTCGCGGTCACGTTCCAAGGTGGTCTTGCTCCTCGCGAGAACGTGCTCACATTCTCAGACTTCGCGCACACCCCGTCAGTCGTGGTCCCGACCGCCACTAAGCCGTGCCCGGTCAAGCCCTCGGGGGACTAGCGCCATATCCGCGGATCCGTGCTCTGGTCTCGGTCGTCGGTGTCGTCACACTCCGAGCGTGAGGTACGCGAAGCCCAGGACGCCTCGGTATCCGTGAAGCCAGCCCGCGCGGTGGGCGTCGACCTGCGTTCGGACTTGGGGGGCGTCGGGCGCGTCCGGGTTAGCAAGGAGCCAGCGTTCACGCCCGGCGCAATACCGCGATTCGAAACTGTCCCACTCGCGCAGCGTCGCGGTCGACATCGCCAGGAGCCGAAATCCAGACGCAACGGAAAGGTCAACGAGACCGGCGACCGTTGTGAACTCCTGAGGCTCCGCGTCGAGCGCGGCGAGGGCGGCCGGGGTTGGCGGCATCTCCCAGATGCCCTCGCCCAGCAGCAGGCGTCCACCAGCGCGCAGAAGCGGCCGGATCGCATCAAGTGCCGATCGCGTTCCACCCCACGCGTGACTTGCCCCAATCGCGATCGCAATGTCGACGAGCCCGGACCACACCGTTGCGTCGGCACATTCGAGACGGACGCGGTCGCTGAGACGACGCATATCGGCGTTGGTTCGGCCCCGGGCAACGGCAACTGGGTCCAGATCGATGCCGACACCTCGTGCCGTTGCGTCATCGCCAAGGAGCCGAAGCAACAGCTCGGCCCATCCGCAACCCAAGTCCACGATCTCTGCATGCGCGAGCGGTTGCAGCGTGGCGACGAGCTCGCTTGCGTGAAGGTCAGAAAGCGGGGAGTTGAAATCGAGGTCGGTATATCGAGAAGCAGATGCCGATTCCATGGACACAGTCTTCCAGCGCCCGCATCGAGACAACGCCATAATTGCGGATCGGTGTCGGTCGTGAACCTGTTTGGATATCGCGCCGACCTCAGAAACGCCAACGCGTTGAACCCTGCGTCTCCTCGGCGGTACCGACTGCGGTCGCGGTGCGCGGCTTGATTTCGTAGACAAACCACGGCGGCGGACCGAGTGTCGGCGCGTTGAAGGGCGCGGTGATCCAGTTCCCGAGTCGTCGAGCTGTGCCGGCCATCCGCTCTTCGCCCACAACGCCGCGATCTCGGCCACAATCTTCGGGTCGGTCACGCGCCGCGCCTCGCCGGCGACCATCACGTCGCAGCCTTTCGTCGCGACACTGATCGTGCAGCGCGGGTCGCGTGCAACGTTCTTCGCCTTGCGCGTGCGTTCGCCGGTCTGGAACCAGCATGAGCCTGCGTGCCAAAGCGCGCCCACGCTCGTGACATGCGGGCTCCCGTCGGCGTTCAGGGTCGTCAGCCAGAACGTCGACCGGTTCGGTGACTGCGGGTCGTCGTGCGTCAGCAGGTCCGCAAGCTGCGTTTCAACTTCGGACCACTCGATCGTGGGCAGCCCATCGGCATCACCAAGGTTTGTAGTTTTCATAGTTCTTGAGACTGCTCCCCCTACCGAAACTCATCTCGAGCCAGTCAGCGCGTCCACAGCGACGCGGATGATGTAGCCGTTCGGGTCGACGCGGGTACCTTCGCGCTTTCCGTCGTCCCGATTTTAGAGGCCGACAACATCCAGGCCGCCGTGCGCCAGTCGTTGGCTAGGTCGTCAGCGTCGTCCACGTGGATGTAGATCTCGCTCGTCATGTGCGCGGCGGCGTATGACGGGTGGTGGTACTGGATAACGAAGCCGAGCGGTTGGTAGTGCTCAACCCCGGTTGTACGTCGAGCACACGGAATCGATTCCGCCCACGACGGACCCCTCATCGACGCGCGGCGGGGCCTGGCCGGTGGTGCGGACGCGAGCGATATTTGTGAACGGGTAGGCGAGGTGGCGCAGGTAGGTGTCCCGAGGTACCGGGTCGTGGATGCCGAAGCCCACAGGCCGCCGGTCGCGTGGCATATACGCAGTGCCGAACGCCTTGTCGACGATCGGGAGCCCGAAGTTGGTGTTGACGGCTTCGGCGTCGATGGCGTGGTGCCAGTGGTGCCACTCGGGCGTTGGGAAGATCCAACGGACGACCGGGAATTTCAGTCTGACGTTGGCGTGTTGGAAGATTGCGAGCAGCGTGACCACGATCGCGGCGCCAGCGAACACGCCGGCCGAGTAGCCGAGCAAGAAGAGTGGCACGATGGTGAACGCCTGCGTGAAGGCGGAGTCGAGAGGATGGAGTCGTCCGGCTGCGAGCCAGTCCATCTCGTCGATGCTGTGATGGACGGCGTGGAACCGCCACAGGAACGGGATCTGGTGAGTGAGTCGGTGACCCCAGTAGTTCCCTACGAACACCAAGACGAGCGCGAGTGGAACCGACGCAGCCGCCGGAAGTGAATCGACCATGTGAAACGAGCGCAGCCAGAGGAACGGCAGTGCCAGCACGACGGCGAAGATGATGGCGCCGACGGTGACGAAGAAACGGTTGACCAAGAGGTGCGTGAGGTCGGTCGCGAATCCGCGGCGGAAGACCTTCTGGGCCCGGAGCGCGAACGCCTTCTCCATGGGCACGAAGATCAGGAACAGGACGGCATACCCGACGATACTCGGACCCTTGAGCACGAGCGCGAGCGCGAGCGCCGCCACCAGCGTGAGGCCGGTGACCAGCCCGGCTCTCGTCGGCCGGTACCGTTCGTGCGACTGTGACTGGCTCCCGGTCGCACCGGCCATCGTCGTGTCCTTCTCGTACGGGGTTCGCTCGATCATCAATCGTCAGTCGAGCACCACGGAGTAAGCGCAGCCGCGGATTCCTGTCAGGCTTTCGTGAAGCACGCAGTCCGCATGCCTCCGCCATGGCTCAGACGAACATCTCATCGAGCCAGGGACGAATGGCGAACGACGCGACGAGTCCCTCCGCGACGAACGGGTCCTGGTGCGTGAAAGCTTCTGCAGCCGCCAACGAGCGGAACATGGCCATGTTGCCGCCATCGCCGAACGGTCCGATTCCGACGACTCACCGCGCTCGACGAAGGCGTCGATGACGACCTTGTGGCGCGGATAGACCGCCATGATCTCGTCAAAGGACGAGCCCGCGGATTCCCCGATAACGACGTATTTCATCGGGTCGTGTCGCGCGATCAACTGACGGCCCTCGCTCACGATCCGCCCGGATCCGGTTCGCGTCACCGGATGGCGACGTTGGTCGTGTAAACGTGCGATCCCGCGGCGATCGCAGCCGCGGTGTACTCCTGGAACTGATTGGCAGGACCGAGCCGCACGGTCAGCCGAAGCCGCCCGCGTCGATCGGCTCGTGCGACTCGCATCGTCGACGACTTCCGGCTCCGGACGAACACTCGGTGCAGGGATCGAGGCCGGTATGCCGGGCCGGTCACGACCGTCGCCGAACCACTCCCCGACAGCGTGAAGCCACGGGCGCCCACATTCGTGAGCGTGCTGAACTCGCCCGCGGTCCGGTGCATCTGTGCGTGCCAACCCCAGACCGAGTACGACGCGTCGACGGTGGTGAACGTGAAGGACGCAGGTGCGCGTCGATCGCGTACGAAACCGGCAAGGAACCTGGGCAACACGTCGGCGAAGTCGCGCGCCCAGTATGCGCTCGAGTGGGTTCCTGGTCCGTAGTCGTCATAAAAGCTCGGAATGCCGTTCGCAACCAGCTGATCGTGGAACAGCACCGTCGACTCGTGCGCGAGCACTTCGATCGCGTCGACACCCGCGCCGGGCCGATCGAGAGGCCCGGGCTGACCGTTGCCCGTATAGAGATACAACGCGCTATGGCCGAGGTTCACCGCGAGCCGACCGGGGTCGTGCGCGAACCAGTTGAGCTCGTCGGTCGTGTGCGAACCAAAGGTGGAATCCGGGCCACCCCCGTCGGCCGCGGCGCACGCGGCGACCACCACCGATGAGCTCGGCTCGGTTTGATCCACCGGGTTCGTCAGATCGGCCGCACCCGAGAACGACGCGGCCGCGCCGAACAGGTCGGGGTGCCGACTCGCGTAACTCAATGATCCGAAGCCACCCATCGACAAGCCCGCTATGGCGCGTTGCGAGCGGTCCCGAATTGTACGAAACGTGTGATCGACCCACGGCACGAGTTGGTCGACGTGGAAGGTCTCCCACTGCGGCGGGCCGCCGGACCCGGCGTTGAACCAGTCGGTGTAGAACCCGCCGCCGCCCGCTTCCGGCATCACGATGATCGCGTCCGCGTTCGCCGTTATCTGCTCGGCGCCGTCGCCCGACCATTCGAGGTACTCGAGCCCGTTCGAGGGTCGCCCAGACGCACAACCGTGCAGCAGGTAGATCGACGGATGCCCGCGGGTCGGGTGCGCGGCGTAGCCAGTCGGCACCAGGATGCGCACGTGCACGGGCCTGCGGAGCGCGGCCGTGGACACCGACACGTCGACGAGCCGGGGGTCGACCCAGGTCGACGACACGACGTGGATGCCGTCGTGATCCCCGATGACGGCGGGAGCGCGATCGAGCGTCGCGGTGATCGCCGAAGCCGAACCGCCGGCGGGAAGAGCCAGCGCGCCGGCAGGCAGGACCATGGCGACGAGAACGATCGCCACGATCGGAGCGGCAATTCGCGACAACGGCATCCGAAGGGTGGGCTGGTTCACGCGACCGGACCGTACACGCACGTCAACGGCGCTGCCACGAGAAGGTCGACCGAGTGCCGGTCGTCGGACGGAGTCAAGTAGGTGCGAACTCCGCTACAGCGGGGCGCGGCCGAATCGGCCGAGGTGAGGATCCCGTTGCGCGCGGCGACATGGCCGTCGAACGCGCCGCGTCCGGTTTTCGTCAACGGTACCCGCACCCGACGGCGCTTCTCGCCCACGTGTCGCTCGATCGCGATGTAACCGGCTTCCTCCAACGTCGTGAACTGTTTCGACAACGCCGAGTCGGAAAGGCCGAGCTTGTCGCGCCGACGCGAAGTCGACCCAGTCGGCCGCCGCGGTCAGCCCCGCGCGGCGGAGGTCGGTCACCACACCGAGCCCGATCCACGCCGTCACCAGACCCCACCAGTACCACCGCGGCATCTCGATTCCGTCGATCACTTGCCGCCAGCTCCGCGCTATCTCGTCGAGCGACGCTCTCGCTTCGGAGTCGGGCCCGTTCGTCATTCCGTTGGTGATGCGCCTCACCTCTTACTTTCCCGGCTGGAAAGTAAGAGACGCTTTCCCGTCAGGAAAGTTCAGCGAGTTCCGCTTCTTCTCGAGGAGTGCCTGCTCGGCGGCGTTGTTCGTCAGCGCAGTGGCGCGGTCGTACGCCTCCCGCGCGTCGTCGTGTCGATCGAGCCGGGCCAGCAGATCTGCCCGGGCCGCATGGAAGAGGTGGTACGCGTCGAGCCCCAGCGCATCGACAATCGCGAGGGAGGGCCCCGGTCCGTCGACCTCGGCGAGCGCGACCGCGCGGTTCAACGCGACGACCGCACTCGCACGCGCGGGCGTGACCGCAAGCAGCTGGTCGTAGAGCTGCACGATCTGGCGCCAATCGGTTGCCGCCGCGCTCGCGGCATCGCTGTGCACCGCGTTGATCGCGGCTTGGATTTGGTACGGACCGGGTTGGTTGCGTCGCAGGCACCGGCGCACGAGCGACTGCCCTTCGTCGATCAGCTCCCGGTCCCACCGGCTTCGATCCTGATCGGGAAGGAGCATGATCGTTCCGTCGCTCGCCGTGCGCGCGACTCGACGCGACTCGGTCAACAACAGCAACGCGAGGAGCCCGAGCACTTCGAACTCGTCGGGCATCAGCTGCGCGAGCACGCGCGCGAGGCGGATCGCCTCGGCACAGAGATCGGCGCGGACGAGCTCATCGCCTTCCGAGGCGGTGTAGCCCTCGTTAAACACCAGATAGATCACCGCGAGCACGGCGCCGAGCCGATCGGGCAGCTCGGCATCGCTCGGCACCCGGTAAGGAATCTTGGCGTCGCGGATCTTTTGCTTGGCCCGCACGAGACGCTTGGCCATCGTCGGTTCCGGGACGAGGAACGCACGCGCGATGTACGGCGCCTCGAGTCCGCCGAGGAGCCGCAGCGTGAGCGCGATCTGGGCGGTCGGCGCGAGCGCAGGGTGACAACACGTGAAGATGAGCCGAAGCCGATCGTCTTGCATCTCTCGTCCCGACTCCTTCGATTCGGTGTGCTCGTGCAGGAGCGCCGCTTGCGCGTGACGGTCATGACGCAACGCCTCCCGGCGCAACCGGTCGATGGCACGATTCCGTGCGGTCGTCGTGAGCCAACCGCCCGGGTTGGGCGGCAGACCCGTGTCGGGCCACCGCGCGCTCGCCTCGACGAATGCCTCTTGGACCATCTCCTCGGCGATGTCGATGTCGCCGAAGAGACGGACCAAGTTTGCGACGACCCGACCGGACTCCTCCCGGAAGATCCGTTCGAGATCGGCGGCGGCTACGGGCGGCACCCGGGGCGCTTCGGTCACTCGGGATCAGGCCTCGGGCGCGTCGTCTTGGAACGGGCGCACCTCGACGGGGCCCATGCAGGCGATCGAACCCTTCGCAGCCCACTCCAGCGCGGCGTCGAGGTCGGGAGCGGTGATGATCCAGAACCCGCCGAGCTGTTCCTTCGTCTCTGCGAACGGACCGTCGGTCACGACGGTCTCAACGCCGTCGGTTCGCACGACGGTTGCGGTGGTCGGTGGGTGGAGGCCGCCGGCGAAGACCCACGCGCCAGCGGCCATGACCTCGGCGTTGAACGCGTCGACCTGTTCGAACGCCTTCTGCATGTCGGCGGCCGAGGGTATGGCCTCGTCAGCGGTGTGGTGGACGGAGAGCATGTATTGCGGCATGAAGATTCCTTTCGGGTTGGTAGGCAGAGTGTCAGTCGCAGAGCCGAGATGCGAGGGCGGGGATCACGATCGCGGCGGCCACGAGGTGCGACAGCGCGAGCGCGAACTTGGTCGCGGTGTCGGCGGCGGCGAGCGCGTCGGGAACGATCGACGCGAGCGTCAGTGCAATCGTCGTGTACACGAAGACCGGCTTCGGCCGAGCCGCGCGGCGGGAGAACACCGCTGCGAGCGCGATGCCGATGATCGACGCCACCAGCGTGAGCTGTGCGAATCCGAGCAGCGGGATCGAAGCACCCGAGACCTTCAGGGGCACACCGATCGCCTGGGCGAGCGCGGCGAACGTGAGCGTCGCGGCCGCGGCGGCGACGCCCGCAACCGACCCCGTCTTCCACACCGTGCGGCGGACGGGGTCGGCGCCCCGATCGGGCCGAGGGACGGTCGTGGGGTCGGTCGTGACGGTCATGGGGTCTCCCTTCGTCGAACCCGGCCGGGTGCCGGCGTTCACCCCTAGCTACGAACGGCCCCTCCGCCAGAGGACACCCGCTCCGGAATTTCTTCTCGCGCCGGTCCGGCACCACCCCGGGCGTGCATGGCGCCTGGCTCCGACGGGGGGAGCGGTACGGACGGACGATTCGATCGGGCATCGTGGCGCGATCGATCTGGACCGGTTCGGTGAGCTTCGGGTTGGTCGATATCCCGGTGAAGATGTACTCGGCCATTCACGAGTACGACGTGCGGTTCCACCAGCCGGCACCCGACGGCTCGCGGGTCCATCAGAAGCGGGTGTCGGAGCCGCAGCGCGTCGCGTATTCGCGAGCCTCTTCGCGTACGGCGACGGTGCTCGCGGTCGCGCACGTCGCGCACCCCCGGCCGCTTCCCGGCATCGCCACTCCCCTCGCGATCGCGCTCGCGATCAGGGAGCTGTCACGCGTTGTGGTGACGGTGCGTCACGTGGCCGGTTCGATCTTCTCTCTCGGGGTTGGGCGGGGGCGGCCGGAGCGTTCGAGGAGATCGCCCCACGGGTCGGAGGTCGGGTCGATCGCCGCGCTCGGCCAGCCCTGGGTGTCGTCGAAGAGTCGCCGGCACAGCGTCGGGGGCGGGTCGAACGGCACGCCGAGACCGGAGCAGACGTCGTAGGCGTGCAGGATCAGCTCGAGGCCGCCGCGTGGCGCGAATTCCGCCGGGTGCCCGGTCTCGACCGTCGGCCAACGGCGGATCACCGCGCTCGCGCCGGGCTCGGCGGCGTCGATCACGGCGACCAACATCGTGGTGACCGCGCGCAGGCCCTCGATCATGTCGGTCGGGCCCGCGCCCGGCAGGGAGTGCAGCTCACCCCAGTTCGGATAGTCGTCCTGTTTGCGGGACGCGAGGAAGAAGGCGTACGAGAAGACGCAGTCGACGAGGTGATCGGCCGTGTACAAGCAGCTCCCAGTCGAGCGTTCCCGCGAGTGCCGTCCAGTCGTGATCGAGCCCCACATTCCAAGCGTCGCGGACGAATCGGCTCAACTCCGCCAGATCGGCCGTCGTAAATCGGGGGGCGCCTGCGGATCCGCGCTTTCCCGGCTTGTCGGTCACGGCCGAATCGTAGGATCGCCACAATGCCTCTGGATGCCTCGCGCACGCGGGAGAAGCTGATCGACCAAGCGGCCCGGGCTTTTGCCGCGAACGGTGTGTACGGGGCGTCGCTCATCGACATCACCCGGCGCGCCGGTCAGCGCAACCGGGGCGCGCTGCACTACCACTTCGGATCGCGCAGCGGTGTGCTCTGCGCCGTGCTCGAGCGCCACGCCGAATTCCTGGCCCGGCGTGAAGGAGAGCTCCTCGACATCGCGCAGCAACAGCCCGACGACGATGTGGAGTCGGTCGTCGAGGCAATCGTGCGCCCGGCGGCCGAGTTGGGCGAGAGCGGGTGGCGGGGCCGCTGCTTCCTCGTCATCCTCGCCGAGCTCGTCGAGGAGGACCCCGACGGTCTCGACCCCGAAGTGGCCGCCGCGCTCGCGCACACGGGCGGCTACGCGGTGTACGACCTCCTCGCCGCCCGCATGGCCGACGTAACCCCGGAGGTACGGGCCGAGCGGTTCGCGCTCGCGACGGGCTTTATCTTGCGCGCGGTCGCCGACCGGGCCCGCGTACTCGGCCGGAGAGGCCGGCGGGGCCGTCCGCAGCTCGAATACGACGAGTTCGTCGATAACCTCGTGGCGATGGTCGCGGCCGGCATGTCCGCACCGATGTAGACCTTTGACATAAGGACCCCTCCTTAGTACCGTCCGCGGCAATGAGCGCACTGATTCCAGGCGAGTTGCTCGCGGACGCACACGGACTCGCCGGCCTCGACGACTTCGGCGGCGACAGCTTCCGGGAGGGCCTGGACGTCTACTGCGAGTCGGTCGGCGCGGAGGCGCAGCTCAACGACCTCGGGCTCGCGGCGATCCGCGACAACATCGTCGGCTCGCTCGTCAACCGTCTCCGGATCGTCGACTGGTCGCACAAGCATCCCGAGATCGTCACCGAACGCATCGGCGCCCCGCTCGTCGTGATCGGGATGTTCCGCGCGGGCACGACGTTCCTCAGCTATCTGCTCGAACAGGACGCCGGCAACCGTGCACTCCTGCGTTGGGAGACGGGCGACAGCGTCCCGCCGCCGAATCCGGAGAACCTGCGCAGCGATCCGCGCGTCGAGGCCTCACGCATCGGCAACGACATGCTCGAGCAGATCAATCCGCGCATCCGCGCCATCCATCACGAGGAGCCCGACGGGCCCACCGAGTGCATCTCGTTGATGAGCCAGGACTTCAAGAGCCTGACGTGGGAAGCGATCTCGAACGTCCCCGGTTACGGCGCCTGGTTGCTACAG
The DNA here is from genome assembly GCA_038239145.1 of Acidimicrobiia bacterium. Lineage (GTDB taxonomy): Bacteria > Actinomycetota > Acidimicrobiia > IMCC26256 > PALSA-610 > PALSA-610. The sequence continues at coordinate 11,624 of JBBSFB010000041.1, forward strand.
GTCGATCAGCGCTCCGCGTACGAGTATCACCGCCTCGCGCTGCAAGTGCTGCAGAGCGGTGGCGTACGTGGTCGGTGGACACTCAAGAGCCCGCACCACGCGCTCAACCTGGAAGCCCTCACCGCGGTCTACCCCGACGCCCGCCTCGTGCTCCTCCACCGCGATCCCGTGATCCTCTGTGCATCGGTCTGCAGCTTGATCAGCACGCTCTCGGGGACGTTCACCGACGCCGATCACCGCGCCTACATCGCAGACCACTGGGTGACGATGCTCGACGAGTCGGTGCGGCGCATCGACGCCTTCCGGGCGTCGCATCCCGCGCACCCGATCGTCGACATCCAATACTCCGATCTCATGCGTGATCCCGTCGCGACAGTGGCGTCGATCTACGCCGCGACCGGCGACCACGGCCTCGATCGACGTTCACGCGACGCGATCGCGTCGTATGTCGCCGACCATCCGAAGGACGGCCTCGGGGTCCACACGTACGACCTCTCCGAGTTCGGCCTCGAGCGCGATCAGATCGCAGAGCGGTTCGCGGGCTACGTCGAGCGTTACGGCGTGGCGACCGAAGCCGCCCCGACCCGCTGACTCCTACCGGTCGTGGCGCGCAGCTGCTTCGTCGATCGCGACGCGTTGGTCGTACGACTGACGCAGGAGCCAGAACCGCAAGAAGCGGGCGAGCGAGTAGCGCAGGAACAAGAAGCCTCCCGTGATGCTGATCGCCAAGCCCGCGATCGCGAGTGGGATATACGAGTTCGAGTTCAGCACGTCGACGTTCGAGCCGGCCGTCGCGCTGACATTCAGAGATGCCACGTAGGCGCCGAACGCGAGGACGATGCCGCCGACCATCAGGATCACGCCGAGCAGTTGCAAGGAGCTCTCGGCCCGACCCCGCCCCGTCTTCAGTTTCATCTCCGCGATCTCCGCTTTGAACTCTTCGGCGCGATCGGTGGATTGCGTTGTCGTCATTGTCCGTCTCTCATTCGCCCAGATATGCGGTCGACAATTCGGCTTCCATCGCGGTCGGCGTCCCGAACCTCGTGACCCGACCCCGGAGCATGATCCCCACCGAGTCGACGATGCCGAGCACGGCGCGCGCAAATTGCTCGACGACGAGGATAGAGACGCCTTCCTTCGCGACTTGCGCGACGATCTCGTAGAGCTGCTCCACGACCAGCGGCGCCAGCCCCATCGAAAGCTCATCGAGCAGCAACAGGGCAGGATCGGTTGCCAGTGCACGGGCCATGGCGAGCATCTGCTGCTCGCCGCCCGACAGCGTGCCCGCGAGCTGCTTGCGCCGCTCCCCCAGCCGGGGAAAGCGCGCGAACGCGACCTCCTCGATGACCTTCAGCGACGTGCCGGTATGCGTCGCCATCCAGAGGTTCTCCCGCACCGACAGGTTGGGGAAGATCCCCTTCCCTTCCGGAATGAGGCACACCCCGCGGCGTGCGAGCTCGTCGGGCGCGGCGCCGTTCACGCAGCGGCCCGCCACGAACACTTCACCCGCCGACACCGGGAGCTGACCCGAGATCACGCGCAGCGCGGTCGACTTCCCGCCACCGTTCGGTCCGAGCAGAGCCACGACATGTCCGTACGGAACGACGAGGTCGACTCCTTGCAGCACGGTGATCGTGCCGTACGCGGCGCGCACTCCTCGCAGCTCGAGCGCGTTGTCACTCGGCGCGAACGCCGCTTCCGCGGTGGCGGGGGGCGGAGAAGCCGTACTCATGACGTCGACGTTCCCAGATATGCATCGCGCACGCGCGGATCGGCGCGGACCTCTTCCGGGGTGCCGACCGCGATCACCTCGCCGAAATCGAGCACGTTGATCCGGTCGCAGACCTCCATGACCAGCGCCATGTCGTGCTCGACCAGCAGGATCGACAGGCCGTGTTCGTGTACGAGCCGCCGGAGCAATGCTTCGAACGCCCTCGTCTCGTCGTCGGACTGACCCGACGCGGGCTCGTCGAGCAGCAACAGCCGGGGTTGGATCATGAGCGCGCGTCCGAGCTCGACGACTCGGGCGGTACCGGTCGGGATCGTCGACACGTCCGAATCGGCGATGGCGCGCAGCCCGATGAGGTCGAGGACGCGCTCGGTCTCCCGATCGACGTCGATGCGACGGTTACCCGGCCCGAAACCGGCGAAGGCTCCGCCCCAGGTGTTGCGGATCTCGCCCGCGACGCGCAGGTTGTCGCGCACGGTCAGGTCGGTGAACAGCTCGAGCCGCTGGAACGTGCGGGCGATGCCGAGCCGGGCCCGTTTGTGGGTGTCGAGCCGGCTCACGTCCCGACCGTCGAAGACGACGCGTCCCGCGGTCGGTGCGATGAGGCCGGTGATGACGTTGAACAGCGTCGTCTTGCCCGCGCCGTTGGGTCCGATCAGTCCCGTGATCTCACCGGCGCGCACGTCGAGATCGACGTCCGAGAGTGCACGATTCCCGCCGAACTTGACCGTGACCTCCTGGGTGACGAGCAGGCTCTCTCCCGTCATGCCGGCAACCCGTCGAGACCGGCTTCGCGCAGATCGGCCGGCACACCGATACCGCGATCGATCTCGCGTAGGTCGTCCGCCGTGAACGGCCGATCGATCCCGACGAGCTCCAGCGGTGTCTCGGCTTCCGCGTCGCCGAACGCACTCGCGCGTCCGAACGCACCCGGGTTCACCACTGCGGCCACCCTCGGCAGCGCGAGGACGAGGACGAAGGTCGCGAACGAGAACGTCCAGTTGTTGATCGTGTGCCGGAACGCGAGGAACCACAACAACAGCTCCAGCGCGACACCTGCGAAGAGCACCGGCTTCACCTTGCGGATCATGGGACCGAACTGCGAGAAGGTGTCGTTCAAGAAGCCGCTCGGGTTCCGGCCCAGACCGATACCGATGATCGCGGGCAGTAGCGCCGTGAGGTGTGCAAGCCACAGGCTCGCACCGTGAAACGCGGTGTAGTCGGTCCCGATCTTGTCGAAGATGCTCTCGAGCGCGACGAACACGGCGCCGTACAGCAAGCCCGCGGTCAGCCCGCCCGACACGTAGCCGGCACCGGCCACGACCAGCAGCATCAACATGGTCATCGACTCGAACAGATTGAAGCGGTCGGCCGTGACCCCGCCGATCTCCTGGGCGAACAGGCACCCGCCCAGCCCCGCGATCGCAGCCGACATCATGAAGATCGAGAGCTTCAGCCGCACGACGTTCATGCCGAGCGTCGCGCACGCGGCCGGGCTGTTCTTCATCGCCGTCAAGCGCCGGCCGTACGCGCTGCGGCGCAGCGCGATCATTGCCAGGCCGAGCAGGGCGAACACGACCGCGAGCAGGAGCAAGAAGTCGTGCTGGGGTGTGAAGTCGATGCCGAAAAGGCGCGGCCGCGGCACCTCGAGGTCGCCGTTGGGGAAGATCGGGCTCCAGCGTTCGCGTTGCAACCACGGATTGGTCGCTGCGAGGAGCACGATCACGCCGGAAACGGCGGCCGCGATGAGCGCGCCCGGGAGACGACTCGAACGGAAACCGCGGTAGACGACACCCAGTCCGAGCCCGACCAGCAAGATGAGCGTCGCCGGGTAGATGCGCCGCGCCTCGGTGTACTCCTTGAACAGAAGCTGCTCGACCGCCAGCGAGAACGCCGCGGTCGCGAGCGCGAGATACAGCCCCCGCAGTCGCAGCGCCGGCAATGCAATCAGCGCGCCGATCAACGCGGTCACCACAAGCGCGATCACGAACGCCATGATCCCGGCCCGACTCGACGAGCCGTGGCCCACGTGGTGATAGAGCACGGTGCCACCGATGCCGGCGAGCGCCATCGTCGCCAGGCTCACCTCACCCGCAAACCCGACGAGCATGACGAGCGACAAGATGATGATCGAGGCCGCGATCGCATCGCTCAGCGTGAGCAACGGGGTCGGCGCCATGATTCGCGACAACAAGAAGATGGCGACGACGAAGACCGCGGCGGCGGCATAGGCGTCGTTCATCGACGGTAACGAAAAGTGTTCGCGCGTGCGGTACACGACCGCGCCCCGCAAGCGGTCCTGGGGCAGCACGAGCAACACGACGAACAACAGGATCATCGGGACCGCGAGCCGGAGGTTGCCGCCCCAGTCGAAGTTCTTCGGCATGAGGCCCGTCGGTCGAGGAAACGCCATGCGCGTTGCGAACCCGAGGACGATCGCGCCCACGAACGTCATGGGCAGGTTCCGGAGGCGGCCGAACATCGCCGCCGCGAACGCGTTGATGACGACCAACGTCAAGAGCGTCGAACTGAGCGAACCGCCCTGGAACGGCGTGATCAAGATGCCGGCCAGCGCCGAGAGCGACACGCCGAGCATCCAACTGACGAGTGACACCCGATCGGGGCGCGCCCCGTTGAGCTCGAGCAGCGGGCGATCGTCGACGACACCGCGCATCGAGATCCCGACGCGCGTCCGGTAGAGCACGAGCCGCAACCCGACCGCGAGAGCGATCGCGACGAACAGGATCGTGAGGTCGTGCCACAACAGCACGACGCCGAAGATCGTCACCTTGTGATCGGCACCGAAGAAGGGCTGAATCGAATGCGAGTCGGTCGGCTTCCATATCCAGTTCGCGAGGCCGATAGCTGCGAGCAGCACCGAGATCGGGACGACGAGCTTCACGATCTCCGACGTCTCCTGCAACCCGCGGATCACCACGCGGTACAGGACGGCACCGAGCAGCGGTGCGAACACCAGGAGGACGAAGGCGAGCGCGAGCGGAGCGGGCCAATGACCCTTGGGGAGCAGCGGCCACGTGTGGCTGTCGTTGACGCGCAGGTCCCAATAGACGTACGCGCACAGCATGCCGAGCGCACCGTGGGCGAAGTTGAAGACACCCGACGTCGAGTACGTGACGACCAGGCCGCTCGCGGCGATCGCGAACACCGCACCAGTGATCAGACCATTGATCAGCAGGTTCATCCGGGTCCTCGATACACCGGCGCGGTTCGGCCGTACCCGCCCGCTACTTGGGCGTGTACGTGCCGAACTCCGTCGAGATGCGCTGCGCGTTGAGCTTGGCCGCGGTGACCGCGGACGTCGTGATGCCCTTGACGACGTAGTTGTCTTTGCAGTCGAACAGCTCGCTTCCCGCGGGCTCGACTTTGACCCAGGTCGGACCGTTCAGCTTCATCAACATCCCACATTTCGGTGCGGTGTTGTCGCCGGGATTCGTCGGGAGGTGCAGGCCGCCGCCGGTCCAGTTCGTTTGCGCGGCGGCCGCGTCGAGCACGCACTTGGCGGTGACGCCCGCGCCGCACGACTTCACCCCGGTCGCCCAGAGCAGGAACGCCGACGCGGACTGCTCACCGAGCAGGCCGATCGTCCCGTGCGACTTCTGCACGAGATCCATGTACTGCTTCACCGCGGGCACCTGGCCCGCGAGCTCGAACGGCACGTTCGTCTGGCGCACGTACACCTTGTCGGCGGCACCACCGTTCTGACCGTTCCACTTGGCGAACGCCGCCGTGTACTGGTTCGGGTCAGTGACCCAGATCGGGGAGAAGCCGACCTGCTTCGAAGCGTTGAGGAAGTTCTCCATGTTGGGATCGGGCGACCCGACCCACACAACCGCCTGCACGCCACACGACTTCAGCTGGCTCGCGAACGGCTTCCAGTCGGACTCGCCCGCGATGTTGTAGTGCTGGTCGCAGTTGAGGAAGGTCCAGCCCGCCTTCGGGTACCCGGCCGCGGCCTTGTCGCGGGTCTCGGTGGTCGCCGGGAAGTCGGCGTACGCGAACGCCGCCTTCTTCACCGCGTCCGGGAACAGCTTCGCGATTTGATAGGCCGACGACACCGCTTCTTCGTCGCCGGGGTTCGGAATCGGCTGTTGCATACCCGACCCGCTCGCGAAGGCCGTGCCGACTGCGAACCCGGGAATCGTCGAGAGCTGGCACCCGATACGCGTCTGCTCCTGGCTGGCATCGAGGACGAAGCCCTGCCCGACCAGCATGAAGAGGTTGTCGCTGCACGCCTGGGTCATCGTCGGCGTGATGTTCAGCACCTTGGCGTCGTAGTACTTGCCGACCACCTTGCGGCCATTGATGCCGCCCTGCGCGTTGCACCAGTCGATCATCGGCTTGACCGCGTCGGACATCTCCTTGTCGAGACCGGACGCGGCGGCGTAGCCGGCGTCGTCGCCGTAGCCGATCGTGATCGACGTCGCGGTCACACCCTTCGCGGTCGCGCCCGTTGCCGTGCCCTTCCCGCACGGCGAGTCGAGCGTCCCGAATTTCTCTACCGTCGGCGCGGCCGAGGTTGGAGTCGTGGACGCCCCGGCCGGCGCAGTCGTGCCGGTGGAGGAACTCCCGTGACCGCTACCGCACGCGGCCCCGACGACTACGAGCACTGCGAGCAGTGATGCGCAACGCGCGCGATTACCCGTCGAACGATTCCGCGACAACATGCGACCCCCCGGTCACGGCGAATTTGGAGCCAATCTAAACACATCTCTCTACATCCGCAAGGCAATGCTGGCCTTGCCCCACACTGGCTGTTAGACACGAACGACGGGTCCGTCGGCGTTGGAGGAACACATGCAGAACGACGATCGCACGATGCGGGCCTGGCGATTGCACAGCTACGGTCGCCCGACCGAGGTGTTGCAGCTCGACACGGTCCCCATTCCCGAACCGGAAGCAGGCGAGCTCCGGGTCCGGGTGCAGGCGATCCCGTTCAACATCAACGACCTCGAACGGATCACCGGCGGCAACATGATGGTCCGCCCCGAGCTGCCGTACAGCCCGGGCATGGAGGTGATGGGCGTCGTCGACGCGTGCGGCGCCGGCGTGGAGGAATGGCAGGGCCGCCGGGTCGTCGCGATGCCGAAGGGTGCCAACGGGGGATTCGCGGAGTACGCCATCTGCCCGACCTCGTCCGCGTTCGACATGCCGGACTCCATCCCGCTCCCCGACGCCGCCGCGCTCTACTTCCCCTTCCATCTCGCGTGGCTGGGCCTGATCGACCGGGCCGAGCTCCAGGCAGGCGAAAGCGTGTTGATCCACGCGGCGGCCGGCGGATCGGGATCCGCGGCGATCCAACTCGCCAAGCACATCGGTGCACGCGTCTTCGCAACCGCGGGGACCGACGCCAAGGTGCAGTTGTGCAGAAACCTGGGCGCCGACGTGGCGATCAACTACAACGACGCCGACTTCGCGCAGGTCGTGCTCGCGGAGACCGGAAACGCAGGCGTCGACGTCGTGTTCGACAATGTCGGCGAAGCAGTCATGGAGAAATCCATGCAGTGCACCAAGTACAACGGCCGCTATCTGATGATGGGCTTCGCCTCGAACAAGCTCGTCGCCGACGAGCCGTTCCTCGTTCCGCGGCGGATCTCGCTCGGCAACTTCAAGCTCTGCGGTGTGTTGCTGGCGTATCAGGCGCCCGAAGTGGCGGAGATGGTGAAGACCGCGATGGGTTGGAACTTCGCGACGTCCGAGCTGGGCGAGAAGATCATGCGTGCGATCGTCGAGTTGGTGCTCACGGGTTCGGTCAAGCCGGTGGTCGGTCGAACGATCACCTTCGCGGAGATCCCGGCCGAGATCGAGGCGATGGAGAACCGGGAGACCGTCGGTCGCACCATCGTCGTGCTCGACTCCTGAGACCGGTCCCGGCGTTAACGTCCGGGAGATGAGCGCTCCTCGCGACGTCGTGGTCGTGCTGCTCGACAGCCTCAACCGACACATGCTCGGGTGCTACGGCGGCGACGAGTTCGACACGCCGAACCTCGATCGCCTCGCCGCCCGCTCGGTGCGCTTCACGAACCACCACACCGGCTCGCTGCCGTGCATGCCCGCCCGCCACGATCTGCTGGTCGGCGCACTCGACTTCCCGTGGCGACCCTGGGGATCGATAGAAGTGTGGGAAGACGCGATCACCCACGCACTCCGTCGCGATGCGGGGATCTCGACCATGCTCGTCAGCGATCACCCGCATCTCTTCGAAGCGGGCGGCGAGAACTACCACCACGACTTCGCCGCGTGGGACTACCTTCGCGGGCACGAGGACGACGCCTGGCGCACGCGCCCCGATCCATCGTGGATCGGTGCGCCGGCCCTGCCCGCCCGGGCCGCCCCGGTCGCCCGTAACTACGACCTGAGCCGGTCGTGGTTCCTCGACGAGTCTGACTTCCCCGGTCCCCGCACCGTGACCGCGGCGGCGCGCTGGCTCGAGCAGGAACTCTCCGCTGCGCGCGATCCGCACGAGCGCGCGTTGCTGGTCGTGGACGAATTCGATCCGCACGAGCCGTTCGACACGCCGGAACCGTGGGCTGATCGTTACGACCCCGATTGGGAGGGCGACCGCATCATCTGGCCTCCCTACGCGCGCACCCAGGCCGAGTCCGGTCTCGACGAACGAGCGAGCGCCACGTGCGCGCGCAATACGGCGCCAAACTCTCGATGATCGATCATTGGCTCGGGCGCATCCTCGACGTCGTCGACCGCAACGACGCCTGGGACACCACCGCGGTGGTGCTCTGCACCGACCACGGTCACTACCTCGGCGAGCGCGGCGCTCACCACCACCTCGACCTGCACGCCACGCTATGCGAGGTCTTCGGGGTCACGCCCGAGCATCGGACCCACGGCCACTCCCTCGTCCCCGTGCTCGAAGGCCGAGCCGGCTCCGTGCGGGAGTGGGCGCTGGGAGGCGTGTGGGGGCGCGAAGTCCACGTCGTCGACGCGACCCGCACATTCGCGAAGGCGCCGATCGCTTCGAACCGGCCCCTGTCGATGTACTCGAACCGTTGGTCGACGATGCCGGTCCGTGCGTTCCCGGATGTCCGGCTCCCGCGCCCCGACGAGCGGGCGCGGCTCGAACGCGTGCCCGGGACGACGGTCCCCGTGATCCGCCAGCCGTTCGATCAAAGCGACCCGCTCCCCTTCTGGGCCGGAGGCGCGTTCGGCGGCGACCTGCTCTACGACCTCGGCGGGGTCCCGGAAGGTGCGGATTCGGCCGGCGTCGCGGAGATGACTGAGCTCCTCGTCGAGGCGCTCCGATCGGTCGAAGCACCGGCCGAGCAGCTGGTCCGGCTCGGCCTCGGCTGAGTCATCCCCACCCCCGTTCCGGCGGTTTCGGTGTCGTGACGGCGGTGGCGCAGCATTGCCGGCATGAGCCCCCGCGCCGCCGGTATGAGCATCGCCTTGATCAACCAGTCGAAGTCGATCAACGACGCGGACGTCCGCGACATCGCCGACGCGTGCGATCACCAACTCGCCCACGAGGTCGCGGTGGCATGGGGCATCAAGGAGCCGCTACGCGTCACCATGACCGTCGACGCGACCGCATACCCGTTCTTTCTCGTCGATGAGATCCCCGAAGCGCCCGGCGCACTCGCGTACCACTTCGTCCAGGACAACGGCATTCCTGCGGGCAAGATCGGGGTGAAGACGACCCTCGCCGCGCGCGAATCGGTGTCGAGCGCCACGAGTCACGAAGCGGTCGAACTGCAGTGCGACGTCTTCTGCGCGACCTGGTCGTACAGCAACCGGCTGCAGTGCCTCGTCGCCACGGAGGCGTGTGATCCCGTGCAGGACGACAAATACATGATCAAGGTCGCCGCCGGCCACTCGGTCGAGGTGAGCAACTTCGTCACGCCGTACTACTTCACCGAGGATGCGCTCGGGCATCCGCTCGATCATCTCGGAACGCTCACTCAAACGTTCGGTATCGCGAAAGGCGGGTACCAGATCCGGATGAAGGGCGGGAAGGTGGAGAACGTGTTCGGATCGGACTTCTCGCGCGAGATTCGCGTGGGCAAAGAAGCGAGCCACGGGCGCACCTTCTGGCGCAACGTCACAATGGCGATCGCACTCACTCCGGCTGAGGCTGTCGCCGGGTAACCCGCGCGGGCGCGGCGAATCGCAAGTGACCGGACGCGCCGAGCGCGGCCGGTCACCTGCACGCTTCGCGCGTTATTTCTGGTGCGCGCGTTCCTCGAGCTCGTGTGACTTCGCTTCGCCCCGGGCCTTGTCGGCCGCGGCTTCCTTCTCGGCGACCTCGCGCTCGGAGGCGGCCTTCTCCTGCTGGGCCTTGCCTTCCTGCTCGCGATCCTGATCGCCCGTGATGCGGCCGGCGACTTCCTTGACCTTGCCCTTGACGTCCTCGACGACGCCCTCCACACCGGCGCGGGGGCCGGTCTTCTCGACACTCATGGGGTGCTCTCCTCCGTTGGCCTTCGGTCGGAAACAATCCATACCCGGGCGCGTGTGAAAACAATCACGAGACCCGACTCCCGAGGAAAGCCGACCTGAGGAAAGCCGGCCTCAGGAACGAATGTCCTTGCGCCGGAACCAGATCGTGGCGAGGGTCCCGAATACGGCGAGATACGCGAGTTGCATTAGCACGCCGGTCAACATGTTGCGGGAATAGCTGTTGTCGGTGAACATCGTCGTCCACGAGTCCATGTAGTGCGTCGGGAAGAAGTAACGCACCTCGCCAAGCTGGCTGATGCCGTCGAGGATCTCGGAGACGATGTAGACGCCGACGGTCGCGCCGATCGCACCGGCGGCGCTGTCGGTCAGGATGGAGAAGAACGTTCCGAGCGCAAGAAGCGCCGTGAATTCGAACGCCACGTACGCGGTCGCGAGCCCGAGGCGCGTCAACAGCGCACCCTGACCGAGATGGAAGCCGGCGGCCAGGCCCGCGGTCGCGAACGGACCGAAGCCGGGCACCGTGAGCGAATGACCGCCGAACACGACCAGGCCCGCGATCAGTGCCGTCAGCGCGACGAGGATCGTCGCACCCCAGATGAGGATGCCGGCCACGATCGCCTTCGCGGCGAGCAGCCGACCGCGCGGCACCGGCCGCATCAGCACGTAACGTAGGTTGCCCCAGCCGGAATCGCCGGCGACCGAGTCACCCGCGAACGTGCCTGCGATCACGACGAGCAGGAACCCGCTCATCACGCTCAACACGGCTGCGGGCACGAGGTAACCGCTCTGTTGCGCGAGCCGGAAGAGCCCCGTGCCGTCGTCACCGCGGCGGCCCTGTCCGTGCGCTTTGATCGCGAACACGATCAACGTCGGGAGCCCGACGAGGAGCCCCGCGATCACGAGCGTGCGCATCCGGTTGGCGGCCTTGAAGAACTCGGTGCGGATGAGCGCGATCACGGTGCGGCCTGCGCCTGCGTTGCACTCACACGGGCGGCGTCGCCGGCCGCGAGGAGATCGAGGAACGCGTCTTCGAGTCGTTGGGTCGGCATGATGGTCTCGAGCCGCAGCCCCGCGCCCACGAGCACGGCCGCGATGTCGGATCGGTGCCCCTCGTGCTGCTCGACGACGAGCCCATCGCCCTGGGTCTGTACTTTCGTCACGCCCACGACGCCGACGAGCAGCGCGCGCGCCCGTTCCCGATCATCAACCTCGACGTAGACCGAGCCCGCCGAGCCGATGAGGTCGCTCACGGTCCCGTCGGCGACGAGGCGACCGTGGTTCATCACGAGCACGTGGCTGCAGACCTGCTCGACCTCGCTCAGGTGATGGCTCGACAGCAACACCGTCGCACCCTGCGCGCTGAGCCGGCCGATCAACTCGCGAATCTCGCGGATCTCACCGGGGTCGAGCCCGTTCGTCGGCTCGTCGAGCACGAGCAGCTCGGGTCGGCCGAGCAGCAACCGAGCGAAGCCGAGGCGTTGCTTCATGCCTTGCGAATAGGTCTTCACCTTGCGATTGATCGCGGTCCCGAGATCGGCGATCGCAAGGGCACCGTCGAGATCGGCGTCCCTCATGCGCGTCCCGCCGGCCTCCCACCACAGCCGCAGGTTGCGCATACCCGACAGATGCGGGACGAACGCCGCCTGCTCAACCATCGCGCCGACGCGCGCGAGCTGCCTGCAACTCGGCGTCACCCGCTCACCGAAGAGGTTCGCACCGCCCCGCGTCCCGCGCTCGAGGCCCATCAGGACCCGCAGCGTCGTGGTCTTGCCCGCGCCGTTGGGACCGAGCACCCCGTAGACCTGGCCACGCTGCACCGTGAACGAGAGGTCTTCGACTGCGCTTACCTCACCAAAAGTCTTCCAGAGACCGTTGACCTCGACGATCGGATCAGCCATACCCCCTGAGGCTATGCAACGCCGGGGGTCTCGCCCGACGCGGCCTCGTTCCCGGAAACGGCGCCTTCGGGATCGGACCGGTAGTGACAAAGGGCGCGGGTCACGAGGCGATGCTCGTCGAGTACGAGCGTCTCGACGTGAGGAGGTCGTCGACGCTTCGGTAGATCATCGAGATGCTGTTCGCGCCCGTCGCCACACACACCTCCGGCCCGTGCGCGGGTGTCACTCCCCGAGCAGCAGGAAGTCGGCCGCGCGCCGCATCTGCAAGGAGAAGAACCCGTCGTAGTCGTGGATGACGTTGTGTAGGTGGCCGAACATCTCCAGGTTGATGGTGCCGAGTACCTGCGCCCACACGCACAAGCCCCGTGACAACACGGCGTCGGGTACACCGACCGCGGCGTCGCGACGGAGCTGCGCGAAGTCGGATCGAACCGTGCGTGACATGGCCGGCGTCGTCCCTGTCGCGATCTCGCCGCTGTCGACCCCGTCGGCGAGCAGACGCAGCACGACGAGCGGGACCCGGCTCGCGGGGACGATCGTTGCTTCCGGGGCCGCGTACCCGGGCACGGGACTCCCGTAAATGAGCGCGTACTCGTGGGCGTTTGCGAGCGCCCAGCTCCGGAACACGTCGCATACGTGCATCCAGCGGTCGACGGTACCGAGTTGGCGTGCCTCCCGTTCCGCAGCTTCGGCCCGCGCCCCGATCGCGTCGTACGCGTCGATGATCAGCGCGGTCAGCAGGTCATCCCGACTCGGGAAGTAGCGGTACACCGCGGAGGAGACCATGCCCACCTCCCGTGCGACCGCGCGCAGCGACAGGGCTGCCGAACCCTGCTCGGCCAGCTGACGCCGGGCGACCACCTTGATCTCGTCGGTGAGCTCGATCCGGGCCCGGTCCCGGGCGGTGCGGGCGGGCGTGATCGTGGGGTTCGTCGCAGCCATACCGAAAGTGTGGCCCAAATCGAGAGCGGCGACAACAAACGAGAGCACCGCTCTTGACAACCGGCCGACATGGGTGCATCCTGGGATGCATCGAGAGCAGTGCTCTCGCTCCCTGGACCCGTCCGGGAGTCGCGACAAAGGAGCCTCCGATGACCACCATCCAGTCCGGCCCCACCTCCCACTACCGCCAGCCCGGCTGGTTCACCCGCAACGTGATGAACCGGACGATCGTGCGCCTGACCCGCCTGGGGTTCAGCGTGTGGGGCTCGCGCGAACTGCGCGTGCGGGGCCGAACTTCCGGCGAGTGGCGCCGGGTGCCCGTCAACCTGCTCACGCACGGCGGCAGCCGCTTCCTCGTATCGCCCCGCGGCCATTCGCAGTGGGTCCGGAACCTGCGCGTCGCCGGGACCGGGGAGCTCCGGGTCGGTCGGCGCATCGAGGCATTCCGGGGGACCGAGATCACCGATCCAGACGAGAAGGTCGAGATCCTGCGTGCGTACCTGCGGCGGTGGAAGATGGAGGTCGGGGTCTTCTTCGACGGTGTCGGCCCCGACTCGTCCGCCGACGAGCTCCGCGCGATCGTCGACCGGCACCCGGTCTTCCGGGTCGTCACCGCTCCCGACGCCGCCTGATCGCGCCGGATCCGGATCAGCATTCGAGCGAGTCGTGCCCGGCGCGCAGGATCGCGGCATTCGCGAGGCTGACCGCATTCGTCCGGATGATCCCCACCAACGCATCGGGCTCCGCCACCGCAGCCGTTCGTACTCGCTGCTTGACCTGCACCGGGCCGCTACGACGTACTTCCGGTCAGGAGAGAGAGGGGGTTGAGTCGCCTCGAATACGGGTCGATCTAACGCGCAGCAAACCGCGCCTACCGAACGAGGACGATCGTGTGTCGAATCCGAAGCCCGCAGCGAGAACGGGGCTTCGCCACGGTCGAAATAGTGGTGGCGGCCACGATCATGGTTTTCGTCGTCGGACTGATCGCCGATCTCGTCTTCGTGTCACTCCGCCACCCGCGCGCCGCCTCGACCACCGAGGTCTCGTCCGGCGACGCCGAGCTCCAGGTCGCCCAGTTCCTCTCGAAGGACGTGCTGCACTCGGTGTCGGCGACGGCGAATCTGAGCCAGTGCGGCGTGTACCAGGCGGGTCTCGTCACGACCGAGAAGTCGTCGACCACCCTCGCCGCGGCCGACGAGGCCGTCGCCTACTCGGTTGGTCCGGACGGACTCAGTCGCTCGACGTGTGCGCCCGGGGCCAAGCTCCCGGCGACGAAGACGATCGTGTCCGGCGACGTCGTCGCGTTCTCCGCCGTGTGCCGTGCGCCCGGTGCGTGCGGGACCGTGCACGTGGAAGCGCAGACCGAGTCACCCGACGGCCGCTCCACGCACCCCTTCTCGCTCGACATCACCCGCCGCCCGTAGCGCAGGTCGTCAACAAGGTGAGCCGGCTTCCCGCAGCGCTCGGGCCGCGGCCGTGGCCGCGCCGGTCGCAGCGCCACGCGCGTCGAGCCCCAGGCGAACGAGGCGCGGGATCCGCCACGGCTTGGTGAGCAGGTAGCGGATCGACGCACCGACATTCGGGGTCCCGTCGGCGTTCGCGAGTCCGATCACATCGCCGGGCGTGACGCCGACAAGATCGCTGATCGATCGCACCGCCGACCACGGGACCCCGCGCCGCTCGCACACGCCGGCGACGGCCGCGGTCTCCATGTCGACAGCGACGAAGCCGTCGGCAACGAGGGCATCGCGCTCGGCCGGCTGCATGTCGAAATCGTCGTGGGTCACAAGGCGCCCAGTCGGCCGCACGGCACCGAGCGGAGTCGGGCGGTACTCGGTCCCCGACGCCTTGTCGACGACGACCTCCGGGAAGACGAGGTCGCCGACCTTGCTCGCGCCCATCCCACCCGCGATGCCGACGACCAGCACGTGGTCGAGGGCCCCCGAGTCGAGCAATCGCTCGGTTGCCTCCGCCGCGAGCCGGGTCCCGATACCGGTCTTGGCCGCGACCAACACGATCGGGCCCACGCGGCCCGTCCACGTGGGGTCGGTATCCGGACCCGAGCGTCGCAACGACAGAGTCTTCACCAGGGGCTGCAGCTCCGACGGCATCGGCGCCAGCAACCCGATGAGGGCAGGACGATCGACGTTGCTCATGCGGCATCATGTCGCGCGAGACGAGCCGCGTGTGCCAGCATCTCGCCATGCTTCTCGGCGTAGGTATCTCCGGCTACTACAACGTTCTGTTGGTTCTGCACATCCTCTGCGCGATCGTCGGGCTCGGCTCGGTGATGCTCAACGGGATCTACGCGGCGCAGGGACAGAAGCGTCCCGGACCCGGCGGCCGGGCGGTGTCCGAGGCGAACTACTTCGTCTCCAACATCGGCGAGAAGTTCATCTACGCGATCCCGATCTTGGGCATCCTGCTTGTGCCGGCCAGCCACAAGGCCTGGACGTTCGGGCAGACGTGGATCTGGCTCAGCCTGCTCCTGTACGTGATCGCGATCGGGATCTCGCACTCGATCCTGATCCCGGGGCACAAGCGGATCAACGCGCTCCTCGCGGAGATGGAGCAGGGTCCGCCGCCCGCCGGCGGCCCGCCGCCCCAGGCGATTGAACTGCACGCGATCGGCAAGAAGATGGCACCCGCGGGCGCGGCGCTCAACGTCTTCGTCGTGATCTTCTTGATCCTGATGGTGTGGAAGCCCGGCGCTTAGCGTGCGCCGCGGAGCAGTTGACCGGGGCGCGCGCCCTGGTCGTCGCCGTCGCAGAGAATGACCTGACCCGACTTCACCGTCGTGAGGTAGCCCCGTGCACGTTGTACGAACCGGCGCGCGTCGCCCGGCAGGTCGTGAACCATCACCGGGCGGTCGAGTTGCACGTGGTCGAAGTCGATGACGTTGACGTCGGCGATCTTGCCCGGCTGCAACACGCCGCGGTCGCCGAGCCCGTAGAGCGACGCGGTGTCGGCGGTCATCTTCTTCACGATCCACTCGAGCGGCAACCGGTCGTGGGCGCGGTCCCGGGCCCAGTGGGCGAGCATGTACGTCGGCGTGCTTGCGTCGCAGGTGGTTCCACAGTGCGCGCCGCCGTCGCCGAGGCCCCATGCGCTGCTCGGGTGCAACAACATGTCACGCACCGCGTCGAGCGAGAAGTCGGTGTAGTTGAGCAACGGCCGGAGCACGAGACCGAGCCCGTCGTCGGCGAGCAGCGCGTCGTAGAACACTTCCATGGCCGGGCGGTTCTGCTTCCGGGCGAGACCGGCCACGCTGTTCTCGGGTGAGGGCTCGTAGTCGGGAGTCGCCCCCATCGGGAACGCGCGCTCCGGATCGAGGAACTGACGCATCGGCGCGATGGCTTCGTCGACTTCGGCGAGCAGCTTCTCGCGCAGCGCGGGATCGCGCATCGCCGCGACCTTCTCGGCCAGCGTCGAACCGCCGATCGGCGCCCACGACGGGCAGTACGCGAACGGGTGGAACGTCTGCAGCCCGAGGAGCAAGCTCACGGGACGACCGGCGACCTGCGGGCGCACCTGCGCGCCTTCGGCTGTTGCCTGCGCGCACAAATCGAGCATGAGCCTCCACGAATCGGGGTCGTGGTCGTTCTGGGTGAGCGCGAACGTGACCGGCCGTTTGATCGCCGCCGACAGCTTGCGCATCCACGCCATCTCGAGCTCGGGTGCCGCGAGGTCCTCGCCGAGCGCGCCGGCGGGCGCGAGCTCGAACACGCCGGTCCCGAGCTCGCCGAGCACGCGTCCGATACCGAAGAGCTCGTCTTCGGCCGCGAAGGTTCCCGGCACCGGCTCACCGTCGATTGCCATGTGCGCGATCGTGCGGCTCGTCGAGAAGCCGAGCGCGCCGGCTTCGATGCCTTCACGCACGATGCGCGCCATCGCTTCGATGTCGTCAGGAGTGGCGGGCTCGTTCTTGGCGCCCCGCTCTCCCATCACATAGCCGCGCACCGCGCCGTGCGGAACCTGCGCGCCGACGTCGAGCATCTTCGGCGCGCGATCGACTGCGTCGAGGTACTCGGGGTAGTGCTCCCAACCCCACTGGATGCCCTCCGACAGTGCCGCGCCCGGGATGTCCTCCACGCCTTCCATCAACCCGATGAGCCACGCGTGCTTGTCGGGCCTGACCGGCGCGAACCCGACGCCGCAGTTGCCCATCACGATCGTGGTGACCCCGTGCCAACAGGTGGGGGTGAGCATCGGGTCCCAGGTGACCTGGCCGTCGAAGTGCGTATGGACGTCGACGAAGCCCGGCGTCACCAAGGCGCCGTCGGCATCGACGGTCTCGCGCGCCGCGCCCTCGACCGATCCCACCTCGGTGATGACTCCGTCGGTGATGGCGACGTCGGCGCTACGGGCGGGGCCGCCGGTGCCGTCGACGACCGAACCGCCCTTGATCACGAGATCGTGCATACCGTCACCTCAGGTGTCGGAAGGAAGGGATGAGAAGAACTCCTGTACATCTTGCACCAACAGATCGGGCTCTTCGAGAGCGGCGAAATGTCCACCCCGGTCGAAGCGGGTATAGCGGACCAGGTTGAAGCCCGATTCCGCGTACCCCCGGGGGATCCGGAAGATCTCCGCGGGGAACACCGCAGTCGCCGTCGGGACGGTGACGTAGTCGGAGGTGGGCCCGAAATGGCCGCTGCGCTGCGACTCGCAGTACAGGCGGATCGACGAGTTGATCGTATTCGTCACCCAGTAGAGGGTGATGTTCGTGAGGAGCTGATCGCGGGTGACCGCGTCCTCCGGGCTGCCGTCGTTGTCGGTCCAGACGAGGAATTTCTCGACGATCCAACCCGCCAGCCCGGCGGGTGAGTCGGTGAGCCCGTAGCCGAGCGTCTGTGGATTCTTGCCCTGGATCTCCTGGTACGCGGCGCCGCGCGTCATGAACTCGCCGGCCGCGCCAAGATCGGCGGCCTCGTCGTCGGTGAGTGCGATCCCGCTCGCGTCGGCCGGGAACGCGAGCAGCATGTTGGAGTGCAACCCAACCATGTGCTCCGCGTCGATCAACGCGAGCCGGGCCGACACCATCGCGCCCCAGTCGCCGCCCTGCGCGCCGTACCGGTCGTAGCCGAGGCGCGCCATCAACGTCTTCCATGCTTCCGCGACGCGGAACACGTCCCATCCGGGTTCCGTCGTCGGGCCCGACCATCCGTACCCGGGCAACGACGGCGCGACCACGTGGAAGTCCGCGCGCAGAGGTTCGATCACGTCGAGGAACTCGGCGACGGAACCGGGCCAACCGTGGGTGATGATCAACGGCCGCGCGTCGGGGTTGTCGGAGCGCGCGTGGATGAAGTGGATCTGCTGGCCGTCGATCTCGGTGAGGAAGTGCGGCCATCGGTTGAAGCGGTCTTCCTGGGCGCGCCAGTCGAACGTGTTCTGCCAGTAGGCGCAGAGATCCTGCAGGTACGCGAGGTCGGTGCCGTAGCCCCAGTCGTTCCCGCCGATCTGGTCGGGCCAACGGGTGCGGGCGAGCCGCTCCCGGAGGTCGTCGAGCACCGCTTGGGTCACCTCGACGCGGAAGGGTCGGATCTCGTCGCTCGCCATCCGGCGACGCTACAAACCCACCAACAGTTGTGCGAGTTTTCAGCGCATAGCGATCAGAACTCGCACCACTGTTGGTGGAGTTCTCTGGTGTTCGAGGTCAGACGGTGGAGTCAGGGCCTACGACGCGAGCTGGTGGGGAAACGGGTTGCGCAGCAACGACGACGCACCCAGGTTCCACCGCTGCAGGAGATGGCGGGCGAACCGGCCTTCGATCTCGGCGAGGGCCCGGGCCCCGAACAGCACTTGCCCGGCAAGCACCGGTTCCTGCTCGACGAGCCCGGCCACCATGTCGTCGAGCGCGATGTGGCGATGCTCCTCGTCGGCGGTCACGTGCACGTCGTAGAACCGGCGGGTCGCTCGATCGGCACCCATACGGCTGAGCGTCTTCGCGTAGCGACCCATCGGGCCCACCGACGTCATCTCGAAGAGCGCGAGGTGACCGACGCAAGCGGCGCGCCAACCCCGGTGGAGACCGAACAAGCTCACCAGGTTGTCGGTGGCAAGCGTGGTTCCGGGCACGACGTCGAGGTACGAGCCGAGCGCGGGATCCAGCCCGAACGCGCGCATCGTGGTTGCGAAGAGCTCGGCGTGCATCGCTTCGGTGATGCCGTCGCCGTACTCGTCCTTTTGGATCGTCACCATCGCGGCCTTGGCCCGACCGCGTACCCGCGGGATCGCCCACGTGTGCGGGTCGGCCTCCTTGCGTTGGTAGATCGAGCGGTGCACCAAGAACTCGCGCATCTGGAGCCGCGTGCCGCGCTCGTAGAGGAAGCCCGACAACGACGGGCCGTCGCCGTTCGTCAGATCAAGCAGCGCAGGGGCGAGATCGGGGACCGCGAGCTCGGGCACCGGACCGATCTCGTCGACGATTCTCGCGACAAATCGCCGTTCCAGCTCCCGCCGGGCCACGAGGAGCGCGGGCTCCCACTCCCAGGCATCGTCGACTCCGGCGAACGACGAATAGTGCAGCTCGTAGCAGCACCAGAGCGCGAGCTGAGCGTCGTCATCGTCGAGCAGGTCGACGTCGCCCAACCGGGGCAGGCGCAAGAGCCCGGGGCTGCGGCCGAGCGCGTCGACGATCGCCTGGCTGACGTTCCCTCGGGGCGTTGGGAGCAGCGGCGGACCGTCGGGCACGGGCACCAGGTACCCGTCAGGTGCGGGTTGAAACCGCCGTTTTTGCTTTCTCCCGGCCGGACACCGCGATCGCTAGATTCCCGGCCGTGGCCGTCGATCCCTTCGCACCGTTCCGGCTCGACGGCAAGGTCGCGATTGTCACCGGCGCAAGTGCCGGGCTGGGCGCGCGGTTCGCACGCGTGCTCGACGCCGCGGGGGCGCGGGTGGTGCTTGCGGCCCGGCGGGTCGAGCGGTTGGAAGCGCTGGCTTCGGAGCTGCGCGATGCGCACGTCGTCGGATGCGATCTGGCGCTCGACGGCGCCCCCGAAGCACTCGTCGCGGCAACGCTCGCGCACTACGGACGCGTCGACGTGCTCGTGAACAACGCGGGTACGAGCACGCCCACGCCTGCGTTCGGCGAGACCACCGACAAGTTCGCAGCGACACTGCGGATCAACCTCGTGGCGCCGTTCGCGTTGGCACGCGAGTGTGCGCGGGCGATGGTCGCGGCCGAGACCGGCGGCACGATCGTCAACGTCGCATCGATCTGGGGCCTCGTGGGAGTCGGGCAGATTCCCGACGCGGGGTACGCGGCGTCGAAAGGCGGACTGGTCAATGTCACGCGCGAGCTCGCCGCACAATGGGCCCGACGGGGCGTGCGCGTCAACTGCCTCGCACCCGGATGGTTCCGCAGCGAGATGACCGAAGGCCTGATGTTCGGCGACGAGAACGCCGAACGTTGGATGCGACAGCGCACGCCGATGGGCCGCGGCGGGGAAGCGCACGAACTCGACGGCGCGCTGCTCTTTCTCGCCGGCGACGCGAGCAGCTTTCTGACCGGCCAGACGGTCTGCGTCGATGGCGGCTGGACCAGCATCTAGTTCCGTGTCAGGCAACGTTTGCGCGCTTGACGATTTCGCGGAGTTCGTCGTCGAGGGCGTGACGGTTCCGCCAGATGATGTAGCGGCGGATCATCGATGCTTGTTCGGCATGGCTGGGATGGTCGGTGCCGTCGAGCGCGAAGTAACGCAACGCCTGGAACTGGGCCTCGATCCGGTTCAGCCACGACGAGTACGTCGGCGTGTACGCAAGCTCGACGTTGTTCGCCGCAGCCCACTCGGCGACACGCGGGTCCTTGTTCGTCGCCAGGTGGGGACCGAAGTTGTCGAGCACGATCGCGACCCGAACGTCGGGCGGATACAGGGAACGCAGGTAACGGACGAACGCCAAGAACGCGGTGCGGCCTTTCTTCTTCACGACATGTCCGTAGAGGCGATCGGTGCACAGGTCGTAGCCGGCCATCAGATGCCGCACACCATGCGGCCGTGTGTAGGTCGCCCGCCGGCGGCGACGACGCCGCGCTTCACTATCACCTTTGCCGGACGCGACCGGCGCCCACTGCTTGCCCGGATGCGGTTGCAGATTGAGGGGCCCGAACTCGTCCATGCACATGATCACCGTCGGGTCACCCCCGCTTCGGTTCTGCGGTGCCGTCCGCGATCGCGTACAGCTCCAGGATCCGGTTCTTCTTGGCCTCGAAGTCGGGATCGTTGGACTGCTTCCACGTCTTGATCACTTGAAACGAGACGCCTTCCTCGCAGAGCAGGACCCGCAGACCCTCATGGCTGATGTCGTCGACCACCCCCTCAGCCACCACGAACTCCGCCAACTTGCTGAGCGACCACGTCGAGAACGGCAAACCATGATCGACCGGCCGTCCCAACGCGATCTTCTTGATCTCCTGCCGTTCCGGCAACGTGAACTTCGGTGGCCGACCACCCGCATACTTCGGGGCCAGCGAATCGAACCCATCCGCGTTGAAGTTATGGATCACCTCCCGGACCCGATCCTCGGACGTGAACGCGATCTTCGCGATCGCCGGAACATCCATCGCTTGCGCGGACCACAACACGATCCGCGCCCGCCGCCACCGCACCACCGACCCCGAACCCCGCCTCACGATCCCGAGAAGCTTGTTGCCCTCGACACCCGAGATCTCCCGCACCCGCACCCGTTCAGCCATGCACCGAGTCTGCGCGACCACGCCCACCAAGTGGTGGACGCGACCCCACCAACCTTCCCGGTCAGGGCACTAGTCCCCCTGTCAAACCCAAGAGGGCTAGAGGGCGGACTTCTCGAGGATGTGAACGGCGCAGGCGGAACCGAGGCCGATGACGTGGGTCAGACCGACCTTGGCGCCCTCGATCTGGCGGGCGCCGGCCTCGCCCCGGAGATGGGTCGAAACCTCGTAGACGTTGGCAATGCCGGTCGCGCCGATCGGGTGGCCCTTCGAGATCAGACCACCGCTGACGTTGACGGGGGTCTTGCCGTCGCGCCACGGTCCGCGCTCGTCGATGAACTTACCTGCTTCCCCCGGCGCGCAGAGCTGCAGGTTGTCGTAGTGGATCAGCTCGGCCGTCGCGAAACAGTCGTGCAGCTCGACGAGGTCGAGGTCGTCGGGCGACACTCCCGCGGACTCGTACGCCTGCTGGGCCGCGTTGCGGGTGAGCGTGTTGACGTCGGGTTGCACCTGCGCGTGCTCGGTCCACGGGTCGGTGGTGAGCGCCGACGCGCTGATCTTCACCGCGCGCCGCTGCTGTTCCTTCGACAACGTGCGCAGCTTCTCCTCGCTGACGAGCACCACCGCCGCGGAACCATCGGTGTTCGGGCAGCACATGAGGAGCGTGTTCGGGTAGCTCATCATCTCGGCGGCCATGACCTCGTCGAGCGTGAACTGCTTCTGGTAGTGCGCGAGCGGGTTCAGCGTCGAGTGGGCGTGGTTCTTCTCCGCAACCTTCGCGAACTGCTCGAAGTCGACGCCGCCGTTCTCGTACGCGTATTCCATCCCCGCCTGCGCGAAGACGCCCGGCATCAAACCCGTGCCGAGCACACCTTCGACCTGCATGACCGAGCCGTACCGACCGCTCGGCTCGTAGACCTTGCGGCCGCGATCACCCTTGCCGCCCGCGCCGAGCAGGCCGCCCTTGCCCATCTGCTCTACGCCGACCGCGAGACCCATGTCGGCCTCGCCCGCCTTGATCGTCAGCAACACCGTGCGCAACGCGGTCGCGCCGGTCGCGCACGCGTTGGCGACGTTGTAGACGGGGATGCCGGTCTGACCGATCTGCTTCTGCAGTTGCTGACCGACGCCGGCCTGCGCGTTGAAGAGGCTGCCGCAGCCGAGCACTTCCATGTCGTGGATGGTGACGTCCCCGTCCTTCATCGCGCCGAGCGCGGACTCGCTCGCGAGGTCGATCAGGTCCTTGTCGCCGTGACGACCGAACTTGGTCATGTACGTGCCGAGGATCCAGACGTTGTCGGTGTTGTCGCCGCTCATGCTGTCGCGCCTTTCAGAGGTCGGAAGTCAGGAGGCCGGCTCGAAGGCGAATGCGATCGCCTCGGTGCCGTCGTCATCGGTGCCCGCCGCGAACGTCAGCATCTTCACGGCCATGCCGAGCTTGACGTGTTCGGGGTCGGGCGGAATGTTCGAGAGGTTGGTCTTCACGGTGCCGCCGCCTTCGAGGTCGACGAGAGCCGACACGTAGGGAACCGGCACACCGGGTACGCCGCGGTTGACGATCGTGAACGACCGCACGACACCTGTCGTGCCCAGCTTCTTGCGTCGGAACTCGGTGCCGCCGCCCTTGGCGTCGGCGTTGCGGCGGTCGAAGTAGAGCGCACCCGAGTCGACGGCCTCCCAGGCCACGAGATGAGGCGGACCATCGTCGATCGCCAGGTAGTCGACGATCGGAATCTGCTTGCCCATGGAAACCCTCCACCACCCGTTCGACGCCACGATGCGATGCCCGGAGAATACCCCTGGGGACAGGGACTGCTCCCGGGCGCGAAGATGGCCCGCGCGAGCGTGGCGGAATTGGCAGACGCGCCGGGTTTAGGTCCCGGTCTCGAAAGAGGTGGGAGTTCGAGTCTCCCCGTTCGCACAAGCGGCTGGCAAAGGGTTTTTCGAGACTGAGCGGACTCAGGCCTACTGCACGGACGGTCGAGAATTGGCGTTGCTAACGCAATGCTAACGGCGCTACGTTGCACTGGTTGTGAAGGGCCATTTCAAAAAGCGCGGCGCGTCTTGGTACTTCTGGATCGAGCTCGAGCCCGGTCCTGACGGCGCGCGCAGACAGATGTCGCGAGGTGGCTTCAGAACGCGCAAGGAGGCCGAGCGCGCGTTCGCGGAGGTCCGGGACGAAGTTCGCCGCGGCATGTTCGTCGAGCCGTCGAAACTGACGCTGAGTCGCTTCTTGGACGAGGAGTGGTTTCCGGGGATCCGTGCGAGCGTGCGGCCGACGACGTGGGAGCACTACAACCGCTCATTCCGTAACTACGTCCGCCCGACGCTCGGCCGGACGCTTCTCCCGAATGTGACACCGGCACGACTCAACGCCTTCTACGCGGACCTGCTCGAGTCGGGCCGCTGCAACGGCGACGCGTCGACACCCGGCCTGTCCCCGAAGACGGTGAAACACGTGCACACCATGCTGCACAAGGCGCTCGAGGACGCCGTTCGCTGGGGTCACCTCCCACGCAACCCGGTTTCGCTCGCGACACCACCCCAGCCGCGGACGCCGGAGATGAAAGTCTGGACTCCCGAGCAGCTGCGCGAGTTCCTCGATCATGCTCGTTCAGATCGATTGTTTGCAGCGTGGCTCCTCATCGTGACGACTGGGATGCGGCGAGGGGAGGTTCTCGGCCTCTCGTGGGACCACGTCGATCTGTCGCGCGGCCGGGTATCCGTCGTCCGAAATCTGACCGTCGTGCGGTACGACCGCGTCGAGTTCTCGGAGCCGAAGACAGCGAAGGGCCGACGATCCATCGCGCTCGATCGCGCAACCGTCGAGGCCCTCAAGGCGCACCGCGTACGTCAGCAGGAGGAACAGCTCGCGGCGGGAGCGCTGTGGCAGAACGGCGGACTCGTGTTCAGCCGCGAAGACGGGAGCCCTATCCATCCGCAGCGCTTCACGAGCTGGTTTCGGATCCTGGGCCGCGACGCGGGGTTGCCCAGGATCCGGCTGCACGATCTGCGACACAGCTACGCGACCGCGGCGCTGAGCGCGGGCATACCCGCGAAGGTCGTGAGCGAGCGTTTGGGGCACGCGAGCATCGCGATCATTCTCGACACCTACTCGCACGTGAATCCCGCCATGCAAGAGGAAGCGGCCGACACCGTCGCCCGATTGATTCTCGGCGACACGTCGCCTGCGCGCCGTCGCAAGCCTGCGTAGTTCCTCGCATTCGATCCGCAGTACCTGCCGGTCATAGCTCGATCTCGATGCCGCGGTCACGTTGTTGACCGCGCCCGAGGGAGTCGCGCGCGACGTCGAGTTGATCCGCATCGCGGGCGAAGGTCGCCGCTGCCTGGTGCCAGGCCGCGCCTGCGACGTGTTCTGTTGGACAGACGCCAAACGGACGGCGCGCGTCGGTGATGTCGTGTTCGATGCGGTAGGTCTCGACGTCTCGGACGATGTTGTTCCATTGGCGCCGGCCTGGCGGGTCGGTGGGTCTGAGGCCGAGTTGTTGGAGGTAGGCGGGCGGTTCGTGGGCCGTGGTCTCGACGAGTTTGTCGAGGCGGTCGCGGATGGCGCGGTCGATGACGAAGATTTCGTCGAGGCTGTCCCGGTTGTGAGTCTCGCGCGCATGTTGGTCGTGGTGGGCTTGTTCAAGCGCGTGGTCGATCCGGCGGATTGCCGTGGTGGCTTGGTCGTGGGCGCGTTCGGCGGCGAGGCGTGCGATGTCGTGCTCGCGGCGGTGGCGGACGGGTCGCTTGCGTTCGAGGACGTGTTGCGCGGTGTCGAGGGCGTTGATCTGGTCCTGGCGTTCGCGTTCGAGCGCACGGATGTCGGCCTTGCGGTCGGGGATCGCCAATCGGCCGTCGTCGATACGGGTGCGGCTTCGGTAGAGGAGCTCGAGGTCTTCGCGGAGGGGGTTGGTGTCGATGTGGTGATCGATCGCGAGTCGTTCACGTCGGTCGGGTCGGAGTGCGGCGGCGAGTTGTGTCTTCGGGTCGGGGGCGTCGCGTTCGGGGTGGTGGGCCTCGGGATCGGCGGGTGGTTGGGCGACGAGGTAGATGCGGTTGTCGGTACGGCCGCGTGAGAGCGCGGTGTAGCCGGCTTGGCGGTCGAGGGTGTCGCTGGCGAGGACGAGGCAACGATCGACGGTGATGCCTTGGCTTTTGTGGATGGTGAGCGCGTAGCCGTAGCGGACGTGGCCGGCGTCGAGGTAACGCGCCGGGATTTCGTGCGTCGCACCGTCGTCGGTGCGGATCGCGATCGAGCGGTTCTCGGCGTCGAGGTCGGTGACGGTGCCGATGGTCCCGTTGCGGACCCCGATACGACGGTCGTTACGGACGCACAGGACACGGTCACCGGCCTGGAAGGTGAGGTCGTCGATGTGGAGAGCAGGTCCGGTGATGGTGCCGTTACGGGTGAGGTGTCGCCGGGCGCGCTGGTTGAGGTCATCGACGTCGTAGCGGCGTTCGGCGAGCATGAGGACGTGATCACCGGCGAGGGTCGCGGCGTGCCAGTCGGCGGCCATCTGGTTGCGGACGTCGATCGCGGTGTCGGCGATGAGGACCCGGTTGTGGGTGTTGTAGCCGTCGAACGCGTCAGCGACCCGCCCGGCACGCAGGTCGGCGAGCGCTTCACGTTCCCACGCGTGTCGTTGGCGGCGGTTCTCGGAGAGGGCGATGAGCGGGAGCCGGTGGGCGAGCCCGTTGAGGAGACCACCGGCGTCGATGGCGTCGAGCTGGTGGGGATCGCCGACCATGACGACCTTCGCGCCCGCGTCGTGTGCCGCGTCCAAAAGTGGGACGAGGCCGCGGGTGGAGGCCATTGCGGCTTCGTCGATCACGACCACCGTCCGTCGGTCCAGGCGCAGGGTCCCGTTCGCGAGTTGCAGTGTCCGGAGCGCGATGGTGTCGGAGCCGATACCGGTTTGGGTTTGGAGTTGCGCGGCGGCGGTCGCGGCGAGTGCAGCACCGATGACGTGGTAGCCGCCGTGGCGCCAGGCGTCCGCGGCGGCGTAGAGCGAGAACGTCTTGCCGGTCCCGGCCGCGGCGACGATGACGTCGATCCCGTTGCCGGAGGTGGTGATCGCGGCGACCGCCGCTACTTGTTCGGGTGAGAGCTCGGGCCGTGCGTCGAGCGCCGCGCGGAGATGCGGTTCGCCGACAACACCGGCGCCAGTGTCAACGGCGTTGAGGGCCGTGTCGACGAGGCGGTGTTCGAGCGCGACGAGCTCGGCGGTCGAGTATTTCGGGTAGGGGTCGCGGTCTTGGAGGGCGATCACGCGTCCGTCGGCAATGGTTCGGTCGGCGAGTGCCTCGATCGTGGCGATGGTTGCGCCGGCGGGGAGTTGTTCGCACCAGCCGCGCAGCACGGCCCGGCGGTCGAACGTCGTGGCCTGTTCGGTGACGCCGTGCGCCCCCAACAACAGGTCGGTCGCTGCGTGTTCGTTGTCGGTGGTGATCGGGTCGGGCACGGTCCGACCGATGGCGGTGAGGGTTTCCGGGGCGTGACCGGCTTCGAGGGCCTGGTCGTGCCACCGGTCGCGTAATGCGCCGATGTCGACGCCGTAGTCCTTGGCCTGGCGGGTCTCGAGCGCCGCGACCCGCGCCGCGCGGGGCGAGTGGTTCCCGCGGGCGTCGAGCTCGTCTTGGATCTCGCGCCGTCGGGTCGAGAACACCGCGCACAGCTCGGCCGGGATGCCGATGATCTCAGCCGCGCCTTTGTGGACCGGACCCCATTCGACACCGAGATGGGCGGTGAGTTCGTGACGGAGTTGGGCCTTGTAGAGGTAGCCGGCGGTGCGGGCCTGCCAGAAGATCGGACCGCCATGCAATGTGCGCCACCGGCCGTCGTCGCAAAGGGTCAGGTTGGCGACGAGGACATGGGTGTGGAGTTGCGGATCCCCGGCCCGGCTCGTTTGGTGCACGAACCCCGCGGCCGCGAAACCGTTACCTGGGATCTGTTCGACGCCGTCGATGCCTCGCCGGGACACACATGCTTCGCGTTCGAGCCAGCCGAGCGCGGCGTCGACGGCCCGGTCGTGGGCGGCGCGCACTGCGCGGACGGTGTCGGGATCTCCGAGTCCGTAGATCACGGACACGGACTTCGGTGCTGAGAACGTGAGATCGAAACCCGGGACCCGGTCTTTGCGGGCCTGGATCAATCGGGTCCCGTCGACCGGGTCACAGCCTTCGAGGGCCGCGCGCAGGTCAGGCGCGTCGACGTCGCCCTCGACGCCGAGCAGCGCGGACGCGGAGCCCATCCACCGGCCGGGTGTTTCGCCGTGGCCGAGGTAGTAGTCCTCGACGCCTTGGGCGACCGAGTCGAGGTAGTAGCCCTCTTGGCCGGCACCGAGCTTGCTGACGCTCAGCAAGGCAGTTTCCGACGGGTTGACGCGACCGGCGGGGCCGTGTCCTGCATCGACGATGCATCGGTGTGCCAAACATTTCGGGTCGTGATCCGACGTGCAACGCGGCGCCAGGTGCCGTACACGCGGATCGGTCGAGAGTCGACGGGCGCGTCTGTCGCGCGGCGTGGATGTTGCGTGGTGATCATGAGGGTGGGTCGAAAAGGTCGAGGGTGTTGTCGGTTGCGCGTGGGCGTCGCGTACGAGTCGCCGTGGGGGAAGGGCGGACGGGTTCGGCGATCGTCGCGGGAAGCGTCGTGTCCGTGCCGTGCAACACGGCAACGCGAACCTCGTAACGGCTGCGCGCGAACCGGGCCGATCGATCGTCACGCTCGACGTGCGCGGCGATGAGTCCGGCCCGGCGGAGTTTCGAGAGCGCGGCAGCCGCTCGATCCTTTCCGATCCCCAAACTGGCTGCGAGGTCACGGGCGTTGCCGTAGGTCATCCACCGGCCCGAGTCGTCGACGGCTCCGCCGAGCGCGAGCACCTCGAGCACCGACCACGGCGCCACACCGACCTCACGCCGCACCTCGGCCGACCCTGCGTCAACCCGCAGCTCGACCGTGCCATCGGCGTTGATCACGACGACCATGCCGGCGTTCACGCCGCTGCCGGACCGTCTGTCGGTGCCCGCAGGAGCGTGTCGATCGCGTGGCGGGGCACGACAATCCGACGGCCCAGTCGCACATGCGCGAGCTCGCCTCGCGCGACCAGCCCGTAGGCATGCGTGCGCGAGATACCGAGCAACCGCGCCGCCTCCGGGACACTCAACACCAACACCCGACCTGCCTCGTCCACCACAACCTCCGTCTCGCGAGTTCAACAAGACGGATAAGCGCGCCAGCGGAGCCAAACGCGCCAAAAAATCTGGCGCGGACCCAAAGAAATCGCGAGACGAGTCGGACCTCGTCCGCCTGGTCGTGCCGAGTCCGGGCCGGCGCTGCTGATCGCGGCGCGGTGCTGGTGTGGGGAGCTGCACCGGACATGCACGCGGCCACGAGCCGATCTCGCGTCCGCTACCACCGGCCACTCAACAAGAGTCTGCACACGAAGTCTGCGCAGCAGGACTGCACCGACCGAGAATCTCGGACCGCAACGCCTACGAGGTATCCGCACCGCGCGCCGTCGGCGCGCACGAGAGATCACCGC
The DNA here is from genome assembly GCA_038239145.1 of Acidimicrobiia bacterium. Taxonomy (GTDB): domain Bacteria; phylum Actinomycetota; class Acidimicrobiia; order IMCC26256; family PALSA-610; genus PALSA-610. The sequence continues at coordinate 40,871 of JBBSFB010000041.1, forward strand.
CTGCCGACCCGGCGACGGAGGGGGAAAGCCGGGCTCATTAGCCGACGCGGGGCACCCTCAAGCGCGTTTTGTGCGGTTCGCGTCCTGGCCGAAGCGTCCCAGAGGCAGCTATGGCGTTCCGTCCGGCGACGGTCCACCACTGCTGGGTGGCCTTGGTGCGGCTGCCCGGACGTACACGAGGACCGGGACCACGGCTGTGAGCGCGGCGTACACCAGAGATAACTCCCATTGGTGTCGTACCAATGTGGCGACGAGGGCGACAGCGTTGTACACGAACCAAACCAGATACAGGATCGCGATCAGCCGTTGCCTACGCGACGAACGTGCGCGACGCACGAGGAACGACCAATCTCGACGGGGCTCGACAGGCTCTGTTGGCCGGCGATCCTGGTCATAGACGCAGTACTGCGCATCTCGACCAACGCCATGACGATCAGCAAGAGCCCGAGAGCGGCCGCGACCCCTCCGAGCGCGGCGAGGATCCAGTCGCCGCTCGATGACACCACGCCAAACGCCGCGAGGGCCCCTCCGATCACGACGGTCGAGCAACCGATGGCGACGAGGCGACCGTACTGGCTCACCGCACGCAT
>JBBSFB010000042.1:0-40049 GCA_038239145.1 Acidimicrobiia bacterium
GAGCGAACAGACGTTCGGGTCATGGATCGACCGTAGCCGCGGGGTGCGCCGGCGGCGCGCCAATCGCGTTCCGGATCACATGAGGGGTGCGCGCTCGTGCCGGTTGCGATCCATCCGCTGCTCGGCCCGGCGCCGGTTCTTACGCGCCCCGATCCCCGCGGCGAGGAAGAACAGCACCGCCAGGAGGGTCAGGGCGGCACCGATACCGAACTTCACGAGGTGATCCCAGGCCGCGCTGCTGTGATCCACGCTCACGGTGCGCACGCTGCCGGTGGGAGCGTCGTACGTCTTGTTGTGCCCGCCGGGAAGATGCAGGACGACCGAGAGATGGAGGGCCGTCTTGAGCCGCACCGCCAGCTGTGCCTCCAACTTCGCGGGATCGGTGCCCGCGGCGCGCAGACGGGCCGCGAGCGGCGCATCCCCGACGATGTCGACCGAGGGCGACCGCACGTCGACGACGAGACTGAGGCCGTCTTTCGTCGTGAACCAGCCGCGATCGCGCGTGAGTACGGGCCTCTGCAGGATCCCATGCGGACCCGCGAGGTCGAGGATCCGGCGGCTGAGCTCGGTCTCGTCGGCGAAGGAGTGCGTGAACGAGATCGCTTCGCTACCCGCAGTTCCTCGCGCCCACGGCGAGATCGTCCACCCGGCCTTGCGCAAGTCGTCGAGGGGGATCTTCTGCACGAGCGCGGTGACGCCGCCCATCTGCTGCACCGCGTCCGCGTCGAACGAGACCGCAGAACGCAGCGTGCCCGATCCGTCGTCGCGCAACGTCACGTCGACACGGGTGTTCACATTGCAGCCCGCCACGAGGACGGCAAGAACTATGGGGAGCCCGACTCTCGCGCAATAACGACGGACCCGCGTCACGACCAACGAGTATCGCCGGTCGTCGACGCGGGTCCGAGTCGCTACGACTATTCGGGCGGGCCGGAACCCGCGAGCTCCACCGGCGGCGGTGGTTCCGCCGGCGCCCGGACACCTTCGACGGTCCGGAAGACGATCTCGTCGCCCTCTGCGTCGACCACAATGGTGTCGCCGGCGTGGAACTCTTTCCAAAGGATCTTCTCCGACAGCGGGTCCTCGACCATCCGCTGGATCGCCCGGCGCAAGGGCCGCGCCCCCAACGCTGCGTCGTAACCCTTCGCCGCCAACAACAGCTTGGCCGCGTGCTTGAGCTCGAAGCTCAGGCCCTGCGACTCGAGCTGGCCCACCACCCGCTTGATGAGGAGATCGACGATCTCGGTGATCTCGTCCGTCGAGAGTTGGTGGAAGACGATGACGTCGTCGATGCGGTTGAGGAACTCGGGCCGGAAGTGGCGCTTGAGCTCCTCGTGCACCTTGTCTTTCATCTTGTCGTAGGTGCTGTGCTCGTCGGCACGACCGAACCCGAGGGCCGCCTTCTTTAGGTCGGCGGTACCCAGGTTCGAGGTCATGATGATGACGGTGTTCTTGAAGTCGACCGTGCGACCCTGCGCGTCGGTAAGCCGGCCATCTTCCAAAATCTGCAACAACGCGTTGAAGACGTCGGGGTGGGCCTTTTCGATCTCGTCGAACAACACGACCGAGAACGGCTTGCGCCGAACGGCTTCGGTGAGCTGGCCGCCTTCGTCGTACCCGACGTAGCCGGGCGGCGACCCGACGAGCCTCGACACCGTGTGCTTCTCCATGTACTCCGACATGTCGAGCTGGATCATCGACGACTCGTCACCGAACAGGAACTCGGCGAGCGCCTTCGCGGTCTCGGTCTTACCGACACCGGACGGGCCCAGGAAGATGAACGATCCACTCGGCCGCTTCGGGTCCTTCAAACCGGCACGCGTGCGACGAATCGCCTGCGACACCGCCTTGATCGCGTCGTTCTGACCGACGATGCGCTTGTGGAGCTCTTCCTCCATGCGCAGGAGCTTTGCGGTTTCTTCCTCGGTGAGCTTGTAGACAGGGATACCGGTCCAGAGCGCGAGCACCTCGGCGATCGATTCCTCGTTCACCTCGTTGAAGAGATCGACGCCCTCGGCGCGCCACTCCCGTTCCTTGCCGGCGCGCTGCTCGAGCAGTGACTTCTCGCGGTCACGCAGTGATGCGGCCCGCTCGAACTGCTGAGCCTCGATGGCCGCTTCCTTCTCCTTGCGGACCTTCGAGATCTCGTCCTCGAGCTCGCGGTAGTCCGGCGGGGCCTGCATGCGACGGATGCGCAGGCGCGAACCTGCTTCGTCGATGAGATCGATCGCCTTGTCGGGAAGGTGACGGTCGGAGATGTAGCGGTCGGCCAGATTTGCGGCCGCGACGATCGCCTGGTCGGTGATCGAGACACGGTGGTGCGACTCGTAGCGCTCGCGCAGACCCTTCAGGATCTCGATCGTCTCGCTGACCGAGGGTTCCTCGACCTTGATCGGCTGGAAACGACGCTCGAGCGCCGCGTCCTTCTCCAAGTGCTTGCGGTACTCGTCGAGCGTGGTGGCGCCGATGGTCTGGAGCTCACCGCGGGCGAGCATCGGCTTCAGGATCGAAGCCGCGTCGATCGCGCCCTCGGCGGCACCTGCACCCACGAGCGTGTGCAGCTCGTCGATGAACAAGATGATGTCGCCGCGCGTGCGGATCTCCTTCAACACCTTCTTCAAGCGCTCTTCGAAGTCGCCGCGATAGCGGGACCCTGCGACCAACGCGCCGAGATCGAGCGTGTAGAGCTGCTTGGCGTGCAAGGTCTCCGGGACCGTGCCCTCGACGATGCTCTGCGCGAGCCCTTCGACGATGGCCGTCTTGCCGACGCCGGGCTCACCGATGAGCACCGGGTTGTTCTTGGTACGGCGGCTCAGCACCTGCATTACGCGCTCGATCTCGCGTTCGCGCCCGATGACCGGGTCGAGCTTCTTCTCGCGCGCGAGCTGCGTGAGGTTGCGGCCGAACTGGTCGAGGACCAATGAGCCCGACGGCGCGCTCTCGGTGCCGCCCGCTGTACCCGTCCCGGAACCCGCGGACTCCTTGGTGCCGGCGTAGCCGGACAGGAGTTGGATGACCTGCTGACGGACGCGGCTCAGGTCGGCCCCCAGCTTCACGAGCACCTGCGCGGCCACGCCTTCGCCCTCACGAATGAGGCCGAGCAGGATGTGCTCGGTGCCGATGTAGTTGTGACCGAGCTGGAGGGCCTCGCGCAGCGAGAGCTCCAGGACCTTCTTGGCGCGGGGCGTGAACGGGATGTGGCCGGACGGGGCCTGCCCGCCGTGGCCGATGATCTCTTCTACTTGGGCGCGCACAGCTTCGAGCGAGATCCCGAGTGACTCGAGTGCCTTGGCGGCGACCCCTTCACCCTCGTGGATCAGCCCGAGCAGGATGTGTTCGGTCCCGATGTAGTTGTGGTTGAGCAGGCGCGCTTCCTCTTGGGCGAGGACTACGACCCGTCGCGCTCGATCGGTGAAGCGCTCGAACAAAATGAACCGCCTCTCGGTGGGCCTGGCTGTGCTCATTCTATCGGCCGTTCCGGCCGCATCTTTGGCGGCGGTCCGGTCGGGAATGATGTTTCAGGGACGTTCGGGTATCGGTCCGGGAAGCTGACGGTTCGGTCGGCTTTCCGGTAGCTCTCTCACTACATAATCACCTCCGGGAACATTCCCGGTCCCCGGACCCGCCATGCCGACCGATACGCCGGACCGACCACACCAGACCCACGCGCGCAGAATCGTCCACCTCGCGGTGGTCTGCCGTAGCCTCCCATCCGTGTCGCTGATCGACGATGTCGGGCTCGCGCCCCTCCCCGCCGACCTCGTACGGGTCGAAAGCCGCCTCGACGATGCCGTTCGGGCCGACGACCCGTTCCTCGGCGACGTCGCCGGGCACCTCCTCACCGCGGGCGGGAAACGCCTACGGCCGACGCTCTCGCTCTGCGCCGGGTACGCGGCGGCCGGTATTGGTGCCGCCGCCACGCCGGAGGTCGTGACCGGAGGGGCTGCGGTCGAATTGGTACATCTCGGCTCGCTGTACCACGACGACGTCATCGACGAAGCCGAGATGCGGCGGGGAGTCCCGTCGGTCAACGCCCGGTGGTCGAACATCGTGGCGATCCTCGCCGGCGACTATCTCCTCGCCCAGGCGTCTTCGCTCGCAGCGTCACTCGGCGCCGACGTCGCCGGCCTCCTGGCCGCCACGATCGGTGAGCTGTGCCGCGGTCAGGTCCTCGAACTGCAACACCTGTTCGACGTGACCCGCAGCGAGGAGTCGTACCTGTCGTCCATCGAGGGCAAGACGGCCTCGCTCATGGCGACCGCGTCCCGTATCGGCGCAATGGTCAGCAACGTCTCCGCGGCCAGCCTCGACGCGCTGACGCAGTTCGGCCACCACCTCGGCGTGTGCTTCCAGGTCGTCGACGACGTCCTCGACGTCACCCGCACCGAAGCCGAGCTCGGGAAGCCGGCCGGGAACGACGTGCACGAGGGCGTCTACACGCTGCCCGTGATCTACGCGATCACGCAGTCCGACGAGCTGCGCGCGCTGCTCGGGCGCAAGCTCGAATGGGAGCAGGTGACGCGCGCGGTCGAGCTGATCGCCACACCCGAGGTCATCGACGCGTCGATGACCGTGGCGCGCACACATGCGACCAAGGCGTCCGAGGCCCTCGCCGGCGCGACCGAGCTCGACGCGACCGTGTGCGAGCGCCTCGGCACGCTCGTCGACGGTCTCGTCCAGCGGTCGAGCTGATTCCGGTGCCCGGACCGGGCCTCCGGATCTGCGCCTCGCGTCCTGACCGCCTGATCAGGCGGATTCCTGTGACGGGATCGACGCGGCCCGGTCGATCTCGTCGAGGAACCTCAACACGACGTCGTTGAACGCGTTCGGTGCTTCCGCCATTAGTCCGTGCGCGGCGCCACGCAGCACGAACAGACGCGAAGTGGTGATCAGCTCGGCGAGCTCCTCGGCGTCGCCCAGAGGCGTGAGCGTGTCCTGCGAACCCGTGATGACGAGCGTCGGTGCGGTCACCTGCGGCAGCACGAAGCGCAGCTCGTCACTCGCGTCGAGGATCGCGGCGACCTGGGCGACGAAGGCGTGGGGCTGGGTCTGGACGAGCACCCGCGCGAGCACGTTGACGAAGACGCCGAAGCGGCGGTGCAGACGAGGACCGATCATCCACCGCATCGCGTCGTCCATCAGACCCTTCATGCCGTGCGCTTCGACGACGGTGGCCCACTCGGCCAGGAGCTCTCGGCGCCAGGCGTGGTGCTGGCACGCGGTACACGCCAGCGTGAGCGAACGCACCCGATCGGGATGCATCACGCCGATCACCTGGGCGATGACACCGCCCATCGACGCCCCCACCACGTGGGCGCGGTCGATTCCTTCCGCGTCCAGCACCGCGATCGCGTCGGCAGCCATCCGGATGAGGTCGTACGGACCGACAGGCGCGTCGGAGTGGCCTGTACCGCGATTGTCGGGCGCGACGCAATGGTGATGACGCCCGAACGCACCCCGCTGCAGGGCCCACCCGCGGTGATCGAGACCGAGGCCTTGGATCATGAGCACCGGCGAACCGTCGCGACGACCCCACGCGCTGTACGCGATATTGGTGCCATCGTCGGTAGCCGTCGCCGACATGGCCCGAGGATACCGGCGGTCAGGCCTCGAGCAGGGCCCGGACCGCGCTGCGCATCGCGTCGGTGAAGCGGGCGGCCGCGAGCGGATCATTCGGATCGTACGGATCGGCCAGGGTGACCATCGGCCCAAACGTGACGGCCCACGATCCGATGAGCGCCCCGAAGCGACCGCTCGCGCGCACGGCCGCAGGGACGATCGGCGCCAGCGTGAGCGCCCGGGCCACGGCGTGAGGCACCGCGCCCGCGCCCGTACGCAACCAGGTGGGCGAGAGCGGGATCCCGACCAGATGTCCGGCGCGCAGCGCAGCGGCGACGTCGGTGTCGCTGCTCGAGATCGCGCCGAGGCGACGCACGGCGGCGCCGACGAACGGAACGTCGGGCGCGCCGACCGCACGGAGGCGCCGGCCGCTGGCCCGCTCGACCGCGACCCCGATCGCCGCCAACTCGGCCGCGCCGAATCCACGGTTGGACACGATCACGGCGGGACCGGTCGCGGGAACGTGCTCGCCGCCGGCGAGCCGCACGCGTACCGCGCGCTCGAAGACGGGGACGCACAGATCGGCGAGCTGCGGGTCAAGCCCGAACGGGTCGATCGGGTAGCGGCCGGAGACGCGACGACGCAGCGCGGTCGCCAGGGGCTCGGGGCGCGCAATGCGGTCGTCGTCGAGCGCTTCCGATGCGGGGAATACTTCCGAAGTCACGCGGCCTGCTCTCCGGTGCGCGCGATCGCGACCACGTCGGCCCATTCGAAGAGCTCCCGCAGCACGTCCTGGGTGGGCATCAGATCGGTGAGCCCGAGCTCGGCACGCGCCCGGCTGCCGTCGCCGGTGCACCCGTGGCGAACGAGGCTCACCACGTGGGCCGCGAGTGCGGCGCCCGCGACCTCGGACGCCCGCCCGACTGCGCCCCAGAGTCCGGGCAGTACCGGCAGCGGCACCCGACCACCGAGACGCGCCGCCTGCCACGGTGTCGCGGCGCCACCACCCACGATGTTGCACGGGCCCTCGAGCCGGGCTTCGATCGCGGCGACCATCGCCCGGGCCGCGTCGTCCGGGTGCAGGAGGCAGAAGGGCGGATCGGAGACCGCGCTCACGGGCACGACCGGCAACCGCAGCATCCGGCCGAGCGGGCTCGGGACGTGCGACCCGAGGACGGGCGCGTAGCGGAGTGCGCCGACCGCGATCCCGCTTCGCAACGCGACGCCGCGGGCCATGGCCTCGACCGAGAGAAGTGAGTGACCGTACGGCGTGTTCGGCGCCGGCACCGCGTCTTCGTCGGGGACCGATATCTGCGCGGTCGGCCGGCCGTACACCTCGAGGCCGCTGCGCAGGGCGACGTATTCGAGCGCACCGGTGCCGGCCGCGGCGTTGAGGGTCGCAGCCGTACACGACTCCGTCCGTTCCCGCGCCGAGGCCGGCGTCATACGAGACGCGGGCTCGTACACACCGAAGTGCGCGACGACGTTCGGTGCGTACTCGGTGACGAACGCTTCGAGTCGCGCGGAGTCGCGCGGATCGATGCGATGGAACTGAGCCCGCCGGAGCCGGCGCCGGGGCGGGACGAAGTCGACACCCACGATCTCGGTCGCCCATTCGCGCGCTTCGATCAACTGGGCGACGCGCGTGCCGAGCTCGCCGCCCATACCAGTGACGAGGACGCGGGTCGTCACGACGGGTCCGCCTCGGGACGCAGGTGCGGGAAGAGGATGACCTCGCGGATAGAGGAGACGCCGGCGAGCAGCATGATGAGCCGGTCGACGCCAAGGCCCATGCCGCCCGTCGGTGGCAGGCCGTATTCGAGCGCCCGCACGTAGTCGGCGTCGATGTCCTGCGCTTCGTCGTCACCGAGCTGCTTGAGTGACGCCTGGGCCTCGAACCGGCGCAACTGCTCCACCGGGTCGTTGAGCTCGCTGAACGCGTTCGCCAGCTCGCGACCGTGCACGATCAGCTCGAAGCGTTCGGTCATCGTGGGGTCGTCGCGATGCGTGCGCGCGAGCGGCGACACGTCGCGCGGGTAGTCACACACGAACGTGGGGTCGGTGATCTTCGACTCCGTCGTCTTGTCGTATATCTCCAACACGAGCTTGCCCGTGCGCCACGACTTCTCCCACGGAACGCCGAGGGCATCGCACGTGGCTCGCAACTCTTCGAGAGACTGCGACGGGTGCACGTCGACCCCGGCGTGCTCGCGCACGAGATCGACGAGCGTGCGCCGGGCGAACGGCGGCTCGAGGTCGACCTTGACGCCGTCCCACTCGACGGTCGTCCCACCGGTGGCGACTCCGGCCGCATCGGCGATGAGCTCCTCGGTGAGACGCATCATGTCGTGGTAATCGGCAAACGACTCGTACAACTCGAGCATCGTGAACTCGGGATTGTGGCGGGTATCGAGACCCTCGTTGCGAAAGACCCGGGCCAGCTCGAAGACCCGGTCGTAGCCGCCCACGATCAGCCGCTTCAGATACAGCTCGGGCGCGATCCGAAGATAGAGCTCCATGTCGAGCGCGTTGTGGTGCGTTGAGAACGGGCGCGCGGTCGCGCCGCCCGAGATCGGGTGCAGCACCGGCGTCTCGACCTCGATGAACCCGCGCTCGGCGAGGAAACGGCGCATCGCACCGATCCCCCGGAAGCGGACGTCGAACACTCGGCGCGCGTCGTCGTTCGCGATGAGATCGACGTAACGCTGCCGATAGCGCGTATCGGTGTCGGAGAGACCGTGCCATTTCTCGGGCAGCGGGCGCAACGCCTTCGAGAGCAGCTGGAACGACGAGAGGTCGACCGAGAGCTCACCGAGCTTGGTCTTCATCACCTTGCCTTCGACGCCGACCCAGTCGCCGCGGTCGACCTCGTCGCCGAACCGCGCGAACGACTCTTTGCCGAGCTCGCCCTGGCTGACGAAGAGCTGCAGCTCGCCGGTGCCGTCGCGCACCTTGGCGAAGATCAGGCGACCCTGCGTGCGCTTCAACAGCACCCGGCCCGCGATGCGAACGACGTCGTCGGTGGTCGACCCGGCCTCGATCGCGTCGTCCCACTGCTCGCGCACGGCCTTCAGCGTGTGGGTGCGATCGAACCGGACCGGGTACGGCTCGTCGCCGCGGGCGCGTATGCCCTCGACCTTGGCGAGTCGTGCCGCGAATTCGTCGTCCATCAGCGGTTCCGTTCGAAGATGATCCGCAGGCCGAAGAGGGTGAGCCACGGCTCGTAGTGATGCACCGTACGTGAATGCGGGATGATTGGCTCCGCCAATCCGCCGGTCGCGATGACCTCGCACGGCCCGAGCTCGGCGACGAACCGGTCGACGAGGCCGTCGACCTGGGCGCTGAAGCCGTAGATCATGCCCGATTGGATCGACTCCGCCGACGACTTCCCGATCACGTGCTTCGGTTCCACGAGCTCGACCCGGCGCAGCCCGGCCGCGCGCCCGAACAACGCATCCATGGAGATCTCGACGCCGGGGAAGATCGCGCCTCCGAGGTATTCGCCGTTGGCACTGATGGCCTCGATTGTGGTGGCCGTCCCGAAGTCGGCGACGATCGACGGACCGCCGTAGAGGTCGTAGGCACCGACCGCGTTCGCGATCCGGTCGGCACCGACTTCCTTCGGGTTGTCGTAGAGGATCGGCATGCCGGTGCGGACGCCTGGCTCCAGCACGAGTGCGGGGAACCCGAAGTAGCGCTCCGTCATCTGCCGCAGCTCGGCGGTGACGCGCGGAACCCCCGACGAGATCGCGACGCCCGTGATCGCGTTCTCGAACGAGAACCCGTGGAAACCGAGGAACTGCTGCACCATCAACGCGAGCTCGTCGGAGGTCCGCTCGGCGACGGTCGCGATGCGCCAGTGGTCGACCAGCTCGGCTTCGTTGAAGAGTCCGACGACTGTCTGCGTGTTCCCGGCGTCGATCGTCAACAGCACGGTTTGCTCCTCACGTCATGTCCAAGCCGATGTCGAACACGGGCACCGAGTGCGTGAGCGCGCCGACGGAGACGAAGTCGGCGCCCGACTCCGCGTACGCCGCGATCGTCTCCAGCGTGATGCCGCCCGACACCTCGACCTCGGCCGCGCCCTCGAGGAGCGCCACCGCGTCGCGCACCTGCTCCGGCGTCATGTTGTCGAGCAGCACGCGGTCGGCTGCAGCCGAACGCGCTTCGATCACCTGCTCCATTGCGTCGCACTCGACCTCGATCATGCGGCCCGGCCACGCGGAGCGGGCCCGTTCGATCGACTTCGCGATACCCGCCGCGGCGACATGGTTGTCCTTGATCAGCACCGCATCGCTGAGCGAATCGCGGTGGTTGAAGCCGCCGCCGGCGCGCACCGCAGCCCGCTGCACCGCGCGCAACCCGGGAAGCGTCTTGCGGGTGTCGAGCACGCGCACCTTCCCATGCGCGGCCATGACGTAGCGGTGCGTCATCGTTGCGATCCCGCTGCAGTGACACATGAAGTTGAGGGCGGTACGCTCACCAGTCAAGATCGCGCGCAGACCGCCGGAAACCCGGCCGATCCGGGTGCCGGCCGCGATCTGCTCGCCGTCGTACACATCCCAGTCGACGTCGACCGACTCGTCGAGCTGGCGGTAGGTTTCGGTGGCGAGCGCGGTCCCCGCGAGGACGCCGTCGCCCCGGGCGACGAACATGGCTGCGGCGCGTTGGCCCTCCTCGATGCATGCGATCGAGGTGATGTCGCCCAGGACCCCGAGATCCTCGGCGAGCGCGTTCTCGACCAAGCGCCGCACGACCGGCCGGGGCGGGTCGAAGTTCGGCACTCAGCGACCTCCGGCGGCGACGCCGGACAATGCGACGAAGACGGGATTGGCGCCGCCCCGGGTCACGAACCGGCCGAGCATCCGCTCGGACGGCTCCGGATACTCGAGGCGGGTGTGCGAGCCGCGCGATTCGGTACGGGCGGATGCCGACGCGACGATTGCGCGGGCCACGCGCAGGAGGTCGATCACCTCGTAGCTCGCGATGTTGCGGGCCGGGAGGTCGACCTCGAGCAGGGCGAGATCGCCGAGCGTCCCGCTCGCCAGGTTGAGTCCTTCGCCATCGCGCACCACGCCGCAATCGGCCGACATGGTGCGCTGCAGCGCGCCCCGGACCGCATCGGCATCGGTGGCCTCGTCCTTGGGCAGCACGACCGGATCGGATTCCGACGCGCCCATCGGGAGATCGAGCACACCGTGCATCACCCCGGTCGGCTCTGCGGTCCCCTTGCCCGCAAGGATCGCCTCCACGACCCTCCGGCCGAACACCAAGCCGTCGAGGAGCGAGTTCGACGCCAACCGGTTGGCACCATGGACGCCGCTGCACGCGACCTCTCCGCACGCCCAGAGATGGTCGAGCGTGGTGGCGCCGTCGAGATCGGCCACGACGCCGCCCGACAGGTAGTGCGCCGCAGGCGCGACGGGCAGCCATTCCTCGGTCGGGTCGAGGTTGGCGCGCAGGCACGAGAACCAGATCGTCGGGAAGTGGCGCTGGAAGTCGCCGATCATCGTCGCGTCGAGGAAGACGTGGTCCTGCCCTGTCGACTGCATCCGTTGGTAGACGGCGCGGGAGACGATGTCGCGGGGCGCGAGGTCGGCGAGCGGGTGCAGCCCGGTCATGAAGGCGACGCCGTCGACGTCCCGCAACACTGCGCCTTCGCCGCGTAGCGCTTCCGACAGCAGCGGCCGGGGCATGAGCGGCGTGTGCAGCGCCGTCGGGTGGAACTGGACGAACTCGAGGTCGGCGCAGGCGACACCGGCCTTCAATGCGAGCGCGATGCCGTCGCCCGTCGACAGGGTGGGGTTGGTCGTGACTGCGAAACACTGACCGACGCCGCCGGTGGCGAGCACGATGTCGTTGGCGCGGACGAACTCGACCTGCCCGTCGTCGCCGAGCGCGAGTACTCCGGTGCAACGATTGCGTTCGACGAGGAGCTCGATCGCAAACCAGCCCTCTCGCACCTCGATCACGTCGCTGATGCGGACGGCTTCGACCAGCGCCCGCTCGATCTCGGCGCCGGTGGCGTCGCCGCCGGCGTGCACGACGCGGGCGAGCGAGTGACCACCCTCCCGGGCGAGCAGCAGCTCGGGTCCCTCGGGCGACGGCTCGGTGTCGAAATGCGCGCCCAGGAGCGCGAGCTCGCGGACCCGGTCCGGCCCTTCGTTGACAAGGATCCGGACGGCGTCGGCGTCGCAGAGGCCGGCACCGGCGGTGAGGGTGTCGACGAGATGGAGGTCCGGGGTGTCGGGCGCGGCGAGCGCGGCGGCGACCCCGCCCTGGGCGTAGCGCGTGGCCGAGTGCGAGAGCTCGCCCTTGGTCAGGACGAGCACGGACAGGCCTCGGCGCGCCGCGTGGAGCGCAGTCGTCAGCCCCGCGACGCCGCTCCCCAACACGAGGACGTCGTACACGAAATCAGCCTAGGTGCCGGGTGGGATGGTCGCGCATCCACACGAGGTTCGACCCGGCGCGCTGAACGGCCTCGTCGGCGTCGATCGGCCGGTTCGCCTCGTCGACGTGCACGATCTTCGGCGCGTAGGTCGCGAGCTCGGCCTCGTCGTAGTTCGCATAGGTGATCACGATGATGCGGTCGCCGGGCTGCACGAGCCGCGCCGCGGCGCCGTTCAGGATCACGTCGCCGGAGCCGCCCCCCATCGCGTAGGTCTCGAACCGGACGCCGTTGTCGATGTCGAGCACGGCGACCTGTTCGAACTCGCGGATGTCGGCGAGGTCCATCAACTCCCGGTCGAGCGTGATCGACCCCACGTACTCGAGGTTCGCGCCCGTGATCGTCGCCCGGTGCACCTTCGACTTCATCATCGTGCGGTTCATGTCTACGTGGTCCCCTTGCTCACCTGGTGCGCGACCCGGTTGCCCAGGTCGGCGTGTACTTCGGCGCCGCGCACGGAGAGCACGACGTTGTCGATCAAGCGGGTCTCGCCGACCCGGGCCGCGACCGCGACGAGTACGTCTCCGTCGAGCGCGCGGAGCGGCGTGAACTCGCGCGCGTCGCGCACCTCGACGTATTCCAGCGCAACCTCGGGTTCCTTGGCCACGATCCCTCGCACGAGGTCGGCGAGCGCCGACGCATCGCGCTCGCCGGCGCGGGTCGCGACGGCCGCGGCTCCGAGCGCATGCGACAGCACGAGCGCGGCGATGCGCTGGGTGGCCGAGAGGTAGGCGTTGCGGCTCGAGAGCGCGAGGCCGTCGGCCTCGCGCACGATCGGGCAGCCGACGACGTTCACGGGCACGTTCAGGTCCTCGACGAGCCGGGCGATGACTGCCAGCTGCTGGGCGTCCTTCTGCCCGAAGAACGCCGAGCACGGTCCGGTGATCGCGAACAACTTGGTGACCACCGTTCCGACGCCATCGAAGTGGGTCGGGCGGGCGGCGCCGCACAGGTCGGAGGTGAGGCCGTCGACATGGACCGACGTGAGGGGGCGCCCGCTCGGGTACATCTCGGCGACGGACGGTGCGAACACCACGTCGACTGTTTCCTGGTCGCAGATCGACAGGTCGCCGGTGAGATCGCGCGGATAGCGATCGAGGTCTTCACCGGCGCCGAATTGCAGCGGGTTGACGAAGATCGTGACGACGACGAGATCGCTCGCGGCCCGGGCGGCCCGCATCAACGAACGGTGACCCTCGTGCAGGAAGCCCATGGTCGGTACCAGCCCGACCCGCAGGCCCTTTGCTCGCGCGCGATCGCACTCGGCGCGGAGTTCGGCGATCATCTCGAGATGCTGCATCGTTCGGCCTCGCTCGGTTCCGGCCACGAAGGTCCGGACTGGCGGGTCTGACAGCTCGATGGTAGCGGCAGGGATCGAGTCCCGGCCACGCCACGTATCCGCCGAACCCACCCGAAAACCTCTGACAAGAATCCTCCGCGGAATCCTTGCGACAAAGCAAGTTCCCGAGCCAGGTAGCCCGAGCCCGAGCCCGAGCCCGAGCCCGCGCCCGCGCCGGGTCAGCGGGGCTCTTCGTCGGAGTCCGAACCCGACTGGTGGCGCAGGTCGCCGAGCAGGCGATCGAGGCCGGTGTCGCGCCGGCCGGTAAGGCGGGCGGCCTCCCGTGCGAGCGAACGGTACGCGTCGCGTTCGGCGGGATCGAGATCCCGGAGGTGCTGCTCGACCGTTGCGAGATCGCCTCGGGCAACCGGTCCGGTGAGCGCGGCGGCAGGCCCGATCGAGAACGCGTTCTGCACCGACCCGATGACGAGCGGCGCAAACGCCTCGAAGGGCACGCCCGCCGTGGCCGCCAACCGTTCGACCTGACCGAGGAGCGCCACGAGATGATTCGAGGCCACGACTGCCGCTGCGTGGTAGCGACCACGGTCGGAGTCGTCGAGCTCGAACGGCCGCATCCCCAGCGCGCCGGCAATTTCCCGCACCTCGGGATCCCCCGCGACCGCGGCCCACGCGCCCACGAGGCGTTCGAGCCCCACCGAGGTCGACGGGAACGACTGCAGCGGATGCATCGCACCGACCCGGATTCCTGTCCGGCGCTGCAGGAGGGGTGCGAACACCTCGAGGCCCAGCGATCCCGCGAGATGGACCACCAGCGCGCCCGGCTCCATCGCCGGTTCGGCGGTCAGCAGCACCTGGGCGATCGCCCGATCGGGCGTGGCGACGAGCACGAGCGCGGCCCCGCGCGCGGCTTCGGAGACGAGCGCCGGCCGCGAGGCCAGACAGGCGGCCGCCGACGTCGTCGACGGTGCGTCAGGCGCGCGGCCACCCACACCGACGACCGTCCAGCCCTGCTCGAGCAGGCCCAGCGCGATCGTTGTCCCCGCCCGGCCGGGACCGATCAAGGCGACGGTGCGCTCTCGTTCCGCCATGGAAGATGCAATGTTACCGGCGCCTCGGTCACGCCTTCCCAGGTCGCGTCGGGCTCCACGAGCGCGGGCGCGACGTCACGCAGCGGCGCCAGGACGAAGCCGCGCTCTCGCATGCGCGGGTGCGGGATCGTGAGCTCGGGGTCGTCGAGCTGCAGCTCGTCGTACAGCAGCACGTCGACGTCGAGCGTGCGCGGCCCCCACCGCTCGACACGGACCCGCTCCGCGTCACGTTCCAGCGCTTGTGCGAGCGCGAGCAACGCGTAGGGATCGAGCGTCGTTCGTGCCGCGACCACTGCATTCAGGAATGCGTCCTGCGCCGGCCCTCCGACCGGTGCGGTCTCGTAGACACGCGAGATCCCGACGACCTCCACGCCGTCGGCGCCGACGAGCGCGTCAACTGCAGCTTGCAGGTGCCCGAGCCGGTCGCCCAGGTTCGAACCGAGCGCGAGGTACGCGCAACTCACCGCTCGACCCGCACCCCGACGTGGTCGAGCATCGCCCGCACGGGCGGATGCAGCTTGCGGACCTCGACCACCACCCCGACGACGCGAGGATCGGCGCGGCACACTTCGGCGATGCGCGTCGCCAGGCGCTCGAGCAACCGGTACTGCTCCGACGACACGATGCGACTCACCGCTTCGCAGACGGCGCCGTAGTCGACCGTGTCCTCGAGCTCGTCGCTTGCACCCGCCGCCGCCACGTCGACCAGCAGCTCGATGTCGATCTGGAACGGCTGTGGACGCAACTGCTCCTCGGGGAGGACTCCGTGCACGCCCATCTCCCGCAGGCCGGAGATGACGATGCGGTCCACACGACGACGCTAGTCGCGTGATAGTCCGGGGGCATGCGGCGCACGAAGATCGTCGCGACGGTCGGCCCGGCGACATCGCTCCCGGCGTCGATGCGCGCTCTGCTCGAAGCCGGCGCCGATGTCGTCCGTCTCAACGCCGCGCACGCGACCCCGGCCGTCCACGTACACCAAGCCGAGCTGGCGCGTGCGATCGCCGCCGATCTCGGGCGTGCGGTCGGCGTGCTCGTCGATCTTCCCGGGCCAAAGATGCGGACCGGTCCCGTCGTCGACGACGAGATCCAGCTCGAATCGGGCAACGAGCTCGTGCTGACCTCCAGCCCGGTCGTCGGCGACACCGAACGTGTCTCCACGACGCTGCCCGAACTGGCCCGCTGGATCGGGCCCGGCGACGAGATCTTCTTGGCCGACGGCGCGATCGTGCTCCGTGTCGCACGCATCGACGACGGCGACGTGACCTCCGAGATCGTGCGGGGCGGGATCCTGCGCTCGCGCAAGGGAATGCACGTGCCCCGGGCCGAATCGCACGTCGAGCCTTTCACCGGCACCGACGCCGCCGCACTCCGCATGGCGATCAGCATCAAGGCCGATTTCGTGGGCCTGTCGTTCGTGCGCCGACCCGAGGACATCGAGTCGGTGCGGGCCCGGCTCCCCAAACGGGGCCACCGTCCTCAGCTCGTGGCCAAGATCGAGACCGCTGTCGCGCTCGACCACCTTCCCGGCATCGTCGCCGCCGCCGACGCGGTGATGGTCGCGCGTGGAGATCTCGGCATCCAGGTCGCGGCCCGGCGCGTGCCGCTGATCCAAAAGGAGATCATCCGCTTCTGCAACATGGCCGGGAAGCCGGTGATCACCGCCACGCAGATGCTCGAGTCGATGACCCGCGCGCCGATGCCGACCCGGGCCGAAGTGAACGACGTCGCGAACGCGGTGCTCGACGGCACCGACGCGCTCATGCTCTCGGAGGAAACTGCGATCGGCGAGTACGCGTCCGACACGGTGCGCACGATGCACGAGGTCGCCGAAGCGGCCGAGTCGTGGTCTCGGGCGCGCACGACTCCCCAGGGCGCGGCCTCGGCCCTCGACGACGATCGGGTCGCCTGGGCCGTCGCTCACGCGTCGGTCCAGGCTGCCGAAGATCTCGGCGTCGCCGCGATCGTGTGCCCGACGCAGAGCGGGACCACCGCGCGCCGGGTTGCCGCGTTCCGCCCCGGGGTCCCGATCATCGGGATATCGGAACAGGCCGAAGTGCTCGGCCGGCTGTGCCTCGTGTGGGGTGTGCAACCGGTCGCGGCCTCGGTCGAGGGTGACGACGGACTGCGGCACGCGGTGAAGGCGGCGCGTGAATTCGGGGTCGCACACAAAGGCGATCTCATCGCGGTCGTGTCGGCCTCGCCCGGCAAGCGCGCGGGGGCCACCGACACCGTGCGCATCGTGCGCGTGTAGGACCGTCCCGGTTACGACCGGTACTACAGGATGTCGTTGATCGTGACCGCGACGATCTCGCGCCCCGCGGCGTCGAGGCTCCGCGACGTCAGCTTCTCGACGACCGAGATCGCATGCGGACCGTGTTCGACGAGCCCACTGAACAACAGGTAGCCCGCGAGCACACCCAGCACCCGGTCGCCGAACTCCTCGTTGTGGAGATAGATGCGCTCCTCGGGGTCGTCGAGGAGCTTCGTCAGCGCGGCGTAGATCGCCGAAAGCCGAGCCGGCTGCTCGTCGTGCGCGCCGAGGGGAACGTGCACGTAGGCCACCCCGGCCTCGTCGTACGCATGCAGGTTGTGAGGCGAATCGAGCAACGACAACACGTGCGTGAAGCCATTCACATTGAGCCAGATCAGCTCCTCTTGGCGCCGCACCTTGCGGTGGTTGCGGGCAAAGCCGCCCGGCCGTTCACCCGCGCCCAGTCGATCCTTGATAACCCACGTGAAGTAGCGCGGCTGCAGGCCTTGGGCCCAGCGCCCACGCATGCCGGTGGTGCTCACGCCGCCATCCCTTCGGGGGTCGCGCGTTCGATCGTCTCGAGCAGTTCGACCGCACGCGCCGATCCCGCGACGTCGTGCACACGGACGAGCGCGGCGCCCTGTTCGAAACACCAGACCGTCGTGGCGAGAGTCGCATCGTCACGACCGTCGCGATCGTCGTCACCGACGATGCGGGCCAGAAACGATTTGCGGGAAGTACCCACCGCGATCGGCATCGCGACGCGCGCCGCAATCTCGGCCAACGAGTGCAGAACCGCGACGTTGTGCTCGGCAGTCTTGGCGAAGCCGATGCCGGGATCGGCGAGCACCGCGCGCGGATCGATTCCCGCGGCGAGAGCCGCGTCGATCCGGGCGCGCAACTCCGCACTCACCTCGGCGACGACGTCGTCGTAGTGGGGATCCTGTTGCATCGTGCGGGGCGTTCCCCGCATGTGCATGGCGACGTACGCGGCACCATGATCGGCTACGACCTGGAGCAGGCCGGGATCGACCGTCCCTGCGGATACGTCGTTCACCATCCGTGCGCCGGAGTCGAGCGCGGCGCGGGCCACCGACGCCTTCGTCGTGTCGATGCTCACCGGGACCGCGCACTGCTCGACGAGGGCGCGCACGACCGGCAAAACCCGACGGAGCTCCTCGTCGGCGTCGACCGCGCAAGCACCCGGTCGTGTCGATTCACCGCCGATGTCGATCACAGCCGCGCCCGCGGCCACGAGTGCGAGACCGTGGTCGATGGCGGCACCGGGTTCCAGAAAGGCGCCCCCGTCGGAGAAGGAGTCGGGGGTGACGTTGAGGATCCCCATCAGCCCTCGCCGCGGAAGATCGGCAACGACGAGAAGGGGAGCGGCAGCCACGGCCGGAGGTTAGCGAACCAGTCAGGACCGGCCGACGGAGGGACCGATGAGCGACATGACCTCGGCCCGGGTCGCGGCGCTGTCCTTGAAGAGCCCGCGCACGGCCGAGGTCAGGGTGAGCGTCCCCGGCTTACGCACTCCGCGCATCGACATGCACAGGTGCTCGGCTTCGATCATCACGAAGGCGCCGCGCGGCTGGAGCACGTCGACGATCGCGTCGGCGATTTGCGTCGTGAGCCGCTCCTGAACCTGAGGCCGCTTGGCGAAACCGTCGACCAGGCGCGCCAGCTTGGAGAGTCCTGTGATCCGCCCGTCGACGCCAGGGATGTATGCGACGTGCGCGCGGCCGTGGAACGGCACGAGGTGGTGCTCGCACATCGAGTACAGCGCGATGTCGCGCACCAGGACCATCTCGTCGTGGTTCGCTTCGAAGGTGACGATGAGGTGGCGCGACGGGTCCTCGTGCAGACCACTGAACACTTCGGCGTACATCTCCGCGACCCGATTGGGGGTGCGCTCCAAGCCGTCGCGATCGGGGTCTTCGCCGACCGCCAACAGGATCTCACGCACGGCCGTCGCGACCCGCTCGAGGTCGACACCGGCTTTGGTTCGCAGGCCGTCGGATTCGCTGCTCACGTGTACTTCTTCTCGATCGCGCCCGTGTACTCGGCGATGAAGGGCAGATTGCGGTAGCGCTCGTCGACATCGAGGCCGTATCCGATGACGAAATCTGGCGGAATGCGAAAGCCCACGTACTTCAAAGGGGACTCGACCTTCTGCAGGCCTTCCTTGACGAGCAACGCGCACACCTCGAGCGACGCCGGCCCGCGCGCTTTCAGGTTCTTGCTCAGGTAGGCGAGGGTGAGGCCGGAGTCGACGATGTCCTCAACGATCAGCACGTGCCGATCCGTCAGGTCGAGATCGAGGTCCTTCATGATGCGGACCACTCCACTGGTGCGCGTCGCCGACCCGTACGACGAGACCGCCATGAAGTCGAACTCCACCGGAAGATCGATGGCGCGCGCGAGATCCGCCATGAACATGAACGCGCCCTTGAGGATGCCGACGAGGAGCGGAGGATGGTCGTCGTAGTCGACTGCGATCTGCTTGCCGAGATCGCGGATCCGTTGTTGCAGCTCGTGCTCGTCGACGACGATCCGACCGATGTTCGGGTCGTTCATGTGGCAGCAGGCTCCGCGCTCAGCCAAAGGAAACGACGCGTCCCGGCGGTTACCCGGACGCGGTGGCCGATACGGTAACCGACGACCCAGATGGTCCCGTCCTCGGACCCCGCGCCCGTCCCCGCGGTCGTGGCGGCGGGCGCGGTCACCACCGGCGCCGCCGACCGCAGGCTCGCGGCAACGCCCGCCTCGGCCAACGCATCGTGCACGAGCTTCGATCCGCTGCGCCCCAGGGGCCGGAACCGCTCCCCCGCGGCCGCGGCCCGGACGACGACAGACTCCGGCACCAGATCTGCGTCGCAGACCGCCCGATCCCGCCCGTTCGGCCACGCCACCGGCGGACCGTGCTCGATCCAGGCCTCGATCTCGACGGCGCCGAACCGGGCCCGGCCCGGCAACTCGAGCGGCACCGACCCGGCGAGAGGCCAGGCATCGGCGCCGGGCGCGGCGTCGACGAGCACGAGCCGACCGTGGACCCTCTCGACTCGGCCTCCACCCGGCAGCTCGACGGCCCGGACCTCGCCGCGCGCGACCGCGAGGACGCGCTCGACCGTCGCCGACGACGGCACGTTGGGTCGCGCGAGCCAACGCCGTACGACCCGGCGCGCCAACGCGGGCGCGAGCACGTTCGGGGCGACGATGTCGTCCGGGGTGTACCCGTCGGCCAGCGACTCGAGCAGGTCGTCGTCGTCGCGCATGAGCTCGGCTTGGCGCGCCAACACCTCGACGAGATCGCGATCGGCCCCGCGCTCCAGCTGCGGGATCACCTCCCGGCGCAGCCAGACCCGGCGGTGGCGTACGTCGTCGTTCATCGGATCGTGCACCGGTGACAGTCTCAGGCGAGCGCACAGCTCGTGGGTGTCGCGACGGCGCACGGCGAGCAATGGGCGGCGGACGTACCCGCGTTGCGCAGCCATGCCGGCCAGACCCGTCGCGCCCGCACCCCGCAGCATCTGCAACAACACCGTCTCGGCCTGGTCGTCGCGCGTATGAGCGACGAGGATCGCGTCGGCGTCCAGCTGTGATCGGGCCCGTTCCAAGGCGCCGTAACGCGCGTCGCGAGCGCGCGCCTCGAGGTTGGGACCGACACCCACGTCGACGTGGACGATCCGGGCGTGCGCGCCGAACCGCGTCGCGGCCGCGCTGACGATCTTCGCGTCGTGATCGGTGCCGGCTCTCAGGCCGTGGTCGACGTACACCGCGTGCACGTCGAGACCGTGCTCGCATGCGAGCGCGAGCAGCGCGAGGGAGTCGGCGCCTCCGCTGCAGCCGACGACGACGCGCGCTCTCGGCGCGAGATCGGCGAGTGCGCCCGCGAGGTTCACACCCGGGCGGTGGCGACCCGCTCGAGCCAACCCGCGGGTTCGGTCAGCTCCGCGACCGTCGGCAGGTTCTCCGGCCGCTGCCACACCGCGTCGAACGCGGGCCGGCCACCGATGTCGTAGACGCCGCGCACGAACCGCTCGCCGACTTCGTACTGCTTCATCTTCTGCTCGATCCCGAGCAACTTCTGGACCGTGCCCGTGAGACCGCCGACCTTGCGCCGCTGCGAGAGCACCCGCGACATGCGTTCCTGACCGGCAACGTGCTCGCGACCGAGATCGTCCATGACGACGTTGCCGTGGCCTTCGAGCACCGACATCAACGCCTGCACCTGGCCGAGCACACCGCGCTGCGCGGGCGACGCGAAGAGCCCGACGAGACCGCCTTCGTCGAGCGGGTTGCGGCCGGCGCGGACCTCGTCGACGGCGGTCGAGATCGCCTTCATCATCGTCTTCGGATCGGGATCGACGAGATCGAGGGTCTGGCGCACCAATCCGAGGAAGTACTCGCGCATCCACGGGACGCCCGTGAACTGGGCCCGGTGGGTCACTTCGTGAATCGCGATCCAGAGGCGGAAGTCGTTGGGGCGAAACGCGAAGCGCTTCTCGAGCCCGAGGATGTTGGTCCCGACGTAGTACACGGCATCGCTCGTGGCGCCCGCGGAATCGGCGGCCTCGTCGGGAACAAGGAGGTCGTACTGCCCGAGCACCCGTTTCGCCAGGTAACCGAGCAGGCCGCCCATCTCGGTTGCCGCCACCCGACGGCTCACCGGCGCGAGCGGGTTGTGGTCGAGACGCGCGCCGAACCGCTGCATGAGCGGATCGAGGAGCGCACGCATCGACGAGATGTTCGACTCGACCCAGTCGCGTCGGTCGAGCACGCGCGCCGTCGCATGACCGGGGGCGCGCAGACCGGTGTAGCCGGCGACGAGATCCTCGGCCCGTGTCGTCAGCAGGTCGAAGTCGGCCTGCAACGACGCCGACAGGTACGAGTCGGCGAGGGGATCGCGGCCGGCGACGAGCCGGGCGACGCGACTCGCCGTTGCCCAGTCGACGGGATCGGGCGCCCGCCCAACACCTTCGACGGGAAGGTTCACTTGCGGGGGCGACCCTTGGTCTCGAGCCGGCCGACCTTCATCCAGTAGCCGACGGCCAACTGGGCGATCACGGCGAAGAAGCCGATCGCGAGGAGGGGGGCGATCCAAAAGAACCAGAGCTTGCCGCCGCTCCGGACCACGAAAGCGTGGATGCCGAACACGAGACCGACGAGTCCGAGGATGAATCCGAAGATCATCGCAACGACGGTGGCTGCCCTCACCATTCCTCCTCGACCGCGGGAACCCTCATCGTAGAAGGCCGGACCCCCATCGTAGAAGGCGGGCGGCCCCTGCGATCATTCGGGGGAGCCGGACCCCTCGACGATGCCGAGCGCAATGGCGATGCGGGCCCGGAGCTCGGCCGGCACCTCCTCGGTGCATTTGGAGACGACCACTTGGCGGAGGTCGATCTCGAAGGTGAACGCCTCCCCACACGGGGGGCACTCGACCAGGTGGCGGGTGATGGCCAGGCGCTTCCAGACGGTCAGCTCACCGTCGAGGTACTCGTACACGCGCAGATGCGTCTCTTGACAGTCCATGGCCCCCGTCACCCCCCGGTCGCGGACTCGACGCGCGGTCGAAGGTTGTTGCGTTCGGCGTAGTCCCACAGCTTCTTCTGCAACGCCCGCCGCCCCCGGTGAATCCGGCTCATCACGGTGCCGATCGGCACGTCGAGGATGTCGGCGATCTCTTTGTACGAGAAGCCCTCGACATCGGCCAGGATGACGGCCATCCGGAACTGCTCCGGGATCGACTCGAGCGCCTCTTTGACCTCGGAGTCGGGGATGCCCTCCAGCACCTCGGCTTCCGGCGTCCGGGTTGCGTCGGCGGCCTCGAGCCCGCCCAACCGGCGGAAGATGTAGAAGTCCTCGACGTCGTCGAGGTCGACCTGCTCGGGTCGGCGCTTCTTGGCGCGGTACTGGTTGATGAAGGTGTTGGTGAGGATCTTGTAGAGCCACGCCTTCAGGTTGGTGCCCTCGTGACAGCCCTCGAAGCCGCGGTAGGCCCGGAGGAACGTCTCCTGGACGAGGTCCTCGGCATCGCTCGGGTTGCGAGTCATGCGCAACGCGGCCGCGTAGAGGGCCGACATGTAGGGCATCGCCTGATCTGCGAAACCTGCCGGGTCGGCCATGTCAGCAGGGTACCCGGCGCATGTGCCGATCCGGCCCCCACCCCCCACCACCCCACCAACAGTTGTCGGACTTTTCCGCACCTGGAGCGGATATCGCCGACAACTGTTGGTGGTGATACCGGGTCACTTGGAGATTCCGGAGCTCAGGTCGTAGATCGTGGTCCCACCCACGGTCTTGGCGGTGAAGTTCGACTCCACCCACGAGGTGATCGCGCTCGAGGTGCTCGCCGTCCCGCCCCCCGCGCCGCCGGCCCCACCCGAGGCGATGAAGTAGTGAACCGCGCCCGACTTCACGTACTGCTCGAACTGCGCGAGCGTCGGGGTGGGATCGGTGCCGTTGAAGCCCCCGATCGCCATCACGGCCTTGCCCGAGGCGAGTTGGTAGCCGGACGCGTTGTTGGCGCCGATAGCGGCGGCCGTCCAGCGGTAGCCGGTGCTCGCTCTGAACAACGACGTGATCGCCGCGCTCGGAGTCGAGCCGTTCAACAATCCGCCGAACCCTCCTCCACCGGTTGGCGCTCCGCCCGTCGTCGTGCCGCCGGGAACACCGCCCCCGAAGGGCGGCCGGACAGTGCCCGCACCAGTGCCGGGACCGGGCCCGAAGCCGCCACCCCCACCGGCAAAGGCACGGTTCCCGCCAACGCCGGGACCGCCGCGGCCGCCGCCGAATCCACCGCTCGCATTGGCGGGGCCGGCCGTCGGGATGGAGCCGGTGTGTGGGTGGGTGACCGTCGTCAGCGTGTACGCCGTCGGCGCCGCGAGCCCGATGACCACGGCCGCGATCGCGAGCAACGCCGCGATGCGTCCGCGCAACACCGGCGCGATCGCCACCGCAAGGGCGATGCCGAGCCCGAACACCAAGACGAGGCTGCGCAACATCGGGAACCACGTGGGCGTGCGGTTCAACAACACGTACGACC
Organism: Acidimicrobiia bacterium; assembly: GCA_038239145.1. Taxonomy (GTDB): domain Bacteria; phylum Actinomycetota; class Acidimicrobiia; order IMCC26256; family PALSA-610; genus PALSA-610. Next base: position 23,698 of record JBBSFB010000042.1, read on the forward strand.
ACACCGCGGTGACTGCGATGACGAAACCGAGCAGCACCCGTACCAACGGATTGTCACGACGGGCCCAGAACGTCGTGGCACCGATGCCCACCACGGCACCGATCGCCGGCGCGAGCGCCACCGAGTAGTACTCGTGAATGATCCCTTGACCGAGGGAGATCGCGAGGCCGGTGACGACGAGCCAGCCTCCCCACAATCCGAGCGCGGCGCGCGTCCGATCGGTGCGGGCGCGGGTTGCGGTGAACGCGAGCCCCGCGATCAGCAGCAGCAGCGCCGCCGGCAACAGCCATGAGATCTGGCCGCCGAACGCACGGTTGAACATGCGGGTGATGCCGGTCGGGCCCCAGTTGCCGGTGCCGCCCTGACCGCCGCCGCCGACACTGCCGGACTCGTTTCCGGTCAACCGGCCGAACCCGTTGTAGCCGAACAACACGTTCCAAAAGCTGTTGTTCTGTGAGCCCCCGATGTAGGGGCGGCTCGAGGCGGGCCAGAGTTGGACCACGGCGACCCACCAGCCTCCAGCCGCGAGCGTGACCAGACCGAGCGTGACGACGTGTGCGATGCGCCGGCCGAGCTTCGGCGGACCCGCGAGGAGATAGACGACGCCGAACGCGGGGAGGACGAGGAAGGCCTGCATCTCCTTCGCCAGGAAGCCGAAGCCGACCAGCGCACCGGACGACACGATCCATCGCATCCGGCCGTCTTCGAGCGCACGCGTCATCGTGTACGCGGCGCCGACAAGGAGCAGGACGAGGAGCGCGTCGGGATTGTTGAAACGGAACATCAGCGCGGCCACCGGCGTGAGCGCGGACACTGCGCCCGCGAGCAACGCCGCGGTGGGTGAGAACCAACGTTTCACGGCCGCGAACAAGAGTGCGACTGCAGCAACGCCTTCCAACGCCTGTGGCACGAGCACGCTCCACGAGTTGACGCCGAAGATACGGCCCGAGATCTCCATGACCCAGAGCGACGCGGGCGCCTTGTCGACCGTGACGAAGTTCGACGCGTCGGTCGACCCGAAGAAGAACGCCTTCCAGCTCTTCGTGCCGGCCTGGACCGCGGCCGAGTAGTACGAGTTCGCCCATCCGGACGCGCCGAGATCCCAGAGATACAACGCGGCGGTTACGGCGAGCAGCAGCAGCAGCGCGGGCCGCACCCACGCCGGGTCGGTGTCGGGCCCACGCCACATCCGCTCGACGCGCGAACGCAGCGGTCGCCGGGGCGGCGGGGACGGCTCCGGCGCGGCGTCGATCCGGAACGAGTCGTCCGCACGAGGCGGGCTGATGATGCTCATGAGTGGAACTCCTTGGTGACGCGATCGTTGGCGAGACCGACGCCGTCGGCGGGCGCGAGATCGTTGGGGACGACTCGGAACAAGACCTTGTCGAGCAGCGCGAACTGCACGAGCCAGAGCGCGCCGAACACGGAGAGGTTCGCCAGGGGAAGCGCGAGCGCGCGTACCGAGGTCGACCAGTGCACCCCCGCCGACGCGACAAGTGACACGGCCATCGTCGAGGCGACGAGACCGGCGATCGAGAGCAGCCAGAACGGCAGGGCCTCGTGCACGAGGTCACCCCGACCCGAGCGACCCCACACCCAGTGCCGATTGGCGAAGTACGACGGGCCGATACCGCAACAGACGGCGATGACGTTGGCCGACCCAGCCGGCACGCCCGCCCCGAGCGCCAACGTCACGAGGACGGCGGCGCTCAGGACGGTCGTGCCGACCGAGACGAGGAGGCATCGCGACAGGCGCTGCGCGATCGCAGGTCGCGTCGGGAACGACCCGACGCGACCCGGAGACGAATGCACGATGGTCATCGCGGGTTTCCGATCACGAGGAAGCGGGCGACGGCCGCGAGTGTCCAGGTGGCGACGAGCACGACGACCTGAGCGAGGAGGTTCGTCGTCGCAGTGGCCACGACGGCGAGCGCCGCGCTGGTCGCCGCGATCGAGCCCGCGTACACGGCGAACGACCGGTCCCAGCGCGGCCGCAATCGCCGGGCGGTGTAACGCGCGTTTGCCCAGGCGTTCGCGACGAACGTCGCGGTGACCGCAACGAGGTTCGCGGCGACCGCGCCCAGCGCGTGGTGCAGGAGGAGGAAGAGCGCGAGCGAGACCGCGGTGCTCGCGGCGCCGATGAGCGAGAAGGTGACGAAGCGCCGGCCGAAGTCGTTGGCGAGCGGAGCCCGCCCCGCCGGCCCCAGGTCGACGCGTCCGCGACCGGTCGCGAATCGTCGCGCCATGCGAGCCGCGCCCTTGAGGTCGCCGATGGCGGTCGGCACCACCCGGACGCGGCTGTCGGTGTCGTCGATCCAGTCGACGGGCACCTCGTGGATGCGCAGACCGTTGTGTTCCGCGAGGAGCAGCAACTCCGTGTCGAAGAACCAGCCGTCGTCCTCGACCGCGGGAAGCAGACGCTTGGCCACGTCACTGCGGACGGCCTTGAAGCCGCACTGCGCGTCGCGCACGCGGGTCGCGAGCACCGTACGGAGGATCAGGTTGTACGACCGGGAGATGACCTCGCGCTTCGGGTGCCGCGCCACGTGCGATCCCGGGGCGAGCCGGGAGCCGATCGCCACGTCGGAGTGCCCAGAGACGAGGGGCGCCACGAGCGGCAGGAGCGCGTCGAGATCGGTCGACAGGTCGACGTCCATGTACGCCACGACCTCGGCGTCGCTGTCGGTCCAGGCCCGGCGCAACGCCAGGCCCCGACCCTTGCAGTCGAGATGAATCGCCCGCACTCCCGCCAGCTCGTGCTCGAGCACGCGGGCCTGGGCCCAGGTCGTGTCCGTCGACGCGTTGTCGACGATGGTCACCCGCCACGAGAACGGAAAGTCGGTGGTCAGGTAGGAGTGGAGGCGCTGGATGCTCGGCTCGAGCGCCCGCTCCTCGTCGAACACCGGCACGACAATGTCGACAACGGGTCCGGCGACGAGGCCGGGATCCCCGACCGGCGTCAGGAGGCCGGTCGGGGATCCGCTTGGGGCGACGACCAGGGGATTTCGCATGCGCCGACGATCGTCGGCGCAGGTAAGCCCGGTCTTTGAGCCGTACAAGAATCGGTTGAGAACATCCCGACCGGCCGCCCATCGCCCATTTCCGCCCCTGAGCTGACTACGTTGCAGGGCGCAATCCGAGAGCAGGTCGGGCACTTCTCCGGCTGTCGCGCTCATCGCCTGGGAGGCACTTTGAGAACGCTTTCAAGCAAACGGCTGAGCCATGCAGTTCGCCGCCGCGGAGCACTCGCCGCCGGGATGGCAGCGGTAGTCGGGATCTTCGTCGTCGCGACCGCGCTACCGGCCGCCGCCCACGACGAGATCCTGACCGGGCACGCCACCTGTTCCGACGGTGACCACCTCATCAACTGGACGATCGCGAACACCAACACCAACTTCTCGATGCACGTCCAGTCGGCGACCGCGACGCTCAACGGCGGTCAGCAGTTCCCCGTCGTCGGTCCTTCCGACATCGCCGGGCACGTCACCGCCGCGGCCACCACCACGATCCCCGGAGGCCTCACCGGCAACGTCGTGTTCGACGTGTTCGTGCGCTGGACCGACGGCATCACGAACGAGGTCGGGATCAACGTGTCGCTGAGCACAGGGTGCTCCGGGTCGACGACGACCACCACGGGCGCCACGACCAGCACAACCGAGGCCCCCACCTCGACCACCGAGGCCCCGACCACGACGATCGAAGGCACGACGAGCACGACCTTCGAACCGACCACGACGATCGAGTCGTCGACGACCATCGCGCCGACGACCACCGCGTCGAGCACGCCGATCGACACCGAGGGCTCCACCGTCGTGACGACGACCACGGTCAAATCGGGCGCGCTCGGCTCGACGTCGCCCACGACGCCGAGCGGCGATATCACAGCCGCCTCGACGCCGAACGCAGCGACGGGTGCACTCCCCTTCACCGGGAGCTCCGACTCCGGTCCGGTCATCGGTCTGGCGTCGTTGGTCGCCGGTGCTTTTGCGCTGGTCTTCGCCCGGCGTAGGCACTCGACCGTCTAGACGGACACAAGGTGTAGGACATGGGAACGGCGCCGGATACTCCGGCGCCGTTTCTCGTTCTGCTCTCCGTGTCCGTGCATCACCAGCGGGTGCGGACGGCCTCGGCGCGCATGAGATCGTGGATCCGGGCTCTCGGCGCCCGGCGGGGCGGACCGCCGGTCCCGGCCATCAGGAGTCGCCATACGCGGGCTCGGTGCGGACGGAACGGCTCGAGCAACTCGAGCATGCGCCCGTCGTCGGCGCGTCCCCCCCGCGCAAGCGCGTGACCCACGTGGCGGGGCAGGTGCCAGTCGCCCACCGGAACGGCATCGGCGTCGGCTACGGCGAAGAGGAGGACGTGGGCGGCGGTCCAGGGACCGACGCCGCGTAGTGATGACAACCGGTTCGCGAGCATGGCGTCGCCCGCGCCGACCGCACGGTCGAGACCGGCGGCGTCACTCGCGATCGTTCGCATGGTTGCCGCCCGTCGGCCCTCGATCCCGAGCGCGCGCCACTCCCAATCGGCGAGCGTTTCCACCACCTCGGGCGCGGGCGGCAAACGGAGACCGTGCACTCCCGGCGCCGGCGAACCGTGACGGCGTACCAACGCGCGCCACGAGCGCTTGGCCTCGGCCGACGTGACACGCTGCTCGACCGTTGTCGCCAGCGCGAGGTCGTACGCGGAACCGAGCCGAACGATCCGCAGCCCGGGAAGACGCCGGTGCAGCGACGCGACCAGCGCGTGGGCGGGAACGAACTCGTCGGGCCGGTCGTTGAGACCCGCGATCGCTGCGGCATGCTCCATTGCCCACGCACGACCCGGACCCCACGCCTTCACATGCACCGACGCCGCCGAACGGTCGAGCCCGAGCGACAGCGAGACCGGCCCCGCAGGCGAGTGCATCGAGTGGAACCACGTGTCGCCGATGATCCGGCTCGCGGGATCGTGACGACCGCGTACGAGCAGCCCGAACGTCAGCCCGATGTCGAGCCGGTCCGGGCAGGCCAACATCCGCTCTTCGACGCGCACGACCGATGATACGAAAACGCTACAACTCATCCGCACAGCGGCGACGCACGGAGAGGATCGAACGCACGTCGGCGCGGAAGAGGAACTGAGGTGGTGCGACACCACATCTGTGGCCGCGGATCGGTCCGCGTGCCGCGCCGCGATCGCCCCTCGCGCCGGCCGTGGGGCGCCGGCCGGAGGTGCGATGGAGGTGACCGGGGACGATGCAACTCGCCGGTCAGCTCACCGGCCCCACGCCGACGCTTCCTCCGGTCACCGTCCCGAAGGCGCCGATCCCCGCACCCGTTGCCGAGGCGTTGAATCAGACCTGTGCACATCTCGCGTCCGTGGTGAGGCAGGCCGGCGGCAATCCCCGCTTGTTGACGCTCGCGCGCGCATCGCGCGAGCGGCAAGGGCCCAACAGCTGCGCTCGGCTGGGTCGCTCTTGCTATTTGGGGGCCACGGTGCGCTGGAACACGGTGGCGGCTCCGTACGCAACGTTCCGATCGTACGTGATTCCCCACTTTCCGCTCGGTCCGCCCGCCAATGCGGGATTTCCGCTGTCGAACGCCGTGTTCTCGACCGGTATACCGGCGCTGTCGGAGGTGACCCCGTTGGCGTCGACGCGACTCGCGTAGACGTCATTGCGGCTGTTGCGGGTGTCGAGCCAGGCCACGAGCCAGGTCCCGTCGTAGGAGACCGCGGGCAGGGACTGGTTGCCGGTCGCATTCGAAATGACGGTGCCAGTGGCGCTGAGGGGTACGCCCGCCGAGGTCACCCGGGTGCCGTAGATGTCGAAGCTGGGGGTGGCGTTGGTCCAGGCGACGAGGTAGTTCGATCCGCCCCACGCCACTGCCGGATGGGCCTGTTCGTTCAGGGTCGCGTTGATCGGCTTCGACACCGCATCCAACACGGCCCCGGAGGCGCTGATACGCCGCGCGTAGATGTCCGAACTCATCCCGGTCCCACGGTTCTCCGCGAATACGACCAGATAGTTCGTCCCATCCGAAGCGACCGCGGGCCCGTTCGGCGCCGAAGAGCCCTCGTTCGACACCTTGATGCCACCCGGGTCTTGCACTAATCCCCCAGCGGAGATGCGGGTCGCATATATGTCGTCCTCGAACGACACACCGGAGCGGGCATCCACCCACGCCACCAAGAAGCTCGAGCCGTTCGCGGTCACGCTCGGAGCTGTTTGATCACCCGCCGCGGTGGAGTATGCGACGCCAGTGGGGCTCGACACGGTGCCCGTGGCACTGACTTCCGTGCCATAGATGTCATGGCCTCCGTTTCGCGCATCGTCCCACGCAACGAGGAACGCGCTGCCGTTCCACGCCACGCTCGGCGTGACCTGCTCGCCCCCGGCAACCGAGATGGGGACGGAGTCGGAGCCGAGCACCCGGCCACTGGTGTCGATCAGCGTTCCGTAGATATCGGAGTTGCCGTTGCGTGCGTCCACCCAAACGACCAGGTAGTTGGTTCCGTTCCATGCGACAACGGGATCCGATTCCGAGGCGATTGCGTTGCGTGTCGACAAACCGAGAGGTACCGGCGCGAGGACGGCTGCCGACGAGTTGAGCCTGACACCCTCGATATCCCCGGTCGGCGCGCTGTAGGCGACGAGGAAGGTCGTGCCGCTCCACGCAACCGAAGACTGTACCTGGGCACCCCCACCATTCGCGATGGCGAGGCCGGCCGGGTCTTGGACAACCCCGGACACGTTGACTCGCGTGCCGTATACATCGTCCGTGCCGTTGCGATCATCGGTCCACGTGACCAGAAAGCTGGACCCATTGGCTATGAGTGCCGGCCCCGATTGGTTGCCGGTGTGCACACTGATGCCGATCCCCGCCCCGTCGAGCACCGCTCCGGAGGCATCGACGCGCGTGCCGGAGATCGCGAAATCACCGAACAGGGATGTCCAGGCCACGAGAAAGCCGGTGTTGTTCGCCGCGACGACGGCGTCAGCGCGCGCCAGCGTCCCAAGTGACACGGTGAATGCAGGGTTGATGATGGCGCCGGACGTGCCGTTGACCCGTGCGCCTTTCACCGAGCTACCCTCGGACCACACGACCATGACGTTCGTCGATGTCAGCGCCGCGACGCTCGGGTGCAGAGGACTGTCGACCGGTGACGCCGCTGATACCGCTGATAGCGCAATGCCGGCAGGATCCAAAACGATCCCGGCGTCAGTCACCCGTGTGTACCGCACCTGATGTGTGTACTCAATGGTTTGGCCAACGATAAACGCAATTACCAGGTCCGACGCCACGACGAACGTCGCACCAGCAGAACCCGCCGACGAACTCGCGTGGAGGCCGCCGCCAGCTGCAATAGCGATCGGCGTCGAGTCGACGACTGCTCCAGATGGATCGATGCGGACTCCGACGCTCGTATCGCTGACGTCAGTAATGCTATTAATTTTTAACTGCTCCCAGACAACGAGGAAATGGGCGCCGTTCCAAGTGACCGACGGCGGCACGAACTCGTAGCCATTCTCAACCTGGAAAGTCCCGAGGGAGCCGACCGTGATGGCGGACGGGTCAAGCACCGCTCCTGCCTCGCTCACTCGCGTCGCGTACACCGTCTCAGCGCCGGCATTCGCCCACACCAGCAGATATTCGCTCCCGTTCCAAACGATGTCGGAGTCGGTACCTATGAACGGCACCGAGCCCGCGCCGACCTCCGGCCCTACCGTCGGGTCGATGGTCAGGGGATAGCGGGCCCTGCCGAGCACGGAATCGGCGACCGAGATAGAGAGACGATCACCGGACACCCTCGGCAAGAACTGGCCGAGTATGGCGCCCGCCGCATCCTTGATCGTGATTTCGCCCAGTCGCACGTGACTGCCATCGGCGAGCCTGAACTGCCACGCGCGTCGACCCGCGTGCATGATGCGCGTGGGGGCACCGAGGGCTCCGCTCAGCGCGGCGTCAACGACCAACGGACCGCTTCCGGGCAGGCGGTGAGCGATAACAACGTCCCACTCGATTGCGCCCTTCGACGCGGTGACCCGTTCGGTGACACCCTGGACGAGCGATCGCGCGGCGACGTTCCCTTCACTTGACCATGCACCAAACTTGCCGACCAACGACCGTCCGCCGTGCGTCACGGTTGTGACGGCGATGCCCAAAGGTGCTGACGCGCCCGCAGCCGTCGGTCGCAACGTGATGCCGGTACGCCCGAACGTCGCCGAGTAGGACGGGTCGCTGGAGATCAACGCGCCGCGATGTAGCGGGTCAGGGGTGACCTTGTGCCGGACACGATCCACGATCGCTCCCGTGTCGAGGTGTGGCGCGGCGACAGGCGGCGACGTCACGACGCGAGCTGTGCCGGCGTGGCTCGCGGAAGCGGACAACCGGTCGCGGGCGTAGCTCCCCGCCGACGCCGCGACCAGGACCATCACAACGAGCGCAGCAACCGTTGGCCACGGTCGCAGAGTGATGGGCACGTCGTACACACCCGCGCCGTTCGAACCGGCCGCGACCAAACGAGACTCCATGTGTACCCTCCCCGCCAACGTCGACCGAGACAGGTACTGCCCGCGCCGACGATCATCGAGACCCTACGTGGCGGAAATGCGCTCCGCAATTACCGTCAGCGACCGCTGAGAGCCGGGGAACAAATGCGAACGAACACAAAAGAGCGAATGAATGCATAGGAGCTATAAGTGTGCGATGGACGGAAACGGTGTGGTGCTGACAGGAGCGACGCGACGGCTCCCACCTGCGAAAGCAGTGGCCCCTGAGAGGGGATTCGAACCCCTGACCTGCTCATTACGAGATCATTCCGAGGCGGACGACGACGAACCCGAGCGGACATAAGCGCAGGTCAATCGCTATGTCCCGACGAGCACGAACTGGAGCGAATGACTACGCGCGCGCGATGAACGCGCGATGAACGCGCGATGACCTGACGAGCGGGGTCACGAGCGCACGGTGTTCATAGCCCGAGCTTGGCGTCGACTTCGGTGTTGATCTCGCGGCCGTTGAGCGTTCCCGTGATCTGTTCGATGGTCGACGGTCCGAGGGCATTGGGTGAATGAATCTCGAGGTGGGATCGACCGGCGGGCGTCGAGATGTCGACGACACCGTCGAGCGAGTGATCGGCCTCGTACGTGATGATCTCCCCGGTCACGGTCGTGTCGGTCGTCCATCGGATCGTGTTCAGCGCGACGCGTAGGTCGGTCGATCCCGGAGGCGAGGCGCTCTCGAAGGTTCCGCCTCGTAGGCCGTGTCCATCTTCCTCGTGAAGCTTCGCCCATCGCCACATCACGTCTGCGACCGCGTCGCGCGCAATGGCGATCGTGCGACGATCGTTGGCGGAGAGGTCACTTCGCTGTCGATGATTACTCGCCGTGACGGGAGCCTCTTGCGCGAATGTCGTCGGAAAGGCCCCGACTTCGGGCGGCACGACGCCGCGCGCCAGGCATGTCGTATCGAGCGGGCCCGTCGCAGCCAAGAACTGCGCCGCGATGCGCGCAGCACATCCCGACTCGTCGTTTGGGGCAGCGACGTGGCCGACAAACGGGACTTGCACATATCGACTCTGTGGAAACTCGTGCGCGACTGAGCGCGCGCCACGTGCAGCGGTAACGGTGTCCAGACCGCCTTCGAGGACGAGCGTGGGAACGCTTGGAAAGTTGTGTCCGAGCGTTTGGGGCGTCGGGCCCGTTGGGGCGGGCCATCCCAGACACCAGGACTCGATCGAGACCACTTCCGCGGAGGTGAACGGCACGACCGCGTGCGCGATAGCCGCTCGCATGGACGTGTACGCGGCTGCGAGTTGGCGTTTCTGTTCCGAGAGCGATGCGTGCAGATCAAACGGGTGGGGCCAGTCCGGACACGTATTCGCTACGAACAGGCCCTGTGAGACCGGAGCTGCCTCCGCAGCGTCGTTTCCGTACTTCCCAGCCTGAGCCTCGTTCGCGAGTCGTAACAAGGGGACCTGGTCACCAGCGAGGTACGCGCGCAGCGCAGCGGGTAGCTCTCGATACGCCGACCCGGCGCGCCCGGCGTTCGCGACCAGCAGCTTCAGGCCGAACGCGCGCCTGGAGATGCCTTGAGCGGGGATACCGACTCTGAGTCGCGCCAGCACCTTTGCGAGAAGGGCGACCGAGTCTCCCGACACTCGGCACGCCGCATCGGCATTGCAGGTAGTCCGCAAGTCGGCCAGACCCGCGGGCAGTGAATCGCGAGCCCATGGGTCGACCGCGAGCGGGAGCGCACCATCGAGACCATCCGTTGAAGAAGCTGGGGGTGTCGTAACGCAAACACCTGCGCAAAGAATGTCCCGTAGGACTCGCCGTAGAGGTCGACGTTGCTTGCGTGGATACGTTCCAACACGGCTTCGAGGTCATCGGCGGCTGCAATCGTGCCATAGTCGTCGGCCTGCGCCCCCAAGAGTGTTCGGCATTGCGCAGCCGCGGTGAGGGTGAGGGTCAGGCTCTTTTGTGCTTCGGGACAGTCGATCCGCCCGGAGGCCCCGGTCCCGCGATTGTCGACCAGAAGGAGATCATGATCTCCGAGTAGCGAGCCAAACGCCTTCTGCGCCCACGCGTGCAGCTCCGTCGACGGGAAGCCCGGACCTCCGTTTACAACGACGATGGTGGCCGTCGGGGTCGCGAAGCGGTCCCGCCTGGGCAAGACACGAAAGTGGATGCCGATCGACTTCGCGTTCGGCGCGGCACGATCGAGAGGGACGCGAATGGAACCGCAGACCCAGGCGGCATCATCGGGACACCCTTCACCGACAGCACGAAGATCGAATGGCCACGGGGTCGCCCGGAGTGCCGAACGAGTGAGCCCGAGACCAGAACTCGCTGCGGCAGCGACCACCGCTACGGCCACCACGAGGCCGAGCCACCGTCGATGCCGACCGCCCGCGATCTCCTCGACCATCGATTCGAGAGGCTATGCGCAACGTTGAGCGGGTCTCCGACCTACGCGCGTCGCGGGACACGGCGCGCCGGGCGAGCCGACCGTGTGTCACCCGTCGGGCTCGCGAGCCGGCGCTCCAGATCGGTGAACGTCCGAATGAGCTCGGGCGCCTCGAACGCGCGGTTGCGTTGGCCGACGTTGACCTGGCGCAGGATCTTCGCCTCGACGAGACGATCGATCGCTTCGTTCGTGGCCTGATACGTCCGGCCGATCAACTCGGCCGCGCCATTCACGGTCACGATCGGCGCTCCTGGCAGTGCGCCGATCAACAAATCGGCGGCGGACTTGGCCCGGACCTTCCCGAGACGTTGGCGCCAGCGGCCCTGCAGCGCAGAGACGCGCTGCTCGAACGTCTCCGCGTCTTCGATCGCCCGGCGGCACGCGGTCGCGAACAACGCAACCCACTGGTTCGCTCCGACGGTCGCGGCCTCGGACGTCGGCTTGCCGGTGTAGCGCGTCGCGGTCAATCCCGCGACGTAGTCCTGGGACCACGTCGCGAGTATCAGCGAGATTGGCGGCAGCACGCGGACCGCAAGCCCGCGCCGCCGGAGCACGAGATGGATGAGCGCTCGCCCGATACGCCCATTGCCGTCGACGAACGGATGGACTGTCTCGAACTGTGCGTGCGCCATCGCCGCCTGGACGATCGCGGGAAGGTCGTCGGTGTTGCAGAACGCGCTGAGATCGTTCAAGAGATCGCGCACCAACTCCGGAGGCGGCGTCACGAACTCTGCCGAGCACGGGTTGAAGCTGCTCCCGCCGATCCAGTTCTGGTCCTCGCGGATCTTCCCGCCGAACTCCTGTAAGCGCGTGCCTTCCAGGAGCCGGCGGTGCGCTTCGAGGAGATGGTCGACGGTGATGTCGTCGCCGCGGCGGACGGCGCCGAGCGCCCATGTCATCGCCTGGATGTTGCCGAGCACCTCGGTCGCGGTCACATCCCGTGCGTCCTCGCCGAGCGCGGTCGCGGCCTCGGCGCGGAGCAGTCGCCGCCCACCGACCTCCAGGCCCTCGATCTTCGACGACGCGACCGACTCCGCCCGCACCAGCAGGCGCGCGAGCGCCTCGGTGTCGGCCAGCGCCAGCGCCTTGGCGTCGAATCGCGTGACCGCCGCCTCGGCGTCGGCCACGTCGGCCGCCACGTCGCCGTCGAGGCGGAAGGGTCGCCCCATGAGCAGATCCGGTACGTACGCTTCGTAGTCGCAGGAGGCACGGTCGCGGCGGGGCAGCCCTGTCGCGTAGTCGACCACCCACCGGCGCTTCACGAGTTTGGACATGGGTCCTCCTTGTTCAAGGTTAGCAAATATCCTTGAACAAGCGAGGGAGTCATTCAAGGTTCGTGACTCCGCGCCGGAGTGGCGTCAGATCGCGATGCCTGCTGCGGTGACGACGATGTGGAACTCGATGCCGAGCACGCTGGAGAGACGGGCGAGCGTGTCGAAGGACGGGTTGTGTCCACCGGCTTCGAGGCGCGCGACTGCGGGCTGCTTCATCCCGAGTCGCCGGGCCAACGCGGCCTGGGACAGAGCATGCTCGACGCGGAATTCGACGAGGCGAGATGCGACCGCTCGCGCGACCACAGTTCGATCCCACTCTGTCCGAACATGCGGATCCTTCAGCTGACGCGCAATTACCTCGTCGCTCGTTCGCACCCGCAACGATAACACATGTGTTATAGCTCGATTCCGGCGCCGAGATCCCTCTCGGTGTTACGGGGACCGAGCTGCTGCTCGAGTGCGTGTTCGATCGCCTTGTGGAGGGCGAGTTCCTGTTGGTGGGAGCGGTCGAGGATTCGGCAGATGGTCGTGTAGCCGTCTTCGGGTGCGGGCTCGTGGTGCGCTTCGGTGTCGGGTTCGGGGCGGGCGGTGTGGAGATGGTTTTCGTGGCGGCCGCGGGTGAGCGCGCTGTAACCGGCTTCGCGGTAGAGGTGTTCGTCGCCGAGGACGTAGACGTAGTCGCAGGTTTGGCCTTGGGCTTTGTGCACGGTCATCGCGTACGCGTGATCGAGGCCGCCGGCGTCGAGATAGCTGGCTTGGATCGTTTTACTGGTGTCGTCATCGAACGCGACGGTCACCGAGCCTCGGCGCGCGTCGATGTGGGTGATGGCGCCGCGTTGCCCGTTGAGGACGCCGAGCCGGTAGTCGTTGGTGAGGGTCATGACCCAGTCCCCGACCGCGAATCGGCGGCCGTCGATGTCGAGTTCATCGGGTCCGATGATCCCGTCGGTTTGGAGGGCGGCGCGGGCGTGTTGGTTGAGGGCGGTGACGTCGTCGCGGGTGGCGGCGAGCATGAACGCACTGTCACCGTCGAGGGTCTTGTCGAGCCACTGTTCGACCATCTCGGCGCGGGCGGCGGCTTTGGTGGGATGGTCATGGACGCGGCCGTGCGCGGCGAGGATCCCGAGCGCGCGGGCGGTGTCACCGTCACGGAGTTCGGCGAGCGCGCCGCGTTCGAGCGGGTCGCGGTTCCTCCGATTTTCGGTGAGGTGGATTGCGTCGGGCTGTCGGGCGAGGGCGGCGAAGATGCCGCCGGCTTCGATGGCGGGGAGTTGGTGGTGGTCACCGACAAGGACGACTTTCGCGTCGGCCCGATCGGCGTGGCGTAGGAGCCGGTCGAGTTTGCGGGTGCCGATCATCGCGGCTTCGTCAACGACGACGATCGAGCGTCGGGCGAGGCCATCGACCCCCGGGCCGTTGAGTGCTCCGAGGAGCCGGTCGAGGCTGCACGACGGGATCCCGGCGCTGGTTTGGAGCTCGGCTGCGGTGCGGGCCGCGAGCGCGCAGCCGATCACCCGGTAGCCGTCGCGCTCCCACACCTCCCGTGCGACCTTCAGCGCGTGGGTCTTGCCGGTTCCGGCCGCGCCGACCACGACCGAGACACCGGCGCCGTTCGACGTGAGCGAAGCAACCATCGCGGTCTGCTCCGCGCTCAACCCGGCAGACTCAACGGCCGCATCGGCGGCCTGCGTGCACACGCCGTAGTTGCCGTCCCGGCGGGCTGCGATCTCGGCGAGGACGCGGCGTTCGAGTTCGAGGTGCTCGACGGTGGCGTACTGCACGCCGGTCAACGCGACCCCGACCACTTGAACCTGGTCGCTCGCGAGGAACGCGTCGGCACGAGCCTCGATGGCGGTGATCGTCGCGCCGAAGGGGCACTGGTGGGCGACCATCCGCACGACGGCGCGCCGATCGAAGGTGCCGTCCTCGAATTCCATGAGCCGTGCGAGCCAACGGTCGTCGATGTCCAGGGCCGTCCGTGGCGTCTCCGGTACAGACAAGTGTGCAGACGTTGGTGCAGACGTTGGTGCAGACACCGGTTGAGCGGAACAGAGCTCGGCGACCCGGTCTCGAGACAGGCCGTGCAGGTCTGCACGCGCCCGCCAATCGGCCCGCAGTTGTTCGACGTCGACGGTGTAGTCCTTCGCGATGCGGGTCCGGACCGCGAGCCGACGCCGCGACCGCACCGAATCGTTCCCCACCTCAGCCGCGGCAGCCAGGATCTCGATGCGGCGTCGGCTGAACTCGCGCCGCACGTCACGGCCCACACCCGTGATCTCACCCTGACCGTGCACCGGGTACTCCCACAACACCCCCAACGACCGCGTCAACCCGTCGCGCAGCGCGGCCTGGTACAAGAACCCGGCCGTGCGCGCGTGGCCGTACAGGAGCCGGCCATCCAACGCCCGCCACACCCCGTCCTCACACAACGTCGCGTTCGCGACCAGCACATGGGTGTGAAGTTGCGGGTCACCGGCCCGGCTCGTGCGATGCCGAAACGCCGCCCCGATCACCCCACCACCCGCAACCGACTCGACACCGTTATGGCCGCGGCGCGACCGCACCGCCTCCCGCTCCAGATACCCAATCGTCTGATCGACCGCCCCCTCGTGCGCAGCAATGACGGCCCGTGCCGTGTCCGGGTCGCCCAGCGCCCACAACAACGACACCGACTTCGGTGCCGACAACGTCACATCAAACGCACACAACCGCGCATTGGTCCGACGCAGACGAATGCCAGCGGACGGATCCTCGCCCGACAACACCGACCGGAAATCGTCGTCATCGACGTCGCCGGCCAGACCGAGCTGGGTGGCGCCGGTGCCGAGCCAACGGCCGGGGACCTCGCCCGCCTCCAGGTAGTAGTCCTCGACACCGTGCGCGACACCAGCGAGGTAGTAGCCCTCCTGCCCCGCGCTCAGCTTCCCGATCGACATCATCACTACGGATAAGCGCGCGTGCAGACCAAAACGCGACAAACCCGCATCGAGATGCAACGTGTGTGATTCCGTTCTGCTCGCGATTTCCTTGTCGCGTTTGACCGCTCGTACGCGCTTATCCGTAGTGATGAACGAAACCAACGAGACGACACAACCAGAAGATCGGGCCAACCACGAACGCACGGTGCTGTTGCTCACGATGATCGACGCGGCACGCGTGCTGTCGATCGGACGCACGACGATGTACGAACTCGTCGCCGCCGGCGAGATCGGCGTCGTGCACATCGGTCGATCCGTCCGGGTTCCCGTCGATGCACTACCCGCGTTCGTCGAGCGGCGGCGGGCGGATTGATGATGTCGCCCGCAGCGTTTACCGTGAGCGACCCGGCATGAGCATCGAGCGACGCACGACGCAACGAGGAACGGTCTACGACGTTCGGCTCCGCGACCCGAGCGGGCGCCCGTACATGCGCACGTTCCCGACGCTCCGCCGAGCGCAGCAGTTCGAGCGGGGCGAGCGGGCAATGATGGACCGCGGGGCGTGGACCGACCCTCGTGCCGCGTCAACGACCTTGGCGGTGTGGTCGAGGGGCTGGCTCGATCGGGACGCAACGAAGCGACCCCGAACGAAGATTGCCGACCGACAGATCCTCGAGGGCCACGTCCTGCCCGAGCTCGGTCACCGGGAACTGGGCTCGGTGACGCCGCTCGATATCCAACGTCTGGTCGCGCCGTGGGCCCTGCGGTACAAGCCGAACACGGTTCGCCGGTACTACGCGGTCGTGCGCGCCGTCTTCGGCGCCGCGGTGACCGCGGACGTGCTCGTTCGGTCGCCCTGTCGTGGGGTGAAGCTTCCTCGGGCCGAACCGTCGCCGCATCACGTGGTCACGCCCGAGGAGCTCGACCGCCTGGCCACCGAGGTCGGTTCGGCCTATCGGCCGATGGTTCAGCTCGCGGCGGTCACCGGGCTTCGCTTCTCCGAGTGTGCGGGACTACGCGTGCGCTCGCTCGATTTGCTGCACGGCTTACTGACCGTCACCGAAGGAGTCGTGGAGGCGGGTGGCCGCGTCGTGATCGGGCCGCCGAAGAGCGCGGCCGCGCGCCGGTGCATCGCGATGGCACCTGCGCTCGCCGCGCTGCTGGCCGAGCATCTCGCCCGGAGGGGTCTGACGGCGGCCGACGCCGAC
>JBBSFB010000043.1:0-37432 GCA_038239145.1 Acidimicrobiia bacterium
CCTAAGGTAGCGAAATTCCTTGTCGGGTAAGTTCCGACCTGCACGAATGGCGTAACGACTTGGCTACTGTCTCAACCAGAGACCCGGCGAAATTGCACGACGAGTAAAGATGCTCGTTTCCCGCGGAAGGACGGAAAGACCCCGTGGACCTTTACTACAACTTGGTATTGGGTTTCGGTATTTGTTGTGTAGGATAGGTGGGAGTCTGGGAAGCTGGGGCGTCAGCCTCGGTGGAGACAACGTTGAAATACCACCCTGCAGATATTGGAGCTCTAACTTAGGTCCGTTATCCGGATCGAGGACAGTGACAGGTGGGTAGTTTGACTGGGGCGGTCGCCTCCTAAAGTGTAACGGAGGCGCCCAAAGGTTCCCTCAGCCTGGTTGGCCATCAGGCGTCGAGTGCAAAGACACAAGGGAGCTTGACTGCGAGACCAACAAGTCGAGCAGGTGCGAAAGCAGGGCTTAGTGACCCGGCCATGGCATGTGGAAGCGTGGTCGATCAACGGATAAAAGGTACCCCGGGGATAACAGGCTTATCTTGCCCAAGAGTCCACATCGACGGCAAGGTTTGGCACCTCGATGTCGGCTCGTCGCATCCTGGGGCTGAAGCAGGTCCCAAGGGTTGGGCTGTTCGCCCATTAAAGCGGTACGCGAGCTGGGTTTAGAACGTCGCGAGACAGTTCGGTCCCTATCCTCCGTGGGCGTAAGAGACTTGAGGAGAGCTGTCCCTAGTACGAGAGGACCGGGACGGACGCAGCTCTCGTGTGCCAGTTGTTTCGCCAGAAGCATGGCTGGTTTGCGACCTGCGGAAGAGATAAGCGCTGAAAGCATCTAAGCGCGAAACTCGCTTCGAGATGAGGTCTCTCACTGCATAAGCAGGTAAGGCCCCTGGTAGACGACCAGGTTGATAGGCCGGAGGTGTACGCACGGCAACGTGTTCAGCCGACCGGTACTAATCGGCCGAGGGCTTGATCGCACTCTTTCTGAAACGTTCGTGCTCGCTATGGAGTTCTTGTGGTTGCGCCGAGAGCTGACATTTGAACCCGGTGACCATGGCGGCGGGGACACACCCGTTCCCATTCCGAACACGGCAGTTAAGACCGCCCGCGCCGATGGTACTTGGAGGGATTCTTCCTGGGAGAGTAGGTCGTCGCCGGGTTTTTTCGCTAAGAATCACGACGCCCGCCCTTGTGGCGGGCGTCGTCGCGTACGCTGCGTCTCCCCCCACGGAAGTGAACTGCTGTGACAGATCCCAAGCCGCGCCGCCCCAACGACGGTCAGAAACGCGCCTCGAGCGGCGGTGGCGCCCGGCGCCCGGCCCGCAGCGACGGCGCGCCGAGTCGATCGAGCCGGGGGAGTGGTTCACCGGCCCGGGGTGCGCGAACCGGAGGCGCCGCCAAGCGTGAGCCTCGTCGCGACGGGGCACCGAGGAGCGGCGCCCGCACCGGGGGAGCACCGAAGCGAGACGGGGCGCCGAGGCGTGACGCGAAGGGTGTCGGCGGCGCCAAGCGCACCCCGGCCCGCGCAACCGGGGCCCGGACGTCGGGCGCGCGCACGGCGGGGACACGCGGTAGCGGCGGGGGCGGCGGCCGCTCGTCGGGCGACGGAACGGCCAAGCGATTCGTTCGCAGCGACGGCACTCCCCGGCGCGAGCCCCGTCGGGCAGGCGGCCCGCAGCGAGACGGACGCAGCGCGGGTGGCAACGCCGGCCGGGAGATGCGGCGCGACGGTCCGCAAAAGCGTGTCGGGAAGTCGGCCCCGCCCCGCACCGGTCGCGGCGGCGATCCGAAGCGCACGACGCGCACGTCGAAGAGCACCGACGACCGCAACCCGACGCACAGCAGTGTCGATTACCCGTCCGCCAAGTTCCGGCGGAAGAACGAGACGCCCGAGCCCGTCGCGCCGAGCCCGCGCGCGTCGTTGCGCAAGGTTCGTCGCCCGGAGGCTGTCCCCGACGCCGGTTCCCGCCCGACGCGAGGTCGGCCGTCGCGCAAGTCCGCGCCGACCCGGCGCCGGAAGCTGCGTACGACCGAGGCCGGCGACGAGCTCGCCCGGATCGCCGGTCGGGGAGCCAAGCACGCCCAGGCCGACCTGGGCAAAGCGGCGGAGGCATATGCCGCTGGTCGCGAACGCGACGCCGCCCGCTTGTTACGACCCTTGCGGGACGCGTATCCGGACGCAAGCGCGGTGCGCGAGCTGCTCGGGCTCTGCCAGTACCGGCTCGGGCAGTACGCAGCCGCGACGAAAGAGCTCGAGGCCTTCGTCGAGCTGACGAACGCAGTCGAGCAGCACCCGGTCCTGATGGACTGCGCTCGCGCGCTGGGCAAGCACCGGCGGGTCGCGGAACTGTGGGAGGAGCTCGCGGCGGCCTCACCGTCGGGGGCGCTCGTCACCGAAGGTCGCATCGTGTTCGCGGGCTCGCTCGCCGACCAGGGCCGGCTCACCGAGGCGATCGCCACCCTCGACCGTCGCGTCAACCAGCCGAGTCGCGTCATGGACCACCACGTCCGGGTCTGGTACGCACTCGCCGACCTGTACGAACGCGCCGGCGACCTCCCGAGAGCGCGCGACCTGTTCCTGCGGATCCGCAACTACGACGCCGGCTTCGCCGACGCGGCCGAGCGCCTCGCCACGTTGGGTTGACCGGCTTCGCCGGGCCGGGTTGACCGGCTTCGCCGGGCCGGGTTGACCGGCTTCGCCGGGCCGGGTTGACCGGCTTCGCCGGGCCGGGTTGACCGGCTTCGCCGGGTTCGATGTCACACCCTTCCGGTAGCGTCCGGAGTGCTTCTCCGCGCTTCCCCCGAGCGTTCCGGCGTCGGCGCGTGCGCCCTGTTCCCGGGAGTCGTCAGATGGACGCCGAATCGTTCAACGTCGCAGTGGTGCGAGGCACGTGCTCGGGTCCGCCCGAGGTGCGGGTGCTGGCGTCAGAGCAACGTCTGGCCCAGTTGCAGGTGACGACGCGCGTCGACGGCCGGGCCATGTCGGTTCCGGTGTCGGTCATCGATCCGCCGGCATGGCTCGAGCAGCTCGAGACCGGCGACGGGATCGCCGTACGAAGTCACTGCGGCAGAGGGTCGAGGAGCTCCTCGATTCGATCGCCTCGTGACCTGTCGGCACCCTGTCACCGGCGGGCTGCACGCCGCCCAACACCTGGTGCGGGGCGCCGCGACGGTACAGTGACGGCGCGCGCGGCCGATGAACACGCGTGAGCGTCGCCCCGATGGCGCGGTGATCGCTCGAGACGATCCGGTACTGAGAAAGCTGGTGGTCAACGGTGACCGTAGAGGCGACCCCGGCTCGTCGGGTGGAAACACTCGACGATGTCGTCATCAGGTTCGCGGGGGACTCGGGCGACGGGATGCAACTCGTCGGCGACCGGTTCACGGAGTTGTCGGCGGTGTTCGGGAACGACCTGGCGACCCAGCCCGACTTCCCGGCCGAGATCCGGGCTCCTGCCGGAACCATCGCGGGCGTGTCGGCGTTCCAGGTCCATATCTCCGATCACGACATCGTGACCGCAGGCGACTCGCCCAACGTGTTGGTCGCAATGAACCCGGCCGCGTTAAAAGCCAACGTGAAGGAGTTGCCGGCAGGCTCGACGTTGTTGATCAACGTCGACACCTTCGAGCAGCGCAACCTCGACAAGGCGGGTTACGCGCAGAACCCGCTCGACGACGACTCGCTCGCGGCGTTTCGCGTGTACCGCGTGCCGATGACCTCGATCACGGTCGAGGCGACCAAGCCGCTCGGCGTGAAGCCCCGCGACGCGGAGCGCTCGAAGAACTTCTTCGCCCTCGGCCTCATTTGCTGGATGTACACCCGGCCGACCGAACCGCTGATCGACTGGATCAAGAAGCGCTTCGCGAACCGTCCCGAGGTCTTCGAGGCGAACGTCGCGGCATTCCGTGCCGGCTTCAACTTCGGCGAGACGGCCGAGCTTTTCGACCACGCGTTCGAAGTGAAGCCCGCGCCGTTGGCGCCGGGTGAGTACCGCCAGATCACCGGCAACGTCGCCCTCTCGTACGGGCTCGTTGCCGCCGCGCAGGCGGCCAAGCTTCCGCTGTTCTACGCGTCGTACCCGATCACTCCCGCGTCCGACATCCTGCACGAGCTGTCGAAGCTGAAGAATTTCGGCGTGAAGACACTGCAGGCCGAAGACGAGATCTCCGCCGCCGGTATCGCGATCGGCGCCGCGTTCGCCGGCAACCTCGCGATCACCGGCACGAGCGGTCCCGGTGTCGACCTGAAGTCGGAAGCCCTCGGTCTCGCCGTCAGCCTCGAGCTGCCGATGATCATCGTCGACGTGCAGCGCGGCGGCCCGTCGACCGGCCTACCCACGAAGACCGAGCAGGCCGACCTCATGCTCGCGATGTACGGCCGTCACGGCGAGGCGCCGATGCCGATCGTCGCCGCGAGCTCTCCAAGCGACTGTTTCGCAGCGGCCTTCGAAGCCGCCCGCCTCGCGCTCAAGTACCGCACCCCGGTGATGCTCCTCACCGACGGTTACCTCGCCAATGGCGCCGAGCCGTGGGTGCTTCCGGACGTCGAGAACCTGGCCGACATCTCGGTCGAGTTCGCGACGGAACCGAATCACGGCGAGGAGTTCTGGCCCTACTTGCGCGACGAGGAGACCCTCGCGCGGCCGTGGGCGATCCCCGGCACGCCCAAGCTCATGCACCGCGTCGGTGGCATCGAGAAGGAAGACGGCACCGGGAACATCAGCTACGACCCCGCCAACCACGACAAGATGACGCGACTGCGAGCGGCCAAGATCGCCGGCATCGCCAACGACATACCGCTCGTCGACCTCGACGACCCGGGCGGCGCCGACCTCTTGGTGTTGTCGTGGGGCGGCACTTGGGGCGCGACGACCGAAGCGCTGCGTCAGGTCCGGGCTCAGGGCAAGAAGGCTGCGCATGCGCACCTCCGCCACATGAATCCCTTCCCCCGCGATCTCGGCGACGTGCTCGGGCGCTACTCGAAGGTGCTCGTTCCCGAGCTGAACCTCGGTCAGCTCTCGAAGCTGATCCGGGCCGAGTACCTCGTCGACGCGAAGAGCTACACGCGCGTCGCCGGAGTGCCCTTCCACGCGTCCGAACTCGTGAACGAGATCCTGGAGATGATGAAGTCGTGACCGACGGAAATGGCACCGACGGCAATGGAAGTGGCGTCGCCGTGAAGCTGGCCCGTAAGGACTATCAGTCGGACCAAGAGGTTCGTTGGTGCCCGGGCTGCGGCGACTACGGCATCCTCACCGCGATCCAGCTCCTCTTGCCCGAGATCGGGATCAGGCCCGAGAACATGGTGTTCGTGTCGGGTATCGGTTGCGCGGCGCGGCTCCCGTACTACATGAACACGTACGGGGTGCACAGCATTCACGGGCGCGCGCCCGCGATCGCCACCGGTGTCGCGCTGGCCCGGCCCGATCTCGACGTGTGGGTGATCGGCGGCGACGGCGACATGCTCTCGATCGGCGGCAACCATCTCATCCACGCGCTGCGCCGCAACGTGAACCTCAACATCTTGATGTTCAACAACCAGATCTACGGCCTCACCAAGGGGCAGTACTCGCCGACGAGCGAAGTCGGCAAAGTCACCAAATCGACACCGTTCGGATCGCTCGACCACCCGTTCAACCCGGTCTCGATCGCGCTCGGCGCGGAGGCGAGCTTCGTCGCCCGTACCCACGACATGGACCGCAAGCACATGACGGAGATGTTCCGTCGGGCCCAGGCGCACAACGGCGCGTCGTTCGTCGAGGTGTACCAGAACTGCAACGTCTTCAACGACGGTGCGTTCGACACGATCCTCAACAAGGACGCCCGCCCCGACATGCTGATCGACCTGAAGCACGGCCAGCCCGTGAAGTTCGGGGCCAACGGCGAGCACGGGGTCGTGATAAACGAGTTCGGCGAAGCGAAGATCGTGAGCGTCGCCGACGTCGGCGAGGACAAGCTCGTCGTCCACGACGAGACCCGCGCTGATCCGTCGCTGGCCTTTGCTCTCTCGCGGCTGGCCGAGCATCCGGAGACGCCGACACCGGTCGGCGTGTTCCGTGCGGTCGACCGCCCTGCGTACGGCGTCGCGATGCAACAGCAGATCGCGGTGGCGTCGGAGAAGTCGGGTCCCGGCGACCTGGCCGGGCTGCTGCGGTCGGCGCCGACCTGGACCGTCGCGTAGCCCTCAGTCCGGTAGCCCTCAGTCCAGCGTCCGGAACACCATCCCGGTTCGGGGCTTGGGCCAGAAGAACGTCGTCTTTTGTGGCATGCGGACCCGATCCATCGCCGCGGCCCGGGTCGTCGCGACCGAAACCGGAGTGCAGAGGATCGCAGCCGTGGCCGCGCCCTTGTCGACGAGCGCCGCGACGCCGCCGGCGTCGTGGCGGTACTGCCAGGTCGCGTCCGCGAGCCGGGGAACGACCAGCGCTTCGATGACCGCGGCATCGGTCTCGGCGACAGCCGGGTGTTCGTCGGCGAGCGCGGCGGCTCGAACGTCGGGGCGCGGGACTGCGAGCGCCAGGCCGCGGTCATCGACGATGCCGAGGCCCCGCTCGGCCCGCATCGACGCGACGAGCGCATCGACGCCTTCCGGTGTGTTGGGTCCCGCGTCGCGCACGTCGAACGCGTCGGCGAGCCGGGTTCGTACGTCGGTGCCGGCCGGGGCGTCGATCAGCCGGTGGATCGGCTCGATGCAGAGCTCGTCGTCGTCGAGCTCGACCACGAACGTCATGATCGCGGCCGCACCTTCCGGGTCGTCGCAACGCTGGCGGATCTCGTTGCGGTAGTTGAGCGCCGTCTCGAAGCGGTGATGCCCGTCGGCGAGCACGAGGGGAGCGCTCCCGACGACGCGGCGGATCCCCGCGATCGCTTTCGGGTCGTCGATCGCCGCGATCTCGTGGTACACGCCTTCGGAATCCAGGCACTGCACGAGCGGTGTGGCCCGGGCGAGCAGGGGAGTGAGCCCGCTCCCGAGCGAGAGTCCCCAGATCGGGTCGACGTTGACCCGCATCGCCCGGAGCAGTGCGAGCCGATCCGACTTCGCCTTCGGCAGCGTGCGCTCGTGGGGGAGGACGTCGTCGTCGCCCGGCTCGGGCAGGGTCAACGCCCCGAGCACGCCCCGGGTATGGCGGCGAACGCCCTGGGGGTCGGTGAACTCCATGCGGTACGCGTAGAAACGCGGCACGGGATCCCGGACGAGCACGCCTTCCGCGGTCCACCGCTCGAACGTGGCGGCGGCGCGGGCGTACCGGTCGCCCTCCACGGCCTCGTCCTGCGGGAGGATCAACCGGACCGAGTTGTGCTCGTCCACAGCCTCGAGCGTTGCCCGCTGATCGTCGTCGATCACGTCGTAGGGTGGTGCGACTAGGGACGCCAGCGCGGCGGACGCGCCGCGGTACCGGACGCCGGCGAAAGGCGAGAAGTCGACCACGTTGGCGCTCCGGGTTCCGGGGATGTTCGGGAATGCGTTTCGGTTGTACCACAGGCAACTCCCGGAACCGGGAGAGCTCCGGAACCGCCAAGGAGGCGACCCCATGACAGCTTCAGGAAGCTACGAGGCGTACACCGCCTTTTCCGAGGGCATGCGCCTTCTTTCCGACGGCAACGCGCACGCGGCTGCGATCGCGTTGGAGCAGGCCCGTGAGCTCGAGCCGGCCAAGAGCTCGGTGCGGGAGGCGTTGGCGCGCGCGTACTACCGGACCGGGCGTTACGCTGCGGCGGAGCAGGAGTTCATCGCCACCCTCGATATCGAGCCGGTGAACGATTACGCGCAGTACGGCGTCGGGCTGTGCCGGTTGAAGGCGGGGGACCGGGCCAAGGCGCGCGGACACCTCCGGCTCGCCACCGTCATGCGCCCCGACAACCCCGACTACCGGGCCGCGCTGGAGCGGGTCATCGAGGCCGAGTCCCCGGATCCCGCCTGACCGACGAGCTACGGGACCGAAACCTGGGGGCCCGTAGCTTGTCGGCATGAGCGCGTGGGCATGAGTGCGGGGGAAGGGCAGAGTCGTCCGGTCGTGTGTTGCGACCTGGACGGAGTGGTGTGGCGGGGCGAGACGCCGATCGACGGATCCGCGGCCGGGATCGAGCGCTTGCGCGAAGCCGGCCTCCGGGTCGTGTTCTTGACGAACAATTCGAGCGGGCGGGTGGCCGAGAATGTGGCCCGTCTCGCCGCGGCCGGCGTCGACGCCGATCCCGACGACGTCGCCACGAGCGCGCAGGCGGCCGCGGCGATGCTCGCCACCACCCACGCCCGGGGCGAGCGGGTGCTCGCGTGCGCGGGCCCGGGTGTGGTCGAGGCGCTCGCCGCGCACGGGTTCGAATCGGTCGACGAGCTACCCGCGACCGCGGTCGTCGTGGGCTGGCATCGCACCTTCGACTTCGAGCGACTGCGGCGCGCGGCCGACGGCGTACGCACCGGCGCCCGCTTCGTCGCGACCAACCTCGACCCGACCTATCCGGGCAGCGTCGGGCTGCTCCCGGGCGCGGGGTCGCTGGTGGCGGCGGTACAGACCGCCGGTGGGCGGCGGCCGGAGGTGGCGGGGAAGCCGGAGCCTGCGATGGCCGAGCTCGTGCGGGCGCGGTACACGAACCCCGTCGTGATGATTGGTGATCGACCGTCGACTGACGGGGCGTTCGCGAGCGCGCTCGGGGTGCCCTTCGCGTTGGTGTTGTCGGGGATCGCGGGCCCCACGGGTGAGGAACCGGTGCCCGATCCTGCGCCCGCGTTCGTCGCGGCCGACCTCGCTGCGCTCGTGCCGCAGCTGGTGCGCGCGTTCTCAGCGCGCGGGTCCGGGCGCGGGGACAGACCGGGGGAACCCGGCTAGGCGCGCGAGCACGAACGCGACGAACATCCCGAACACGAACCCGCCGATGTGGGCGAGTGTTGCGATACCCGTCGACGACTGCGTGAAGATCTGCAGCACGAACCAGAGCCCGAGCACGATGACCGCGGGCAGGCGGATCGGGAAGAAGATGAACAGCAACGGTACGAGCGTGAGCACGCGGGCGCGCGGGAACCAGACGATGTACGCGCCCATCACCACCGCGATCGCGCCGGACGCGCCGAGGAACGGTGACGTCGAGTCGAGATGGCCGAGCACGTGCACGAGCGACGCGACGATGCCGCCGGCGAGATAGAGCGCGAGGAACCAGAACGGTCCTAACTGGTCCTCGACGTTGTTGCCGAAGATCCACAGGAACAGCATGTTGCCGAGCACGTGCAGGATCGACGCGTGCAGGAACATGGAGAAGAACACGGCGAGCCAGACGTTCTTTTGGGGGAAGGCGGGCTGCGGCTGCGAGATCCCCTCGGCCGGGATCACGCACGCCGTCGACGCCTCCGACCCCGCCGGTACCACGACGACGGGCTTGCCGGTGCGTACCTCACAGGGGACTCCCGCCCACCGGTACTCGAACAGCGCCTGGGCGTTGCCGTCGTGCTTGGGGTATTGGATCCCGAAGTAGATCGCGATGTTGACGATGATCAGCAGGAGCGTGACGAAGGCCCGCCGCCGGGTGGGGTTCTCGTCTCGGATCGGGATCACCGCTCGACCCTACCGACGGCCCGGACTCTGTAACCGCGCTGGGAAACAGGGCTGAGGCCGTAGGCTGGGCCATCGACCGCCGTGCTCGCGAACCCGCGTGCCCGCATGGAGAGGCCCCGGCCATGCCGCCCAAGATCACGCCGCCGAAGTTTCCTACCATTCCTCAGAGCTCGGACTGGAAGCGCGCGCTGTCGACCGGTATGCAGTACACGGAGCTGCGGCGCTCGCAGGCCCGCGCCATCGTCTCCGACCTCGTCGCTCAGGGCCACCTCGCCCGCGACCAGATGAGCTCGGCGGTCGAAGAGGTACTCGACATGAGCCGCCGTCGCAGCGACGACCTGCGCAAGGTCGTGCAGAACGAGGTCCGGCGCCAACTCGGTGCGCTCGGGCTCGCGACCAAGGCCGACATCACCGCGCTCGAACGGCGGGTCGCCCGCGCCGAGGGCAGTGCGAAGAAGAGCGCGCCGACCAAGAAGGTGAGCGCCACGCGCGCGCCCGCGAAGAAGCCCGCGAAGAAGGCTGTCGCCAAGAAGGCGGGCGCGACGAAAGCGGCGCCGACGACGGCGTCGAAGGCAGGCTGACACCCGCGTGCGGCGACGGCTCGACGTCGAGCTCGTGCGGCGCGGCCTCGTGCCGAGCCAGTCCCGGGCCGCGGAAGTCATCGATGCGGGACTCGTGCTCGTGGGCGGCGCGCCCGCGTCGTCGGCGGCGCGTCGGGTCGATGGCGGCGAGGCCATCTCCGTGCTCGCAGCCGAGGGGCCGAAGTACGTCTCCCGCGGCGGTCACAAGTTGGCCGAGGGCCTCGACGCGTTTGCCGTCGACGTGACCGCGCGGGTGGCCGTCGACGTCGGGTCGTCGACCGGGGGTTTCACCGACTGTCTCT
The DNA here is from genome assembly GCA_038239145.1 of Acidimicrobiia bacterium. Lineage (GTDB taxonomy): Bacteria > Actinomycetota > Acidimicrobiia > IMCC26256 > PALSA-610 > PALSA-610. The sequence goes on from JBBSFB010000043.1 coordinate 10,428, forward strand.
TGCAGCGCGGCGCGGCGCATGTGTACGCGATCGAGGCCGGACGTTCGCAACTCGCGTGGTCGTTGCGCCAGGACGAGCGCGTGACCGTGATGGAGCGCGTGAATGTCCGCGACGTCGACCCCGGCGCGCTCGATCCGAGACCGTCGCTGTGCGTCGCCGACCTGTCGTTCGTGTCGTTGCAGACGGTCGCGCCGACGCTGCTCGCGCTGACGGCGGACGACGCCGACTTCGTCCTGCTCGTCAAGCCCCAGTACGAAGCGGGACGGACCCGGGTCGGGACCGGCGGCATTGTGCGTGATCCCGCCGTGCACGCGGCAGTGCTGCGGGAGGTGGTCGACGGTCTCGACCGTACCGGCCTCGGGGTCGTCGCGGTCACCCCGTCGCCGTTGCGGGGCGCCGACGGAAACGTCGAGTTCCTCGCGCACGCGCGTCGAGGCCCGGCCACCGTTCACCCGGACTCGCTCGACGACTCGGTCCGCCAGGCGGCCCGGAACCAGGCATCGACGTGAGCGCGAAACCGCCGGCCGCCGGCCCGATTCGATGCGTCGGTCTCGTCCCGCACCGCGAGCGCCAGGTCGCGCTCGAGCTTGCGCAACGGAGCGCGACGTGGTTGGTAGAGCAGGACGTCGAAGTCCGGGTCCCGGCCGAGCTCGCAACCGCGGCTGGGCTCGAGGCGTACGCGACCGAGCCCGGATCGTTCGCGCCCGGACTCGACCTCGCGATCTGTCTCGGGGGCGACGGCACCATGCTCTACGCCGTTCAGCTCGTCTACCCGGCCCCGTCGCCGGTGCCGCTCCTCGGGGTCAACGTCGGGATGCTCGGCTACCTGAGCGAGCTCGAGCCCGAAGAGCTCGAGGGGTGGCTGCCGCGGCTCATTGCCGGGGAGTACGAGGTCTCCGAGCGCACGATGCTCGAGGTCGAGGTCACCTCGACCGGGCCGGTGCGCGGCAGTTGGTACGCACTGAACGAAGCGGTGGTCGAGAAGCTGCGCACCGGGCACCTGATCTATCTCGACGTCTCGATCAATGGCAGCGCGTTCACCTCGTACGCGGCCGACGGACTCATCGTCGCGACGCCGACGGGCAGCACCGCGTACTCGTTCTCGGCCGGCGGTCCGATCGTGTCACCCGCCCTGCGCTGCATCACGCTCACGCCGATCTCGCCCCACATGCTCTTCGACCGATCGCTCGTGCTCGCCGAGCACGAGGAGCTCGGGTTCGTCGTGAGCAACGGCCGCAACGTCGCCTTGACGATCGACGGCCGTGAGCTCGGCGAGCTCTGTTCGGGCGACCGGGTGCGGTGCCGGGTCGCGGTCGAACCGTTGCGGCTCGTCAGCGTGCGGCCCCGCGACTTCCATCAGATCCTGAAGACCAAGTTCGCGCTCCCGGACCGGTGATCGGATGCTGTCGGAGTTGCGCGTCGAGAACCTCGGGATTATCGCCGAACTGCAGGTGACGCTCGGAACGGGTCTCATGGTCATTACCGGGGAAACGGGTGCGGGCAAGACGTTGATAGTCGACGCGCTCGACCTGCTCTGCGGTGGGCGGGCCGACCCGCAGCTCGTGCGGGAAGGCTCGACCGAAGCGCGCGTCGAAGGTCGTTTCGTCGACGGCGACGACGAGGTCGTGCTCGCCCGGGTGATACCGGCCGACGGGCGTTCGCGCGGGTACGTGAACGGGCGGCTCGCGACCGTCGCCGAGCTCGCGGAATGCGGGCGCAGGCTCGTCGACCTGCACGGGCAGCACGCGCACCAGTCCTTGTTGGCGCCGGCGGAGCAGCGCGCGCTCCTCGACCGCTTCGCGGGCGCGAAGGCGCAGGCCGCGCTGGCCTCGGTGCGCGCGGCCCGGCAGAAGGCGCGCGGGCTCGCGGAGGAGTTGGGCGCGCTCGGCGGCGACGCGCGCGCGCGCGCTCGGGAGGTCGACCTGTTGCGCTACCAGGTGGATGAGATCGGCGCGGCGGGCATCCCCGACGGGGGCGAAGACGCCCGGCTCCTGCAGGAAGCCGAATTGCTCGCCGACGCCGAAGGCCACCGCGAGGCGCTGTCGACGGCGTACGACTCGCTCGAGGGCGCCGGCGAAGACGCCGTGGGCGTCGCCGTCGCCGCGCTCGACGGACGTGAGCCATTCGACGGTCTGGCCCAGCGGTTGCGACTGCTCCAAGCCGAGATGCAAGAGGCGGCGCACGACGTACGGACGACGGCGGAATCGATCGTCGCCGATCCGGAACGGCTCCAGGAGGTGCAGACCCGCCGGGCCGTGCTGGCCGAGCTCAAGCGCAAGTACGGACCGACGCTCGCCGACGTGGTCGAGTACTCGGCGCGCACGCGCGAGCGGCTCGAGGAGTTGGAGCAACACGACGCCCGTGCGGCCAAGCTCGACGCGGGCGTACGCGCCGCGCAGGAAGAGATCGTGCGGGCGGCCAAGTCATTGACCAAGGCGCGGCGCGCGGCCGGGCCCCGGCTCGCCGACGCGGTGACGGGGCACCTGCGTGACCTCGCGTTGCCGGCGGCGACGTTCAGCATCGGCATCGCGACCGCCCCCGAGATCGGGGAAGCCAGTTCCGGCATCGGGGAAGCCAGTTCCGGCATCGGGGAAGCCAGTTCCGGCATCGGGGAAGATGGCGCCGACGACATCACGTTCCTGCTTGCGCCGAACCCGGGGGAGCCGGCCCGGCCGCTCGCCAAGGCTGCGTCGGGCGGCGAGTTGTCGCGCACGATGCTGGCGCTGCGGCTCGTGCTCTCGGAGGCGCCCCCGACCCTCGTGTTCGACGAGGTCGATGCCGGCATCGGGGGCGAGGCGGGCGCCGCGGTCGGACGCGCGCTCGCGACGCTCGGCGGTCATCACCAGGTGTTGTGTGTCACCCACCTTCCCCAGGTCGCCGCGTTCGCCGACTCGCACGTGCTCGTCGCCAAGGACGAGATCGACGGTCGCACCATCGCCGGCGCGTCGTTGCTCCTCGACGACGCCCGCGTCAACGAGATCTCGCGCATGCTTGCGGGCGTGGGCGGATCCGCGCACGCCCGCCGGCACGCACGGGAGTTGGTCGACCGCTCGGGCGAGCTGCGCACGGTTGCGCGAGCGGGATCCGCGTGAAGTTGCGGCGCCGGTCGCGGTCGCATCGATCGCGGCTCCACGTCGTAGGCGTGGCGCGCGTCGGATACCGCACCAAGGATCTTGCCGCCCGGATAGGCAAGGGCGACATCGCGGTGATCGACCACCGCGACCTCGATCGCATCGCGGCCGAGAGCCTCCTCGCGGCCGGCGTCGGCGCGATCGTGAACGCGGATCAGTCGATCTCCGGGCGCTATCCCAACGGAGGCCCGCAGCGGGTCGTCGCCGCGAAGGTGCCGTTGCTCGACGCCGTCGGCCGCTCCGTGATGGAGACCGTCCACGACGGGGAGATCGTCGAGCTGCGCGACGACGCGCTCTGGCGCGCCGGCGAGAAGCTCGTCGCCGGCGAATTGCTCACCGCCGACGAGATCGAACGGCGCATGGAGGACGCGCGCCAGTGCATCGGCACCGAGTTGCGCTCGTTTGCGCGCAACACGCTTGAGTACATCGACAAGGAAGCCGAGCAGACGTTCGAACCGCTGCAGCTCCCACCGCTCTCGACCAAGATCCGGGGCCGCCAGGCGCTGGTGGTGGTGCGCGGTCTCGACTACGAGAGCGACCTCCGGGCGTTGCGCGCGTACATTCGGGAATACAGACCTGTACTGATCGGTGTCGACGGCGGCGCCGACGCCCTCATCGATCACGGGCGGACCCCCGACATCATCATCGGCGACTTCGACTCGCTCTCGCCCGTCGCGCTGCACTGCGGCGCGGAGCTGATCCATCACGTGCATCCCGACGGAAGAGCACCGGGCCGCGAGCGACTCGAAGCCGCGGGCGTCCCGTTCGAGTGCTTCGTCGCCGAAGGCACGAGCGAAGACGCGGCGCTGCTCCTCGCGTTCGAGGCGGGCGCCGAGCTCATCGTCGCGGTGGGCACCCACGCCACGATGGTCGAGTTTCTCGACAAGGGTCGCCGGGGCATGGCCTCGACATTCCTGACCCGGCTCCGGCTCGGTCCGATACTCGTCGACGCCAAAGGCGTCAGCCGGCTCTACCGCGGTCGGATCCGGCGGCGCGACATGGTGCTGCTCGTCGTGTCCGCCATCGCGGCGATGGTGGCGATGGTGTACGCATCGCACTCGCTGCGCGTCTTCCTCGACGGTTTCCGCCTGATGTTCGACGATTCGTGGTCGCGGGTGCGCGGCTGGTTCTGACGATGATCAACTTTCGGTTTCATCTGGTCTCTCTCATCGCGGTGTTCCTCGCGCTCGGGCTCGGCATCCTCGTCGGTTCGACCGTGGTCGATCAGGTCATCGTCGATCGTCTCGACCGCGAGATCAGCAGCGTCTCGCACGAGTCGAACCAGATCAAGAGCGACAACAGTCAGCTCAAGGACCGGTTGTCGCAACTGAACGACTTCTTGAAGAAGTCGTCGGCGTACTCGGTGCAGCAGCGGCTCATCTCCGCACCCGTCGCGATCATCGCAGAGAAGGGGATCGACACGGGTGCGGTCAACGCGCTGCTGGCGCAGTTGAAAGCGGCGGGCGCCGACGTGCCCGGCGTGTTGTGGCTCGATGACAAGTGGGAGCTCTCCTCGGCCAAGGACCTCGTCGCGTTGCAGACCGCCGCGCACGTGACGGGACCCGCGCCCGCGTCGCGGATCGCGGCGTTGCGTGCGCTCGCGACCCGGCTGGCCGAACCACAGCTGACCGGCGCGAAGGCCCGACGCGACGTCGTGGAACCACTGCGGTCGGCGGGCTTCCTCGATTTCACCGACGGTAAGAAGGCGGCCCTCACCGCGTTTCCGGAGCACCCCGCGCGCGTCCTGTACCTGACCGGTCCCGACAGCCATCTCCTGACCACCGCCACCATGGTCGATCTGGTCGCTCCGTTCGTCGCCGCGAAGGTACCGACGGTGGTGGGGGAGGTCTACGACCCCAAGCCGGCCAAGAACGGGAAAACCGCCGAGCGGGGTGCGTCGATCGGGCCGGTGCGGAGCAATCCTTCGCTCGCCAAGCAGGTCACGACGCTCGACGACGGCGAGCTCCTCCAGGGCACCGTCACGGCCGTGATCTCGCTCGAGCAGGTCGCCGACGGGATCGTCGGTCACTACGGCTACGGCGAGGGTGCGAGCGAAGTCGTGCCGCCGATTCCGTCATGATCGTGCCGTGCGAGTGATGGCATGAGCGTGCTGCTCGGGTTCGTGGTCGGACTGTTCACTGTGCGCCTGCTCGTCGTGGCCGGCCACCAGCTGATGCAGGTACCGGCGCTCGACCGGCCCAACCACCGCGGGCGCGTGATCACGAACGGCATCGGCACGCTCGCGGTCTTCGCGGTCGTGCTCGTCGAGGCCGGGCGGTCGCTGTTCGGCGCGTTCGGTGTCGGCGACGCCTCGAGCGGGGGAACCCGCCTGCTCGTGCTGTTCGCCTGCATGGGCTTCGGCTTCCTCGGTCTCTTCGACGACGTGTTCGGTACCCAGGCCGACTCGGGATTCCGCGGGCACCTGGGCGCCCTCGCGCACGGCCGGGTGACGACGGGGACCGTGAAGATCGTTGGCGGGTGCGCGCTGGCCGTCGTGCTCGTGCGCGCGAGCCCGATCGGATCGGCTGCAGGGGTCTCCGGTGCAACAGTCGTGGCCGACGCGCTGTTGGTGGCGCTGGCCGCGAATCTCTCGAATCTTTTCGACCGCGCGCCCGGGCGCGCGATCAAGATCGGGCTGCTTGCGTGGGCGCCGATCGCGCTCCTCGCGCGCAACGACCCGGTCGGCGTCGCGATCGCACCGGTCATCGGCGCGTTCACGGGTCTGCTCGCCGACGACCTGCGGGAACGCCTGATGATCGGCGACGCGGGCTCGAACGTGATCGGCGCAGTGCTCGGTCTCGCCATCGTGCTCGAGTGCTCGTCGTCGACTCGCGCGATCGTGCTGGTGGTGCTCGCGGCGTTCACGCTCACCAGCGAATTCGTGTCGTTCAGCCGGGTGATCGATCGGGTGACGGTGCTGCGGATGCTCGACCGGTTGGGTCGCGGAGCGTGATCGCCCCACGTTCGTCGAGGTGCACGCGCGAGGTTCCCGGGGCGGGAACTCGATCACCATAAATGTCACAGTCGGGTGCTACCGTCGCCGTGGCGGTGTCGGGCGTCTTCCGAAGGGGCATACGCGTTGGCCAAGCACGTCTTCGTGACCGGTGGTGTTGCATCCAGCCTCGGTAAGGGGCTCACGGCGTCGTCCCTCGGGCGGCTGCTGAAGAGTCGTGGCCTCAAGGTCACGATGCAAAAGCTCGACCCCTACATCAACGTCGATCCCGGCACGATGAACCCTTTTCAGCACGGCGAGGTGTTCGTCACCGACGACAAGGGTGAGACCGACCTCGACCTTGGTCACTACGAGCGTTTCGTCGACGTCCCGCTCACCCGGCGTTCGAACGCGACGACGGGCTCGATCTACCAGTCGGTGCTGGCCAAGGAGCGCCGGGGCGAGTACCTCGGCGAGACCGTGCAGGTGATTCCGCATATCACCAACGAGATCAAGCAGCGGATCCTCGCGCTCGCGAGCGACGACGTCGACGTCGTGATCACCGAGGTCGGCGGCACCGTCGGCGACATCGAGATCCTGCCGTTCCTGGAAGCGATACGGCAGTTCCGCAAGGACGTCGGGCGTGAGAACGTCTTCTACCTGCACGTCACCCTCGTGCCGTACATCGGGCCGTCAGGCGAGCAGAAGACCAAACCGACCCAGCACTCCGTCACCGAGCTGCGGGGCCGGGGCATCCAGCCCGACGCGATCGTGTGCCGGAGCGACCGCCCGATCTCGAAGCGGCTGAAAGAGAAGATCTCTCAGCTCTGCGACGTGCCCGAGGCGGGCATCGTGACCGCGGTCGACGCCGACATCCTCTACGAGATCCCCCTCGTCCTGCACGACGAGGGCCTCGACGACTACGTGTGCAAGATGTTGCACCTCGATCAGCACGAAGCCGACCTGACCGAATGGACGACGCTCGTCAACCGCGTGCGCGCCGCCCAGGACGACGTGCACATCGGGCTCGTGGGCAAGTACATCAACCTGCCCGACGCGTACCTCTCGGTGGTCGAAGCGCTGAAGCACGGCGGCTACGCGTGCGGCGCCAACGTGCTCATCGACTGGATCGCCGCCGACGATGCAGAAGGGCTGTTGGCCGACAGCCGGCTGCACGATCTCGACGGCATCGTCGTGCCCGGCGGATTCGGTATGCGCGGCATCCCGGGCAAGATCGAGGCCGCGGGGTACGCGCGCCAGAACGGCATCCCGTTCCTCGGCCTGTGCCTCGGCCTGCACTGCGCGGTGATCGAGTTCGCCCGCGACGTCTGCTTGTTGGAGAATGCGAACAGCTCGGAGTTCGACCCGGGCACGCCCCATCCGGTCATCGACCTGATGGACGAGCAGAAGGCCGTCGTCGACATGGGCGGCACCATGCGGCTCGGGGCCTACCCGGCCAAGCTGTTGGCCGGGAGCGTGGCGCGAGAGATCTACGGCGAAGAGGTCGTGTACGAACGGCACCGCCACCGGTACGAGCTGAACAACCGGTACCGCCAGATTTTCGAGGAGCACGGCCTGGTGCTGTCGGGCACGTCACCCGACGACCTCCTGGTCGAGTTCATCGAGCTTCCCCGCACGATGCACCCGTTCTTCGTCGCGACCCAGGCGCACCCCGAGTTCAAGAGCCGCCCGAACCGGCCCCACCCGTTGTTCGCCGCGTTCGTGAAGTCCGCGCTCGAGCGGGCCGACGGTCGTCTGCCCAAGCTCCCCATCGTCGAGACCGCGCCCGCGCTCGGGACGTGAGGTGACGGCCCGGCGCAACCCGGCGGGCACGAGTGCGGCAACGAGTACGGGCCCCGATGAGCTGGGCAAGCTCTTGGCCGAGCACGACGACTGGTTGGTGGTGGAGCGCGGACTCGCGCTCAATTCGCTGGCTGCGTATCGCCGCGACCTGCGGCGCTACGCCGCGTTCCTGCGGGCCCGGGGCGAGACGGATCCCGCGTCGATCCGCGAAGACGTCGTCCACGCGTACGTGCGTCACCTGGAGACCCTGGTCGACGCCGACGGCCGACGCGTGCTCGCAGCGTCGTCGGTCGCGCGCGGGGTCGTGGCGGTGCGGTCGTTCCACCGGTTCTGTGCCCGGGAAGGATTCGTCGAGCGCGATCCGAGTGAGGAGGTCGGCGCGCCGCCGGTGCCGGCCGGGATCCCGAAGGCGCTCGACGAGGCCGAGGTCGAGCTGTTGCTGCACGCAGTCATCGGCGACGACCCACTCGCGCAACGCGACCGCGCCCTCCTCGAACTGCTCTACGGCACCGGCATCCGGATCAGCGAGGCGGTCGGCCTCGACCTCCAAGATCTCGATCTCGAAGACGCCACGATGCGCGTGCTCGGCAAGGGCTCGAAGGAGCGCGTGGTGCCGGTCGGCCGGGGCGCGCGGGTCGCGGTCGAGGCGTACCTGCGAGACGGGCGGCTCGCGCTCCGGGGCGCGCGGTCGCGCCGGGCGGTGGGCGCCGGCGACGCGGTGCTGCTCAACTCCCAGGGCGGGCGGCTGTCGCGCCAGTCGTGCTGGACGATCGTGCGCCGGGCGGGACAACGGGTGGGACTCGACTCGCAGCTCTCCCCGCACGTGTTGCGGCACTCGTGCGCGACCCACATGCTCGACCACGGCGCCGACCTGCGGGTGGTGCAGGAGCTGCTCGGCCACGCCAGCATCTCGACCACGCAGGTGTACACGAAGGTCTCGCCCGAGCGGCTCCGGGCCGCGTACGACGCCGCCCATCCCCGGGCGCACATCGCGGGCCCGAGTTCGGGCGAACGGGTGGACGAAGGCACGGCAGACGGGCAACGCGTCGCCCGGTGAACGGCCGGGGCGGAGGTAGGATCCGCCTATGCCCGAGACGACCCACGCGAATCAGCGGGCGCTGCTGACCGCCGAGCAGGAACGGGTCAAAGGCGAGCTCCGGGCGCTGGGGGTCGATCGCGGTTCCTACGACGACGGGTTCGCCGACTCCGGCCAGGTGACCGCCGAGCGGGGCGAGGTCGACGCGCTCGAAGGCACGCTCCGGGAGACGCTCCTCGACATCGACGACGCGTTGACCAAGATCGAGGCCGACAACTACGGGCAGTGCGAGTCGTGCGGCGACGACATCGGCGCCGACCGGCTCGAGGCGGTTCCGGCCGCGCGCTTGTGCATCGCGTGCGCCTCCAAGCGCCGCTGACGCCGTTCCTTCGTGCACGTCGACAGCGTCACCGTCATCTTCTTTGCCGGCTTAATCGTCGCGATCATCCTGCACGAAATCAGCCACGGCGTCGTTGCGTTCTTCCTCGGTGACCACACGGCCAAGGACGCGGGGCGTCTCACGCTCAACCCGATCCCACACATCGATCCGTTCGGATCCGTGGTCCTGCCCGTGCTCGGCGCGCTCACGCACGTCCCGGTTATCGGTTGGGCCAAACCGGTACCCGTCAACCCCGCCCGTCTCCGCCACGGGCGCCGGGACATGCTGGTGGTCTCGCTCGCGGGCCCGTGCACGAACTTCGGATTGGCCGCGCTCGCGGCGGTATTCGCACGCACGCAGTTCGACGCGCACGGGGCCGGCTTCTTCTACCTCCGGGACCTGCCACTGCGGGTGCTGATCCCGTACCTGTTTGCAGAGGTCAACATCTTCCTCGGGCTCTTCAACTTCCTGCCGATCCCGCCCCTCGACGGTGCGTCGCTCATCGAGCGGGTGTTGCCGCGCGACTGGTTGCCCACGTGGGACCGGTTCCGGCCCTACGGCATCGTCGTGCTGTTCTTGCTCGCGTGGCGCACGAACATCCTCGGCCATCTCTTCCAGCCGTTCCTCGACCACCTCGACCGTTTCATCTTCCGGTGACACGGAGAGGTCATCTCGTCCGCCGGTTCCTCACGTCGGTGCGGCCGCGGCCGCTCACCGACGAAGATCGCGCGTTCGTCGCCACCACGCTGCGCCCCGAGGAGTGGTCGTGCTGGGAGCGGCTCGGCCCGGCCGATCGGGCCGAGTCGGTCGCGACCGGTCGCGCCGCCGCGGCCGGTCTCGGTCCGAACGCGGACCCCGCGTACATCGCGGCCGCGCTGCTCCACGACGTCGGGAAGGCCGACACCGGCTTCGGGGTGGTGCGGCGCGTCGGGGCAACGGTGATGGCGACGATGGCCGGTCCCGGCCGAGCGCGCGCCTGGCCGGGTGCTTTGGGGGGATATGTGAACCACGACGAGTTGGGATCGGCCCGCCTGCGCGCGGCCGGAGCCCGCACGGAAGCCGTGTCGTGGGCCGCGGCGCACCACCGGCGCGAGCTGTGGCCGGCGAGCGGAATCCCTCCCGAGGTCTGCGAGATCCTCGCCGTCGCCGACGGAGAACCCGGCCAGGAGTGAACTCCGGCGCGAAACGCGCCGATACACGAAACGTGCGCCCGCCCACCGAGTCGTATTTCGTGAAGATCGGTGGGGACGCCTACGCCGATGCGGCGAACACGCACGCCATCCCAGGGCGCGATGGGCTCGGCGGGGCTGGTTCAGCTCCGAAGCGCCGCCGCCGGCGCCGGCTGCGCGGCCGGGCCGTATTCCTGGTGTTCCTCGTCGTCGGCTTGGGAACCTGGACCTACTGGGCGTCGCAACGGCCCGGCGGGGTGTCGGGCACCGTCAACGGCTGGATCTCCCACGTGCGGGGCAAGGTCGACAGCGTGAGCACCGACCCCGATCTCGGCACCGCCCGGCGCTACTTCAACGGGCAGTACACGGCGACGAACGCGTACCCGCAGCTGAGTGAGTCGGATCTGTCGGCGGCCGGCATCGGGGTCGGCGTCAACGTAAAGTTCTGCAGCTCGCAGGCCGTCGTGATGCAGGGCGCCTCGGGCGGGGGGACGGTGAGCCGGCTGCTCCTTTCCGGCCGTGACCTCGGCGAGCTGAACGGAAGGTACGACTGCCCGGCTGATCTCGCGAAACCCGCCCCCTGGAAACCGGTCAAGAAATAACGGCTCCGGCCGCAGGCCGGAGCCGTCCCAAATTTCGGTGCAAGCACCCACGCAAGCGCCGCGGCTGACGCGACCGGGTCAGCCGCGCGGGCGGGGGAGCAGGCCCGCGGCGCGTGATGCACGGGCGAGAACCGGATCGGCGATCGCCTCGGCCGCGTCGGCGCCGCGGGCGAGACGGAGGTCGATCTCGGCGGGGTCGGCCGCGAGCTTCGCGAAGCGCGTCTGCACGGGACGGAGGAACTCGACGACTGCGTCGGCGACCGTGACCTTGAACACCCCGTACTGCTGTCCGTCGAACTCCTTTTCGACCTGCGCGGGACTGAGGCCGGTCACCGCGCCGTAGATCTCGATGAGGTTCGAGACGCCGGGCTTGTTCTCGCGGTCGTGACGGATCTCGGTGCCGGAGTCGGTGACGGCGGACTTGATCTTCTTCTCGATCGTCTTGGGCGGATCGAGCACGAGGATCGTTCCCTGGGGAGAGTCTTCCGACTTCGACATTTTGTTTTCGGGGTGTTGCAGATCCATCACGCGCGCACCGATCGTCGGGAACGTCGCCTCCGGGACGACGAACGTCTCCCCGAACCGGCCGTTGAACCGGATCGCGATGTCGCGCGCGAGCTCGACGTGCTGGCGTTGGTCGTCGCCCACCGGTACCTCGGCCGTGTCGTACACGAGGATGTCGGAGGCCATCAGCACCGGGTAGTCGAAGAACCCGGCGCTCGCCGACTCGACGCCGGATTCGCCCTGTTTGGCGGTCTTGTCCTTGAACTGGGTCATCCGCCGCAGCTCGCCGAACGAGGCCACGCAGTTGAGGATCCAGGTCAGCTCGGCGTGGGCGCGTACGTGGCTCTGCACGAAGAGGAGCGAGCGATCCTCACCCAGCCCCGCGGCGGCGAGCAACGTCGCGAGGTTGCGGGTCGCGAGCGTGAGCTTGCCCGCGTCCCACGGCATCGTGATCGCGTGCAGGTCGACCACGCAGAAGATCGCCTCGTGGTCCCGGGCGGCATCGGACCCGGCTTCGGGCTGGGTGTCGGTCCACCGGCGGACGGCCCCGAGGAAGTTGCCCAGATGCATATCGCCGGTCGGCTTGATGCCGGAGAAGACCCTCGCCATGGGCGGTCACGTTACCGGCCGCCGCCCCGGGCCTCGGGCGGCATTCGGTCATATCGGCAGGTGGGCGGGTTGGACCACATCGCTGTTATTCGGCGCGGGTATCCTGGCACCGTGCCGTATGCGGTCTCGACACCAGTCTTCGAGGGCCCGTTCGACCTCCTCTTGCACCTCATCTTGAAAGAAGAGGTCGATCTCTGGGAGATCTCGCTCGCGCACATCGTCGACGTCTTCTGTGCCGAGGTCGAGCACATGGAGCGCGTCGATCTCGACGTGGCGACCGAGTTCCTGCTCATCGCGGCCACGCTCGTCGAGCTGAAGGCCCGCCGCCTGTTGCCCGGACGCGAAGACGTCGATCTCGACGAGGAGCTGATGCGATTCGAGGAGCGCGACCTGCTCCTGGCCCGGCTCCTCGAGTGCAAGACGTTCCAGGACGCCGCGCGCGTGATGAGCGAGCAGCTGCAGACCGCGAGCCGATCGATCGCACGGACGGCCGGGCCCGAGGAGCCGTTCCGCTCCCTCGCGCCGGACCCGCTCGAACGGGTCGCGCTCGAGGCACTGCTCGCCGCGGCCCGCCGGGGATTGACGCCCAAGGTCGTCGAAGAGGTCCAGACCACGCACATCGCGCCGATCCGCGCGAGCGTGCGCGACGCGATCGACACGGTGCTCGCACTGTTGCCCGAGCGCGGCGCCATGCACTTCCGGGAATTGACCTACGGAGTGCAGGAGAAGCTCGAAGTCATCGTGCGGTTCTTGGCGGTGCTCGAGTTGTTCAAGCAAGGCGTCGTGGATCTCGAGCAGGTCGAGAGCTTCGGCGACCTGATGGTGCGCCCGCTCGCGGCCGGTGAACGCGTCGCGCTCGACCTCTCTTCGCTCGAGGAGTGGGGCGACGAACCGCGGCCGGAAGTCGACCGAGAAGTAGACGACTACGCCGACGACGCGGATGACGAATCCGAAGACCTCGTGATCGCGTACGAAGCCCGGGTGCAGGAGCAGGTGTGACGGATTCCGACGTGACGGTCGATGTCGAAGTGCGCCGGGCCGTCGAGGCGATCGTGCTCGCGGCGACCGAGCCCGTGCACCCGACCGTGATGGCGCAACTGCTGGAGATGTCGGTCGAGGCGATCGACGAGCTCTGCGCGCAGCTCGCGGCCGAGTACGAAGCGCAGGGCCGCGGGTTCCAGCTCGCCCGGGTCGCGGGCGGCTACCGGTTCCAGACCCACCCCGACGCGTACGCGTACGTCGAGAAGTTCGTCCTCGACGGCCAGACCGCGCGGCTCTCGGGGCCCGCGCTGGAGACGCTCGCGATCATCGCCTACAAGCAGCCCGTCTCCCGGGCCCAGCTGTCGGCGATCCGTGGGGTCAACGTCGACGCGACGTTGAAGACACTGGTCGCACGCGGCTACGTCGACGAGATCGGCCACGACCCGACTCCCGGCAACCCGTCGATGTTCGCGACCTCGCGGTTGTTCCTCGAACGACTCGGCCTGAACTCGCTGGCCGACCTCCCCGCGCTGGCCGACTTCGTCCCGGAGTCGTCGGTGGTGGAAGCGTTGGAGCGCGGGCTGCTGCTCTCGGCCGCAGGATCGTCGAGCGACGCGGTCGCCGAAGACCGCGACGAAGCGGCCGCGGTCGTCGAGGTCGTCGAGGTAGACGAAGCCACGGTCGACGTCACGACCGAGCTGTAGCCCGGTGGAAGCCGAGGGTGAGCGGCTGCAGAAGGTTCTCGCGCGTGCGGGGTTCGGATCCCGGCGGACGAACGAGATGCTGATCGCCGACGGCCGGGTGACGGTGAACGGCGAGCCGGCGGTGCTCGGCCGGCGCGTGGATCCCGGCGCCGATCGGATCGCGGTCGACGGCGTCCCCGTCATCGTCGACCTCGATCTCGTGCACTGGTTGCTCAACAAGCCCGCGGGCTACGTGACCACCGTGCACGACACGCACGATCGACCGACCGTGCTCGATCTCGTCCCGGGCGAGCCCCGGGTGTTTCCTGTGGGTCGGCTCGATCTCGACACCGAAGGTCTTCTCCTGTTGACCAACGACGGTGATCTCACCCAGCTGTTGACGCATCCGAGTCACGGCGTGGAGAAGGAGTATTTCGTCGAGGTCGAAGGCAAGCCGTCGCCCGCTGCGTTGCGCACGCTGCGGGAAGGAGTAGAGCTCGACGACGGTCGGACCCTCCCCGCGCGGGCCAAGATCATGCAGACGTCGGCCGCGGGAACGACTGCGCTGTCGATCGTCGTGAAAGAGGGGCGTAAGCGCATGGTGCGGCGCATGTGCGCCTCGGTCGGCCATCCCGTGGTGCGGCTCGCCCGCACACGCATCGGACCGCTGCGCGACGCGCATCTCGGGCCGGGCGAGTGGCGCGAGCTCACGAAAGACGAGGTGCGGGCCCTGTACGGCGCCGGGCTCGACAGCTCCGGCGACGCGCCCGAGTAACGTGGCGACCCGTGAGATTGCTGGCGCTGCGCGGCGCGACCACGTTCGCCGAGGACACCAAGGCCGATATCGACGCCAAGACGCAGGCGCTCGTGACCGCGATGCTCGAACGCAACTCGATCTCGCATGACGACCTCGTCAGCATCATCTTCACTGCGACGGATGACCTCACCGGCGAGTTCCCGGCCACTGCGGCCCGGGCGCTGGGCCTCGGCGACGTCCCGCTGCTGTGCGCCCGCGAGCTCGGCATCGCCCACGGGATGAAGCAGACCATTCGCGTGATGATGCACTTCTACGGCGAGCAGAGCCGGGGCGATCTGCATCACGTGTACCTCGAGGGCGCTCGTACCCTCCGCGACGACCTGCCCGAGTAGCCGTGCGCGCCGCCGTCATCGGGACGGGCCTCATCGGTGGCTCGATCGGGCTCGCGCTCGCCGCGCTCGGACACGAGGTCGTCGGTTTCGATTCCGATCGGGCCCGGCTGGAGCGCGCGGCCGAGATCGGCGCGGTCTCGATCGTGGCAGACGACATCGCGAGCGCGGCGGAGGGCGTCGACATCGCATTCGTGGCGCTTCCGGTCGGCGCGATCGCCGACGCGGTGGCCGACCTGCTCGATGCGGGTGTGCCCCTCGTCAGCGACGTCGGATCGGTCAAGGGTGCGGTTGTGGGCGAGGTGGAACGCCGTCGCCCGGACCTCGTGCACCGTTTCATCGGCGGCCATCCGATGGCCGGCTCCGAGCAGGACGGGATCGACGGCGCGCGGCCCGACCTCTTCGTCGGCGCGGCGTGGGTCGTGACCCCGACCCCGACCACCCCGGACGACTCGTACGCGACGCTGAGCGGGCTGTTGCGGGAGATGAAGGCCGAAGTGGTGGCGGTGACGCCCGACGATCACGATGTGCTCGTCGCGTTCGTGAGTCATGTGCCCCAGCTCGCGGCGTCGACGCTCATGGACGTGGCGACCACGCACGAAGCTCAACACCGGGCGCTGCTGCGCCTCGCTGCGGGCGGATTCCGCGACATGACCCGGATCGCCGCGAGCCAGTCGACCATTTGGCTCGACATCCTCACCTCGAACCGCGACGCGGTGCTCGGCGCGCTCGACGCCTACCTGCTCGGTTTGCAGCACGCCCGTGATCTCGTCGCGGCCGGGGACCGCGATGCGCTCAAAGCGCTGCTGGACCGGGCCCGGACCGGGCGCCGGAACCTCCCCGTCGGGATCTCAATGGCGACCAAGCTCGCGGAGCTGCGCATCGTCGTGCCCGACAAGCCGGGTGTGATCGCGGAGGTGACGACCCTGGCGAGCCGGATCGGGGTCAACCTCGTCGACCTCGAGATCGCGCACTCGAAGGAAGGCGGCCAGGGTGTGCTCGTCGTCATCGTGGTCGCCGACGACGCGGCGGCGTTCGCGTCGGGCCTGAGCGATCTCGGCTATGCGTCGAACCGCGAGGACATCGCGTGAGCGCGGGCGATATGCCCGACCTCGTCACCCTCGGGGGCGCCCGACCCCTGCGCGGGCGCCTGCGGATCCCGGGCGACAAGTCGATCTCGCACCGGGCGTTGTTGTTCGCGGCGCTCGCCGACGGTACCAGCGTGATCACGAACCTCGCGACCGGCGCCGACGTGCGGGCGACGGCGCGCGTGCTCGCGCAACTCGGCGTGTCGATCGCGTTCGACGGTGAGCGAGCGGTTTCGGTGCGGGGCTCGGGCATCGACGCGTTCGCGGAGGCGGATGACATCCTCGACTGCGCGAACAGTGGTACGACGATGCGGGTCATCGCGGGTGTGCTCTCCGGACGCGGGTTTCTCTCCGTGCTCAGCGGCGACGCGTCGCTGCGCTCGCGTCCGATGAGTCGGATCGTCGAACCGTTGCGCGCCATGGGTGCGACCATCGACGGACGCGACGGCGCCACGCGGGCCCCGCTCGTTCTCCGGGGCGGCGCGTTGCGGGGCGTTCGCTACGAGTTGCCGGTTGCGAGCGCCCAGGTGAAGTCGGCCGTGCTGCTCGCGGGCATGCAGGCCGACGCGACGACCGAAGTCGTGTCGCCGGGCATCAGCCGTGACCACACGGAACGCATGCTCGCCGCGCTCGGCGTGCCGGTGACGGTCGACGGACTCTCGGTGCGCATCGGTGCGGGCGCGCCGACGCGGTTCGATCTGGAAGTTCCCGGGGACCCTTCGTCGGCCGCCTTCTTCGCCGTGGCCGCCGCGATCACACCCGGTTCCGACCTCGTGCTCGAGGGCGTGTCGTGCAACCCGACCCGCACGGGTTTCGTCACAGTGATGAAACGCATGGGCGCCGACATCGAGCTCACGCCGACAGGGGAGTCGTGCGGCGAACCGACGGGCGAGTTGCGGGTCCGGTCGTCGGAGCTGCACGGCACCACGATCGAGGGCGCCGAGATCCCCAACGTGATCGACGAGATCCCGGCGCTCGCGGTCGCAGCCGCGTTCGCCGAGGGCCTGACCGACGTGCGCGACGCGGCCGAGCTCGTGGTCAAGGAGAGCAACCGCATCGGGACGTTGCATGCGGAGCTGGGCAAGCTCGGCGTGGGGGTGGAGGCCCGAGACGACGGCCTCAGCATCCGCGGCGGCCGGGCCGAACCAGGTGTGTTCGACAGCCACGGCGACCATCGCATCGCGATGGCGATGGCGGTTGCCGCCAACGCGATGGCGGCCGACTCAACGGTTCGGGCCTGGCGTGCGGTGTCGTCGTCGTACCCACAGTTCCTGGAGGATCTTGCTCGCCTGACCGGGACGGACGACTCGTGACGATCATCGTCGCGATCGATGGTCCGTCGGGCTCGGGCAAATCGACGGTTGCCCGCGGTGTGGCCCGCGCGCTCGGGTTGCGGGTGCTCGACACCGGCGCGATGTACCGCGCGGTCACCCTCGCCGGGCTCGAAGCCGAGATCGCGCTCGACGACGCGATCGCGGCGACGCGGGTCGCGGACGCGAGTGTGATCACGGTCGAAAATGGTGTGACGACGCTCAACGGGCGCGACGTCAGCGCGCAGATCCGAGGACCGGACGTGACCGGCGCGGTCTCGGTCGTGTCGGCTCACGCGCTGGTGCGGGAGATCCTCGTCGCCCGGCAACGGGACTGGGTCGCGCGTCATCGCGGCGGGGTCGTCGAAGGACGTGACATCGGCACGGTCGTCTTCCCCGACGCGACCGTGAAGGTCTTCTTGGTTGCGAGCGAGGAGGAACGCGCCCGTCGGCGCCAGCGCGACGAGGTGGCGGCGGACCGGACCGTCGCGGTCGCGGACGTCCAGGCCGCGCTCGATCGCCGTGACGCGATCGACTCCGGTCGTGCGGTGTCGCCGTTGCGGGCCGCCGACGATGCCCTCGTCATCGACTCGACCCATCTCGACATCGACACCGTTATCACCGAAGTCGTGTTGTGCGTTCGAACCGCGGAGGCCCGCTGATGCTGTTCTACGACACGATTCGCCTCCTCGTCGGTGGAGGATCCTCGGCCGCGTACCGGGTGCGCATGGAAGGTCGTGACAAGCTGCCGAAGGCCGGCGGCTACGTGCTCGCGCCGTCGCATCGCTCGATGATGGACATCCCGTTCGCGGCGTGGCTGTCGCGCCGGCCCCTGCGCTACATGGGCAAGGCGTCGCTGTTCCGCATCCCGGTCGCGGGCTGGTTCTTCCGGCGCCTCGGAGGTTTCGCGGTGGCGCGGGACGGTACCGATCGCAAGGCGCTGCGCGATTCGATCGCGATGCTCCGAGGTGGCGACGTGTTGCTCGTGTACCCCGAGGGGACGCGCCAACGGGGTCCGAAGATCTCGTCGTTGCAGCCCGGCGCCGCGTACCTCGCGCTGCGGGCAGGCGTCCCGATCGTTCCCGTCGGCCTGGCCGGCACCGAGGAGATCATCCGGGGCTACAGGATCAAGCTGCCGCGATTCCGGCGGGTGGTGATGGTGGTCGGAGATCCGATCGTCGGCCCGGACCGAGAGAGAGGCGTGGTGCCGCGCGAGCAGGTCGACGCGCTGTCCGCGCGGCTGCACGACGCGCTCCAAGTGGTGTTCGACGAGGCGAGCGATCTGCGCGACGGCCCGCGCCCGCAGTAGCCGTCGGTCGTCGTCAGTCGCCGAGGGCGGCAAGGACGTTCGACGCGTCGAGCGTTCGGTCGTCGGCGAACGGGCCGCCGGCGGCCCGCACCGCGGTGACGTTGCCGCCGAGCATCAGCGCCGCGATCGCGTCGAGTGCGGGGATCAGCTCGCGCAGTTCCCGGGGCGGGGGGAAGTACTCGTCCTCGTCGGTCATGCGCACGACTTCGACGCCCTGACGCGGCGCGAGCCGGGCGATCACCGATTCGACCAGTTCTTCGGGCGCGCTCGCGCCTGCGGTGACGCCAACGATGCGGGCGCCCTGCAACAGATCGGCGTCGATCTCGTCGGGACCGTCGACACGCAGCACCGTGGGGCATCCCGCCTCGCGTGCGACTTTCGTCAACGCGATGGTGTTCGACGAGTTGGCGCTGCCGATCACGACGACCGCGTCGGCGCGCTTGGCGATGTCGGTGAGCGCGTCCTGGCGGTTGGTTGTCGCGAAACAGAGGTCGTTGCGGGACGCGGTCCAGACCTCGGGGAAGCGTTCACGCGTGCGCTCGACCACGCCGGCCCATTCGTTCTGGGCGAGGGTGGTCTGCGCGAGCACGGCGACCCGGGTCGGGTCGACCACGTTGGCGGCGGCCGCGTCGAGGTCGGAGTCGCGCTCGACGAGCTGGATCGACTCGGGCGCGACTGCGAGGGTGCCCACCGCTTCGTCGTGGCCGGCATGGCCTACGTAGAGGATGGTGAAGCCCTTGCGAGCGCGGACCTTGGCCTCGTGGTGGACCTTGGTGACGAGTGGGCACACCGCATTCACGACGTACCGGCTGTTCGCCCGGGCCGTCTCGACTACGTCGGGGGCGCTGCCGTGCGCGGAGAGCATCAACGGCGCCCCGGCCGGGACGTCGTTCACGTCGTCGACGAAGATGACGCCTTGTTCGCGGAAGCGATCGACCACGAGCCGGTTGTGGACGATCTCGTGGTAGCAGTACACGGGCGGCTCGAAGACCCGCACCATCCACGCCAGCGCCTTGATCGCCATCTCGACCCCGGCGCAAAACCCCCGCGGCTCCGCGAGCAGGACCTTTTCGACTTGCACAGAGCGAGGCTCGGCCGGCACGGAACGAGGGTAATGCGGGCGACCCCGTATCCTGGCTCCATGCCCGCTGCCCGTGTTGATGCTGTCGCGCCCGGATCCCCGGCCGCGCAGGCGGGTGTGCTGGTGGGCGACGAGGTGCTCGCGGTCAACGGCGAGGCCGTTCGCGACGTAATTGCCTACCAGATTCAGGTCGACGGCTCCCGGGTGGAGCTCGACCTGCGCCGGGGCGGGTTGGAGCGCTCCGTCCTGGTGGCAAAGCCCGAAGGCGCGCCCCTCGGCATCGAGCTCACGAGCGCGGTGTTCGACCGGGTGCGCACCTGCGACAACCACTGCCCGTTCTGCTTCATCCACCAGTTGCCCAAAGGGATGCGCAAGAGTCTGTATCTCAAGGACGACGACTACCGGCTCTCGTTTCTCTACGGGAATTTCACCACGCTCACCCGTTTCACCGAGGCCGATCTCGAGCGGGTGGTCACCGAACGACTCGGGCCGTTGTACGTCAGCATCCACGCGACCGATCCCGACGTGCGCACGCGTCTGCTGCGCAATCGGCGGGGCGCCACGAGTCTGCGCTGGCTCGAGCTGTTGCTCGACGCCGACATCGAGGTGCACGGCCAGGTGGTTGTGTGCCCGGGCATCAACGACGGCGCCGTCCTCGACGACACGTTGCTCGGTGTGCTCGACCGGTTCCCGAAGCTCGCGACGATCGGGGTCGTGCCGCTCGGTGTGAGCGCGCACAATCGCGAAGAAGAGATGCGTGTGCACACACTCGCGGAGGCGCAGGCCGTCGTCGACATCGCGGAGCGGTGGCAAGATCGCTATCAGGCGGCGCTCGGCCGCCGGCTCGTGTACCTCTCCGACGAGTATTACCTGCTCGCCGAGCGACCGTTCCCCGCGCTCGCGGCCTACGACGACTGCCAGCAACACGAGAACGGCATCGGGATGGCGCGCACGTTCGAAGCCGAAGTGCGCGCCGCGCTTGCGGGTCACGATGTGGTCGGTACCGGACCCCGCTCCGGATTTTTCGCGTGGGTCGACGGCGCGCCCGCCGACGGCTACCGCGCTCCCCGGGATCCCAAGCCATTCGCGCTCGGCGCATCCTCGCCGGCCCCGGGCGACACCCGACGATGGAACGTGATCGTGACGGGGGAGATGGGCGCCGCGGTGTTGGAACCGTTGCTCGCCGACCTGCCCGGACGGGTCCGGCTGCTCCCGGTGAAGAACGGCTTCTTCGGCGGGAACATCGGGGTGACGGGGCTGCTGACCGGCGAGGACATCGCCGCCGCGCTCGAGGGTCAGCCCGAGCACGATCGATACCTCCTCCCGGACGTCGCGCTCTCGCGCGGGCGCTTCCTCGACGGGACCACTGCCGCTGAGCTGCCCCGCTCGGTCGAGATCGTGTCGACCGACGGTGGTGCGCTGGTCAACGCGCTGCGCCGCTCGGCCCCGATTCCCCTGCCTGCATCGTGAGCGGCGAACTTCCCGTTGTCGCAGTCGTCGGCCGCCCGAACGTGGGCAAGTCGACCCTGGTCAACCGCATCGTCGGCCGGCGCGCCGCCATCGTCGAGGAACGCCCGGGTGTCACGCGGGATCGACGCGAGCTCTCGGCCGAGTGGGTCGGGCGCCAGTTTCGGATCGTCGACACCGGCGGATGGTTGGCCGAAGGCGAAGCGGGTCTGACCGGCGAAGAGTCGGCGCTCGCGGCCAAGGTGAGCGCGCAGGCCGCAGAAGCGGTGCGGGCCGCCGATGTGGTGCTGCTCG
The DNA here is from genome assembly GCA_038239145.1 of Acidimicrobiia bacterium. Classification (GTDB taxonomy): domain Bacteria; phylum Actinomycetota; class Acidimicrobiia; order IMCC26256; family PALSA-610; genus PALSA-610. The sequence continues at coordinate 31,952 of JBBSFB010000043.1, forward strand.
TCGTCGACGTCACGACCGGCATCACCGATGAAGATGCGCAGGTGGCGCGCCTGTTGCAACAGGCGAGCACGCCGGTGATCGTGGTGGTCAACAAGGTCGACGACGAACGCCGCGAGCTCGAGATCTGGGAGTTCCAACGCCTCGGTTTGGGCGAGCCAATGCCGGTCTCCGCCATCCACGGCCGCCTGTCGGGGGAGCTGCTCGACGCGATTGTCGCCGCGCTGCCCGACGCGGACGACGACGATGACGACTGGGAGAAGCGCGACGCGGCCGACGCGCTCGACGACGGCATCTTCAACATCGCGATCGTCGGCCGCCCGAACGTCGGCAAGTCGACCTTGTTCAACCGCATCGTCGGCGAGGACCGTTCGGTCGTGCACGACATGCCCGGCACGACCCGTGACGCGATCGACACCGTGGTGGAGACCGAGGACGGCCCGCTGCGTTTCGTCGACACCGCCGGACTGCGACGCAAGAGCCGCATCGACGAACCGACCGAGTACTACAGCCTGGTGCGCGCGCTCGAGGCGATCGACCGGGCCGACGCGGCGCTGCTCGTGATCGACGCGTCCGAAGGCGTGACCCACCAAGACCAACGGCTGGCCGAGCGCATCGACGCGGCCGGCACCGCGGTCGTGATCATCTGCAACAAGTGGGACCTGCTCGACACCGAGGACCGCGACAAGGTGCGACGCCAGGTTGCCGACATGCTTGCGTTCCTGAGCTACGCGCCCATGATCCCGATCTCGGCGCTGAGCGGCCGGCGCGTGCACCAGCTGTTGCCCGCGCTCCGGGAGTCGGAGAGTGCGTATCACCAGCGGATCCCGACCGCGAAGCTCAATCGGGTTCTGCGCGACGCGCAGAACGCGCATCCCGCGCCCGTGGTGAAGAAGCACCGGCCCCGGATCCTCTACGCCACCCAAGGCGCGACCGATCCGCCGACATTCACGATCTTCGCGACCCGTCCGCTCTCGCAGCAGTACCTGCGCTACCTCGAACGCAAGATGCGGGAATCGTTCGACCTCGGCCCCACGCCGATCAAGATCCGGGTCCGTCCGCGCAGCTCGTAGTCCCGTCATGCCGCGCGCGCTCTGGGTGGTTCGAGTGTCCGTTTTCGAGTGCGGGCTCGGGGTGGTCCGAGGATCCAGCCGCTCGACTTGAGTCGGTGGTGGCGATAGCACAGCCATCCGAGATTCAGGTACGACGTGAGCCCACCCTTCGAGTGGTCGTGGCGGTGGTCGCGTTCCAGGTAGCCGCGATGATCGCATCGGTCGATGTCACACTCGCGCCCGCTCACGACGAGAGCCGTCAGAATTTCGACCGGTACATGTCGTCCAAGATGGCCGACCGTGAGGATGTCCTTGCCCTTCCTCACGACTGCGGTGAGGAACGCCGACCCGAGCAGTTCCTTGACCCACGACACGTCGACCGGTCCGACACCGGGGATCTCGCACACCTCTCCGTCGACGGTGCCACCTCGCATCAACGCGCCGTGATCGACGACGACATGCACCGTGTACTGGGGACCGTGGACGACACCGATGCTGTCGTCGCGCAGGATCAGTTGCGCGACTGCGTCCGCCGCGTACGCGTCGAGCGATTCATGGTCGGTGCCGGCTTTGGCGGCCCGGAAGATCCGTTGGACCTGGGCGTCGATCGCGGCTTTGATCGCACCACCGACCTCGGGCGTCCACCGATGGGCGCCACCGAACATGCCGTCGCCGTCGCTGCGCATCGACCACCGGCGTTGCCGTTTCTGTCGCGCCGCCCGCTCGTCGGGGTCTTCGACCGCAGCCCGCGCCCGGATGCACGCCTCCCGCAGATGGACCAGACCCTCGTCGGCTTTCGCCAACAACTCCTCTTCCGCGGCCGGGTTGACGATCGCGGCCTCGCTGATGAGCTGCGTTTCCCGGCCCGACAGTCGTCCTTGCCGCACCGCCTGATCGGTTGCCGGCAGCGACTCGAGCCGGGTCGCGGTCTCGATCGCAGCGCGGACCTCACCGCCGTGCACGCCCAACGTCCGTGCCACGATCGCGACGCCCGACGACGCGCCAACGCTCGTCTCGGACACGCGTTTCGCCGCCTTGGCCGTCATCCCGTCCACTGCGCGGCGGATCGCGCCGAGTTCCTGCGCGCATCGCAATGCCGCTTCGGGCGACAATGCGGACGCGTCGAACCCGACACCGACTTCGTCCAACAGTGAACGGGCAGAACTCAGCTGATCGAACATCTGTTCGTACAGTAACAACGAGGTGTGACATCAACGTCGGCCGGCCGCGCGTCCGCAGGCGCGTAACGTGTCGGCATGTCCACCTGGCCCGCGCGCGTCGATGTTCGGGAGGTCGGACCGCGCGACGGGTTGCAGAACGAGGAGCCGGTTCCGGTCGAGCAACGGGTGCGGTTGATCGACGCCCTCTCGGCGACCGGGTTGCGGTTCATCGAAGCGGCATCGTTCGTGTCGCCGAAAGCGATCCCACCGATGGCAGGCGCGGCGGAGGTGATGGCGGCGATCAAGCGCCGGCCCGGAGTCGTGTACTCGGCTCTCGTCCCGAACCCCAAGGGTGCCGAGCTTGCGACCGCAGCCGGTGCGGATGAGCTCGAGCTCGTCGTGAGTGCGAGCGAGACGCACAACCAGAAGAACGTTCGCCGCTCGGTTGCCGATTCGCTCGTCGCCGCGCGCGACGTGGTGGAGATCGGGCACGGCGCGGGCATCGAGGTGGAAGCGATCGTGTCGACCGCGTTCGGCTGTCCGTACGAGGGCGACGTCGCGCCGGAGCGGGTCGCGCAGATCGCGGGATTGCTGATCGACGCGGGCGCGGATCGGCTGTCGTTCGGCGACACCACGGGGATGGCGACGCCCCGTCGGGTCGGTGATCTGCTCGATGCGCTGGACCGGGCTCGGATCGCAAGTGAGCGCATCGGGTTGCACTTCCACAACACCCGGGGGACCGCGCTCGCCAACGTTGTCGCCGCGCTCGACCGGGGTGTGACCCGCTTCGACGCGTCGATCGGTGGTCTGGGCGGCTGCCCGTACGCGCCCGGCGCGTCGGGGAATGCAGTGACGGAGGATCTGGTGCACATGCTCGCCGACATGGGGATCGAGACGGGGATCGATCTCGACGCCCTGGTCGACTGCGCGCGGCTCGCGCAGGACATCGTCGGCCGCGAGCTCCCGAGCGCACTGCTCCATGCCGGTGCGCGCACGCGGCGGTACGCGTCGTGAGTGACGCCGACGGGATCCGTGAGCTCGAGGAGCGCGCGCTGCAGGGAAATCTGGCCAAGGAAGGGGAGAAGCTCGCGCGGCAGAACAAGCTCTTCGTGCGAGAGCGGCTCGCACTGTTGCTCGACGACGACTCGTTCGTGGAAGACGCGCTGCTTGCCAATGCGCTGGCGAGGGATCTTCCCGCCGACGGCGTCGTGACGGGTGTCGGTCGGATCGACGGTCGGCCGGTGTGCGTGCTCGCGAACGACCCCACGGTGAAAGCGGGTTCGTGGGGCGCGCGCACTGTGGAGAAGATGGTGCGGCTGACCGAGTACGCGCTTAGTCACGAGCTTCCGGTCGTCTATCTGATCGATTCTGCGGGTGCACGCATCACCGATCAGGTCGAGCTGTTCCCCGGGCGCCGTGGTGCCGGCCGCATCTTCGCCAATCAGGTGCGGCTGTCCGGCAAGGTCCCGCAGGTGTGTTGCCTGTTCGGTCCCTCGGCGGCCGGCGGTGCGTACATTCCCGCGTTCTGCGACGCGGTGTTCATGGTTGAGGGCAACGCGTCGATGTACCTCGGTTCGCCTCGCATGGCCGAAGTCGTGATCGGCGAACATGTGTCGCTCGACGAGATGGGCGGCGCCCGCATGCACGCGACCGTCAGCGGTTGCGGCGACAATCTCTGCGAATCCGACGCGGACGCGATCGTGCAGGCGCGGCGATTCCTGTCGTACCTTCCGACGAACTGGCTGGAATCGGCGCCGTTGGACGACGCGCTCGACCCGGTTGCGAGCGCGCGTCCGATCGCCGACATCGTGCCGCTCGAAGAACGGCGCGCGTACGACATGCACGCGGTACTAGACGGGCTCGTCGACGAGGACTCGTTCTTCGAGCTCAAGCCGCTCTGGGCACGGGAGCTCATCATCGGGTTCGCCCGACTGGACGGGATGGCGGTCGGGATCCTCGCCAACAACCCGAAGCATCTCGGCGGAGTGCTGTTCGTCGACTCGGCCGACAAGGCGGCTCGGTTCATCTGGTTGTGCGACGCGTTCAACGTGCCGCTGCTCTTTCTCGCCGACGTGCCCGGCTTCATGATCGGATCGCAAGTCGAGCGGGCCGGCATCATCCGCCACGGCGCCAAGATGATCACCGCGGTGGCCGAAGCGACGGTCCCGAAGTTCTCGGTGATCGTGCGCAAGGCGTACGGCGCGGGCCTGTACGCGATGTGCGGGCCGGCCTTCGATCCGGATGCGTGCCTGGCGCTGCCGACCGCGCAGATAGCCGTGATGGGTCCCGATCCCGCGGTGAACGCGGTGTACTACAACAAGATCCACGCGATCGAGGACGTCGACGATCGGGCCGCGTACGTGGCCGCGCAGAAGGCCGAGTACGAGGAAGACGTCGACCTCGTGCACCTGGCGGCCGAGCTGGTGGTCGATGCGGTGGTGCAGCCGGAAGACCTGCGGGGCGAGCTGGTCCGTCGCCTCGGACTGGCCGCGACCAGGGTCCGGAACGATTCGATGAAGCGACACGGGGTCCCGCCGGTCTAGATCGGTACACTGCTCCCCGCTACGGGCTGTAGCGCAGTTCGGTTAGCGCGCTTGACTGGGGGTCAAGAGGTCCCGGGTTCGAATCCCGGCAGCCCGACCGGAAAAGAGTAGGTCAGAGTGCATGGGAGCCACCTTCGGGTGGCTCCTTCTTCATGTCTAGTACCGTCTGTCTACGAATCGTCTACGAACGCGGAGGCTGGCGATGGCAAGGCAGCGGGTCGCAACGGGTGTCTACAAGGTCGCATCCGGCGTCTACGACATTCACGTATCCACCGGTCGCGGCGTTGACGGCAGGTACGGCAAGGTCACGAAACGGATCCGTGGGACGCTCACCGACGCGAAGTCCGAACGGGGACGCATGCTCGCCGCTGTAGCGGAGGGGACCTTGCGTGTGGTCGAACCGGCGACCATGAAGGAACTACAGGACCGATACATGGCGACCAAGGCGTCGCTGTCGAAAGCTTCCAGAGAACAATACGAATATCTGTGGGCGAAGCTCGCGCCGCTCATCGGGACAATCGAAGTGAAGAAACTCCGGGCGCTCGATCTCGATCACGCATACGTGGTGATCGGGAAGGATGTGAGTCCGAACACGACGATGAAATGCCATAAGCATGTCTCGGCATTGTTGAATCGTGCCGTGTCGTGGGAACTGGTGCCGCGAAACGTTGCGCTCTCGGCGACGCCTCCTTCGCCTGTTCCGTTCAACATCACACCGCCAACGCCCGC
>JBBSFB010000044.1:0-37124 GCA_038239145.1 Acidimicrobiia bacterium
CGAAGTGCGCTGCCCGAAGTCCTTCCGCTCGGTCGGCGGCTGCACGCGGTCTTCGAAGCGCGGATCGAGCCGCTCCCGCGTCCCACCCGTTCGCTGCTGTTGCTCGCCGCGCTCGACGGTACCGGCGACGTGCGAGTCCTACAGGCGGACGGTGGGGAGCGGGCTTGGCTCGACCATCTCGCACCGGCCGAGCATGCACGCCTCGTGCATATCGAGTCGAACACCCGCCGGTTGGTCTTTCACCACCCCTTGATCCGAGCCGCAGTCGTCGAGTTGGCGACGACGAGTGAGCGTCATGCGGCACATCGCACGCTCGCCGAGATCTTCGCCAGCGATCCCGAGCGCAGCGCGTGGCATCTCGCGGAGATCACCTTCGAGCCCGACGCCGATATCGCAAGGGTCCTCGAAGAAGCGGCGCGCCAGATCCTGCGCCGGGGGGACGCCGTCGGCGCAGTTGCGGCGTTGACCCGCGCCGCCGATCTCAGTCCGAGCAAGGCCGAGAGGAGTCGGCTGCTCCTCGAGGCCGCGTACATCGGTGCCATGGCGGGCAACCTCGGTATCGTCTCGCAACTCCTCGCGGACGCGACCCAGGCCGCTCCGACGGCCGACGAGTCGCTCATCGCAGCCATGGCCGCCGTCTCCGTTGTTCTCCACAGCGATGGAGACATCGACACCGGCCACCGCCTCCTCGTGGAGGCGATCGATCGGCGCATAGAAGACAACAACGTCGGGGACTTTCTGCTGGTCGCCGCGCTCGACAACCTACGGGTGGTCTGCCAGTTCAGCGCGCGCCACGAACTCTGGGCTTCTCTCGATGCCGCGGTCGATCGGCTCGAGCCAAGCGCCCGTTCGGCCATGAAGCTGAGCATCGAGGCGGGTGACGACCCCGCGCGGGCCGGCCCCCAGGCCCTCGATCAGCTCGACGGCGCGATCCGCGCGCTGGCCAACGAGCCGGACCTCATGACCATCGCACGGGTCGTCCCCCTGGCGTTCTACGTCGACCGACTCTCCGACTGTCGATCTGCGCTCCGCCGACTCGTGACCGAGGGAAAGAACGGGAGCGCCGCCCTACCCGAAACGGTCGGGCTCGTGCTGTTGGCGTTCGAACGATTCTGGGCCGGCGATTGGGACGAAGCGAGCGAGCTGGCCGCCGAAGGCGCCGCGGGATCGCAGGCGCAGGGCTTCCGCGTGCTGACGTGGCCCGCCATGTATTGCCAGGCGCTCCTCGCAGCCGCGACGGGCGACGACGACGCACTCGCGGCGCTGAGCAACCAACTGGCCGGTTCCGCGATACCGCGCGGCGCGTTCATGGTCGAGCACTACTGCCGACACGTGCGCAGCCTTGCGGCCCTCGGCCGAGCCGACTTTGAAGACGCCTATCGCCAGGCGTCGGGGATCAGCCCCGCCGGTACGCTTCCCGTTCGTATCCCGGTCGCCCTCTGGGTCGTCATGGATCTGGTGGAGGCCGCCGTCCGAACCGGCCGGCGCGCCGAGGCCGACGCCCATGTCGCCGCACTCCACGAGACCGGGATCGCGTCTATCTCTCCACGGCTCGCGCTCGCAGTCGGAGCATCAACCGCGATCGTCGCAGACGACGATCGCGCCTCGGCTCTGTTCGCCGACGCGCTCTCCACTCCGGGCGTGAACCGATGGCCGTTCGAAGTTGCTCGGGTCGAGCTCGCCTTCGGCGAACGGCTCCGTCGGGCACGAGCCACCAGCGAGTCGCGCACACACCTGACCCGAGCCCTCGCAACCTTCGAACGTTTGGGGGCAAAGCCCTGGGCGTCCCGAGCGGGCAACGAGCTCCGAGCTACGGGGCAGACAAACGGCCGGGCGCGGGCTGTCTCCGTGTCGGCACTCACGCCGCAGGAGCAGGAAATCGCCGAGCTCGCCGCGGCTGGTCTCACCAACAAGCAGATCGCCGAACGGCTCTTCCTCTCACCACGGACGGTCGGTGCGCACCTCTACCGCATCTTCCCAAAGCTCGGGATCGCGTCGAGGGCAGCGCTCCGGGACGCCCTCGAGCCCAGATAGGCCGAGGCCCACAATTCTTGGGGATGAGTCTCCCGGAAGCATGGCTAACGGTCAGGTGTGGAGCGCGAGGTACTCGTGCACCGAACGCACGGCGCTCGAACCTTCGCCCACCGCGGCCGCGACCCGTTTCATCGATCCGCTACGGACGTCGCCGACCGCGAACACGCCCGGTACCGACGTCTCGAACGGCAGCGGCGCCCGCGACCCGAAGACGCCGGCGACGATGTCGTCGGGGAGTGATCGGTCGGTGAGCACGAAGCCGGAACGATCGAGCGCGACGCGTGCGCCGAGCCAGGCGGTCGCCGGGACAGCACCGATGAAGCAGAACAGCCCGCGACAGTCAATCGTTCGTCGCGTGCCCGCCCGATTGTCTTCGAGCATGACCTGCTCGAGATGGGTGCCGCCCTCGAGCGCGCGTACCTCCGTGTGCCGTAGGAGTTCGATATGAGGGTCGGCTTCGACGCGCGCGACGAGATAGCTCGACATCGTCTCGACGAGCTCGCGCTTTCGTACGACCATCGACACCGCACAGTCCTGTTGCGCCATGTAGACGGCTGCTTGGCCGGCGGAGTTCCCGCCGCCGGCGACCACGACGCCGGATCCGCGACACGCCCGCGCCTCGAGCTCGGTCGCGGCGTAGTAGACGCCCGCGCCTTCGAAGCGGTCGAGATCATCGATCCCGAGCCGGCGATAACGGGCGCCGGTGGCGACGACCACCGCGCGGGTGAGGATCTCGCTTCCGTCTTCGAGGACCAAAACGTGGAATCCTTCGTCGGTTCGCAAGCCTGCGACTCGGCACGGGGAGTTGAGCCGGGCGCCGAGCCGGAGCGCCTGATTCGCCGAGCGTTCGGCGAGCTCGTCACCCGAAATGCCATTCGGGAATCCGACATAGTTCTCGATGCGCGAGCTCGCGCCGGCCTGGCCTCCGACGGCCATCGCGTCGAGCGCGATCGTCACCAGTCCTTCGGACGCGCCGTACACGGCCGCGCCCAGCCCGCCCGGTCCGGTACCAACGACGACGAGGTCACTCACGTAGCCGGAAACGTTGCGGTACGTCAGTCCCAGGTGTTCAGCCAGCTGGCCAGGTGTGGGGCGACGAAGCCGTGCCGTCGGCGTGATGACCACCGGTACGTCACCCGACCGCAGACCGATGCTCGCGAGGAACACCTCGGGGTCGTCGACGTCGTCGAGGTCGATCCACGTGTGTGGGAATGCGGAACGATGCGCATACGAACGCAACGCCATCGTCTCGGGCGAGTAGCGCGACCCGATGATGCGGATCGCGCCCGCTCCGGCGCCGGCGCGCAGCACCTCGCGTCGTGCCAGCAGCGACTCGAAAATGGTGTCCGAGAGCGCGGGGCTCGTGGCCATCAGCTCGCGCAGTACGGGTAGCTGCACCGCCAACACCCGGCCCGGCTTCGTGACCCGGGCCGTCAAAAACGCGCGCTGCTCAGTGAGCATGCCCAACTCGCCGACGAAACGACCCGGACCGTGGGTCACGACGACCTCTTCGACACCTTCGCTCGGACGAACGACGTCGACCTCGCCTTCCAGGATCACGAAGAAGTTGCGAATCGGCGCACCGGCTCGGTACAAGACGTCGCCGGGTTCAACCGCGCCGACGATGCCCGCGGGCAGCAACTCACCGACGACAGAGCGGCCGAGCGTCACCCAGGCGGTCCGGCCCAGAGCATCGGTGTCTTCCGTCAGCGGAGTGGGCATGCGTAAGACGGTAAGCCGATCGTTCGCAGACGCAATCCGTCAGATGACTCTGCGCTCCACCCGTCCACGTAACGACACGAGATGCATCTCGGAACCATCGGGTTATCGCCCCGATGCGATTTCGGCGACGTGCGACGTCCGCGCCGCTCGCGCCGTCGACTCGCGGTACAGAACGACACGCGACGGCAGCAACCGGGACACGACAACACGAACGTGCCGCGCTGCGTGACCGGAACGCACGACCATCGGGTTGTACGGCACCACGTCGACGACAAGATCGACGACGTACGGCACCATTTTCGGCACCACTCGGTCTGCAAATGCAACAGGCCCGGCGCTCTCGCACCGGGCCTGATCTGCGATTCTCGTTGGTGGCGGGGGCAGGATTTGAACCTGCGACCTTCGGGTTATGAGCCGGCCCAGTGTCGTCACTTCTGTTCCCGTCTGGTGCTGTGCCGTACGGGTGACGTGGTGATTCGCGCGACCGTCGTGACGTCTACTCCCGTCTGGTCCCGTCCCGTCCGCCGACGAACGGCAGAATTCACGGCACCACGCGCGATGCAATCCGACGCGCCACACATCGTTCGCTACACAAAGTTTCTGACAGTCCCACACGGGGACTCCGCGGTGCAGCACGGGTGGCCTCGTTCATCGATCGGTTCGGGTTACGAGCGCGGCTCCCACTTGAACAAGCGTGTCGCGACGGCGACGCCGATAACGGTCCATGCTCCGAGCGCGAGCAGTGCGGGCCATGCGTTGACCCAAGCGGTACCGGTCCAGGCGCGGTTGATGAGTTCGACGATCGCTCCGCCGGGGAGGAGTCGCCCGATCCAAGCGAAATCCGCGGCCGCTTTCATGGTCACCAACAGGGCGCCTGCGATCGACGCGATCGCTAACGGCATGGTCGTCACCTGTGCCTGCTCGGCGGATTTGGTGAACGCGGAAGTCGCCATCGCCAATCCCGCGAACATGATCGCGCCGGCGAGAACCGCAACGACGAGAAGTCCGATGCTCTTCGGCATGGCGTACTTGGTGGCGGAAGCGATGCTGAGCATGAGTGCGACCTGCGCGCAGGTGACCGCCACTGCCGGGAGGAGCAACCCGATCATGATGGAGGAATCGGGGGCCGCGCCGCTCCGAAGTCGTTTGAGGAAGAGATCTCGGCGGCGCGCCGAGAGTGTCGTCGTCGCGGTGACGTAGACACCGGTAAGAACGATGAAGAGAACCCCTTGCGCGGCGGTGGTGGGTGTTGGTGCCACACCGATTGCGAAGGCGGCCACAAGCGGTACCAGCAACGCGACCATCGCGACGGCCTTGTTGCGGATCATGATTCGTAGTTCGGCGTGCGCGATTGCGAGAGAAGCTGAAAAGTTCATCCTGCTACCTCCGTTGTTGTGCCTCCGGCGACTGACCGGAAGAGTTCGTCCAAAGTGGCGTCGCTCGCCTCGAGGTGGCCGAGCCGCAGATTTCGGACACGTGCCCACTGAAGGAGTACCTCCAGATCTCGTTCCACGTCGTCGGTCGCGATGCTCATCCGTGTGCCGCGGCTGCTCGCGCTATCGCCGGGAAGCGGGATGTCATCAGCGGCGATTCCGTCGGGGAGATCGAACTCGATGCGGGCCGGATAGTCGGCGAGCAGATCGGCGAGCGTCCCTTCGACCGCGATCCGCCCGTCGTGCATGATCGCGACACGGTCCGCGAGCGCTTCGGCTTCCTCCAGGTAGTGCGTGGTCAACATGATGGTGACCCCGCCACCCAACAAGCCGCGAATCAGGTCCCACACCAGCACGCGCGACTCCGGATCGAGACCCGTCGTCGGTTCATCGAGGAACAACAACTCCGGGTTTCCGTACAGAGCCATGGCCAGGTCCAGGCGTCGTCGTTCTCCACCCGAAAGCTGAGCGACGCGGACGTCGCGTCGCCGCGCCAAGTCGAGCCGGTCCAACAGCGCCTCGGCGTTATCTCGCCGTTCCGCGACTTGGCCCCAGAGTCCGAGCATCTCAAGGACAGTGAGGTCACCCGCGAAGCCCGTCTCTTGGAGCATCATCCCCATGCGGCGACGCACCGCCACCGAACGGGGATCGCCACCGAAAACGCTTACCGAACCTGAAGTCGGTCGGCGATGGCCTTCGAGAGTCTCGAGCGTGGTGGTCTTGCCGGCACCGTTCGTGCCCAGCAACGCATACAGCTCACCGCGGGAGATCATGATGTCGAGGCCGCGTACCGCTTCGAACTTCCCGTAGGAACAGCGCAGGGCATGCGCTTCGATCAGCGTGTCGGTTGAGCCTGGTGTAATGGGGTGTGCGGTCGCAGTCACTGTTCTCCTGAGGTAGGTACGGCTCGAGGCGGACGGGTGGGCCGGAGTCACGAGGCGATGAGCTCGCGTTCGGGCTCGAAAGGTTGAGTCCGCTCCGGGCGGGACGACCTCACTATCCAAGAGCGCGCTGACGCACCGCTGACCTGCGGCTGGAATCGGGCCCGGCGGCATGGCAGCGCGCCAAACGGCTGCAGTGCCGGTGGTCAAGCGACCAGCTCGCCGAGGTCCAAACGTCGGCCCTGATCGAACGCAGCGACAAAGCCGTCGGGCCGAGCCGGCGAACTCGAATCGGTTGACAGCCCGCCGCTTCCACGAGCCGTCGCCGACGGCTGACGAGGTGATCCGCGACACGTTCGTGACGTCTACTCCCGTCCCGTCCCACTCAGTCCCTGCATGAACGGCAGAAGTCGCGGCACCACGCGCGGTGCAGAGTGATGCCTCACATCCAGGTAGGTCGTGGGAACTCACACGTTCGCGGGTGACTTCATCACCCTCGGAGCGGATTGGATCCGGCGAGCCCAAGCAACTCGGGACTCGTGTAGACGCGGCGCGGCCGACCCGGTCCGACCGGCCGAACAGTCCCGTGCTCGACGAGAACATCCGCGGCAACCAGGTCGTGCAGCGCCGCGCTCGCAGACTTCAGCGGGATGGCGAGCTCGGCGGCGACAACCGGCGCGGTGAGAACGAGGTGGCGCGGTAGCAACTCGAGCGCGCGCCATGCCGCCGCGTCGCTGCGAAGCCGCCGTGCGCCCTCCCGCGGCGCGGACAGCCGCTCCTCCCACTCGCGCCGCAACTTCTGCACCGCGGTGACGAGTTCCTGCTGCGCGCGGCCGGCGCCGGAGACGGCGTCGGCGAACCACTGCACCCACCGGTCGTGCTCGTCGAGGCGAAACAGGACGAGGCCCGAGCTGTAGCCGCCGACGTCCGCGGCGATGCAGGTACTGACAGGTGGTGATGTCGCGAGTGAAAGACGGTGCACGAGGACCCACGCGATGAGGATGCGCCCGACGCGGCCGTTGCCGTCCGCGAAGGGGTGGATCACCTCGAACTGGGCGTGCGCGACTGCCGCCTGCGTCACCGGGTCGACGTCAGTGCTGTTGACGTACAGAACCAGGTCGTCGAGAAGCTCGAGCAGATGCTCGGGCGGCGGGGTTACCAGGTGGGCGTCGAGGGGTGAGGTCCCGCCGATCCATCCCTGCTCGCTCCGGATGACGCCGACGAAACGCGACGGCGTCGGGCTGCCGGTCATCAGCGTCCGATGCCAGCGACACAGGCTCTCGACCGTCAACGTCCCGGCGTGCGCTTCCTCGAGTGCCTCCGTGACCGCGGCAAGGTTGGCGGCGACCCACGCCGCGGCCGACGGACCGGCCCGGTCGCCGGCCTCGGTAAGGACGTCGCCGGCCTCGGCAAGAACGATGTCGACAACTGGAGCGGTGACGCCCTCGATGAACGAGGACGCGACCCCTTCGGCGCGGAGCAGAAAGCGAGCGAGCGTTGCGTAATCGTCGGGGATAGCCTCCGCTGCCTGCTCGACCGAAGCTTGCGCCCTCGCCGCGCGCGCCACCGTCTCAGCGGCGAGCGAGAGGTCTCGATCGGCAAGCCGGGCGGGCACAAACGCGCTCGCCCGACGACCTCGCCAGAGAATGGGAACCTCAACGCCTGCCGGCCTCACCGCCGCCTTTCGTACGGTTACCGACTTAAGTGTACATTATTCGCGGGTGGAGCCTCTCCAACGACCGCCGCACATCTACGTCGGGCCGATCTATCCCGCGACCTCCTCGGCGATGCCGGGATCTCGCTTGCGCCGACGCGACCAGACGCCAGCGCGTCCGACCGCCAGCGCTCACCGACGTCTGCAGCATCGACCTCGTGTGCGAGACGGCGATACGCGTCGAGCGACGGCCATTGTTCGAACGCGATCCAAAACACTTCCAGCGCCGCGCCCGTGTCGCGCGGTCGGCCGCAGCCAACTCGGACGCCTCCAGCACCGCTGCGGGACAGAACGACACGCGATGGGACTCAACGGGAGCGGACGACACGAAACGTCGCGCTGCGTGGTCGAGGCCGAGGATCATCGGGTTATGTGGCACACCGTTGGCGACGGAATCGGCTGCAGAACAGCAGACGACATGTACGGCACCAATTCCGGCACCATTCGCGCTGCAACAGCATGGAAACGCAGAAGGCCGGTGCAGACGCACCGGCCTTGACCTGCAATTCTCGATGGTGGCGGGGGCAGGATTTAAACCTGCGACCTTCGGGTTATGAGCCGGCCCAGTGCCGTGCCTTCTGGTCCCGTCTACTCCCGTGCAGTACGGCTGACAAGGCGCTTCGTGCGACGTTCGTGACGTGGTCTCCCGTCCTGTCCCGTCCAGTGCCGCGACTTCACGGCACCATTCACGGCACCATGCGCGACGTGGAGTGACTGAGGTCGATCACGCGGAGAGCCGGAACGGCGGGTAGCGGTCGGTGGCGAGCGCGAAGGCGTAGCCGACAACCCGGTTGTGCCAACGCATGACACCGACCACGAACTCGAAAAGGCGCCGGGGGTAGCGCCCCGTGAACAGAATCGCGATCCAGGCCACAACTGCGCCGAGCACCACCGCGATGTCGAGGACGAGCAGCGCCAAGTAGTGCGGGATCGCGAGGAACCACTTCACGAGCGGCATCCAACGATTCAGGTCGGAACGAACGTCGGGGTACGGCACGTCGAGATGGACCGATTGCTCTTCGTCCGTCGACGGGAACTCGTCGCGCAGCAAGAGCAGGTAGCTCATGACTCGGTTGTCGAAGCGCAAGAAGGCGAGGTTGAAGTCGAACCACCAGCGGGGGTACTTCTCGCGGAACACGATCAGGAGCAGCGGCGGGAACACGAGCAGGCCGCTGGCCAGGCCGACGAAGAACAGCCAGTCGCCGCCTCCCCCTCCGAATGCAGGCCCGCCCAGCGCGGCGAGCACGACGAGGATCGGCACCGCGAAGAGCAGGCGGAAGAACGTCGACACTCGATTGAGTCGCCGTTCCGGGTAGTCGACGTTGAACTGGATCGGGTGGTTGGGGGTCATGGTTTGCATCGGACACCTCTCGTGGGTTGTTTCGTCGGTTGTCGATCGCGGGTGCGACCGAACCAGGACAGTGGGTTGGATCAGGCGGCGGTGAGCTCGCGCTCGGCTTCGATGCCGACGACGTCCGCGTCCTTGCGGACACCTTCGAGGTCGAGGTGCGGAAGGATGCGGTCGAGCCACCCGGGAAGCCACCAGTTGGCCCGCCCGAGCAGGCTCATCGTTGCGGGCACGAGCACCATGCGGACGAGCGTGGCGTCAAGGAAGACGGCGACGGAGAGACCGACGCCGAACAACTTGGCATTCGGGTCGTCCGCCAGGACGAAGGCACCGAACACGCTGATCATGATGAGCGCGGCCGACGTGATCACACGGGCGGTGCTCGACAGGCCGCGCACGACGGCTTCGTGGTTGTCGCCGGTCGCCACGTACTCCTCGCGCACCCGGGACAGGAGGAAGACCTCGTAGTCCATCGAGAGCCCGAAGAGGATCGCGAACATGATCAGCGGCAGGAACGGGTTGATCGGCATCGTGCTGTGCAGCCCGATCAGGCCGGCGCCCCAACCCCACTGGAAGACCGCGACGAGCACGCCGTACGCGGCGGCGATCGACAGCAGGTTCATCAGGGCCGCCTTGAGCGGCACGAGGACCGAACGGAACACGATCATCAGCAAGATGAACGACATCGCAACAACGGCGGCGATGAAGATCGGTAGGCGGCTGGTGATGCGATCCGTGAGGTCGGTCATCATCGCCTGGCCGGTGAGCGAGACCCTCGCGCCGGAGCCCGACACCGTTGCCGGCAACACGTCGGACCGGAGGTGACGGACGAGTTGGTCGGTGCGCGCGTCCTGCGGCGCCGTGGTCGGGTTGGCGGTGAGCACCGCGGTGTCATGCGCGGCGTTGAAGACGGGCACGGTGACCGCGGCGACCCCGGGGTCGGCTTGCACCGCGTCGTACACACGGTCGACGACGACCGCCTGGTCGGCACCGGCCGGGACCTCGACCACGACTTGGATCGGGCCGTTGAAACCGGGCCCGAAGCCTTCCGCCAACTGGTCGTACGCCGTGCGCTGTGTCGTGTGGGTGGGGGCGTTGCCGTCGTCGGGCGTGCCGATCCGCATGCTGAGCGCCGGGATGGCGATGATGCACAGCGCCCCGAGGCTCACGACCGCGTAACGGACCGGGTGGCTTCCGACTCGGTGCGCCCAACGCCCCGAGACGGTTTCCGCGGCGGGCTTGGCGACGTGGGCCTTGCGGTGGATCGAGAGCTTGTCGATCTTCGTCCCCGCCAGGCCGAGCAAACCGGGGAGCAGCGTGACGGCGGCGACCATCGAGATGGTCACTACCAAGGCAACTGCGGCCCCCATCGAGCTGATCGCGGGGAGCCCGGCGAGGAAGAGGCCGAGGATGGCAATCACGACGGTCGAGCCGGCGAACAACACGGCCTGGCCGGCGGAGGCGACGGCCGTACCGGCGGAGTCCTCGACGCTCATGCCGTCGTGCAGATGCTGGCGGTGCCGGGTGACGATGAACAGCGCGTAGTCGATGCCGACGCCGAGGCCGATCATGGCGCAAAGGATCAGCGAGAACTCGGGAACGTCCATTACCGCGGAGAGCACGCCGACAGCGGCGGCGCCAACGAAGATGCCGAGGAGCGCCGTGACGATCGGGAGACCCATTGCGACCACCGAACCGAACGCGACCAACAACACGATGATGGCGACGGCTACGCCGATCAGCTCACTGCTCGGAGTCTTCTGCGCCAGCTGGGCCAGTGATCCCGTGAGGTCGACCTCCACGCCACTGGCGCGAGCCGCGCGGCTTACCGCCGTCGCGTCGTCGAGCTGGGCGTGGGTGAGCTTGTCGAGCGCGTAGGTGACGTCGATGTACGAAGTCCGTCCGTCGGCGCTGATCGCGGCGGAACCGGCCGCGAACGGGTTGGTGACGCCGGCGACGTCGTGCCCGGCCGCCAACTGCACGCGGGCCCGGGCGACGGTGGCGGCGTGGGCGGCGTCGTCGAGACGCCCGCTCTCGGCGCGCAGCACGATGCGGGCGGACTGACCGCCCCGACTCGGGAAGCGGTTGTTCAGGACGTCGGCCGCGTGCTGCGACTCGACCCCGGGCACCCGCGAGCTGTTGTCGAACTGGCCGCCGACGGCGCCTTGCAGCGCAACCACGGCGAACGCGGCCAGCAGCCACACGCCGAGCACCCGGAACGGGTGGCGGGCGCTGCTGCGACCGAGGCGGAAAAGGAATGCGCCCATCGGGTCCTCCTGGGATGCGGGTCCCGCGGCGTGCGGGTACATCAGCACCATCCCGGAGCGCGCTGAACAAGCGCCGCGCTACTGCTGAAGGCCGCGATTCAAGAGCTGAGCGCCGCCTCGGCACTGGATCGGCCCCGCTCGAACGCGGCCGCGAACCCGTCCGCGCCCAGTGCGGAAATTACGGTTCGGCGGGCCCGCTCCATGTCATCGTGCTGGAAGGCGGGTATCCCGGCGCCGGACTCGGCTCGGAGGCGCTCGGCCTGGCCCAGCAGCACCGCCGCCGGCTCGGGTCGGTCCCCTTCCGCGGCGAGGGCGGCGAGCACGATGCAGCAGGCGGCGGCCGCGACCCGAAGTTCGTTCTCGGGGTCGATCCGGTTCCGGAACCGACGCGGATCGCCGGCCCGATAGAGCTCCAAGGCTTCGGTGGCCGCGGCGGCGGCGCGGTCGTCGCGGTTGACCCGGTGCAGCACGGCCATTCCGGTGAGGGCGAGGAACATCACCGGCAAACTGCGCAGCCGCGCCGCGCCATCGAGGGCGCGCTGGTAGGTCGTCTCGGCGCGAGCGAAGTCTCCTTCGTGGAGCAGCGCCCAACCGAGGCGCGCGAGCAGCGACCCGGTGAACCCCCGCAGTCCGCACGCATCGTTCGTCGCGATCGCCTTGTCCAACGCGCGGACCGCGGCGCGGTAGTCACCCGCGCGTTCGTCGAAGTCGGCGACCACGTCGAGCGACATCGAGAGCATCACCGGGCGATCGATCCGGGAGAAGCCTTCGGCCGCGGCGCGGTATTGCACCTCGGCTTCCGCGAGGTCCCCGTCCATGAGCGCGAGCTTGCCGAGCGAGTATGCCCGCCCGGCGATCGCGAAGGGATCCACCGGAGACGCGCCGTAGGAGTCGAGGAGGATCAGCCGGCGCCGGCGCGCCTCGTCGAGGTCGCCTCGGGCGTTGGGTAGCTCGGCGTAGAACGAGTACGCCAACGCGGTCGATTCGACGTCGTTGTGGCGGCGAAAGATCTCGAGCGCGGCCTCCAGGTCGTCGTCGCAGTGGTCGCGCGCACCGGCGAGGAAGTCGAGGAGCCCGCGACCTGTCAGCGCGAGCCCGCGCGTACGTTCCGCCGCGTCCCCCGCGCACCCGAAGGCGTCGTCGAGCCAGCGCTTGCCCTCGATCACCATGCCGGCGAGCCAGTGCCGCCAGCTGGTGCCCCCGGCGATGGTCAGTGCGGTCTCCGCGTCGTCGTTGGCGATCGCCCAATCGAGCGCCGCTCGCAGGTTGTCGTGTTCCTGGTCGATCGCCGTCAGCCATGCCCGCTGACGATCCCCCGTGTACGCCACCGCGCTCTGCGCGCACAGCTCGGCATAATGCTTCGCCATTGCATCACGGATGCGCACGGCGTCGCCGCGTTCGGCGAGCCGCTCCCGGCCGTACTGGCAGAGCGTCTGCAGTTGCGTGAAGCGCACCGCGTCGCCTCTCGGCACCGCGATGACGAGCGACTTCTCGACGAGGGCCTGGATCAGGTCGGCGAGATCGTCGGCGGCGAGCACGTCGTCGGCGCACACCGCCTCGGCCGTCGCGAGATCACAACCGCCCGGGAACACCGACAACCGTTCGAAGACGCGTTGCTCGTCGTCGAAGAGCAGCTCGTAGCTCCAATCGACCACGGCGCGCAGCGTCTGCTGGCGAGGCAGTGCAGTGCGCGATCCACCGGTGAGTAGCCGGAATCGATCGTTCAGCCGCGCGCTGATCTGTTGGAGCGGAAATGCGCGCGTACGGGCCGCGGCGAGCTCGATCGCGAGCGGCAACCCGTCGAGCCGGCTGCAGATATCGGCGATCACCGTCCGGTTGTCATCGGAGAGCTCGAGCGGCGCGCCGGCCGCCTGAGCACGCGCGGCGAACAGGCTCACCGCGTCGCCGGCCGCGAGCGGGGGCACGGGCCAGATGGTCTCGCCACCGACTCGAAGTCCCTCGCGGCTCGTGGCCAGAAGCCGCAGCGCCGTGCAGCGGCGCAGCAAGTCCTCGGCCACTTCGGCGGCCGTCGTGATCACGTGCTCGCAGTTGTCGAGCACGATGAGCATCTCGCGATCGCCGATCACCTCGGCGAGCCGGCCCGGATCCGGGAACGCGAGCGCGATCGCGGCACGAACGCCGGCAGGATCACCCACGGGCGCGAGTTCGACCAGGCACGCGCCAAACGCCAGCGCAGCCGACCCGGCGCGGGCGACCTCCAACGCGAGGCGCGTCTTGCCGACGCCACCCGGGCCCACCAAGGTGACGAACCGATGCTCGGCGGTCAGTCGCGTGAGCTCGCGCAGCTCTGCGTCGCGGCCGACCAGCGGGGTCAGCGCTTCCGGAATCGAATAGGTCTCCGCGTGAGAGGTCGCGTCGCTTCGAACGATCGCCGGCGCGTCGAGCGAACGATCCTGGCCGAGGATCGCGCCTTCCAACTCGCGCAGCTCATGGCCGGGTTCGAGGCCCAGCTCCTCGGCCAGGAGATGACGACCGTCCTGAAAGACGCGCAGCGCGTCGGCCTGCCGGCCGGCGCGATACAGCGCGATCATGAGCAGTCCGCGCAGCCGCTCGCGCAAGGGTTCGGCCGCGACCAGCTCCTCCAGCTCCGCGACGGCGGCCTGATGCCGGCCGAGCTGCAGCTCGAGATCGAGTCGCTCCTCGATCGCGGCGAGGCGCAGCTCGGACAACCGCGTGATGGCGCCCGCGGCGAAGTCGTCGTAGACGAAATCCGCCAGCGGATCGCCCCGCCAGAGAGCATCGGCTTCGGCCAGCAGCGCCGCGGCCCGATTCGGATCACCGTCGACCGCGGCCGCCCGCGCCTCCACGACCAGCTCCTCGAAGCGGTGTACATCGACAGCGTCCGCCGCCAGCTCGAGCGCGTAGCCGGCGCCGCGCATGGCGACGAGGTCGGCCGATCCCAGCGTGCGGCGCAGCTTCGATGCGAGCCCTTGGAGACCGTTGCGCACCTCGGTCGGTGGATTCTCGCCCCACAAGGCATCGATCAACTGTTCTGCAGAAACCACTCGGCCGGGTTGCAGCGCCAATACCGCGAGCAGAGCGCGCAGCTTCGGTCCGGCGACAAGTACATCTCGGCCCTCGTCATCAAGGACCTCGAGTCCACCGAGCAGCCCGATGCGCATGGTTCACGGTACCGGTGGGGTGCAGCTTCAGCGCGGGATCAGCCTTTCGTCAGCAGCCCGGCGGACCCTGCGACCATGAGCGCGATCGAGCACGCCCTCCTCGCCGTGGTGGCAGCAAACGGCGGCGACACGACGACAGCACTCGAGGAACTCTCCCGAGCCGAGCGCTACGCCCGGACAACCGCTCGGCGCGAGCGTCAGATCGTCCAAATCGCGACGTTGGTCGTCACGGGAGGGCGTGAACGCGCGGCCGGCCTCACCCTCGAGCACGCAGCCGAGTTTCCCGACGATGCCGAACTGCTGGCCCGCGTCGCAGGAGCACCACAGTGAGCGCTCCGATACAGGGCGCGACCGTCGGGTTATCTGCCCGAGGTTCACCTTGACGACGACGGAACCGCGTCGTTCGAGTCTTCGATCCCGTACAGAACGACACGCGACGGGAGTAGGCGGTACCAGACGTCACGTTGCGCGGTCGACGCGGTGACCTTCGGGTTGTGCGGCACCACGCCGGCGACGCGATCGGCTGCAGAACAGCGGACGAGATGTACGGCACCATTTTCGGCACCATTCGCGCTGCAAGGAGACCAAACGCAGAAGGCCGGTGCTTGCGCACCGACCTTGATCTGCGATTCTCGTTGGTGGCGGGGGCAGGATTTGAACCTGCGACCTTCGGGTTATGAGCCGGCCAACTGCCATGCCCCCTGGTCCCGTCTACTCCCGTGCAGCACCGATGATGAGGCAATTCGCGCTGGCTTCGTGACGTCTACTCCCGTCTACTCCCGCCCAGTCCGGCGATGAACGGCAGAAATCACGGCACCACTCGCGATGCAACACAAGGCGCCGCGCTCGGTGTTGTCTGGCTTCAGGCGGGTGTGACGAGGTCGAGGTGCGCCTCGACCGTTCCGTCCAAGACCTCGAGCTCGATGTTGCCGTCGGGATCGATGTCGATAATCCGCGCGACCCGCGGGTCAGCGTCGTCGTCGCCGACGATCGCGTAGCCGCCAACCACGGCCTCGAACCCGGGCCGAGCATCGGAACGTCGGGTCCAAAGGCGACGCGCGTCGGTCATGTCCATGAAGTCGACCGCGAGGTCATACCGAGCGGTGGCGTCGGGTCCAGGTCCCATAGCACTCCCAGGCTACTGCGACGGCGGCCGAGCCGGATTCAGAATCGGCTCGTCAAAACCCCGAGCAAGACGAGCGATCGTCACCTCGCTGAGGTCGGCGAGCACGACCGTGAAGTGCGGGTGATCGAAGCTGGCCAACAGGGCGAAACCGGCACCGCGCAGGCGCCCGAACGTCGACAAGCGGATCCGCCGGTAGCCCGCGATCCGTTCGCTATCTCGGCACGCTTCGAACACCGTCCGGTCGATGACACCCTCGACCGAGATGCCGTAGACGGCATATATCGCGAACGTTCGTTCTGCAGAGCGGCGAATGTTGTCCGGGCTCATCGACCCCGCGCGCAGCACCACTGCGGCATCATCGGGCGGTAGCTCAGCGCGAAGCGGGAGAACGCGGGTCACGACCGACCCCTTTCGTGTCGGTGCGGTCCATCGACCGAGCGGAAAACACCGTCGCAAAACGAGCCCGAGTGGCGGCGATCGACCATGGCCCAACCGTAGACGTCACCGCTCGAGAACCACCGTCCTCAGATTGGACGTGGCCTCCGCGGCTGTTCGAGTTGGCGACCCCGGCGACACCTCCGTTGATCTGCTCTGACCGGTGCCTTCTACCGATGTCTTCTACCGGCCGCGCACCGTGCCGGTCGGAGGAGATGTCGACATGAAGGGTTACGTCGTCCGCAAGGGCAATCAGTACTACGCGGTCATCTACGAGGGACGCGATCCAGTCACGGGACGCGAGCGTCGCCGTTGGCATCCGGCCGGACCCGATCGCGGCAAGGCCGACGCGCTCGCCGGACAGCTTGCGCACGAGCGCACGCATGACCCCACCGCACGGCGGAGAAGCCTCACCGTTGGCGTGTACCTCACGCAACGGTGGTTGCCGAGCAAACAAGTCGCGTTGCGGCCGAGCACGTGGGCGAGTTACCGGAACAACATCGAACTGCACATCGTGCCCGCGATCGGGAGGGTTCCGCTTCGCCATCTGCGACCCGACCACATCGAGCGCCTGTACGCGAATCTTCTCGCCGACGGCAACAGCGTCCGACCCGGCGGACTCGACGCCAAGACCGTGCTCGAGATCCACATGGTGCTACGCCGCGCGCTCACCGACGCACAACGGCGCGGGATGATCGTCGCGAATCCGGCTGCGATCGCGCACGCGCCCAAACGCCGGCCGCTCGCATCCTCGATCCCGCGGGCGTGGAACGCTGGGCAACTACGCACGTTTCTCGACCTCTCCTCGGATCATCGCCTGCATGCAGCTCTGTGGGTCTCGGCAAACACCGGTGTACGTCGCGGGGAACTCCTCGGTCTCCGCTGGGGTGATATCGAGCTCGACACCGCGCGGATGTCGGTAAGCCGGGCGCTGGTAAGCGTCGGCTACGAGATCCACGAATCACGCGATAAGACCCGAACCGCACGACGTTGCATCGACCTCGACCAACGGACCATCGAAGTTCTCCGGCGATGGCGGGAACGACGCTGCTCCGAGGACGCCGACGATCCCGTCAGCGACGACGCGTACGTGTTCGCAACCGCCAACGGCCGACCGACCCACCCGCACCTGATGTCCGACGCGTTCCAGAAGCTCGTGAAACGCTCCGGCCTACCGCGCATCCGACTCCACGACCTGCGTCACACCCACGCGACACTGCTCCTGAAAGCCGGCGTCCCCATCAAAGTCGTCAGCGAACGCCTCGGACACGCCACGCCCGCCTTCACCATGGCCGCTTACCAACACGTCCTGCCCGGCATGCAGGCCGAGGCCGCGCAGACCTTCGCGGACCTGCTCGAACTTCTACCGGCTTCAACCCGGTAGAAGCACTCCAGACGCGCAGAGGCCCCGCACTCGGCGGGGCCTCTGACCAGCATTTCGTTGGTGGCGGGGGCAGGATTTGAACCTGCGACCTTCGGGTTATGAGGGCCCAGTGCCGTGACCTCTAGTCCCGTTCTCTCCCGCACAGTACGGCTGACGAGGCAATCCGCGCGACCGTCGTGACGTCCACTCCCGTCTACTCCCGTCCAGTACGGCGATGAACGGCAGAAATCACGGCACCACGCGCGATGCAGAACGACGCGCCACGGGTTACGAAGCGGGTCGCCGAGAGTGATGCCCGAGCCCGTCGCTGACTCACGTCCACAGGATCGGGTCGACTCCGCGGCGCGTTCTATCCGACAGGGCAGTGTGGTGCTTCACGGTCGCCGTCGTTGCCGCAGGATCGCTGTTCGCTCCGCGCTGACGTCCCAGCTGATCACGGAGGAGTTGCCTCGTACGCGAGGACGCGGCTCCAGCCACATTCACGGCCATCGACGCCGAGACGATCTACCTGGCGTCGCTCGTCGCAGGCGTACGGGTCACGCGCCGGGTGTATACCACGGGTATATAGTCGTCCCATGAGCGCTTCCTTCGCATTGCTGGGTCTTTTGGAACGAGAGGCCAGTTACGGCTACGAGCTCAAGCATGAATACGACCGCCACGTCGGGCGCGGCCGACCCCTCCCCTACGGGCAGGTTTACTCGACGTTGTCCCGGCTGGCCCGCGACGGAAAGGTGACTGTCGGCGTGGTGGAGCCGGGCGCCGGCCCGGACCGCAAGCGCTACAGCATCACCAAACAGGGCGCGGTGGAGTTCGAAACGTGGCTGACCGAGCCGGTCGAGCCCGAACCGCATCTCCAGACCGTGCTGTTCATGAAGGTCGTGCTGGCGATCCTCGTCGGCCGATCACCGAATACGTACCTCGATACGCAACGCCGTGCGCACCTCGAGCGCATGCGGGAGCTCACGTCCCTCAAGCGGTCTTCCAGCCTGTTGGACAGCCTGCTCGCCGAGCACGCGCTCTTCCGCCTCGATGCGGATCTGCGCTGGATCGACCTGACCGAAGCGCGCCTCGACGCGCTGGCAACGGAGTTGCACTCATGACCGCGAATATGCGTTTGGACGAACTCGATGTGAGCCGGCACATCTTGGTGGCGCGCGGGTTGCAGAAGTCGTTCGGCACCACACCTGCGCTGGTTGGCGCGGACGTTGCCCTGGCGTCGGGAGAACTCCTCGCCATCATGGGACCGAGCGGGTCGGGAAAGTCGACACTTCTCTACTGCCTTGCCGGGATACTGCGTCCCGACATCGGCGAGGTGTGGTTCGACGGCCGCCGTATCGACGTCCTCAACGAGACGGCCCGAACGGAGTTACGTCGAAAGGCGTTTGGTTTCGTCTTCCAGTTCGGACAGCTCGTCCCCGAACTGACAGCGGAGGAGAATGTGGCGTTGCCACTGCTCCTCGACGGTGATCGTCGCGGCCGCGCGCTCAAGGACGCACGCGACTGGCTCGCACGCCTGGGTCTGAGTGGTATGGAGCACCGCCGGCCGGGAGAGATGTCAGGGGGTGAGGCGCAGCGCGTTGCACTCGCGCGGAGCCTCGTGTCCAGTCCCCGAGTGCTGTTCGCCGACGAACCGACCGGTTCGCTCGACTCGCACACCGGAGAGCAGGTCATGGGCCTGTTGGTGGACACCGCTCGCGCCGAAGGCACGACCGTCGTCCTCGTCACCCACGAAGCTCGCGTCGCGGCCTACGCCGACCGCGAGATCATCGTCCGCGACGGCCGCGTGGTCACGTCGCAGCCCGAGCCGGTCGCGTCGTGATCGCGTTCGGACTGCGTCTGACGTTGCGCGGAGGCCGCGAGTCCGCGGCCCGCATTGCTTTCATCAGTGCGGGCGTGGCGGTGGGCGTGGTGATGATCCTGTTCGCGATAGCGGCGAACAACGGCTTGCACGCACAAGACGCCCGCTACGGCTGGCTCACGACCACTGCCCACAACCGGGCACCGAGCGTCAACGAAACAACGTCGGACGCCCTGTGGTGGCGCTGGACCCGCGACGAGTTCCACGGACGCACGATCGAACGCGTCGACGTCGCCGCGACCGGCGCCCGGTCACCAATACCGCCCGGCATCTCTCGACTTCCCTCACCGGGCGAATTCTACGCCTCGCCCGCACTAGCGCGACTACGCACGACGGTCCCCGCGGATCAACTCGCCGGTCGCTTTCCCGGTCGCCAGATCGGCACGATCGGCGACGTCGCGCTCACGTCGCCGAGCTCGTTGATCGTGGTCGTGGGTCACAGCCCCACCGATCTCGCCGGCCGGCCCGGCGCGCTCAGCGTGCGCAGCATCGAGACGGCCGCGCGCCAGCACAGCTACTCGACGTTCCAACAGGTCGCACTCGGAGTCGGTGCGCTCGGCCTCCTTTTTCCGGTGCTGATCTTCGTCGGCATGGCCACGCGCATTGCCGCGTCTCGACGTGAACAACGCCTCGCGGCAATGCGTCTCGTCGGAGCAACTCCGCGACAGGTCGCCATCCTCGCCGCGACAGAAGCCGCGACCGCAGCACTCATCGGCGTTCTGCTGGGCGTCGGACTGTTCTTCCTCGTCCGCCCCATCCTCGTGCAGATCCCCCTCACCGGAGACGCATGGTTCGACGCCGACCTGACGGTGGGACCGCTCGCCTGCGTGCTGCTCTGCATCACGATTCCCGCCGGCGCAGCCCTCGCCGCCGCCACCGCCCTGCGACGAGTTGCGACGTCACCACTTGGCGTCACTCGCCGCGTCGCGCCACCATCTCCGAACGCGAAGCGCCTCCTTCCGCTGGGTGTCGGCACCGGCATCCTCGCGCTGTTCGCCCTCGCCGGACATCCCTACGACCGCAACGCCAGCAGCACCTACGCTCCAACCATCCTCATCGGGTTCGCACTCGTCATCGCAGGCATCGTTGCTGCCGGTCCGTGGCTCACCATGGCCGCAACAAGATTGCTCTTCGGACACGTGCGCCGTCCGGCAAGCCTGCTCGCAAGCCGCCGGCTCCTCGACGATCCCACTGCCGCTTTTCGCGCGGTCAGCGGACTCATCCTCGCGGTGTTCGTCGGCAGCGTGTTCGTCGCCGGGGCTTCTACCGCAACCAGCAGCGGCGGTCTGGAGGCGCCACTCGCCTACGCCAACAGCACCGCAATCGCACGTCCAGCCAACACCAACGCATCACCTACCACCGCCACCGTCACCGCCGACCGAGTCGCCGAACAACTGCGTTCGCAAGCCGGCGTGACCGGCGTCACCTCGGTCCACCTCGACGTGGCACACCAAGTCAACGGCTATCCCACCGTCGTCGTCTCATGCCACGACATCGTCCGGACCCCAGCGATCGGTCGATGCCACCCAGGAACGCAGTTCGCGGCGATGCCGATCTATTCCCTCGACGTCGGTCACACCGAACCGCAAACAGTGTGGCCGACCGCGTCCGCGCGTATCGCGACGATGCGCATCGCGGCGATCATCATCGCCACCGACGGAACAACTGCGGCGCTCGAAAGAGTGCGGACCACGGTCGAGACCACCGCTCCCGACACGATCGCCGTTTCGAAGACCCTCGGCCAAGTCTCCGCCGCGACCCGCCGCGACGTATCCCAGTTTCAGCACATGGCCGACATCGCCGTACTCATCAGCCTCCTCATCGCCGGCTGCAGCCTCGCCGTCGCCATCGCCGGAGGTCTCATCGAACGCAGACGGCCATTCGGACTTCTACGCCTCAGCGGAATGCCACTCGGCGTCCTGCGCCGCGTCGTGCTTCTCGAAGCCGCCGTACCACTCATCGGCCTTGCAATCGTCGCCGCCGGCGGCGGCCTCCTCACCGCGACGCTGCTCCTACGCGCGCTGCGCGGAACCACCGTTCGATTGCCGGGTGCCGAGTACTACGTCATGCTGTTCGCCGGACTGATTGCAGCGCTCAGCATCGTCAGCATCACACTCCCACTACTACGACGAATCAGCTCCCCAGAAAACAGCCGCACCGAATAGCCACCCCCAACAGCGTCGCGTTCAACCTTGTTCATGAAGGTCGGGCTCGCTGTTAGCACTTCACCGCGGCGAGCCGTAGACGGGTCGTCCGCCCGTTGCCAGCGATTATGCGATCACGACTTGGTTCCGGCCCAGTTCCTTGGCTTGGTAGGCGGCGGCGTCAGCGTCTCGGATGAGAAGGTCGGGGAGGGGCTGGCCGTCGTCGAGGGCGACGCCGACGCTGATGCCGATCTCGGCCAGCCCGGGCCCGACTCGGAACGGGGTCTCGAGAGCGTCGCGGACGAGAATGAAAGTGCTTCTGGTCGGAGCGGGCGTGATTGGCACGGTGTAGGGAGCACAGCTGGCAGCCGCCGGTCACTCGGCGTCGGACCATCAGACGGCTGACCGCGTATAGCCCAGCAGCGTGGATGACGCGATCGGAACAATGCCGCTCAGACTGGACACTGAGCTTCAGCGTGCTCGAACCCGCGACGATTATCTGGCGTGTCGGATACGCGTTCGTTCCCGAATACCGGGTTCGTCGGGCCGAGTAGGTGAGTCAAATGCTCAGAATCGGCGCCGTCGCGCGCAACGAACTGCGCCCACGTCCCGCGGCATCCTCGAGACCGGGGTCCGAGGATCAAGCCGCGACGGCCGCAATGGCTCGTTGGCTGGGCATCTTCTTCGCCTCGGGCGGGACCCTCGCCCTCGCGGCACTGGCCCTACCGCACACGCCTTACCCGAACATGGTCGCGACCGCCCTGCTCTCAGCGTCGGCGTATCCGGTCGCGGCGTTTCTTCTCCTCACACGGCGCGAGATCTCAACGAGAGTGTTCCATACCCTGACCGCGGCCGGGACTCTCGTTGTCACGCTTGGAATCGTGCTCGGACGGGGTAGTCCCCTCGCGTTGGTATCTCCAATGTTCTACCTGTGGGTACCAATTTTCGCGATCACATACTTCCCAACTCGTGCTGCGATCGCACACGTCGTATGGATAGCACTGTCGTATAGCGCGGCAGTCAGCGTTGACGCAGACAGATACAGCCTGAGCCAGTGGATCGTGGTCATTGGTGTGCTGACCGTCACCTCCTGCGCCGTGCACAGTCTCGTCAGCGAGATCCGCCGACTCGCTCGCACCGACCACCTCACCGGGCTCGCAAATCGTCGCGCCTTCGACGACCGCCTCAACGCCGAAATCACGCGAGTGCACCGGACACAAACGACCCTCTGCGTCGCCATCATCGATCTCGACGACTTCAAACGCGTCAACGACCGACACGGCCACCAAGTCGGTGATCAGCTACTCATCCGCATCGCCCGCGCGTGGTTACCCGAACTTCGCGGCATCGACTGTCTCGCCCGCTACGGCGGTGACGAATTCGCGCTCCTGCTCCCCGACAGCAACGAACCAGACGCCATCCGCATCATCGAACGCATCCGCGCCGCGCTCCCCACCGCATCCTTCTGCGTCGGCGTCGCCTCCTACACCGCAGGAGACGACCAGGACACCCTCATCTCGCGCGCCGACCACCGCCTCTACGACCAAAAACGAACCCGAACCCGCACAAGCCCGGCCAGCCGCCCGAGTCCCTGATCCCGCAGCACGACAATCCGTTCTTCGCTCGTAGACCGGTCTGGGTCTAGTCGACCTTCTCGCCAAGGACCCGAGGCATCCCCTCGAGGATCGATCGCCACCCCCGTAAGCGAGCGACGGGGAGGGCCGGCCGTTCGTTCACGCACCTCCGGGACGGCTGGGAGTTGCGGTGCACCGACCTGCCCAGCACCGGCGGCGTGCCGCGCACCGGAGGCACGCACGCGCCGAAGAACCAACACGACATTTGTGCGTGGCCCACATGCTTAGGGAACGGCAGGACGGTTCACAACGCGCGCAAAGGCGTGGTCTCCACGCTCGGAGAACCACAGTCGCGAGGCAAGGAGCACTCCATGTCATCCACCTCGACAAGCTGGTATCGGCGTATCAGGAACTGTGCGCTCGGGCTCGTCACGATCGCGGTCGTGGTCGTCGTCGGCGGCCCGTGCGTGTACCTGCATTTCATCGAGGCTCCCGCGCCCGCCCAACTGGCCTTAGCGACCACCGTACTGCCGACAACCGTTCCCGGCACGGTGTCCGCGCCGCTGGCCGGAACCTGGAAGATCGGCACCGGGTCGATCGTCCGGTACCGGGTCAAAGAAACGCTGTTCGGGCAAAGTGCGACCGCGGTCGGCACCACCAACACCGTGACCGGATCGTTAACGATCGTCGGTACGCAGCTCACCAAGGCATCCTTCGCCGCGGACATGACCACCGTGAAGTCTGACCAATCGCAACGCAACGCCCAGTTCCAAGGCCGCATCATGGACACCGCCAAATATCCGACCGGAACGTTCACCCTCACCAGCCCGATCGACCTCGCACCCATCCCCACAGACGGAACCCAGCGACCTACACCGCCAACGGCACCTTGGAACTGCACGGCACCACGAACGCCATCACCCTCACGTTGACTGCCCGGCGGGTTGGAAACGTGGTCCAAGTGCAAGGCAACACGCCGATCATCTTCTCCGCCTACAACATCAACAACGCGAGCGGCGGTCCCGCCAGCGTCGGCAACACCGGCATGTTGGAGTTCGTTTACAGTTCCACCCCGCCACGTAACCCTGTAGGCGTCTCTCGCGCTCGGCAAAGGTGCGACACGTCGCGTCTGGATAACTTCCCCCGATGCGGCTTCTTCCGTTTCCGATACGGCACCTTCAGTCCTTCCTCACGCCACAGGCGATGCACCCGCTTGTTGTTGACCCTGCGGCCCTGACGACGCAGTTCCGTCGCGGCACGCCGCCAACCCCACCGCGGCCGTTCCCGAGAGAACGCCCGCAGCCACGCCCGCAACTCCACCTCCGCGTCCGTGGCGACGGGTGCGGCCAGCCGCTCGGTGGAGCGATGCTGACCGACCACCTTGCACGCTCGTCGTTGGGAAACCCCGAACCGTTCGCGCAGCACCATTACCGCGCTGCGCCGCCGGTTCGGGGTCAGAAGTTTCCCTCAGCCAGCTCCTTGAGCATCGCCTTGTCGAGCTCCGCGTCCGCGAGGAGTCGTTTCAACCGGCTGTTCTCGATCTCGAGTTCCTTCAACCGTTTCGCGTCGTTGGCTTTCATGCCGCCGTACTGCGCGATCCAGCGATGCCAGGTCGATTCGGCGATCTCGAGATGGCGACACACCACATCGAGTTCAGTGCCACCGGCCAACAACTTGTGGCCCTCGGCGAGCTTGCGGATGATCTGATCGGGCGAATGCCGACGTCGACTCATGATGCAATCCTCCTGCCCCATTTTGGAGCAACGGACTCGCACAACCCCCGGACCACCGCGCGGGGATCACCTCAGGTCTGAGGGGTCCCCGTTGAGTGGTCCGCGTGATCTGTCCCCCTGACGTGTGAGGATTTGCTCGTCACCGGAAGGATGTTCATCACGCCGAAGGCATTCCCTGAGGGAGTTCCGCCCCGAGGGCCTTGCCGGCAAGTTCATTGCATGACGCATCCTTCTCCCGGCGCTCGTGGACTCTCGAAGATCTGATAATCTGACCACATGCCTGATGTGTCGGCGACGGATGCCGCTCGGAACTTCGCCGATCTTCTGGATGCGATTGAACATCGCGGCCAGCACTTCACGATCGTGCGACGCGGCAAAGCCGTTGCTCACCTCGAACCGATGAATCGCGGTGTTGGCGCCGATGTGAAGGCGCTGCTGCGCCGGCATCGTCCCGACGCGGCATGGGCGAGCGAACTCGAGGAGGTCCGGTCGCTGCTCGAGATCGAGGAACGATCGTGACCCGGCTCCTGTTCGACACCACGTTTCTCATCGACGCCGAACGCACTGGTGATGACCTCGACGACGTGATCGACGATGGCGACGACGTCGCGATCGCGGCCGTGACGATCGCGGAGCTTCGCGTCGGTGCGCTCCTCGCCAAAGGTAAGCGCAAGACTGCAAGAAGCGCCTACGTCGATGATGTCGTCGCGACGATTCCAGTGGTCGACTACGACCTCGAGGTTGCGGAAGCCCATGCTGCGCTTCTTGTCGAGGTGCGGTCGCAAGGTAAGCCACGGGGCGCGCACGACCTGATCATCGCTGCGACCGCGAAAGCGTTCGACCGTACGGTTATCAGCACGGACCGGACGGCCTTCCGCGACCTTCCGGGCGTCCACGTTCGGTAGCGGGGCCACGCGGGATGCGACGTAGCGCGCGATGTGTGGCGCGTCGTGTTGCATCGCGCGTGGTGCCGTGACTTCTGCCGTTCCCCGCCAGAATAGACGGGACCAGACGGGAGTAGACGTGACGAACCCGGCGCGAACTGCCTCGTCATTGGTACTGGACGGCACTAGACGGGAGTAGAGGTCAGGACACTTGGCCGGCTCATAACCCGAAGGTCGCAGGTTCAAATCCTGCCCCCGCCACCAACGAGAATCGCAGGTCAAGGCCGGTGCATCTGCACCGGCCTTCTGCGTTCCCATGCTGTTGCAGCGCGAATTCTGCCGTAAATGGTGCCGTACACGGCGTCCGCGATTTTGCAGCCGATCGCGTCGCCGACGTGGTGCCATATAACCCGATGATCCTCGCCTCGACCACGCAGCGCGACGCTTGGTGTCGTCTACTCCCGTCGAGTCCCGTCGCGTGTCGTTGCGTACCGAGTCGACGACGCCAGCGATGGCGCGTTCGACGTTGTCAAGTTGACCATCGGGCAGATAACCCGACGCTCAAGCGAACGAGCGAGACTGCGTCAGCGCGTCGCCATACGGCGCGACGAGCCATCGCTGCTCGTTCTGCTCGACGAGAATAACCGGCACGTGGTTCGCGTGACATCGTCACCAGGACCGCGATGGCGACATGTACGACGACGAACGCGCACGGCAGACCGTCATCGCGGTGCTGTGCAACGCGTTCATCGCACCGACGCCATGACGATCATCGCGCAATCATTACTCGGCGCGACCACCGCATCGGCCAAAGCCGGGCCAGTGCTCGCTTCGATCTCGCGCACGCCTCGCCGACGGTCGCCGAGTTTGCCGCGCAGCGCACGGGTGCGAGCAGCGCGATCGCAGCTTTGCAACGGCTGCGCGTCAACCCGTTCGACGAGGCCAGCGACGCTCCCCCGCGACGACCGGAGGGTTGCTCCGATGCGGTGAGCGCACGATCGGGATCATCCAACGCCATCCGGTGCTGTCCTGCGTTGCCATGGCCGGGGTGACCGCGCTCCCCGTGATGTCTCACGCCGAGACGACACTCAGCGGCGCCACCCCCTGGGGACTCATCCAAGCGGGAACCGTCGCGGTCGGCTTCATCGTTCTGGGTCCCACGCTCGGGCTACGCCCGCCTCCCACCCCACGCCATCAAGCCGCTACCTGAGCCGGCGCATCCCGCTCAGAAGCGCCCCGGGGGCAGCACTCTTTTGTCGGTGTGTGATCTACGCGAAGTCGACGACATCGAGGTCCACCGATGGGCAGGGTGCGGGGGTGCAGCGGCGCCGCGCCGGTTTGTCCGGCGCGTTCAGGCGGGCGCGGGTGTTGGTGGTGGGCTGTCGAGCGCCGTCCACGTTGCGAAGGCGAGGATGGCGAAGCCGAGCGCGATGTCCGCGAACACGAGCACGTTCTGGGCGGGCGTGAGATCGGACAACGAGATGCCGAGGTAGTGAGCGAGGCTGACGATGCCGCTGCCGGAGTAGGCGCCGAGCCAGGCCGCGGCCTGGGGCCAGCGTTGCTGACGGAACCGGCGGTAGCCGATGGCACCGGCCGCGGTGAACGCGATCCACGACACCGGGATCATCCATCGGGCGATCCACGAGGTCAGCGTCGGCGGGTGGGTGCCGACGTAGTCGGACCAGTGCACGGTGTTGTCGAGGTAGTGCACGAACGATTCGACGACCGCAACAGCGAGCAGGACCCGCAAGACGATGAGGCGCTTTTGTTGCATACACGGCCCTTGCTCGGCGAATAGGTAGATCGCTCTAGCGGGACCGTACCGTAGGCTGGCGAGCGTGAACAACACCAGAGAGCGGATCCTGGACGCGACCGCTGAGCTGTTTCGGCGGCAGGGCTACAGCGGCACGGGCCTGAAGGAGATCGTGGCGGCCGCCGATGCCCCGTTCGGGTCGCTCTACCACCACTTCCCTGGCGGCAAGGCGGAGCTCACCGAGGAGACGATCACCCGCGGCGGCGCGTTCTACGCCGCCTTCGTCGGAGCGAAGCTCACCGACGGCCCCGACGTGGTCGACAACATTCGCGCCGCGTTCAACGGCGCCGGTGAAGCACTCATCGACTCGGGCTACGCCGACGCCTGCCCCATCGCGGCGATCGCCCTCGAAGTGGCGAGCACCGACGAGCGTCTACGCATGGCCACGGCGCAGGTGTTCGACTCGTGGCTCGAGCTCCTCGCCGGGATCCTCATCGCCGGCGGCGTCGACACCAATGACGCACACCACCTCAGCCAAGTGATCCTCGCCGCACTCGAAGGCGCCTTCATCCTCTGTCGGGCGACGCGAACGACCGACGCGCTTCGAGCCTGCGGTGACGCCATGGCGCAGATCGTGGAAGCCGCGGTCCCGGCGCGGCCGGTACGTCGACCCGCTCGTGCTCGGCCCCGCAAACCACTCGGCGCATGAGAACGGCGCGGGGCGGCTCGCCCATAGCCGAGCAGAGGCGCGCAGGGCTGACCATCAACCGGGGGCTGGGTGCTCGGGTTCAGCCGCGCGGCTGTTAACTCGGAGTCGTCGGGCATCTGGGCGTCATCGGCGGCGAGGCTCATCAAGGAAGCGAACCGGAATGGAGGTGGGTTTGGATCTGGCGGAGGTCGAGCTGGCCGGTGTCGTCGGTGGCGCCGAGGATGAACCGGTCGCCGTTGCTGACTTCGTTGCTGGTGACGGTGAGGGCGTGCGCTGATCCGACGTCTCGGACGTCGACGATGTTCCAGAGGTGTTGCCAGGCCTTGCGGCATTCCTTGCCTTGGAGCATGCGGGCGATGTTCCACTGCCAGGAGAACGACAGCTCGTGCGTGACGCTGAGCAGCGGGCCGAGGACGACGATCGGGTTGATCGACACGACGTCGAAGGTGCCGGCTGCGTTTGCTGCGTCGTGGAGAAACAGCTCGGTGCGCTCCTTGGCCAGGGAGTAGCCGGTCTCGCCCTTGGCGTCGAGGTCGTCGGTGTTCCAGGCCGGGTCGCCGTCGCGTCCGTCGGAGGTCCAGTCGTCCTCGGTGAACACGTAGCCGGCGCGCGCGGGGTGGTGGATGGCCGCGAACGAGCTGGTGTAGATGAAACGTCGGACCGTCCCGGCCCGCTTGACCGATCCGACCAGGTTGCGGGTGCCGCCGATGGCGGTGTCGTGAACCTGCTGGGGCCACGCCTTGCCGCCATAGGCCATCGCCGCGCCGGCGTGCACGACTGCGGCACAGCCGTCGACCGCGGCGTCGTAGCTGCCGTCCTCGACCAGGTTGCCCCGGCAGAGCTCAATCGTCCCGGGCTCGGCCTCGCCGATGGCGGTGAGGTGCTCGGTCTTGGCGGGGTTGGTTGGGTCGGTGACGCAGGCGCGGACGTCGTGGCCACGGTAGACGAGGGCGGCCACGATGTCGTAGCCCGATGCGCCGGTGACTACGACCGGCCCGTCGGCTGGTGTGACGGCACTCACGGCGCACCGGTCACAGCGTTGCGTTGCTGCGGGGATCGATTATGACCTTGGCGTGGGTCTCAGGGTCGGCGAGGGCGTCGAAGGCGTCGGCGACGCCGTCGAGGCCGACGGTGCCGGTGACGAGGGGAGAGGCGTCGATCTTGCCGTCGGCGAGCATGTGGAGGGTGTTGCGGAACTCGAGCGGGCCGTAGCCGACAACGAAACGCAGATCGATCTCCTTGTTGATGGCCATGACCGGACGAAACGAGTCCGGTTCCATGCACACGCCGGCGACGACGACACGAGTGTTGAGGGGAACGTCGGTGATGATCCCGTCGATGATCCCGGGAACGCCGACGCATTCGAACACGATCGGCCGTTTCGGGGCAGTGGCCCCGACCTTGGTGAGAGCACGGAAGACGATGGGCCAAGGGATCGGGAGCTTCTGGAGTCCCTTCATGGCCTTGAGTCCTCCGGCGGCGGCGTGGGCGATGGAGGTGGTGTAGCCGCGGTCGCCGAGCGCCTCATACGGGGACTCGGCCGCCGGGTCGATCACGACGGTGGCGCCACACGCCGCGGCCAGGGCGCGCCGGCCGGGGGAGTAGTCGCTGGCGATGATGGTCTCGATTGCCTTGGTCCTGAGCAGACAGATGATCGACAGGCCAACGGGCCCGCAGCCGATCACCACGGCGGCGTCCTTGCGGGTGATCTCGGAGCGGTTGACGGCGTGGTGGCCGATAGCCATCGGTTCGGTGATCACCGCGACATCGGTGGAGAGACCGTTGGGAACCGGCATCATGAACGCTTCCTCGATCAACACCCGTTCGGCGTAGGCGCCGGGTGCGGAAGCGGACAGTCCAATGGCGTGCATGCCGCTGGGCATCCGGACCAGGGGCAAGGCGACCACGGGGGTGCCGGTCTTGTGCTTCTTCGAGGTCTTCGGTCCGTGTTCGGCGATGGTGCCGACGAACTCGTGGCCGAACACGACCTGTTCGTGGGAGCGGCCGAAGCCGTCGTAGCCGGCCTCGGCCAACACGTCGGCCTGGGCGTCGGCATGGTGACGTGCGTGGAGATCCGATCCGCAGATCCCGCAACCGGTCACGTCGAGCACCAGCTGTCCGTCACCGGGGCTGGGCTCGGCGATGTCGACGACATCGAGGTTCCCGTTCTGGCAGGCAACCGCCTTCACGACGGCAGCATCGAGTCGTCGAAGGCGGGAAGGGGCTTGATGTAGGGGTCGAGCAGCGCACGGGACTGCGCGGCGGTCAACACGTCGGCGGGGTCGAGCTTGAACAGTCCGGCTTCGGCGGTGTCGAACTCCCACACGTCTTCGCCCAAAAGGCGGCACTGATCGTCGTAGGGCCACAACATCATGATCTGGGACTTCTTCAAGTACATGGCCTCGGGGTCGACGTCGAGACCGGCGGCGGCGAGCTCGGAGCCGAGGGTCTGCTGGTAGCCGATGCCACGGCCGATCACCATGTGATCACCAACGGCGACGTCCTCGTCGGACACGTAGAAGATGCACTGATCGGTGTTGGTCCAATGCCCGTAGAGCATGCCGACCTGGTCCTTGCCCTCGAGCGTGAAGGGCTCCTGGCCGGCCAGGCTGAATCGGTAGTGCGGGTTGTCGACCGTCAATGCCGGGTCGAGGATCTCCTCCCACCGCCCGGCCGACTCCAGATACCGGTGCCGCAGATACGCCTGCAACAGATACCGGTGGCGCGGGTTGTCGGTGCTGGCGAGCACCTTCTCGACGGCGACGTTCTGCTTGGTGATGTCGAGCGTGGACATGTCGATCTCGGACGGCATGGTTGGTCGGATCCTTCGTTGGAGTGGGGAGGGTCAGGAGCTGGCTGGTGGGTGGATCTCGCGCTTGAGAATCTTCCCGGTGGGCCCTTTGGGGAGCGTGTCGGCGAGCCAGATCGTGCGCGGGTACTTGTAGGCCGCCACCCGTTCCTTCACGAAGGCGCGCAGGTCGTCAGGGGTCGCGGCGGCGCCCGGCTTCAGGACGACGGCGGCGCCTACCTCCTCACCGAGGGAGTCGTGGGGCACGCCGACGACGGCGGCCTCCAGGACGTCGGGGTGGGCGTAGAGGACCTCTTCGATCTCACGGGGGTAGACGTTGTACCCGCCGCGGATGATGAGGTCCTTCTTGCGGTCGACGATAAAGAAGTAGCCGTCGGCGTCAACGATGGCGATGTCGCCGGTGTGGAACCAGCCGTCGCGCATGACCTCCGCCGTCGCGTCTTGGCGCCCCCAGTAGCCCTGCATCAGGAACGGGGCGCGCAGGACGATCTCGCCCCGCTCACCTTGGGCGACCTCGGCGTCGTCGCCGTCGAGGACCTTCATCTCGCAGCCGGCGACGGGGACGCCGATGGAGCCCGGCTTGCGCTCGCGGTCCCGCGGGTTGAACGAGGCCATCCCGGTGGTCTCGGACAGGCCGTAGCCCTCCAGAACCGTGGCGCCGAAGGCCTCGTCGAAGCCGCGCAGCACCTCCACCGGCAGGGCCGATCCGCCCGACACGCACAGCTCGAGGGCCGAGACGTCGTGGCGCTCGCGGTCGGGGTGGTGGAGCAGGGCGGTGTACATGGTGGGGACCCCGGCGAAGGTCGTGACCGCGTCGCGTTCGATCACCTCGAGCACGCTCGCCGGGTCGAACCGCGGCACGAGCGTGAGGAGGCCGCGGGCGAGCAGGGTCGTGTTCATCAGCGAGTTCATGCCGAACACGTGGAACAGCGGGAGGGTCGCCAGCGCCACCGATCCGGGGCCGGACTGCACCAGATCGAGCGCGATCTCGGCGCCCGATCGCAGGTTCCCGTGCGTCAGCGTGGCGCCCTTGGGGGTGCCGGTCGTGCCCGAGGTGTAGATGATGACGGCCGGGTCGTCGTCATCCCGGTCGACGACGTCGGTCACGGCGTCGGCCTCCGCGAGCCGGTCGAAATCCCCGGGCACCGTGAGGAGGCACTCGGCGCCCGCCGTCTCGCTGCCGGCCTGGGCGGAGTCGGCGAAGTCGGGCCAGGCCACGATGAGCCGGGCGCCGGAATCGATGAGGTGAAAAGCGACCTCCCCGGCCTTCAGCAACGGGTTCATCGGCACCGCGACGGCACCGAGGCGCAGGATGGCGTGGTACACGATCGGGAAGTAGGGGACGTTGGGCAGCTGCATCCCCACCCGGTCGCCGGGTTCGACGCCCATGGCTCGCAGGAGCCCGGCTGCCCGGGCCACGCCACCGTCGAGCTGCGCGTAGGTCAAGGTGATGTCGTCGAAGCGCACGGCGGGCGCGTCGGGGGCGTCGGCGGCGGCCATCGAAGTGGCCTGGGCAAAGTTGGTCATGAGCGGGCTCCTTGGCGTACTCGGCGGACGGGCCGACGGGCGACGGTCGGGGGTGGCCACATGCTCTCGACGAGGGCACGCTGCAAGCGGTCGGCGGTGGCGACGTCAGGCGTCCGGGCGGCAAGGACGTCGGCGTAGAGGAACGACTCGCCCAGTCGGACGAGGGCGTAGGCGAGGTCCGCAGGATCGGCGACGGGCTCGTAGCCGAGCTCGTCCATGTCGCGGCGGAGCAGCGCCTCGAAGAAGGCGATGACCCCTGGCTGCACCCGCCCGCGCGGATCGGTCAGCACCCGGATGGTCAGCGCCGGTTCCACCTCGAGCAGCCGGTGCAACGGCGCCGAGCGGGAGACAAGAGCGTTCATCTGCTGTCCCGCTCCGATGGTGTGGAGCCCACCCTCGGGGCGCTCGGCCTCGGCCCGGCCGAGGGCGGTGATGAGCGCCTGCTCCGTGACTCGCCACAAGGCCTCGCCCAGCAGCTCCTCTCTCGACCCGACGTTCCGGAACAAGGTGACCCGCGAGACCCCCAGCTCCTCGGCGATGCCCTGCATCTCCAGCCGCCGCCCAGCCGCCACCCAGCGAGCGGCGACGTCGATCGCCCGGCCGCCCAAGGCCGTGGGCGCCTCAGCAGTCATCGCCCGTGGTGGGCCGCAACGCCGACGAGGTGGTGACGAGGGACATGATCCGACCGTAGAGGGGGCGGCCCTGGGCATGCAACAGCTTCGAGTTCTGTTACATCTATGCGCCTTGTGCCTCACTGCCGCGAGCCCTACGACGGACCATTGAGCCGTGTGCCCGCCGTTTCGCCGGGCGCGACTGATCGACGGCTCGGGGTGCACTCGCTGCCCACGCCGTTGTCTCAGGACGAGCCCCCCAGAATCGCGCTGACCGGAGCCGCCGCGCGGGTGGCCGAGGTGCCGTTGGAGGGCGCGCACGATCGGACCAAGCGTCGTTGGTGGAGAGGAGCGGGGACGAGGGACTACCTCGCGATGGTTGCCGACGATGCGAGCCGGTGACCAGGGCTAACGCACCCGCACCGGCGGGCTGACGCCGGTCACCCGCACCTCCGGCATCCGATAGGTGGCAGAGCACCTGCAGTCCAGAGACGCATGGGAGAGACTCCTGCGATGCCGGCGCTGCTGCTCGGGTACGAGAAAAATGATCGCGCTCGCCGACTCTTCATCGGTGCGCTGGGGTTTGAGGATGTGTGGGGCCCGCAGCGAGGACGGTATCCACGCGATCACACGTGCGGTTCGGCGACACCGTGTCGATGCGTGACCGACCGGGTGCGCACGGCATCAAGGCTCGCGGCGTAGTCGGCGGCGTGACGCATCTCGTCATCATCAATGTGGGTGATGTTGATGCGCATCACGCTCGTGCCGTCGCCGCTGGCGCAACCGTGCTCGTTCCACCGATGGATCGTCCGTGGGGCCGCGACTATGAGTTGTCCGACACCGAGGGCCATGTCTTTCCTTCATCCCATAGCCGGAGCGCCGACGCGCTCCGAGCCGGCGTTCGGGATATGGCGGCGGCTACTCGTGGCGACGGCCACACGCCATCTTCGGTGTGTTGTGCGGCTACTCGGTAGTCGCGAGCCCGTCGAGATAGGTACGCGGCGCGCACTTACTGCGGGGTGCGATAGCGGGGCTTCTCGACGCAGTCGGTCGCTCGCTCGCGCGAGACGCATCGTCTCGCGTAGCGCTGGCACGGTCGGCTCGGTTGTTTGGGTTGGCGACCCCGCCGCAGCGCTCCCCACCTGCGGTGACGCGCTGCTTCTACCGATGTCTTCCACCGGCCGCGCATCGTGCCGGCCCGGAACGGAGGACGTCATGCAGGGCTATGTGGCACGCAAGGGTGAACGCTTCTACGCGGTGATCTACCAGGGCGTCGACCCGATCACCGGACGTGAGCGACGGCGATGGCATCCCGCCGGCACCGACCGCTCAGCTGCCGAAGCGCTCGCGAAGCAGCTGGCCGACCGCGCATGTCGGAACGGCCGCGAGCGCGCCAGCCTGACACTCGCCGTGTACCTGACCCAGCGGTGGCTGCCATCCAAGCAGCTCGCGCTTCGGTCAGCACCTACGACTCCTACCGCCGCATCATCGATCTCCACGTGCTGCCGCGCATCGGTCGCGTGCCGCTGCGGCACCTGCGCCCGGATCACTTCGAGCGGCTCTACGCCGAGCTACTCGATGACGGTCGCGCTGACGGCGGCGGCGGGCTGCAGAACAAGACCGTCGTCGAGGTCCACATGGTGCTGCGGCGCGCGCTCGACGACGCCGTGCGCCGCGGGCTGCTCCTCGCCAACCCGCTGCACATCGCGCACGCGCCGAAGCGGCTACCGCTATCGAGCAACACCTCAAGCGTGTGGAACGCCCAGCAGCTACGGGCGTTCCTGACCTCGACAAATGCGCACCGATCGCACGCGGCGTTGTGGGTGACGGCGAACACCGGGATGCGGCGTGGTGAAGTACTCGGGTTGCGATGGAGCGACGTCGACTTCGACACCGCGTGCCTCTCCGTCAGCCGCTCGCTCGTCTCCGTCGGCTACGAACTCCACGAGACCCGCGGCAAATCCCGCACCGCGCGCCGCTGCATCAACCTCGACGCCGCCACCATCGATGTCCTGCACCGCTGGCGCGACCAGCGCGCCGAGGAAGACCCCGAGTTCGACGCCGGCGACCTCGAGGGTCGCGTGTTCAGCCGGCCCGACGGCACGCCGACCCATCCGCATCTTCTGTCGGACACGTTCAAGCGTCTCGTCGCGCGACCCGGCTTGCCGCGCATCCGCTTCCACGACCTTCGCCACACTGATGCCACCCTTCTGTTGAAGGCCGGGGTCCCGATCAAAGTCGTCAGCGAACGCCTCGGGCACTCCACCCCCGGATTCACGATGGCCACCTACCAGCACGTCATCCCCGGCATGCAGCAAGAAGCAGCGCACACGTTCGCAGGCATCCTCGAAGCCTGCGCCGATCTACCGACTTCTACCCGGTAGAAGTCCCGATAGAAGGCATGCAAGCGCGGAGAGGCCCCGCACTCGGCGGGGCCTCTCACCTGCATTTCGTTGGTGGCGGGGGCAGGATTTGAACCTGCGACCTTCGGGTTATGAGCCGGGCAAGTGTCGTGACCTCTGGTCCCTGTTAATCCCGTGCAGTACGGCTGACGAGGCAAGTCGCACGACCTTCGTGACGTCTGGTCCCATCTACTCCCGTCCAGTACGGCGATGAACGGCAGAAATCACGGCACCACACGCGACGCAAACGCGCGCACCACAAATCGCGGAATAGGTCGCCCGACGTGACCCGCCACCGAACTTCGACGCCCGGGAGATCGCGGAATGCCGTCCGGTCCGCGCTCATGACCGTACGGTCGAACGGTTTGGCGGGCGCGGCGATCATCAGCGCCTTCACCCCGGCGCCCTGACCACCCTTCAGTCGTCCGACATGAGCGACGCCTGTGCCTCGGCTGCACGATCGTGAAGCGCTCTCGCCGACGATGTCCGGTCACCACCTATCCCGTGGCGGGTCACCTCCGAGGGCTGTGCTCGGGGCCTGAGCGGCGTCGACGGCAGTGTCCTCTACTGAACTTTTCGCGGAGGGCCGCCGTGGTTATCCTATAGTTCAGTTACCTCAATTGGAGAAGGCGTGAGCACTCGGCTGACCGACGACGACGAGGGTTTGCACCCCGCGGGCAACGATCCTGCGTGGAACGAGAGCCGCTACGTCGACGTCTTCGACCGGGCGAACGGCGTGAGTGCGTGGCTGCGCGTCGGCAACCGGTCGAACGAGGGGCGCGCCGAGGTGTCCACGTGCGTCGGTCTCCCCGACGGGCGGTGCGGTTTCATGTTCGGACGCGAAGACATCACCGCATCTGTGATTTCAACCGGTGGTCAGGAATGGACGGTTGAGAAACCGTTCCGAACCAGCCGTGTGACCTTCGACGGCGAGGTCCTGCTACTCGACGATCCCTGGTTGCTCACCGAGCCGAAGCGCGCCTTCCTCGAGAGTCAACGGCTTCCGTGCCGCATCGACCTCACGTCGACGGCATTCGGGCTCGACTCGGTTTTGGGCGCCGACCAAGGGGATATCGAGCGCATCTTCCTTCGCGGCCAGGCGACGGCGCACTACCAACATCTGACGCGCACGACGGGAACGGTGGCCATCGGGGACGAGTCGTGGTCGGTCAACGGACGCGGAGGTCGGGACCACTCGTGGGGTCCACGCCACTGGCACGCCAAGGTGTACTTCCGGTGGCTGATCGCCGCGGCTGATGACGATCTCGGGTTCATGCTGACGAGGGCGGTCGGGCCGACGAAGCAGACGCGCAGTGGCTTCGTATGGGACCACGGCGTGTTCTTTCTCGTCGACGACTTCGTCATGCGCAACACCTACGCCGGTGCGCCGCACTATGAAGTTCGCGGCGTCGAGGTCGAGATTCGCAGCGGCGAGCGGACGTGGTCTGCGGCGGCGACCCCGCAGACTTGGGTCCCGCTTCGTCACGTCCAGCCGGTTGCCGACGGAGCCTCGACGACGCTCCGGATCGT
Organism: Acidimicrobiia bacterium; assembly: GCA_038239145.1. Lineage (GTDB taxonomy): Bacteria > Actinomycetota > Acidimicrobiia > IMCC26256 > PALSA-610 > PALSA-610. The sequence goes on from JBBSFB010000044.1 coordinate 37,022, forward strand.
GAAGTCGGCGGCGATATGGGTCATCGATGGCACTGACGGCGTGGGCATGCTCGAGTACCACGACCGCATGGATGGCGGTCTGCCCGCGGGGCTCGCCGACTGA
>JBBSFB010000045.1:0-36484 GCA_038239145.1 Acidimicrobiia bacterium
CATGGGATACCTCCTCGGCGCCCCGACGGGACGCGGGTCAGGGAGTGTTGGCGAGTCGCGACTTCAGGTCGGCAATCGCGGCGATGGGCCCGGGGTCGACGTCGCTCTGGAGCGCCAGGTAGCAGCTCATCCAGTCGCCGACGTACATGAGGTCGAGCAACTGCGCGAGGCGACCGTCGCCTTCGGCTTCGACCGGCAAGACCTGGTGCACGCACTCGTGGATGATCTCGCGCGTCGCGTCGACGCGCAGTCGCAGCCGTTTGTGCTCGAAGCCATGGCGAAGCTCGACGAGGGAGAACATCTGGCGGGTGACGTCGCCGTGTTGGCCCCATCCGCAGATCTCGTTGTGATCGAGCTCCGGATACTGGTGCCAGAAGGCCGGCGCCTTCGCGTTCTCGTTCACGTCGCACTTCCACCGGTACGCGGCGACACCGCCCAGCGCGCCGCCGCCGTAGACGATCGGGATCGTGCGGTCGAGCTTGCGGGCGAGCTCACGCGCGGCGTTGGCGGCGCCGGTAATCTCGGGCACGCACCGATCCCGGCGATGAGCCAACTGCGCCTGCGCCGTCATCAGGTTCGCGTGCGCGCCCGGCGCGAGTCCCATGCGGAACAGCGCGACGAGCATCGGTGCGACGAGCGCGCCGATCGCGGCCCTCGGCATCAGGCCCTCGGGGCAACCGAGGTGGAGCCCGCCCGCGTCGCGAGCGACGTCGGCGAGCCGGCCTCCGCACGAGATCGCGACGAGCTGAGCCCCGCGCTCGACCGCGCTCGACGCCATCGACACCGTCTCTTCGGTATCGCCCGAGTACGACACCGCGATCGCGAGCGTCTCCGGGCCCACGAACGCGGGCGTGCGGATCTGCTTGAGCACCGTCAGCGGTACCGGCAGCTCGTCGTTGAACGCCGCTGCCACGACATCGCCCGAGATGCCCGAGCCACCCATCCCGAGAACGACGATGTTGCGGATCGCGTCTCCGGGCGGGAAGAGGTCGGCGTGGACGGAACCGGCAACTTCGTGGGCGTGGGCGAGTTGCTCGGGCAGCCCCGAGACCGCGTCCAGAAAGTTGAGCGTGTCGGTGCTCATCGCCCGAAGGTCGCGGTCACTGCTCGAACGTCGGCTTGATGCCGTCGCTCTCGGCCTTCTTGTTCAGTCGGGCATGTTCTGCGTCGTCGACGGTCTCGGCGTCGTCGATCAGCAAGTCGGGAATATCGCCCTCGAGCACTCGGTAACGCCGACGCAGACGCGGGTTGTACAGCGCCTGCTCGTCGGCGAAGTACAACAGCGGGCCTTTGTCCTGCGGGCACGCGAGGATCTCGAGAAGTTTCGGGTCGAGGGCCATGACGCGCAGACTAGCGCCGGCGTCTCGCGAGCCCGCCGCCCCGGGGTCAGCCGGCGCTGCGGATGAGCGCGAGCACCTCGCTCGTGTGCGCGTCGCACTGAGGCACGTCGGGCGCCTCGAGGTTGAGGCGCAGGAGAGGCTCGGTGTTGCTCGGGCGCACGTTGAACCACCAGTCGCCGCAATCGACGGTGAGCCCGTCGAGGCGGTCCTGGGGCGAGTCGGAGAACTTCTCCGCGACCTTCTCGATGATCCCGGCGGGGTCGTCGACCCGGGAGTTGATCTCTCCGCTCTGCACGTAACGCTCGAAGGGCTTGCGTAGCTCGGAGAGCGGCACGCCGGCGCGACCCAGCTGTTCGAGCACGAGCAGCGCGGCGATCGATCCGGAGTCGGCGCGGTAGTTGTCGCGGAAGTAGTAGTGCGCGGAGTGCTCGCCGCCGAAGATCGCTCCGGTCTCGGCCATGACCTGCTTGATAAACGAGTGCCCCACCCGCGTGCGGACGGGCGTGCCGCCGTGCTCCCGGATGATCTCGGGGACCGCGTGCGAGCAGATGAGGTTGTAGACGACGGTCTCGCCCGGGTTCCGGTCGAGGATGCCCGCGGCGACGATCGCGGTCGTCGTCGAGCCGCTGACGGGAACGCCCTTGTCGTCGACGAGGAACACGCGGTCGGCGTCGCCGTCGAACGCGAGGCCGATGTCGGCGTGCGTGTCGAGCACCGCGCGCTGCAGGTCTTTCAGGTTCTCGAGTTGGATCGGGTCGGCGGGATGGTTCGGGAACGAACCGTCGAGCTCGCCGTACAGCACGGTCAGCGAGAACGGCAGGCCTTCGAACACCGCCGGCACGACGAGCCCGCCCATGCCGTTAGCGGTGTCGGCCACGACCTTCATCGGTTTCAGGGCCGACGTGTCGACGAACGAGCGCACGTGGTCGCCGAACGCCTGGAGCATGTCGACGTGCTCGACCTTGCCCGGGACCTCGCCCCGGGATGTGACACCCGACTCCACCATTTCCTTGATCTGCTGCAGCCCGGTCTGCTCACCGACCGGCGCGGCTCCGGCCCGGCACAGCTTGATGCCGTTGTACTTGGCCGGATTGTGGCTCGCGGTCAACATTGCACCCGGAGCGTCGAGATGGCCCGAAGCGAAGTAGACGAGGTCGGTAGACGCGAGGCCGACGTCGGTCACGTCGGCGCCGGCGAGCGTCGCCCCTTCGATGAACGCTTTGGCGAGCGGCTCCGAAGACGGTCGCATGTCGCGGCCGACGACGAGATGCTGTGCGCCGGTGAAGTGCGCGAACGAGTTCCCGATTCGGCGCGCGAGCCGCTCGTCGATCTGGTCGGGATAGACGCCCCGAATGTCGTAGGCCTTGAAGACTTCGTCGAGCGACACGCTGTGCTCCTACCCACTTCCAGGCCGCGATCCGGCGTCAAAAACGAATCATGGTAGCGCCCGGACCGGTTCTTTCCGATCTGGGAATTCGTCGCCGGACGGATCGGCCATCGGATCCGTGAGTGGATCCGGCGGTGGCCCGTCGGGCGGGGTCTCCGGTTCTTCATCGTCCGGACCCGCGCCGCGCGGAGCCGCACCGTCCGAACCCTGATCGTCGAGTCCGCCGTTGTCGTCGAGGTCGGTCTGCAATCCGTCGTCGCCCGCCGCGAACTTGCGGGCACCGGTCCAGAGGCCGAGGAGCACCAGCCCGACCGCCCCACCGGCAGTGATGCCGCGCCCGGCCCAGTCGGCGCCGGTCAGCCCGTAGGTCAGTTCGACGTGCTTCGAGGTCGGCACCACGACCATCATGTTCGGCGCCAGGCGGTACGGGCCCTGAGCTCCCGTCACATGCCAGTTCGGGAAGTACGACTCCTTCACCTCGACCGGCTTTCCGATCTCGGAGACGTCGAAGGAGATGGAGTCGACGGTCGTCTTCACGTTGGCGACCGTCGTGGGTGAGATCGACCGCGGCGCGGCTTTGGCGAGATCGGACGCAGCGACCCGCGCCCAGCTGCTCGGACCGGTTTGCGCGTACGCGGTGCCGAGCGTGTCGCGGTTCACCCACCACGGCGCGGTCGTGCATTCCCAACCGTCCTGCATGCGGGGTTGCGCGCCCGAGGCGGAGTTCCACGCCTGGTTCCAGCACGACGAGTAGGTCGGTCGGCCCTTCGCCAAGGCAGTGATGACGACCGGCTCCTTCCTCAGCCCCACGACGAGATCACTGTTCGCGACCTCGTACACCTTCCAGTCGCTCAACTCCTTGTCGGGTGCGGGGCCCGCGATCGGCGGGTTCTGCCGGATGTTCTTCACGAGCTTCAACTGCGAGTTCGCGCCCGCGAGCTTCTGCATCTCGGGTGTCCACGCCATGTAGTAACGGACGCCGAGCATTTGCAGGTGCCGGACGCAAAGGTCGAAGTCGGCCGCCGGCGTTCCGTAAACGAGGCCGCGCACGGGATTCGACGGATGCTCCGCACACTCGGCCACCGTGAGGAAGTGGTAGTCGGTGGTGGCCGACGACTCGAAGTAGATACCCTCCATCGAGTCGATCTTCCCGTGCGTGAAGTACGGGAGCAGCTCGAGCGCCAAGCTCGTTCCGTAGCTGTTGATCGCGTCGGGATCACCCGACGACGGCTCCCAGAGCGCGCGCCCGTTGCCGTTCGTGTCGGCGACCTGTTCCATCCCGGTCATGACCGCGCTGTACTGCGGGTACGCAGCTTTTTGCTCGTAACCCGCGTAGTTCCACGCGGCCCAGCCGCTGATCGCGATCGCAGAGTTGTTGTCGCGGGCATCGAAGCCGCGGTTCATTGCGAACACACCACCGAACGCAACGACGACCGCGAGCGCGATCGCGCCGATCCGGCGCTTGCGCTTTCCGATCACTTCGTCGGAGAGCTGCTCGGGCGGTTCCCAACCTTCCGGGCCGTGGTCGAACTTACGATCGGCGAGGGCCCACGCGGCATCGTTGCGCGCCTGCGCGTCGACCGTGACGTCGTCGTCGGCCGCGGTCGCGATCTCGGCCCACGCGTGGGCGCGCGCGTCCCGAAGGTCGCCGTCGCGGATCCATCCGTACGCGCCGCCGACCGCGAGCGCGACGAGGCGCGCGATCTCGGTCGCTCCCATAGCCGCAAGGAACGCCCACGCGAGCATCCAAAACGGCAGGAACCGCGTGTTCCAGATCGCGTGCTCGGGCCACTCGATGAACATCACGCCGACGACGAGCGCGAGCACGAGCAGCACGAGCGTCGATCGGCGGCGGTACCAACCGGCGGCGACGATCGCCACGCCCGCGAGGATCCACATCCACCACGGCAGCCAGAGTGTGGGCGATATGTGCCGGAGCGGATTCGTGCCGGGGTCGATCGGCGGCCGCCCGACCGCGTTCCACAGGCCGTCGATCGTGTGGCGAATCGGCCCCGGCAGCGGTATCCACGACGGTAGCTTGGCGGTGCCGCTCGGCAGCAGCTTCGTGTACCGCATGCTCTGCGTGAACGCCTGCTGCCAGAGCAGCGGGAGCACCCATACCGCGCTCAACGCGCCGGCCACGACCCCGATGGGAACCGCGATCCTCCACGTGCGTTGCGGGCGCCGGGTCAGCCAGAGCAGACCGGCAGCGATGACGACGAAGATCGCGACGACGATGTGGGACATGATCGCCAGCGCGATCAGTAGAGCCGGGACCCACCTCCGCTTCCCCGAGTCGAGCGTGTAGGCGAGCGCACCCAGGCCGAACAACGCGAACGCCAATGCGATGCAGAAGGAGAACTCGCCCGCGAGCGTGCTGGCGATGTTGCCGCCGTAGATCTGCCAGTCGTTGCGGGTCTGCACCAGCGTCCCGAACGCGGCGATCGCGAACGCGGCCGGGGCCGGCCACGGCGCCTTCAAACCCTTTGCGAAAGAGTACGCGGCCGCCGGCAACATCAGCGGCCCGGCGACGGTCACGAGCTTGAACGCGACGTTGTAGGGCATCACGACCTGGAGCGCCCAGATCATCAGGGCCGGGACCGGGAAGTAGTACTGACCGACCGGGAAACCCGCGTACCAATCGGGCGCCCACCCGGACAGACGGAACTTCGGGAACCAGTTGTCGATCAGGAACTTGGGCCACCACACGTGGGCGCCCATGTCGCCCCCGTTCGCGGTCGTGTTCCGGAACAGGTCACCGAAGCGGAACTGGCTCGGATTCAGGGTCCAGTGATGAGCCGGGTCGATGATGCAGAAAACCAAGAAGGTGCAGACCACGACGACGGCCCAGCCGATCGCCCGTTCCCAGCGCGCGCGCGGCTGATCGTCCTCCTCGAGCGATCTGGGGGCCCGGACCGGCGCCCCCGGGGCGTCGATCGTCACGGCCTCACTGTCCGTCGTGGGTGCAGCCACCGGAAGCAAGGATGCCAGACGGGGCCCCGGGCCCGGACTCACCCCGGCCCGCTCGTGCCCCGTTAGTGCGTCACCCGTGCGAGCTCCAGCACCTCGGTCAACGAGAGAACACCCTCGTCGTCCTGCCAAGTGTTGGCCTCGCACTTCGAACAACGATGAAAGACGATCTCTCGACCTGCGACCCGCATTCGGATCGTGATGAGCATCGTTTTCGCACATCCTGTGCAAACCAGCATTCCGTGCCTCCCTGACACCGCGCCGCCAGTGGTGATGCTCGGCATGTACAGCCACTGACTGAAGCACTGGGAGGTGACATTCGCCACGCCGTCCTGCGCAATTCGCCGGTTTCGGAGGCGAGCGCCGTAAACGTCGTGCCGGCGACGTCGTACCGAGTTGGGGTGACCGAGTTGGGGTAACCGAGTTGGGGTGATCTAGAGAGCGAGCAGCGTCGTCACGAGATTGAAGCCGACGTGCATCATGATCGACGCCGAGAGATCGCCTTTGCGTACCGCGACGATCCCCGAGACCGCGCCGAGCAGGAAGAGCGCGGGCACGACCGCGAAGTCGCCGAGCGTCGGACTCAACATCGGGTGGGCCAGCGCGAAGGCGAGGGCCTGCACGATGACCGCGGCGATGGGCGACATCCGGCGCCGCAGCGCTCGCAGCAGCAACCCCCGGAACAGGAGCTCCTCGCACACCGGTGCGATGACCGAGGCCACGATCGCGAAGACGGCGAGCTTGGCGCCCCCGGCCTTGTCGAGGTCGTCGACCACCTGTTGGTGCGCATTCACGATGTTCACCAGCGGTGTGATCATCGCGGTCCCGATGAGGAACAGCCCGATGCCGGCGAACGGCGCCCACCAGTCGCGGAGCTGCACGGTCAGGCCGAAATCGTCGCGGACTGAGCGACCCTTGGAGTGTGCAATGAATACGACGCACCCGAACCAGGTGCCGAACTGCGCCAGCGTCGAGAGCGCGGTGGTGATCGCGCCGGTGTGGTCGGCGGTGTCGCCGGTGAGGGCGAATCCGACCGATACTCCGACGACCGACGCGACGATGCCGGCGACGTAGATCCAAAAGAAGTCGCCCAGACCCCAACGCAACGGGGTCACACCTTCCGGGATGTATCCCGGCACCTGGTCGCCCGCCGGGAGCGGATCCACTGGCGACGACGAAGATCCCGGATCCACGGGCTCAGGCTACCGAGCACGCGATACCGGCCCATCGACACGCGGGAACGGGAATCGGCGCTCGTCCGCCATACGATGGGCGTCGAACAACAGCCGTGGAGAAACACTCATGAGCCCAGGCCCCGAAGACCAGTGGCGCCCGCCGGAACCCCCGCCGGGTCGTTCACCGCGTCCGGGATCGTCCGGAGGACCGCTTCGCTCGGGTAACCGCCCCAAATGGTTGCCGTGGGTGGTCATCGGATTGATCGTGGCGGTCTTCCTCGTCTGGCGCGCCGCGCCGTCGTCGACCGCGTCCCAGGAGAAGCTCGACTACGGCCAGTTCCTGACGCTCGTCAAGCAGGGCCACGTCGCGAACATCAAGTACGACGCCTCCAACGGGAAGATCACCGGCGCGTTCTCGTCGGGCTTCACCAACGACAACGACGGCAAGAAGGAATTCACGACCCAGGGCCAGATCAACGCTCTCCCCGATGCCGACGTCGCACTGTTGAACGCCCACAACGTGGCCCGCAACTACAAGCCGAGATCGAGCGACATCCTCGGGACGCTGCTCGTCTACCTGTTTCCGCTGGTGCTGATCGGCGCGATCTGGTTCTTCATCGCGCGCCGGGCCCAGGGGCAGATGGGAGCGGTGATGAACATCGGGCGGTCGCGCGCCAAGGTGTACAACACCGACAAGCCCAAGACCACCTTCGGCGACGTCGCCGGCTATGGCGCAGTCAAAGAAGAGATCACCGAGGTCGTCGGCTTCTTGAAGTCGCCGGGCAAGTTCAAGGAGATCGGCGCCCGGATCCCGAAGGGGGTCCTGCTCGTCGGTCCTCCCGGCACCGGAAAGACGCTCATCGCACGAGCGGTCGCGGGCGAAGCCGGCGTCCCGTTCATCTCGATCACCGGCTCCGACTTCATGGAGATGTTCGTCGGGGTCGGCGCGGCCCGGGTCCGCGACCTCTTCGCGACCGCCAAGAAGCAGGCCCCCGCGATCATCTTCGTCGATGAGATCGACTCCATCGGCCGCAAGCGCGGCGCCGGTCTCGGCGGAGGGCACGACGAGCGCGAGCAGACGCTCAACCAGATGCTCGCGGAGATGGACGGCTTCGAGGCGACCGAGGGCATCGTGATGATGGCCGCGACGAACCGCCCCGACGTACTCGACCCCGCGCTGCTCCGGCCCGGTCGGTTCGACCGCCAGATCATGGTCCCGCTGCCTACCCTCGACGAGCGCATCGAGATCCTCAAGGTCCACATGCGCGACAAGAAGATGGACCCCGATGTCGACGTCAACGTCGTCGCCCGCGGCACCCCCGGCATGAGCGGCGCCGATCTCGCGAACCTGGTGAACGAAGCCGCCCTGTTCGCTGTGCGCCGTGAAGCGCACGAGGTGCACCGGGAAGACTTCGACGCCGCCCGCGACCGCGTCCTCATGGGATTGAAGCGGGAGTCGCTCGCGCTGTCCGAGGAGGAAAAAGAGATCATCGCCTACCACGAGGGAGGTCACGCGGTCTGCGCGTACGTGCTCGAGCACGCCGACCCGCTCCACAAGGTGACGATCCTGCCCACCGGGATGGCGCTCGGGGTCACGCACCAGCTTCCGGTCGAGGAGCGCCACATCTACAAGCGGGAGTACATCGCCGACTCGCTCGTCGTGCGCCTGGGCGGTCGCGTCTCCGAAGAGCTCATCTTCGGCCACCAATCGACCGGCGCCCAGAACGACCTCGTCGGCAACACCGAGCTCGCCCGCAAGATGGTGCGGGAGTGGGGCATGTCCGATCGCATCGGTCCAATGGCGTGGGGTTCGCAGGGGGCGGTGTTCCTCGGCGAGGACCTCATGCACTCCCGCGACTACTCCGACGAGACCGCACGCGTCATCGACGAAGAGGTCGAGCGGATCCTGCGCGACGAGGAAGACCGCTGCCGCAAGGTGCTCACGGAGTACCGTCCCGGGCTCGACGCGGTGGCGAAGGGTCTGCTCGAGCGGGAGACGTTGAGTGGTGTCGAGGTCGAGAACATCGTCGACAGGGCCATGGGCCGCAAGGTTGGCGGGCCCCGCCTGATCACGCGCGCCGACGGCAGCGAGCTGTCGCCCGACGGCGACCTGCTCGGTGACCTCACCAACGGCGACGGTCTCTAGCGACGCCGCTATCTACGGAGCGGCTCTGAGCTCGGCGACCGCGCTCCAGAGCTCGGGCGCGGAGAACGCGCCGAGGAACGATCCCCGCACGATGCCTTCCGCGTCGCCGATGATGGTCAGCGGCGCCGCGTCGACCTTGTACCGGTCGTGGAGATCGGGCCGGGTGAAGTATTCGATCTCGGTCACGACCACGTCGTTCGATTCGAGCGTCGCGGCCTTGTCGTAGAGACCGGCGCACGAGTCGCAGTTGCTCGCGGTGAACAGCACGACGATCCACGGCGCGTCGGGCCGGGGAAAGTCGCTGCGGTCGAGCTGACGCGGCATCTCGCTCGGCCCCTGGGTCGGCGGGTCGACGCGCCGGCGCCGTTCCAACCACCACGCGACCGCGGCGAGCAGCGCGAAGAGCACGACTGCGGCGATGACCCGGACGACCATGCCCCGACGGTACCCCCCGCCCCACCCCCGAACCGGGGTGACTCGGGTCCGAATCGCGGCCGCGACTCACGCCGGATCGAGTGGAGTCGGGTCAGCGGGCGACGATGCCGACGGCGCTCGAGGCCTCGTCGGCGGCCACGATCAGTCGCTCGACGAAGATCGCCTGCGACGAGTCGATGGTGAGCGCGGCGTCGAACGTCGCGGGCTTGGCGCCCCCCACGACGACCACCGTCACCGCGCGCCCCGGCGGGACCGTTACGTTCTGGAGTGGAGCGGGTCGATCGACGGCGCCACCGTGCACGAGACCGATATCGACGACCGCGGCCGTCGCCCCGGGATTCGACAACGACAGCGTGGTCGTACGTTCGCCGGAAACTCGGCTGCGCGCGAACGCCCACGAACGAGCGGGGGCGATCCCGCCCTCCGACATGACCGTGCCGACCACCGAACCGGCAACGTCGAAACGGGTGAGCGTCTGCGCGACGATCGAGATGTTCTGCTCGGAGCGGACACCCAGCGAGTACCGCACCCCGTTCGGGATGCTCACGCAGGCCTTCCCGGCCGATGCCGCGCACTGACCGAGCGAGACCCACACGACGGCATCCTGGGCCACGGTGAGACTGGCCGGCGCGAGCGACTGTTTCGACGACTCCGCCGTCGCCTGGATGTCGACCTGGGCGTCGTCGTCGCCGACGTTCGTGATCGCGACGAGAGCGACGGAGTTCGGTTCCGCGGTCACGCTCGCGAAGTTCCAGTCGGTGGCGACGGTCGGCGCGCCGAGGGCCATCGCGACGCCGGGGGTCCCCGCCGCCGTCGTGTAGACGAGCACCTGCGTCGCCACGATGGAGCCGACCTCGGCGCTGAGCGCCACCGCGACCCGGTCCTGGCGGACGGCGATCTCGTGGACGGCCACGACGGTGCGCGACCGCCGGGCGACGTCGAGCCCCTGCAGCGCGTCCGGGCGGAGCACGCCGGTGCTCGTGCGCAGCGTGACATCGATCTTGGCGTCGGAGGCGTACGGGTTGTCGATGACGAGCCATTGCTGCACCCCACGCGGCGTGCTCCCCGCGGCGAAGTACCAGTGCGGTGAGGTCTGGGTCGCGCACGGCGTGCTCTCGAGTGCCGTGCGAGCTTCGATGCCCTCCTCGACGAGGATCCGCCCCCCGAACGACTCCACGGTCAGCGCGCCGGCGGTCCCGAGCTGATCGCGGGCCTTGGTCACGACGCCGGCGGCCGGCACCGAGAACGACCTGTGGGTCGAGCCACCCTTGTCGGCGAGGTCGGTGACGACGACGTCGGCGACCGCGGTGCCGACGTTCGAGAAGGTCACGCGGGCCGACACATGCGGCAGCGCGGGCGGGAGGCCGGGACAGAACCAGACCGTTCCCGATTGCGCGACGACGGCGGCGTCGGGCGCGGCGCTCACCCCCACCGAAGCGCCCCTGGACGCGCTCGTCGCCTTCCCGGCCGCGAGCGCACCGATGCCGAGCGCGCCAACGAGCAGCACGAACAACACTCGCCGCGATCTCACGCGCGCACCGGCGCCTCGAGCACGTCGGTGTCGACGGCGCGTGATTGCGCGCGCCGGGGCTCGCTCTTACCCGACTCGGATCCGTCGGCCCGGCGCCGGGTCGTGAACCACACGGCGATGAGAGCGATCCAGAGCAGGATCTCGGCGACGCGCTCGAGGCCCACGAGCGCGTCGCCGTTGTAGTGCACGTGGACCGGGGCCGATGCGTCGAGTGCGAATGCGTTCGTCCACGCGAACGCATCCCGGCGCCCGAGCGCGCGCCCGCTCGCCGATGCGGTCCAGTGCGGACTCGAGGCTTCCGACCACACCAACGTTCCGGGGCCGATCGCGTTCGCCTTGCCGGCGCGTGCTGTCACGCCGACGACGCCGTCGGGTTCGGATCGGATCGCGGCGGCCTGCGGATCGCGACCATCGATCTGCACGCCGACGGTACCGACCGGCACCACCGCTCGGGTCGGGATCCAGGCGTCGTTGTCGTACACGATCCCCGACGTGTCGACGCGCGACAAGGTGAGGTCGAGTTGGCGCGCGAGTGCGTTTGCGATGGTGCTCTGGTCACGGCCGAACGCGCCGCTCTTCGGCGCCGCCCGCGTGACGAACGCGATGTACCGCACGCCGGCCGGAGCGAGCAGGTGCCCGAGGCGGACGGTCGACGACGAGGACGCCGCCGCGATCATGCGCGCGAGGATGTCGTCGGCGTGATCTTCGGGCGCCGCCCACGACACCCGGGCATCGCCGGGGCCCTCGCGGGTCAACGCGAACCCGACGTCGCCGACGACCTTGGCGTCGGCCGGAAGGATCGTGGGATCGCCGACCCACAGGACCCGGAAGCCACCCACCGCCGGAGTCTCGTTCATCCACGAATAGGTGCCCGCCCAGTCGTCGGCCCGCAGGCCGTAGCGGCCCGAGATCGTGTCGGCCGAGAGGCCCACAACCGCGAGTGCGAGGCCGCCAACCGCAACGATCAGCATGATCTGGCGCCAACCGAAGCGGAAGCGGCGCAGGTCGTCGAGCACGGCCGCGACCCCGAGACCGGCCGCGAACGCGAGGCCGATCGCGGCTGCGACGAGCACGCCGTTCGGCGAGAGCACCGTCGCGCCGGGCGAGATCCGCCCGGGTAGCCACGCAATCGCAAACGACATCGCAGTAAGCACCCATGCCCGCATGGCCCAGGCGAGGCGCGGGCCCGTAGCGATCGCCAGCGGAACGACCGCGGCCGCGACGATTCCCCACGGCGCGATACCGGCGCCGGCGCGACTCGTGTGGAACTGCAGGATCGACGCAAACGACAGCGACGCGCGCGGCTGCGCGCCCAGGGTCGCGGCGTCGGCGCCGAAAAACGAGAACGACCACGGCGCGAGGAGTACGACACCGAGCGCACTCGCGGCGACGGCGCCACCGATCGCGACCCGAGCCTGGCGGCCGCCCCCCGTAAACGGGAGCGCAAGACAGAACGCGATCGCAACGGCCGGCGCGAGCAGCACCGCCGGCGGCCAGACCGAACCCGCGAGTGCGGTGAGGAGCGCGACCGTGCACAGGAGATGCACGCGGCTGCGCTTCGAGCCGCCGTCGTCGAAGGCGACGTTGCTTACCGCGGGCGCGGCATTCCCGGTTGCCTTCGCGTTCGTCGCCCGCATGAACGCACCAAGCACATACGGGGCGAGCGCGAAGCACACCAGCGGACCGAGCTCTCCTTGCCAGATTGCATTGCGCGCGATCGGGTTGGCTGCGTAAGCCGCGGCCGCGGCGATCCCGGGCAGCGACGACGACGCGAACGGTCGGAGGAGGCGGTACGCACCGAAGACGCCGAGCGGGAGCGCACCACCGATCACGAGCGACTGCGCCAAGCCCGTGTGCCCCAACAGCACCGCGCCGGACACGGACATCAACGCAAAGATCGGGCTCGCCGGGTGCGCCGAACCCATCATCGTCGTCCGCCACGAACCGGTGAACGTCGACCACGCCGAGCCGACTCCCGGCCAGGCGAGGAACGAGCCGACCTCGGGCACGTGACCGCTCAGCAACGACCGGGAACCGAACAACACGATCAACGCAAGCACCACTGCGATCACCGCCGGGAGCTGGCGCACGCGCCGCGCCGCTTCGTCCACGCGTTCGCGGGTACGGGTCGAGACGTCGGCGAGCCGCTCTCCCGCATGCACCCGTTCGAGCATGAACCGACGCAGGCGCGCGCTGCCACGGATCATCAGGTCGCGCGCGGCGCTGTCGTCGATCCTGCGCATCTTCTGGGTGGTGCGGCGGGCTCGCCGGAGCTCGCCCGGGTGCGCGAAGGCCGACAGCCCACCGGTCAACACCGCGCGCGCCCGCGCCACGTTGCCCGTGAGTACCAACGCGATCGCTTCGAACAGGTTGAGCACGTACGCGACGGGCAATGCCCAGACGAGCGCCGGCGTCGAATACGACTTGCAGAGCGTACGGATGCGCGACCGGGTCTCGTCGTGCAATTCGCGCGCGGGCCGGAAACGGGGCGAGCGCAACTCCCGTTCGCGCTCGGCCGCCTGGCGATCATCGGTTGCGGTCGCCCGACCGTGCCGGACGCGCGCCGCGGGTGCGACCACGACCCGGGCCCCGGCGATCCGAGCGCGCCAACACAGGTCGATGTCGTCGGCGCCGGGGAACGTCGCGGTGTCGAAACCGCGCAACTCGTGGAACAGGTCGGTGCGCACGAGCATGGTGGCGTGCGACACGAAGAAGACGTCGCGCACCCCGTCGTGCTGTTCCTGATCGACCTCGTCGGGCTCGATCCCGGAGAAGGGTTCGCCATAGTGGTCGATTGACATGCCCACTTCGAGGAGAACGTCGGGATTGTGCCGATCTACGAGTTTCGGACCGACGATGCCGGCGTTCGACCGATATGCCTCTTCGACGAGCAAACGGGCCGTGTCCGGATCAAGTACGACGTCGTCGTGGCAGAACAGCAGGAAGACTGCGCCCTCGACCGCGGCCAGCGCCTCGTTGGCGGCGGCCGCGAATCCCCCGTCGAGGGCGCACCGGCGAACGAACGCACCCGGGAGCGCTTCGGCGACCCGATCGGTCGGGTCTGCGGCGGATCCGTTGTCGAGGACCAGGACCGACAACGAGGGATAGTCCTGGGCTCCGAGCGAGGCAAGGCCCTCTTCGAACCAGTGTCCGGCGTCGTGCGTCACGACGACCGCGACCACGGGCGGAACCGCCGGGGCCGGTTCGGTTTCGTCGTCACGCTCGAGCAACTCGGCGCTGATCGAGTCGGGGTCGATCGTGTCCATGAGGCCGGGAGAGGATAGCCCGCAACCCCGCGCCGCGGCTTGTGCACGCGATCACGAGTGCTTGCAATAGTTAGCGGTGACTGCTATAGTCGCGAGCACTCGCTTGAAGGAGCAGACACGCCCATGAACGCACAAAAGACTCTTACCGACGCCGGGTACATCGCCGTAGGCCTCGGAGTGATGGGTTTCCAGCAGGCCCAGATCCGCGCCCGCGCCGCGCGCGATAAGGCGGCCGACGTCGGAGGTTGTGTTGCCGGCCGGGCCCGCGACGTCCGCACGTCGCTCGACTCCCAGACCCAGACCGCGCGGACCCAGGCCGAAGCCCAGGTGCGCAACACGGTCGCCCGGGCCACGGAGCTGCGCGACGAGGTCGGCAAGCGCGTCGAGCCCGTCGTCGGTCAGGTCCAGGCCCAGCTCGGAGAGTTGCCGGAACGGGTCGTGCAGGCGATGGAGCCCGTCGCCGCCCGCGTGCGTGAGCTCACCGGCAACGCCGCCTGACTCGCCGCCTGCTCGGGCCGCCGGAACCCGGTCGGCCCCGAGCGGATTCCCGACGCCGGGACCGCCCACCGCCCGACGGTAGGGTCGGTCCCGTGCTTGCGACTCTCGCCGGTGGTGTCGGTGCGGCCCGGTTCCTCGCCGGTCTGGTGCGCGTCGTTCGACCCTCCGAGGTCGTCGCGATCGTCAACACCGCCGACGACGACGAGTTCCACGGGCTCTACGTCTCGCCCGATCTCGACTCCGTCACCTACACGCTCGCACGCGCGTCGAACATCGCCCAGGGGTGGGGACTTGAGGGCGAGACGTTCGCGACGCTCGACGCGCTCGAGCGCTACGACGTGCCGACCTGGTTCCGTCTCGGCGACAAGGATCTCGCGACCCACCTTTTCCGAACCGCCCGCCTGCGCGCCGGTCACCCCTTGTCTGCGGTCACCGCGGAGATCACGAGGTCGTGGTCGGTCGACGTTCGCCTGCTGCCGATGACCGACGATCCTGTGCGCACCCGCATCACGGTCCAACGGGACGGTGGCCGGGTCGAAGAGCTCGCGATGCAACAGTGGTTCGTCGGGGAGCGGGCCGGACCACCGGTCGTCGGTGTCCGCTTCGAAGGCGCCGACGCGGCGCGCCCCGGTCCCGGGGTGCTCGAGTCGTTGCAGCGCGCAGACACCATCGTGATCTGCCCTTCGAATCCCGTGATCTCGATCGGCCCGATCCTCGCCGTGCCCGGCGTGCGCGACGTGCTCGTCGCACGCCGCGACCGAGTGGTCGCGGTCAGCCCGATCGTGGGTGGCGCACCGGTCAAGGGCCCGGCCGACCGCTTGATGTCCCCGCTCGGCATCGACGTCTCGTGCGTCGGCGTCGCCCGGACGTACGCGGAGTTCTGCAGCTCACTCGTGATTGACGCGATCGACGCGGGCCGGGCGGCCGAGGTCGAAGCCCTCGGCGTGCGCGCGGTCGTGACCGACACGATGATGCGCAGCCCGGAGATAGCCGCCGCGCTCGCGGCCGAGACCCTCGCCGCAGTGGCGTGACGCTTTCCGTCATCCCGGTCGAGGGCATCGGCGAGATCCGGCCCCGTGACGAGCTCGCCGTGCTCATCGCGGACGCGGCGCGGGTCCAGGGCACACCGCTGCAAGACGCCGACTGCCTCGTCGTGACCCAGAAGATCGTGTCGAAAGCGGAGGATCGGCTCGTCCGCCTCGACCCCGACGATCTCGACGCGCGGCGCGCGCTCGTCGAGTCGGAGTCGGTGCGCATCGTGCGCCGCCGCGGCGACCTCATCATCAGCGAGACGAGCCACGGTTTCGTGTGCGCGAACGCCGGCATCGACCTGTCGAACGTCGAACACGGGTGGGCGGCGTTACTCCCCGTCGACTCCGACCGATCGGCAAAGCACATCCGGGACGCGATGCGGGCGCGCGAACAGCTCGAAGTCGCGATCATCATCTCCGACACGTTCGGCCGGCCCTGGCGCCGCGGCCTCACCGACGTTGCGATCGGTGTGAGCGGTATCGCGGCCGTCGTCGACCTGCGCGACACCGCCGACGCGCTCGGGCGGGTCCTGCAGGTCACCGAGGTCGCCGTCGCCGACGAGATCGCATCGGCAGCCGAACTGGTCATGGGCAAGGCGAACCACGTACCCGTGGCGATCGTGCGCGGCTTCGATCCCGCCTGGCTTCGCGACGGCTCGGTGCGCGAGCTCATTCGCCCGACCGAGGAGGACCTGTTCCGGTGAGCGTCGACACCGTCCCCGCGTTCGTCGAGGCGCGGCGCTCGATCCGATCGTTCCTCACCGAACCTGTCCCCCGCCCCGAGCTCGATGCGATCGTCGAAGCCGCGTGCTTGGCCCCGGCGCCGCACCACTCGCGGCCGTGGCGCTTCGTCGTCGTCGACACCCCCGAGGCCAAGCACGGGCTCGCGCTCGGCATGGGCGCGCGCTGGCGTCGCGACCTCGAAGCCGACGGCGCCGCACCACAACGGGTCGACGAGCTCGTCACCGCGTCGCACGAGAAGCTCGTCACGGCACCCGCGTTCGTGGTCGGGTGCCTGACCTGGAACGGCCTCGACCGTTATCCCGACGAACGGCGGCAACGGGCGGAGTGGGGAATGGCCCTGCTCTCGCTGGGCGCCGCGGTCGAGAACCTCATGCTCACCGCCACCGATCGCGGGCTGGCATCGTGTTGGGTCGCGGCACCCATCTTCTGTCCCGAGGAAGCGCGCGACGCGCTTGCTCTGCCCGACGAATGGCTGCCGCACGCGCTCGTGGTCGTGGGGCAGCCCGATCCTGCGTACGTCGGACGCCCCCGTCCGCCGGTTCCTCTCGACGAGCTTCGCCGCTTCGCGTAGCTCTCGCTCCGCGGCGAAGTACAAGGGCACAAGTACGGGACGGTGAGCGCGAACGGCCCGTCCTCGATGATGTGCTCGCCCGGAGCGGGCACCCCTAGTTCGGGGTGGTACCACGGGTATTCGACGGGGCACGGTGCAGCGCCGCTACCGCCACCGTCGACATGGAGCCCGCACGCTCTCGTCAGTGCGACCTTGCCCAGTCGGGCGGTGACCATGTCGAGCACAACTCGTCAGCGCACGCCTTCGCGTTGCCCCTTGAAGTGCTCGAGTGTGCGCGCGAGGCCCTCGTCGAGCTTGGTGAACGGCTTCCAACCCAAGTGGATCTCGGCCTTGCCCGGATCGATCGCGCTGCGTTGGAGCTCGCCCGCGCGCGCCGGTTCCGGCCGGGCGGGCTCCCGATATCCCGTGAGCTTGGCCATGCGGTCGTAGAGCTCCTGCACGCTCGTCTCGATGCTCGTACCCACGTTGATGGTGAGCCCGCCGCCCTTCTCGACCGCGCGGACGAAGGCGTCGACGACATCGTCGACAAAGACGAAGTCGCGGGTCTGCCGACCGTCGCCGAAGATCACAGGCTGGTGCCGATCGAGCAGCTTGTTCGAGAAGATCGCCACGACGCCCGCTTCACCGTGCGGGTTCTGCCGGGGGCCGTACACGTTCGCGAGCGCCAGCACCGTGTACTCGAGACCGTGCTGGGTCCGGTAGTAGTACAGGTAGTCGCCGACCGCCTTTTTGGCCACACCGTACGGCGACTCGGGGTGTTGCGGCGACGTCTCCTTGGTGGGGATCTTCTGGGGCGACCCGTACAGCGTCCCGCCCGACCCCGCGAACACCACCTTCTTGACCCCTGCGGCGCGGGCACCTTCGAACACATTCAGCGAACCGATCACGTTCACCGTCGCGTCGAAGACGGGTCGGGCCACCGACACCCGCACGTCCATCTGGGCGCCAAGATGGAAGATCACATCGGGCTTGCGGTGGTTGATCAGCTCCACCACTGCAGGCGATGCGAGATCGAGGCGATGGAACGAGAACCGGCGGTCCGGGCGCGAGCGCGCCATCGCCAGGTTCGTGAGCGAGCCGGTCGAGAGGTCGTCGATCACGTCGACGCGCCAATCCTCGGCGAGTAACCGGTCCACGAGCGTCGATCCGATGAAACCGGCGCCGCCGGTGACCAAAGCCTGCATGCGGAGTTCCTAGTCGCGAACGGCAGGGACGCGCCCACCCGAGATCCGCGTGCCGGAGGCGATGGTCGCGCCGGCCCCGACGATGGTCTCCCCCGAGAGGGCGACGTCGGGCTTGAGCACCGCGAACGCACCGACGACCGAATCATGCACGCTGCCACCGTGCGACACCCGAGCGCCGTCCAAGAGCACCGCACCGTCGAGCTCGGCCCGAGCCTCGACCACTGCGCCGGCGCCGAGCACCGACGCGTGCACACGCGCGCCGCCTTCGATGCGGGCCCCGTCGCCGATCAGGGCCGGGGCGACAACGACCGCGTCGGGTTCGATCGTGGCCTCGCCCTGCATCCACACGCCGGGCGAGATCTCCCGGGCCCTGGGCGCGGGCGGGTTCGACAACCGGCCCGCCAGCGCGTCGGTGTGCGCCTGGAGGTACTTCTCCGGGGTTCCGATGTCGAGCCAATACTCCGCGCTCTGGTACCCGAACAGCAGGCCGGGCCGGGCGAGCATCCGGGGGAAGGTCTCCCGCTCGACCGACACGTTGAGACGGGGCGGGATCCGGCGGAGGAATGACGGCTCCACCACGTAGGTGCCCGCGTTGATCCAGTTGCTGGGGGCCTTACCGGGAGCAGGCTTCTCCACGAAGGCGATGACACCACCGTCGGCCTGGGTCGGGACGACCCCGAACGCGCTCGGGTCCTCGACCTCGGTGAGCGAGATCGTCGCTTCCGCTCCGTGCTCGTCGTGGAAGCGAACCATGGCGTCGAGATCGAGCCCGGTGAGCACGTCGCCGTTGCAGACGATGATGCGCTCGTCGATCCCCTCGGCCGCGAACCGAATCGCGCCGGCGGTGCCGAGGGGCTCCTTCTCGATCGCGTAGCGCAACACCACGTCGCCGAACTTGTCGTGGCCATCGCCGTCGGATTCGAAGTGCCGGTGAAAGGCGTCCGGCAGGTACCCCATCGACAGCACGACCTCGTCGACGCCGTGCGACGCGAGCCATGCAAGCTGGCGTTCGAGGTGGGGCTGGTTCGCGATGGGCAGCAGCGGCTTCGGGGTCGTGAACGTGAGCGGCCGCAGCCGCGTCCCTTCTCCCCCGACGAGGACTACTGCTTTCACGGCTTCTTCGTCGTCGGCGTCGTCGCCGTCGGAGTCGTGGTGGGCGTCGTCGCCGTGGGAGCAGTCGACGGGGCCGATGCCGGGAGCGTCGTCGCGGTGGCGCCGGGCGCGGTCTCCACGTTCAGCGCGTTCTCGAGCTTCGGTACCGACGGCGGATCGCCGAGGCTCGCGGCCGATTTCCCCGGCGGCAGGAACGCGACGACCACGACATCGCGGTCGTGCAGCTTGAGCTTGGCCGGGTTCCCGGTCTGCACGGTGAGCTTCTGGGGGGTCTTGCCCGTGGTGTCGCCGTTCCAGCTCCCCGTCGCCCACTGCAAGGTGCCGGTCGCGGTTCCGCACTTGTCGCCGTTCTTCACGGTCGTGCCGAGGAAGCTGTAGCCGGTCTCGGAGAGCTTCCACCCGCCGTACTTGAAGTAGAGCCCGACCGTCGCGTTGCGCCCGGCGTCGGCGGACACCTGGGGCTCCATGTGGATGACGCCGTCGTCGTGGCTGTGCAGCCCGGCGTAGACATTGGTGTTGCCCGCCTGGGCTGGGCTTCCCTGCGGCGTCGCCGCGGGCCAGTTCCAGACGCCCGTGCCAGTGCTGTC
This sequence comes from Acidimicrobiia bacterium, assembly GCA_038239145.1. Classification (GTDB taxonomy): domain Bacteria; phylum Actinomycetota; class Acidimicrobiia; order IMCC26256; family PALSA-610; genus PALSA-610. The sequence goes on from JBBSFB010000045.1 coordinate 19,979, forward strand.
ACCCATCCAGTGGTCGCAGTCGTAGACGCCGAGCGCCGCGTGCCAGTGGGTGTTCCGCTTGGTGGGATTGCTCTGGTCGTAGATGAAGGGACCGACGTCGGCGGGCTTCGTCGCCTGGGTGTACACGATGAGCGAGATGCCGGCGATCACCACGATTGCGGTCAGGCCGTACCACCACGTGTTGTGGCGGGAGCGCTTCGCGGACCGGACTGCGGCGCGCTTGCGCTTCGCTCTCGAGGCGTTGGTCACGACGGGCAGGCTAGTCGCGTGCCGGGCGGGCCTTAGAGGCATACCAACGGTGTTCGGCCATGGCCATCAGGCCCCGCGCGCCCAGGTAGACGGCCGCGAACGGCAGCAACGCCGCTCTCGCGCCGGTGAGCCGGCGGCGGGCGAACTTCCACGCGGAGCGGTGGTGCTGCACGAGCATCCGGTATGGCATCCGCGACGTGCTCGCTCCCTGCACGTGCGTGACGGCGCCCCCCGGCTCGTAGGCCACGTCGTACCCGGCCCGCTTCAGCCGCCAGCAGAGGTCGAGGTCCTCCATGTACATGAAGTACCGCTCGTCCCAGCCGCCGACGGCGTCGAGCGCGGTGCGCCGCAGCCAGATCGCGGCGCCGGAGACCCAGTCGACCGAACGGGGTTGGGCCGGATCCGCGTTGAGCTCGCGGTACCGAGCGGTGAACGGGTTCGACGGCCACCAGAGCCCGAGCAGCCCGTGCGCGACTGCGAGCGAGACGCTCGGAGACCTCCGGGCCGACGGGTAGTCGGAGCCGTCGAGGTTGCGGACCCGGGGCCCGCACGCCCCCAGCGCGGCCTGCTCGTCGAAGCGGGCGAGCATCGCCTTGGCCGTGCCCGGTTCCATCGTCAGGTCGGGGTTGAGGACCGCGACGATTGGGGCGCGCGTCGCCGCGATACCCAGGTTCGCGGCGCGGGCGTAGCCGACGTTGCCCGGGGACAGGATCACCCGCGCGCTCGGGATCGCGCGCAGCAGCTCGTCGACGGAACCGTCGTCGGATCCGTTGTCGACGACGACGAGCTCGAACTCGCCCGCGCTCGAATCGGCCAGGACCGACTGCACGCAATCGGTGAGCAGCGATCCCGCCCGGAAGTTGACGATGACGGCCGCCCAGTTGTGGCTCACGCCTGCGTCAGTCCCGGAAGCGGTACTTGATGAGCGTGTACAGCGCGGAGAAGCCGTCGCGCCAGGTGATCTTCTTGCCCTCGTCGAACTCACGTCCGGAGTACGAGATCGGCACCTCGTAGATGCGCACGCCGCGCTTCAGGATCTTCGCGCTCATCTCGGCTTCGATGTCGAAGCGACTCGATTGGAGGTGCATGTCCTCGATCAGCCGGCGTTCCATGAGCTTGTAACAGGTCTCCATATCGGAGAGCGTCGTGTTGTAGAGGACGTTGGTGGTCATCGAGAGGAACCGGTTCCCGATCCAGTGCAGGAGCAACATGTTGCGGCGCTCACCGGTGAAACGCGACCCGTACACGACCCGGGCCCGGCCTCGGATCACCGGCGCGAGGAGCTTGGGCCAGTCTTCGGGGTCGTACTCGAGATCGGCGTCCTGCACCAGCACGAACTCGCCGGTCGCGTGGGCGAATCCCGTCCGCAGCGCCGCGCCCTTGCCCTGATTCTTCTCGTGCAGGACGATGCGCACCGTACTGTCGCCGAGCTGGCGCAACACGTCCCGGGTGCCGTCGTTGCTGCCGTCGTCGACCACGATGATCTCGCGCTCGATCCCGTCGGGGAGCTCGACTGCGCGCATCCGGCGCAAGACTTCGACGAGCGTGTTCCGCTCGTTGAACACGGGCACCACGACCGAGAGCTTGCGCAGCTTGGCCGGCACCTCGTTGTCACGCGCGCCCATTGCGTCGCTCCTCCAGGTACCAGTCGCGCATATGACCCAGCCCTTCGCGCAACGCCACGGTCGGCTCCCAGTCGAGCAGCGTTCGCGCCCGCGTGATGTCGGGCCGGCGGCGGGTCGGGTCGCCGACGGGCAGCGGCTCGAACACGACCTCCGATCTGGACTCGGTCACCTCGCGCACCATGTCGACCAGCTCGAGCATCGTGATCTCGCTCGGGTTCCCGATGTTCACCGGATCGGCGACGGCGGAATCGAACAGCGCCAGGATGCCGCGCACTTCGTCGGAGACGTAGCAGAACGATCGCGACTGACTGCCCGCGCCGTACACGGTCAGCGGCTTCCCGTCGATCGCCTGCATGAGGAAGTTCGACACGACCCGGCCGTCGGACGGCCGCAGCCGGGGGCCGTACGTGTTGAAGATCCGCACGGTCGAGGTCGGCAGTTCGTACAACCGGCGGTACGTCGACGTGAGGGTTTCCGCGAACCGCTTCGCCTCGTCGTAGACCGCGCGCGGTCCGTTCGGATCGACGTTGCCGGTGTACTCCTCGGTCTGAGGATGCATCTCGGGATCGCCGTAGATCTCGCTGGTCGAAGCGAGCAGGAAGCGGGCTTCGCTCGCCAGCGCGAGATCGAGCGCGCGACGCGTGCCGAGCGAGTTGACGTCGAGACTCTCGAGGGGTGTCGCGAGATATTCGGGCGGGCTCGCGGGGCTGGCGAAGTGCAGGACCCCGTCGACGTGGCCGTCGACGGGGATCTCCTTGGCGACGTCGGCGCGAACGAACGAGAACGCCTTGTGCTCGGCGAGGTGCGCCAGGTTCTGCAGCCGACCGGTCGAGAGGTTGTCGACCGCGACGACCGCGTCACCGCGCGCGAGGAATGCGTCGCACAGATGCGACCCGACGAAGCCCGAGCCGCCGGTGACAACGATGCGCGCCACTACCGCCGCCCGACACCCTGATATTCGAAGCCTCGGCGACGCATCGCCGCGGGGTCGAGCAGGTTGCGGGCGTCGACGATCGCGCGCCCGCGCATGGCGTCGCGTATCCGGTCGTAGTCGAGCCAACGGAACTCGTCCCACTCCGTGAGCACGACGACCGCGTCGGCACCCGCCGCGGCCTCGTAGGCGTCGGTCCGCAGCTCGAGACCCGGGAGCAACTGCAGGGGCCGATCGCCGGCTCCGGGGTCGTAGGCCCGGACCGACACGCCTTCCTCCAAGAGGCGGCGGGCGACGTAGATCGCGGGCGAGTCGCGCAGGTCGTCGGTGTCGGCTTTGAACGTGAGTCCGAGGAGCCCGATCGCGACACCGGTGAGGGTTCCGCCGACGGCTTGGCGGACCTTGTCGATCATGCGCTCGTGCTGAGCTTCGTTGACGTCGACGACGCCCTTCAGCAGTTCGAAGTCGTACCCGCCCGAGCTCGAGATGTGCAGCAGCGCGGCGACATCCTTCGGGAAGCACGAACCGCCGTAGCCGGGGCCGGGTTGGAGGAATTGGAATCCGATGCGCGGGTCGTAGCCCATGCCGATCGCAACCTCGTGCGCATCCGCGTCGACCGCCTCGCACAGGTTGGCGATCGCGTTGATGAACGAGACCTTGGTGGCAAGGAAGGCGTTCGACGCGTACTTGATCATCTCCGCCGAAGCGGGATCGGTGACGAGGATCGGGGCGCCGACCTTCCGGTAGAGCTCGCTGACGCGTACTGCGGCTTCGCGGTCGTCGCAGCCGATGACGATGCGGTCGGGATTGAGGAAGTCGCGAACGGCCTGACCTTCGCGCAGGAACTCGGGATTCGAGGCCACAGTGACCCGATCGGCGCGGGCACCCGCTTCCGACAGGATCCGCTGGACGAAACGGGTGGATCCGACCGGAACCGTCGACTTGTTGACGACGACGGCGTTCTCGGCGAGCACCGGCGCGATCTCGCGGGCGACGTCCTCGACGAAGGAGAGGTTCGCGGAGCCGTCGGCTCCTTGGGGCGTCTGCACGCACATGAACACGATCTCTGCGAGGGGCGCGGCCGTCGCCGCGCCCACGACGAACTCCAGCCGGCGGCTCGAGAGGCCCTCCTTGATGAGCTCGGGCAGCCCGAGCTCGAGGATCGGGACCTCCCCCTTCTTCAGGCGGGCGACCCGATCGGAGTCGATGTCGGCGCACAGCACGTCGTGGCCGAGATGGGCGAAGCACGCAGCCGTGGTGAGGCCGACATACCCCGCTCCGATGACCGCAACCCTCACAGTTCGCCCCTCAGTGCGCCCCGCTCACGGCGCGTGGCCGCACGCCTGCCCCGGAGAATCGACATGAGGGTCCAGTCTAGAGGCGGGCCCGCCCGACCGACCGGCTCAGCACCCTGCGGCCGGGAGCGTCGATGACGATGCCGCGGTCGCCGGGGTCGAGGCGCCCGGCGCCGCCTTCGCCGTCGTTGGCGCCGCCGTGGCGCCGCCCGCGGGGCGGTTGAGGCCCGTGTAGTCGCGCCCGAGCACGAGGACGATGTCGGCGCCGGCGGGTGCGCTCCCCTTCAGAGCCACGGTCTTGCCCGCGGCGCCGAGCTCGGAGAGCAGGAACTTCGCTTTCGCCTCCGCGCCCGCCGTGTAGCGGACCTCGGTGACGGTGTAGTCGCTGCGGTCGGCGTTCGTCGCGCGCCCGACCACCGAGTATCCGAGCCCGCCGAGAGCGTCGTCGGCGCGAGCACCCAGCCCGTTCTGGCCGCTGCCGTTCTCCACGGCGACGTGAATCGTGTGGGGATCGACCGCCTTCACCGTTCCCGTCGTGCTCGACGGGTTCCCTATGCCGCGCAGCCGGGCGAAGATCGGCGCCGCCTTGGCATCGTCGAGAGCGAGCGCATCCTGACCGTCGAAGAACTGGCGATTGACGGGCAGCGTCACGGTCTCGACACCGCCGGGTTTGTGGAACGCGTACGCGAGAGCCCGCAGCGACGACAACCCGAGGCGCGGATCCCGTTGGATGTTCGTCAGCATCGAGTCGAGGAGGCTGCTGGCCTTCCAAGGCTTGGCGGTCGCGGCGTGCAGCGTCTGCTGGGCGAGCGTGCGGAGGAAGTACTGCTGGCGTTGGATACGCCCGAGGTCGGAGGTCGGGTCGGTCTTCCAGACACCGTTCACCAACGACTCGTAGTAACGCGAGCGGACGTAGGCGAGCGCCTGATCACCGTTGAGCTGGGCACAACCCGCAGTGGTGATCGTCAGACCGGTGTTGTGATCGCGCGCCGGCGTGGGGAAGTAGATGGGGATCGTGCCGATCGCGTTCACCATCTGGCGGAAGCCCTGGAAGTCGACCTGGAGGTAGTGGCTGATCGGGATGTCGAAGTCTTTCTCGATCGTCTCGATGACGCGTTGCGGCCCCGCGTTGAACGCGGCGTTGATCTTGGCGTGGCCGACGCCCGGGATCGCAACCCAGAGGTCGCGCGGGAACGACACGAGGAGCGCGGTCCCGGTCTTGTCGTCGATGTGGGCGACCATGATCGTGTCCGACCGCTGCCCGGTCTGAGCCTGCGCGCTGCCGAAGGCCTGGGAGTCCTTCGGATCGTCGACGAACGCCCGCGAATCGGAGCCGATCAACAAGAAGTTGCCGCCCGGCTCCAGCACCGACGTGTCGATCTTCGCCTTCGACACCTTGGCGACCTTGCTCGCGGCCTCTGCGTACGCACCGGCGATGGCGACGGTCGTGAGCACCGCGACGATCACGAAGGCCGTGATCACGCGGTGCACGAACGCGCGCGGCGAGAGCGCGCTCACCCGCGACTCATTTGCCGGTCGGGCAGCCGACCAACGGACCGCCCGTCTTCGGATCGACGGGCACGAACCGGGTGTCGACGGTCGACTTCGGAACGGTCGTCGTGGTCGTGGCGCTCGTCGGGCTGAGCCGGACCGTCGTGGACGTCACGCTCGTGGGGGGAAGGTTCGCCGGCCTCGGGATCAGGTCGAAACGGTGCTTGAGCGAGTTGTAGTCGGTGCCCACGATCACCAAGACGTCCCCGCCGAGGGTGTTCTTCGCGGACGCCGCTTCGACCAGGTTCAAGGTCCCGAGCGCCGTCGCCACCGTGTAGCCCTCGGTGAACTTGCCGGGCGCGTAGCGGATCTGGGTGGTGTAGTCGCTGCGGTCGGCATCCTGCGCCGGGCCCGCGGATTTGAAACCGGCGGCGAGGAACGTGTCGAGTGCGCTCGTGCCGGCACCCTTCACCCCCGAGCCGTTGACGACGCGGACCGTCACTTTGTCGGACTCGAGCGGCTTCACCACGGCCTTTTTCGGCTCGGTGAAGTTCGCGAGGCGATCAACTACCGACACCGCGCCGAGGCTCGCGACGACGTGCCCGGCAAACGACCCGGTGGCAGCCTCCCACGGCAGGGTCGACATCTCGACCTTGGCCGGGTTGAAGCCGCGAAAGGTGAGCGCGAGCTCCTTGACGTCGGTGTAGGACAGGTTCGGATCGCGCTTGAGGTTGGAGAACACCGCGTTCAAAAGGCCCAGGATCTTCGTCGGATCGCTGCCCGTCTTGTCGGTCGCCTCCTGGCTGAGCGTGCGGAGGAAATACTGCTGGCGCGGGATGCGGTCGAGGTCTTCGAGAGGATCGCCGAGCCATCCGGGCGATGAGATGTTCCCCTGGCTGTCGGTGTGCGGCTGCCACGGCGCCGGGCTCTGCAGGTTCTTGGGGATGAAGTAGTGCCGCGAGCGCGCGTAAGCCAGCGCCTGGTCCCCGTTCAGGCTGACGCAGCCGGTCTGGTTGATCGCCAGACCCGTGTACGGATCCTGGACGGGAGTCGGGAAGTAGATGTTCACGTGCCCGATCTTGTCGACGATGCTCTTGAAGCTCCGAAAGTCGACCTCGAGGTAGTGGTTGATCTTCATCGGCGTGAAGTCTTGTTGCAACGTCTGGATCACCAGCGCCGCGCCCCCGAACGAATAGGCCGCGTTCAAGAGGTCGCGACCGTGTCCCGGGATCTGCACGACGAGATCACGCGGGAACGACACGAGCATCCCAGTGTGCGCGTTCGGATCGACGTGCAGGACCATCATCACGTCGGAACGCCCGCCGCCGCCGACGTCGGCTGCGGATCCGTACGCGGCCTTCTCGGCCGGGGTCTCGTCGGCGGACCGTATGTCGGAGCCGATCAGCAGATAGTTCGCAGGTTTGCCGGGCTGGGTCTGAGTCAGGATGCCGTCGGGAATATGGACGACCGTGCTCTTGGCGAACTCCTTCTTCCCATACGCGTTCGCCGACATGAAGACGGCGCCGGTGATGGCGACCACGGCCAGCAACGCGATCGCGAAACGACGCAGGAACGAAAACACGGAGGGGAGCGAAAGCACGCGACGGAGAAGTGTATTGGGGCGAGGCGCCGGGATTAGGACGCGCTCACTCCACGGGTAGACCCAGGCCCCGGGCGATCACGAGACGCTGGATCTCGCTCGTACCCTCACCGATCTCGAGGATCTTGGCGTCGCGGTAGAACCGGCTCACGGGCGTGTCGTCGATATAGCCGTACCCGCCGTGGATCTGCACGGCCTCGCGCGTCGCACTCACGGCGACCTCGCTGGCGTACAGCTTCGCAATCGCGGCGGCCTGGCGGATCGGACGACCCTGTTCGCGGAGCCAGGCGGCCTTGTAGACGAGATTGCGCGCGTTCTCGACCGCGACGGCCATGTCGGCGCACTTGAACGCGATCGATTGGTACCGCCCGATCGGGCCGCCGAAGGCGCGGCGTTCGTTCGCGTACGCAACGGACGCGTCGAGGCACGCTTGGGCGGTGCCGAGCGCGAGCGCAGCGATCGCGATGCGGCCTCCGTCGAGTATCTGCAGGAACGTCTTGAAGCCTTCTCCCCGCTCGCCGAGCAGTTGGCCCTCGCGAACGCGACAACCGTCGAAGACGAGCTCGTGCGTGTCCGACGCGTGCCAACCCATCTTGCGGTACGGCGGCTGCACTACGAAGCCGGGAGTCCCCGCGTCGACCACGATGTTCGAGATCTCGTTCGGTGCGGTGCGCGCCGTGATCGTCACGCACTTCGTCATCACGGTGCCGGAGTTGGTGATGAAGGTCTTCTGTCCGTCGATGACCCACTCGTGCGAGGACTCGTCGAGCGTGGCCCGCGTCTTCGTCGCACCCGCGTCGGAGCCCGCCTCCGCCTCGGTGAGCCCGAACGCACCGAGCACCTCGCCCGCGATCATCGGCACGAGGTATTCCTGCTTCTGGGCCTCCGTGCCGGAGTAGAAGAACGGGGACGCACCGAGGCTCACCCCCGCCTCGAGTGTGATCGCCATCGACGCGTCGACACGGGCGATCTCTTCGATCGCGATGCAGTAGGTCAAGAAGTCGGCACCGCCGCCGCCGTACTCCTCCGGGAAGGGCAGCCCGAACAGACCGAGCTCACCCATCGCCCGCACCGTCTCCACCGGGAAGACGTGCTCGCGGTCCCACCGCTCGGCGTGCGGCGCGATCTCCCGTTGCGCGAAATCACGCACCACGGCCCGGAATTGCTCCTGTTCGGGCGCCGGGTCGAAGTCCACGGTCGCGAAGGTACCCGCAGCGGTACCGTTCGGAGCGTGGATCCCCTCCCGGATTACGCGGTCGTGCGCGACGGCGACCGATGGATCGTGTGCGAGGAGCCGACGCGCGTCGTCACCGCCCGCGGCCGGGGGATGTTCGCCGCGCTCGACGAGATCGCGGCCGACGGCTTCTGGGTTGGCTTCGTCACCTATGAAGCCGGGCGCAACATCGAGCACGTCGAGCCGCGCATCGCCGACGATCTCGGGCTGCCGGACCTTGCCTTCGTCCGGTTCGACGACGTACGGGAGGTCGACGAGCTTCCCTCGGAGACCAACGCCGACGGACCGTTCGAGATCGGTGTGGGCGCGTCGAGCCTGAGCCAGAACGAGCACGCCCTGCTCGTCGGCCAGATCCACGCGCTCCTCGAAGCGGGCGAGTGCTACCAGGTCAACCTCACCCGCCGGATCTCCTTCGACGCGGCGCCCGAGCCCGGCGCGCTCTTCGCCTCGCTGACCCGGTTGAATCCGGCTCCGTACGCCGGGATCTGCACGTTCGGTGACGCGCTGCCCGGCTTGGCCGTCGTGTCGGCGTCACCGGAGCTGTTCCTCCGGGTCGACGGCCGCCACGTCGAGACGCGCCCGATCAAGGGCACCGCGGTCGACCGGGCGACGCTGCTCACGAGCGCGAAGGATCGGGCCGAGAACCTGATGATCGTCGATCTCGCCCGCAACGATCTCGGACGGGTTTGCGAGTACGGCTCGGTCGAGGTCCCTTCCCTGTTCGCGGTCGAGGAACATCCGGGCCTCGCGCACCTCGTCAGCACGGTGCGGGGGAGGCTTCGCCCCGACGTCGGCTTCGCGGACCTCGTGCGCGCTACGTTTCCGCCTGCATCGGTCACGGGCGCGCCCAAGCCGCGCGTCCTCCAGGCCATCGAAGACCTGGAGACCGTGCCCCGCGGCGTCTACTGCGGTGCGTTCGGGTGGATCGACGGTGCGCGGTCGCGGGCGGCACTGGCGGTCGCGATCCGCACCTTCACCATCGCCGCCGGGCGTACGCACCTTGGTGTCGGCGGCGGGATCGTCGCCGATTCGCGCGCCGGCGGAGAGTGGGCGGAGACCGAGCTCAAGAGCGCGCGGCTGCTGCGCGCCGCGGGCGCGTGTACGGGTCGAACGGTCGACGCCCGGTGACTGCTTGGATCGACGGTGCCCTCGTGCCGCTGGCCGACGCCAAGGTGTCGGTCCTCGACCACGGGCTGGTCGTCGGTGACGGCGTGTTCGAGACGCTTCGCGTCTACGGCGGCGTGCCCTTCGCGTGGACCCGTCACCTCGACCGGCTGTGCGTGTCGGCCCGCGGCATCGGTCTCGACCTTCCCGACGTCACCGAGTTACGGGCCGCCGCCGCCGCCGTGCTCACGGCCAACGCGCTCACCGAGGCCCGCCTGCGGATCACTGTGACCGGCGGCATCGCACCGCCGGGGTCCGGGCGCGGCAACGCGGCACCGACCGTGTTCCTGCTCGCCTTTCCCGTCGAGCCCGCGGCGCTGACCGTCGACGTGGTCATCGTGCCGTGGAGCCGGAACGAGCACGGCGCCCTCGCGGGCCTGAAAACGATCTCGTATGCCTCGAACGTCCGCGCGCTCGCGTACGCGCACGAGCGCGACGCGGGAGAGGCGATCTTCGCGAACACGCAGGGCAATCTCTGCGAGGCGACCGGATCCAACGTGTTCGTCGTGCGCGACGGCACCCTGCTGACGCCGCCCCCGACCGCGGGCTGCCTGCTCGGGGTGACGCGCGCGCTGGTGCTCGAGCTCGCGCAACAATCAGGCATCGCGAGCGCCGAACGCGACATGCCGATCACCGCGCTCGCAGAGAGCGACGAGGCCTTCCTCTCGTCGACGACGCGAGAGGTGCAACCGATCGAGCGCGTCGACGGCGTGCGATTGCGCGAGGTCGGCGGGCAGGTGAGCACCGCACTCGCGAGCGCGTTCCGTGAGCTGGTCGCCCGCGAGATCGACCCCTGAACGGCGAATCCCTGAACTCGGGCCCTAGTCGCCGTAGCGGAGGTGCACGACGTCGCCGGCACTCACGATGCGGCCGTCGACGACGAGGAACCCTTCGTCGGTGAGTCCGGTCGCAGTGCCCTCGAACGTCTCCTGCGCGAGCTCGACCCGCACCCGGCGGCCGATGGTGGCCGAACGGATGGTCGCGTCGGCGACGACGTCGTCGAGCGCGTCAAGGCGGGCGTCGTACGCGCAAAGCCACATCGAGAGCAGCTGCTCCCGGTCGATCGCGACCGCGGTCGCGATCTCGGCGAGCTCGCCCGGCAGCACGTCGGCGTGCACGTTGCATCCCATCCCCACCACGACCGCGCCGCCACCATCGGCCTCGGCGAGGATGCCCGCGAGCTTGCGATCGTCGATCACCACGTCGTTCGGCCACTTCAGGCCGGCGCGCGCGTCGGAGAGCGCCGCGACCGCGTCGAGCGCGGCCAGGCCGGCCGCAAGGGTGACGAGATGGGTGCGCGCGAGCGGCAATCGGGGCCGCAGGAGGACCGAGACGAGGAGCGCCGAACGGGCGGGGGCCACCCACGTCCGCCCGAGCCGGCCGCGGCCGGCGGTCTGCTCGTCCGCGACTGCGACGACTCCTTCGGCTGCGCCCACGGCTGCGCATTGCAGCAGGTAGCGGTTGGTCGAATCGATGCGTTCGAACCAGCGCACATCGCCGAAACGCGTCGCCGCGACCCGCGGATCGCTCCAGGCGACCGGCTCCGGCACCGTCACGTTCCTCGGTACCTACGTCGGGACAAACGCCGGGACAAACGCCGGGACTTTCCCCGGGACCAACGCTTCGGCACCCGGGCTCCCTCGTCGGCGCTTCGCTGCGTTCGCGCGCGCACCCTTAGGATACGCAGCCGTGCTCACGAAGATCTTGATCGCCAACCGAGGCGAGATCGCGATACGCGTCATGCGTACCTGTCGCGAGCTCGGCATCGCCAGTGTCGCCGTGTACTCCGAGCTCGACCGGGACGCCGCTCACGTGCGCTACGCCGACGAGGCGTATGCGCTCGGCGGTCAGACCGCGGCCGAGAGCTACCTCAACACCGAGGCGATCCTCGACGCCATCCGCAAGAGCGGCGCCGACGGTGTCCACCCCGGGTACGGGTTCTTCTCCGAGAATGCCGACTTCGCCCGGGCCGTCACCGACCTCGGCGTCACCTGGATCGGTCCGCCGCCCGAGGCGATCGAGGTCATGGGCGACAAGATCTCGTCCCGGCTCGCCGCGGCCCGGGCCGAGGTCGAGAGCGTGCCCGGCACCACCACACCGATCAACTTTGCCAGTGAGATCGTCGCGTTCGGCGACGAGTTCGGGTACCCGATCGCGATCAAGGCCGCGCACGGCGGCGGCGGGCGGGGCATGAAGGTCGTCGAGCGCGCCGAAGACGCGTCGGCGGCATTCGACTCCGCGGCGCGGGAAGCCCAGGCCTACTTCGGGCGGCCCGAGTGCTACCTCGAGCGCTACCTGACCCGGCCCCGGCACGTCGAGGTCCAGATCTTCTGCGACACTAAGGGCAACGGCGTCTACCTGAGCGACCGCGACTGTTCGACGCAGCGCCGCCATCAGAAGCTGATCGAAGAGGCGCCGGCGCCGAACATCCCCGACGCGACGCGCCAGGCGATGGGTGAGGCGGCCGTGAAGGTGGCGCTCGCGTGCGGCTACGTCAACGCGGGCACGGTCGAGATGCTCTACCAGGACGGCGAGTTCTTCTTCCTCGAGATGAACACCCGGCTCCAGGTCGAGCACTGCGTGACCGAAGAGGTCACCGGGCTCGACCTCGTCGCCGAGCAGCTGCGCGTCGCGTCCGGGCTGAAGCTCTCGTTCACGCAACGCTCGATCAAGGAGCGAGGTCACTCGATCGAGGTCCGCATCAACGCGGAAGACCCGACGAAGAATTTCCTCCCGTCGCCCGGGACGATCACCCGGCTGCGGGTGCCGTCCGGTCCGGGCGTGCGTTGGGACGGCGGGTACGACGAAGGCGACACGATCTCGCAGTACTACGACAACCTCGTCGGCAAGCTCGTGGTCTGGGCGCCCGATCGCGATCGGGCCATCGACCGCATGATCCGTGCGCTTGTCGAGTTCGAGATCAACGGCATCAAGACCACGATCCCTGCGCATCTCACGCTGCTACCGACGGAAGCGTTCCGGTCGGTCACGCACTCGACCAAGTGGGTCGAAGAAGAGGTCGACCAGTCGGAGTTCGCCGCGCACGTGCGCGGCGCCGGTGCCCTCAGTGTTGCGCCACCCGTCGACGGCGAGGAGCCGGCCGGACCGCTCGTCGAGCAGACGGTGCCGGTGGAAGTCGACGGCCGTCGTTACTCGGTGAAAGTGTGGCTCCCCGACGCGCCGGCTCGGAACGCGGCGCCCGCGGTCGGCCGGACCCGCCCGAAGCGCGCGGCCGCGGGGGGAAGCGGCGGCGCCGGCGGCAGCGGCACGGTGACTGCGCCGATGCAGGGAACGATCGTGAAAGTGCTCGTCGAGGTCGGCGCGACCGTCACCTCGGGCGAGGCGCTCGTGGTGCTCGAAGCGATGAAGATGGAGAACCACATCAACGCGGAGACGTCGGGCACCGTCAAGGAGATTCGCGTCGCCGCGGGCGATTCCGTCGGCACCGGCGACGTCCTCGCCGTCATCGAATAAGCCCCCAAAAACGTCACACAGTAGAGCGAGAAAACCGCTCCCAGCGCTGAAAACTCGCACACTGTTGGTGGTTCGTCGGTGGTTCGTCGGTGGGTCGTCGGTGGTTCGTCGGTGGGTCGTTGGTGGATTGTTGGTGGATTTCGACGGGTGAATTCCGGGAGCTCGGGTCAGCGACGTTGCAGACTGGACGGATGAGCCTTCCGATCTTCGTCGTCGACGCGTTCACGGGTGAGGCGTTCCGGGGGAACCCGGCCGGAGTGGTGCTCGGGCACGGCGACGACGGTTGGATGCAACAGATCGCGGCGGAGATGCGGCACTCGGAGACGGCCTTCGTGCGGGCCCGGGCCGACGGCGCTTTCGACCTCCGCTGGTTCTCGCCCCGTGTCGAGGTCAACCTCTGCGGTCACGCCACCCTCGCGAGCGCGCACGTGCTCTTCGAGTCGGGCCGGCTCGCGACCGACACGACCGCGCGTTTTCTGACCCGCAGCGGCGAGCTCCGGGCGGAGTACGCGGGCGCCGAGGGCATCACGCTCGACCTTCCTGTCGCCGAGCCCGTGCCCGAGCCCGCCCGGCCCGATCTCTTCGAGGCGCTCGGCCTGCCCGTGGGCGACTTGCTCCGCACCGACGGCGACTTCTTCCTCTGCCCGGTCGCCGACGCCGAAACGGTCCGCACGCTCACGCCCGACTTCGCCAAGCTGGCCGCGCTCCCCTACCTCCGCGGCGTCTACGTCAGTGCGCCCGGCGCCGGCGACGACAACTTCGACATCGTCTCCCGTTGCTTCGCACCCCGGGTCGGCATCGACGAGGATCCCGTCACCGGCTCGATGTACTGCGTACTCGTCGCGTACTGGGCGCCCCGCGTCGGCCGGGACGAGCTACGCGCGAGCCAGGCGTCGGCACGCGGCGGCGAGCTCACCGTGTCGCGCAAGGGAGACCGGGCGTTGATCACCGGACGGGCCACCACAGTGCTTGCGGGTGAGCTTCGGACCTGATCGTCACTCCCCGCGGGCGCGATGCCACGCGAGCTGCGCGTGCAGACCGTCCCGGAGCGACACTTCCGGCTTCCATCCGAGAACTTCGCCGGCTCGTTCGATCGAACCACCGTTACGGAACGCGTCGCCCGCTTGACGCGGCTCCTCGTCGATGGTGACCGGGGCGCCGGCGAGCTCGCCGACCAGATCAATCAGACCCGACAGCGCGATCTCGCCCCCGCCGGCCAGGTTGCAGTACGTGCCCGGGGCGACCTCGCGATCGGCCGCGAGCAAGTTGGCGCGCACGATGTCGTCGACGAACGTGAACTCGCGGATCTGGCTGCCGTCGCCGTAGCGCGGGAACGAGGTGCCGTGGATCGCCGCCTCGCACAACCGGTGGATCGACATGTCGGGGCGTTGCCGCGGCCCGAACACTGTGAAATAGCGCAGCGACACCGTCGAGACGCCCCAGTTCTCGGCGTACAGCCCGCAGAGATGCTCCGCCGCGAGCTTGGTCACGCCGTACGGGCTGAACGGCTTGGGGAGATCGTTTTCCCGGGTCGGGTAGCGGGGCTGATTGCCGTACACCGACGACGACGATGCGTACACGACGCGCGCCGACGGTCGGGCGGCAACCACCGCTTCGAGCAGGCGCTGCGTCGCGAGAACGTTGTGCCCCACGTAGTCGGCGAACCCGCCCGACCACGAGAGTCGCACGCCGGCCTGGGCGGCCTGGTGGAAGACCGCGTCGACGCCGTCGAGTAACGGCTCGATGGACACAGTGCGCAGGTCGGCGTCGACGAGCTCGAAACCCGCCGTCGAACGCGCGCCGACCAGGTTCTGTTGCTTGTCGGCCGCCGCGTAGTACGGAGTGAAACAGTCGACGCCGACCACCGTGTCGCCGCGCGCCAACAGCGCGTCGACGATGTTGCTCCCGATGAAACCGGCGGCTCCGGTAACGAGCGCGCGCACGTCAGGACGCAGCGTCGGCGAGCGACTCCGACAGTGCCGGATGGACGAGCAACGAGTCGACGATGTCGACGGCCTTCAAGTGGTTCGTCACCGCGACCGCGATGACGGAGATTAACTCGGCCGCGTTACGACCCACGATTGCGCCGCCGAGGACGACACCGGTCGCGGGGTCGGACAGGATCTTCACGAAGCCGCGCGTGTCGCCGTTGATGAGCGCCTTCGGGTTGGCTGAGAACGGCACCTTCGTCACGCGGAGCTTGCGGCCGGCCGCGAACGCTTCGGCTTCGGCCACACCGACCTCCGCGATCTCGGGATCGGTGAAGATCGCCTGCGCCGCCTTGTCGTAGTCGAGGTGGCGGTGTGCCCGGGCGGTGAGGCCCATCACGTGCTCCGCAATCTTGCGGCCCTGCATCGCGGCGACCGACGACAGCGGAAGCCGGCCGGAGACGTCGCCGGCCGAGTAGATGTGCGAGAGGTTGGTCTGACAGTGCCGGTTCCCCGGGATGTATCCGTTCGCGTCGACCTCGACGCCCGCGGCTTCACAGCCCAGTCCTTCGGTGTTTGCGATCGAGCCGATACAGAGCAGCGCGTGCGACCCGTCGACGGCACGGCCGTCGTCGCACGCGATGAAGACCTTCTCGTCCTCGCGCCCCATCGAAATCGCGCGCGCACCCTTCAACAGCTTGACGCCGCGGCGCAGGAACTCGTCCTCGAGAACGGCCGCGACCTCCGGGTCCTTGTACGGCAGGACCTGCTGGCGCGAGACGATCAAGGTGACGCGCGAACCCAGTGCGCTGAACATGTGCGTGAACTCGACGCCGGTGACGCCGGAACCGATCACGACGAGATGCTCGGGGATCTCGGGCGGCGGATACGCCTGGCGCGTCGTCAGGATGCGCTTACCGTCGACGGCAGCCCAGTCGGGGACGCGCGGCCGCGAGCCGGTCGCCAGCAGGATCGCGTCGGCTTGCAGCTCCTCGGTGCCGAGTGCAGTCTCCGCTGCGACCGTGTAGGCGCCAGTGAGTCGCGCCGTGCCCCGGATGAGGCGCACGCCCTGCGACTCGAGCAGGCTCGTGACCCCGGAGCGCAGCTTCTCCTCCATGCCGGAGATACGGGTGCGCAGCGCGTCGACGTCGAGGCAGCCCGACGCTTCCAGACCCATCGTCTCCGCGATACCGAGTTCCGTGAGCGCGTTGCCCGTGGCCACCATCGCCTTGCTCGGGATGCAGTCCCAGAGGTGCGCGGCGCCGCCCACGATGTCGCGCTCGATCATCGTCACCTCGGCGCCAATCGACGCCGCGACCGTCGCCGCGGTGTTGCCCGCGGGACCGCCTCCGATGATCACCAACCGCACAGCCATGCGTCCAGGCTACGGGGCGCGGGACGCCTACCCTGACCCTCGATGCAACAACTCCTCGTCGACGAGCTCACGGGCGACCGCGTCATCCTCGCCCCCGCGCGCGCCCTCCGCCCCGACACGTTCCGTGTCCAATCGGATCC
>JBBSFB010000046.1:0-35052 GCA_038239145.1 Acidimicrobiia bacterium
CCATGCCTCGAACGGGACCATCACACCAACGCCCGCTCGGGCGGCGCACCACGCACCTCGAGACGCAGCACCACACGTTCACCCAACACGCCAGAAGGCACCAAGCGGCGAACACATCCGTCAAATCGGTGGATCGAGGCTTAGCGGAAGGGGCATTTCTGTGCCGATCTTGGAGAGGGTCTCGCGGGCGAGAAGCGCATCGTGATGCAACGTGTGTGAATCGCTCTGCGCTGGTCGCTGTCGGGCTACGCAGCGGGCGAGCGCGCGATGGACCGCGAGGCAAATACTCGCGGTCATCGCCGCGTTCGCATGACCCAGCCGGCCAGCGACGGTACGGACGTCGTGGCCACTGGAAATCGCGGTCGTTGTCGCCCAATGCCGAAGGTCGTGCAATCGCCAGTGCTCGTCGATGCCGGCGAGCTCGCGTACCCGCTTCCACCACCAGCCAATGCGATCCGGATTCGGGGGACGTTCGTCGATCGAGAACATGTACGGACTGACCGCCTCGCGTACTCTCCGCTGCTCAACGATCGTCTGCACAGTTGTCTGATCGATGGTCACCGTTCGATCGTTCGCCGTCTTCGTCGGGGCGTCGATCGACTCGGGGGTGCCGAAACTCTCCGGATCTCGGCGGACGGCAATGCTGCTGTCGATCGTCAAGCGATCGCCGTCGAGGTCACACCACTTCAACGCCGCAAGCTCGGCGCGGCGGGCCCCGGTCACTGCGGCGATGCGCAGCGCGAGCTCGGCCGCGGGATCAACCTGCGCCGCGACCGCGAGGACCGCGCGGACGTCGTCGGCGGTCATCGCCGACCGCGGCGACCGCTTCGCCGTCCGGAGCCGAGCGTGCCCAGCAACGTTGTTCTGCACCCATCCCCAGCGCACCCCTTGCTCGAGCGCCGCCCGCAGCACCATGTGCCTCCCGCGGATAGCCGCCTCGCCGATGCCGGCCTTGCGCAGGCGGAGATGCCAGCGCTCGACATCAGCGACCGAGATGCGGGCAACGCCGAGCGCGCCGATGCGGTCGGCTGCCACTTTCCGAACGCGGCTCCGTTGATCGCGTCGGGTCGACTCTGCCCACGACGGATCGTTCAGTTCGACCCAGGCTTCGAGCATCTCTGCGACGGTTCGGCCCGCCCCGGACGTTGAGGGTGCCGAGTCGAACTGCGCCGCCACCCGCATGGCGTCGCGTTTGGTTCCCTGCACGGTCCGGCTGACCTGGGTCGGCTTGCCATCGGCGTCGCGGCCCGTAAAGACCCGGACCTCCCAGACTCCGCGCCGCTTCTCTCGGATCGTCGCCACGAGGCGTCGATAGTCGAAAGTTGTAGGGATGGAGTAGGGATGAGCAGTTCGGACAGCACCGGACCATCCGGACCGGAATCAGGGAATGTGCAGGCCAGACACGGCGCGGGCAACCACCAACCGCTGAATCTCACTCGTGCCTTCGAAGATCGTGTAAATCTTGGAGTCGCGGTGCCACTGCTCGACCGGGTGATCTTTCACGTAGCCGGCGCCCCCGAGGATCTGGATCGCGTCCTCGGTCACCTTCACTGCCGTCTCTCCCGCGTACAGCTTCGACATCGAGCCTTCGCCGGCTTCGAAGTGCTTGCCGCTCGACGCCATCCAGCACGCGCGCCACACGAGGAGACGAGCGGCGTCGATGTGCATCTTCATGTCGGCGAGCTTGAACGCGATCGCCTGGTTCATGATGATCGGCTTGCCGAACGCGACGCGCTCCTTGGCGTAGTCGAGCGAGTACTCGTACGCAGCGCGTGCGATACCGAGCGCCTGCGCGCCCACCATCGGGCGCGACGCCTCGAACGTGCTCATCGCCGCCTGCACCCGTGAGCTCTTGCCCTCCTTGGCGCGGGCGATGCGGCCGTCGAGCTTCTCCTTGCCGCCGAGCAGCATCGAACCCGGAATGCGAACATCGTCGAACACGACCTCGGCCGTGTGCGACGCACGGATACCCATCTTCTTGAACTTCTGGCCCATGCTCACGCCGGGAGTTCCGGCGGGAACGATGAACGACGCGTGGCCGCGGCCCTTCAGCTCGGGCTCGACCGAGGCGACGACCACGTGGGTCGTCGGCACCTTCGTGATCCCGCCGTTCGTGATCCACGTCTTGGTGCCGTTGATCACCCACTCGTCCTTCGCCTCGTCGTAGACCGCGCGCGTGCGCAGTGACGACACGTCCGAACCGGCGTCGGGCTCGCTCACCGCGAACGCGGCCATACGAATGTCGTCAGGCGTGCCGTAGCACTGCGGCACCCACTCCGCGATCTGCTCGGGAGTACCACTGCCGACGATGCCGGACACACCGAGGCTCGTGCCGAAGATCGAGAGCGCGATGCCCGCGTCTCCCCAACACAACTCTTCGGACGCCACCGCGTAGGTGAGTCCTGTCTTGTCGGCGAAGGCGTTGGCGATGAAGTCCCAGGAGTACAGCCCGATGCGCGCCGCCTCTTCGATGACGGGCCACGGCGTCTCTTCCCGCTCGTCCCACTCCGAAGCGACCGGCCGCACGACATTGGCGGCGAAATCGTGGACCCATTTCTGGATCTGCAGCTGGTCCTCGTTGAGATCGAGCGAGAAGTCGGTCATGACCGTCCCTTTCGGCTGCTGCAGCCAGGTTACTGATGAGTAATACGAGCATACCAACCGTCGGAACCATGCAAACCGGCGCGCAGGGCGCCCGACTCGCTTCAAGCGCAGGCGGGTCGTGTCCGAAGTGATTGCTCGACGTGTGGCCGCAGCATCCAGACGGGATGCGGCATATGGCATGCGAGCGGCCTAGAGGGAGGCGCTTTGTTGCATCGGGTTCTCGTCGGCGCGGCCGCGCTCACTGTCGCGATGACCGGGCTCTTGGCCGCCGTCGCCCCGAGCGCGCAAGCTGCGTTCACCCCGAATGGCACCGAATACCACCCGCTCACCTTCCCGGTGCGGGAGACGGTCCACTACACCGACGACTTCGGCGGCCCGCGCCGGCACCCGGGCAACGACCTCATGGGCGTCAAGCTCGATCACGAGCTTGCGGCGAACGACGGGACGATCACGTTCGCACGCGACGACTCGAGCGGGCACTCCGGCAACATGCTCATCCTGACCGGCACCGACGGCTGGAAGTACTGGTACATCCACATCAACAACGACACGCCCGGCACCGACGACGGTAAGAACCCGGCGCAGTTCCGCTTCGCGCCCGGCATCGCCGAAGGCGTGCACGTGAAGCACGGCCAGTTCATCGCGTACATGGGTGACAGCGGCGAAGCGGAGACCACCGGTCCGCACCTGCACTTCGAACTCCACCGTCCCGATGACACGTTCATCGACCCGTACACGTCGCTGCGACTCGCGCAGGGCGCGGGCGCGAACGGTCTGTGCTCGTACCCGACGAATCCCGTGGCCCGCCCGAGTGCCGCGGCCGGAGCCGGCTACTGGACGCTGGGGAGCGACGGCACCGTCCTCGGATTCGGCAGCGTGCCCAAGCTCGGCAACGCACCCGCAGCCACAACGGGTGATCCGTACATTGCGATCGCGTCGACCCCGACGGGGAAGGGCTATTGGACGGTCGATGTGCACGGCGGCGTGCGCGCGTTCGGCGACGCGCACACGTACGGCGACGCCGAGAACCTGCCCTTGAACCAACCGATGCTGGGCATCGCGCCGACCGCCAGCGGCAGGGGATACTGGCTACTCGCGCGCGACGGCGGGATCTTCAGCTACGGCGACGCGACGTTCTATGGCTCGATGGGTGCAATGCACGTGAACGCGCCGGTCATCTCAATGGCCTCGACGCCCGGCGGTCACGGTTACTGGTTGCTCGGCGCCGACGGCGGCGTGTTCAGCTTCGGCAACGCACAATTCTGGGGCTCGACCGGCGCGATGACGCTCGCGGCACCGGTGACGTCGATGATCGCGATGCCGACCGGCGCCGGCTACATGTTGCTCGCGCGCGACGGAGGGCTCTTCAGCTTCGGGAGCTCGCATTTCTCCGGCTCGATCCCCGGTCTCGGCTGGTGTCCCGGGCCAACAACAATCGCCTTTGCGCAGACTCCCGCGGCCGGTGGTTATTGGATGCTGCTGTCCGACGGGCGGGTGGTGTCGTTCGGGGACGCCAAGGCGTGGGGTCAGCCGTCGACCACCCGCCACGTCGCCGTCGCCCTCGCCTCGGCGCAGTAGCGGCGGGTCGGACCGCCGGGAACGGTCAGGCGTCGGGGTTCTCGCTCGGCGCCTCGGGTCGCATCTCGCGCCCGGTCCACCGAGCGGCGCCGGGCGCGGGCCAGAGCGGCCCGACGAGAAGGCGGCCGGAATCGCGCAACGCGCGCAGGACGGTCGCGGCACTCGTGGGCTCGTTGTGACCGCCGAATTCGTCGATCACGCAGTGCAGCGGACTCAGCGCAAGGTGACCGATCATCGTTGCGTCCAGATCACCGGACGTGACGTCGACGACCTGATGACCGGGCGAGTGCGCACCGGTGAAGCGGATGGTGACCTCGGGAGTCACCGCGTGACGCTCCCCGACTTTCGTCACAACCCCATGCGCGTGCAGCGCGACCAGCGCATCCGAGCCCTGCGGTCGGTACGGACCGTCGTCGACGATCGCGTCGTACTCGCGCCGAGAGATCAGCACCTCCGCGTTGGGGAAGAACGGGGTCCACCTACCGTCGTCGGCCCAGGCGATCATCCCGATGCCGTCGAGGTGCGAAGCGATCACCACGTCGATCGAATCGCGCGGAAACCCTGCCGCAGCCAGCGCGGCCGCGAAACCTTCCTGATGCACGGCCGCGTCGGGGCCGCGCGCCGTCGGCCCAGGTCGGGACGGCCCAATCGACCGCCCGCACCTGGTCGGCCGCCAGTCCGACGACGACCGCGTCGACGAGAACATCGGCGTAGGGCACCCTCGTGAGCGACGCGGAACGCCTGCCTCCCATCGGGAGAGCATCGGGCGCGCGTCCCGCCGACGCGAGGGCATTTTCTGTTGTGCGACCCGTTTTGGCGGGCCTGGTGGGCAGCCCGTAGCGTCCGCCTCTCGTGAACGACGGCGAGTTGGGCTTCGGCTTCGGGGGACGGGCGGCGATCGTCGGGATCGGCGAGACCGACTACGTGCGCGGCGCGCCGTTCACACCGGTCGAGCTCATCTTGCAGGCGGCCGACACTGCGATCGCCGACGCGGGCCTGGTCCCTTCCGACATCGACGGCATCATCCCGCCGCCGGGCTACACCACGAGCGAGGAGCTCGCGGCCAACCTCGGTATCGACACGCTGCGCCTCGCGACCACCGTGCACATGGGCGGCGCAAGCCCGACCGCGTCGCTGCAGCACGCGGCCCAGGCGGTGTCGTCGGGCCTGGCGGACAATGTGCTGGTCGCGTTCGGTTGGAACGGTTACTCCGCGTTCCGGCCCCGGCCCGGAGTGCCACAGCCCCGTCGCGGCATGGACGCCAGCGCGGTCGGCGACGTCGTCCTCGACTACTACCTGCCGTACGGCGCCCGTTCCGCCGCGCAGTTCTATTCGTGGATCGCGATGCGGCACAAGCTCCTCTACGGGACGCGCGACACCGACATGGGCGAGGTCGCAGTGACGTTCCGCGCCCACGCCCAACTCAACGAACGCGCGCTCATGCGCGGCACTCCTCTCACCATGGACGAGTACCTCGACGCGCGTTGGGTCTCGGAACCGTTCCGGCTCTACGACTGTTGCCTCGAAACCGACTGCGCCGCGGCAGTGGTGGTGAGCGCGACCGAACGCGCCCGCGACATGCGTCACACTCCCGCGATCATCCTCGCGGGTGCAGAGGGTCATCCCTATCCCGCCGACGACATCGCGAACCGCCCCGACATCTTCCACATCGGCCTCACCGACGCCGCGCCCCGAGCCCTCGGTGCCGCGGGTGTGCGCGCCGACGAGCTCGACTTCATGGAGATCTACGACTGCTTCACCTATGTCGTGTTGCTGCAGCTCGAGGCGCTCGGGTTGTGCGGACGCGGCGAGGCGGGGGCGTTCGTGCGCGACGGAGTGCTCCGGCTCGACGGCGGGGCGCTCCCGACCAACA
Source organism: Acidimicrobiia bacterium (assembly GCA_038239145.1). Classification (GTDB taxonomy): domain Bacteria; phylum Actinomycetota; class Acidimicrobiia; order IMCC26256; family PALSA-610; genus PALSA-610. Next base: position 6,056 of record JBBSFB010000046.1, read on the forward strand.
CGCACGGCGGACTGTTGTCGCAGGGCCACATGTGGGGCATGAACCACGTCGTCGAGGCGGTGCGTCAGCTGCGGGGCGACGCCGGCGCGGCCCAGGTTCCGAATGCCGAGATCGGCTGCGTGACCGGTTGGGGCGATTTCGGTGACGGCAGCATCGTCGTGCTGGGACGAGACCGATGAGCGATCGCCTGTTGCCGTCAACGGTCGGGCTGAACGGTGAGTTCTACGCATTTCTCGCGCGGGGCGAGCTGCGCTTGCAGCGATGCTCCTCGTGCGGCATGTGGCGGCACCCGCCCCGGTTCCGGTGCGCGCACTGCGGCTCGCACGACATGACGTGGGAGCCTGCGTCGGGCCGCGGTCATGTGTTCTCGTGGACCGTGACCCACCGGGCCGTCGATCCCGCGTTCACGCCGCCGTACGCGATCCTCGTGGTACAGCTCGACGAAGGTCCGAGGGTCGTCGCGAACCTGCGGGGGCTCGAACCCTCCGAATTGGTGCTCGATCTTCCCGTCGTCGCCGAGATCGAGCACGCCTCGGACACCGTCGGCCTCCTTTGGTTCAGGCCCGCATAGCGAACGCCGATCAAAGGGGGCTGCGGAAGGCCCACGGAGATCCGCCGCGCCCCGAATCGCGAGTTCGCCGACATCCTGCAAGCCGCCACCACCACCCGCCTCGCCTGACCGTCCTACCGAACCTGCGTGAGTGCGGGGCACACAATGCCCTGCAGTCACGCAGGTGTGACCTGGTGATCGGTAGCGTCGCACTCCATGGAGCTGTGGGAGTTGAGTGCACGCGAGGCGGTGCGGCACACGATTGCGTCGTACACCTACGCAGCCGACAACGGGAAGTTCGACGACGTCGCCGCGTTGTTCGCGAACGACGGCATGCTCGAGGTGCAGGGCACGGGCGGAGCAACCGCGGAAGGACGGAAAGCGATCCTCGGGTTCTTCCTCAGGGTCGGCGGCGACGTCGTCACGACGGCACCTCCCGGCCGGATGCAACACCACGTGTCGTCGGTTCGGGTCGCGATCGTGTCGCCGACCGAAGCCACCGCAACTTGTTACTTCACCGTGATGACCGGTGCCGGCGTCGATCACTGGGGCCGGTACAAGGACGTGCTCGTTCCCGACCAGGACACACTCGACGGCGAGCACTGGCTGTTCGCCCATCGACTCGTGCGTACCGACGGCCGCACGCCCGGCGGCTGGGCCGACAACCGCTGACGACGGACGCGCTCAGGCGTACGCCTCGATCGGCGGGCAGCTGCAGAACACGTTGCGGTCGCCGTACACACCGTCGATGCGGCCGACCGGCACCCAGTACTTCGAGCGCCGCAAGCCCGCGACCGGGAACGCGGCCAGTTCCCGCGAGTAGGCCCGACCCCAGTCGTCGGCAGTCACGTCCTCGGCCGTGTGGGGCGCATGGACCAAAGGGTTGTCGTCGGCGGGCCACTCGCCCGACGCGAGCCGCGTGATCTCGGAGCGGATGGCGATCATCGCGTCGACGAAGCGGTCGAGCTCGCCGAGATCCTCCGACTCCGTCGGCTCGATCATCAACGTGCCCGCGACCGGGAACGACATCGTCGGCGCGTGGAACCCGAAGTCGATCAGTCGCTTGGCGATGTCGTCGACGGTCACTCCGGTGTCGTGCGTGATCGGCCGGATGTCGATGATGCACTCGTGGGCCACGAGCCCGTTCGACCCCGTGTAGAGCACCGGGTAGTGCGGCGCAAGCCTGTGCGCGAGGTAGTTCGCGTTCAGGATCGCGACGTGCGTGGCGCGCGTGAGCCCGGCTCCACCCATCATCTGCACGTACATCCACGGGATGGGCAGGATCCCCGCCGACCCCCAGGGCGCGGCGCTGATCGCACCCACACCCGTCGCCGGTCCGGCCTCGCTCCGCAAGGGGTTGTTCGGCAGGAACGGTGCGAGGTGCGAGCGCACGCCGATCGGGCCCACGCCGGGACCGCCACCACCGTGCGGAATGCAGAACGTCTTGTGGAGATTCAGATGCGACACGTCGGCGCCGAACTTGCCGGGCCGGGCCACGCCGACCAGCGCATTGAGGTTCGCGCCGTCGAGGTACACCTGACCGCCGTGCTCGTGCACGACCGCGCAGATGTCGCGGATCTGCTCCTCGTAGACACCGTGCGTCGACGGGTACGTCACCATCAACGCGCTCAGACCGTCGGAGTGCTCGACCGCTTTCGTCTTCAGGTCGTCGAGGTCGACGTTGCCCTGGTCGTCACACGCGACCACGACCACCTTCATGCCGGCCATCGCGGCCGAGGCCGCGTTCGTGCCGTGTGCCGATGCCGGGATCAGACACACGTTGCGGCCGGAATCGCCCCGCGACGCGTGGTATTTGCGGATCGCCAACAGCCCCGCGTACTCGCCCTGCGAGCCCGCGTTCGGCTGCAACGACACCGCGTCGTAGCCGGTGATCTCGGCCAACCACCGCTCCAGATCCGAGAACAGTTCGAGATAGCCCCGTGCCTGATCGACCGGGCCGTACGGATGCATGCGCCCGAACTCGGGCCACGTGATCGGTTCCATCTCCGCGGTCGCGTTGAGCTTCATCGTGCACGATCCGAGCGGGATCATCGTACGGTCGAGCGCGAGGTCGCGATCAGACAGTCGTCGGAGATAGCGCAGCATCTGGTGCTCGGACCGGTGCGCGTTGAACGCCGGGTGCGTGAGGTACCCCGACATGCGCAGCAGTCCGGCCGGGATCGCGGGGGTCCCGGAAACGGTGGCGGGGTCGGACGCGTCGACGGGACCGTCGACACCGAACGCAGCCAATACCGAGACGACCGTCGCCGGCGTCGTGGTCTCGTCGAGCGCAATACCGAGCGTGTCGGCGTCGACCAAACGGAGGTTGATCCGCCGCTCCGCCGCCGCGCCCAACACCTCGGCCGCCCGCCCGGGCACACGCACGGTCAGCGTGTCGAAGAAGTGCTCGTGCACCACCTCGACGCCACCTGCGCGCAGCGCCTCGGCCAGTCCCGCGGCGAGCCCGTGCACCCGGCGCGCGATCGCATGGAGGCCGTCGGCGCCGTGGTACGCGGCATACAAGCCCGCGATCACAGCCAGCAGCACCTGGGCAGTGCAGATGTTGCTCGTCGCCTTCTCACGCCGGATGTGCTGCTCACGCGTCTGCAACGTGAGCCGGTAGGCGGTACGACCCCGGGCGTCGATCGACACGCCTACGAGCCGACCGGGCAGCGTGCGCCGGTGTTCGTCGCGCACCGCGAGGTACGCAGCGTGCGGACCCCCGAAGCCGAGCGGCACGCCGAAGCGTTGGGTCGTGCCGACCACCGCGTCGGCGCCCATGTCGCCGGGTGGCGTCACGAGTGCGAGCGCGAGCAGATCGGCGGCAACGCACACCAGCGCGCCGTGCGCGTGCGCCTGCTCGATGACGGGCGTGAGGTCGCGCAGGCGACCGCTACTCCCCGGATACTGCACGAGCACACCGAAGCACCCGTCGATCGGCTCGGTGGCGTGGGGATCGCCGACCACGACTTCGATGCCCAAGGGTTCTGCCCGCGTCTGCACGACGTCGATCGTCTGCGGGTGCGCGTCGGAGTCGACGAGGAAGACCATCCCGCCCGTGGGATTGATGCGATGCAGCATTGCCATCGCCTCGGCCGCGGCGGTGCCCTCGTCGAGCAGCGACGCGTTGGCGAGGTCCATGCCGGTGAGGTCGGTGACCATCGTCTGGAAGTTCAACAACGCTTCGAGCCGGCCCTGGCTGATCTCGGGCTGGTACGGCGTGTACGCGGTGTACCAGGCCGGGTTCTCGAGCACGTTGCGCAAGATGACGCCCGGCGTGATCGTGTCGTGGTAGCCGAGACCGATAAGCGAGGTGAACACCTCGTTGCGGTCGGCGAGCTCGCGCAGGTGTGCGAGCGCCTCGGTCTCCGACATGGGCTCGGTGACCGACAGCGGCACCGGCTCACGGATGACCGACGGAACCGCTGCGGCCACGAGGTCTGCGAGCGACCCGTAGCCGAGCGTTCCCAGCATCGCGGTCTGGTCGTCGGCGCGCGGACCGATATGGCGGTCGACGAACGCCTCCAACCCGGGATCTTCGGTGGCCAGCGGCTCGGGCATGGCGGGAAACCTCTCGTTCCGCGTCGTGGATGCGAGCCGCGCACGGCCCGACTCCCCCTCTGTCGCGGAACTCCAGAGGTGCCTCGTTCCGACGGTTCGGGTGCCTGAGAGATTCCGGGGAGTGGTTGCTCCTTCGGCGTCCGAATCGCTCCTCGGAGCGTCCGGACTCTCCCGTCAGAGGTCGACGGCGATGTCCACTCCACGGTAGCCGGTCCCCACGCGCGAAGCTGCAGGGCGATGAGCCCCGAAACCAGCCCCAAAGCGTCCGCCGCCGCCGAGGAAGATGCCCTCGCCGCTGACCCCGAAGCCGAAGCGGACGACCACGCCGGTCACGACCACGATCACGACCACGCCGGTCACGACCACGATCACGACCACGCCGCTCACGATCACGCCGGTCACGACCACGATCACGACGACGACGACGAGATGACCGAGGAAGAAGAGGCCGAGGCCCAGGCCGACGTGGCCCGCATGGCCGCGGCGCTGGCCGCGCTCGACGACGACCCCCTGCGCCAGGCCCTCGCCGACATGAGCGAGAAGTCCCGCCTCGACGTCGCCGCCCAGCTCCAGCTCCCCCGGGCCACGATGCGGCTGGGCGACGCGCTGATCCCGCTCGTCCGGCGCAAGCTGCAAACCGCCGCGCCGGACCACCAGCTCCAGGTGCTGTTCGCGCTCGCGCAACACGCCAACGACGACACCATCGAAGCGCTCGGACCACGTTCGGAGGACCCGACCCGCGACGACCTGCTCGAGGTGCTGCCCGACGTCATCGCGGAGCACGGCCTCACGCTCGTCACGTTGATGCTCGTCGGGTACGCAGCGAGCGACGCCGTGTGCCGGCCGGTCATGCGCGAGCTGTTCGAGACCGATGACCGCTTCGAGATCGGCCCGCCCATCGAGATCGAGGCCAAGCCCGAGCTCGGCGGCCTCCCGGCACCGACCCTTGACAAGAAGGAGCTCGAGGCCAAGCGCGAGCAGCGCCGGGTCGCGAAGGAAGCCAAGCGCGCGACCGAGGTGCGGGCCCGCGAGGCGCGGGTCACGGCGCAGGAGAAGCGTCGCCAAGCCGTGCATCAAGCAAAGCGCAAGGCGCGCTAGGAGGTCGTCATGCTCGACACCGTCATCAAGGGTGGAACCGTCGTCGACGGTACGGGCGCGACGGCACGCCAGGCCGACGTCGGGATCCGTGACGGCATCGTCGTCGAGATCGGCAAGATCAGCGAGGAGGCTGCGGAAACGATCCAGGCCGACGGTCTCGTGGTGGCGCCCGGTTTTGTGGATCCGCACACGCACTACGACGCGCAACTCTTCTGGGACCCGGCGGCCACGCCGTCGAACCTCCACGGTGTGACGAGCATGATCGCGGGCAACTGCGGCTTCACCCTCGCGCCCGTGCACCCGGAGGACGCCGACTACCTGCGCCGCATGATGGCAAAGGTCGAAGGCATGCCGCTGCCCGCACTCGAGACGGGTGTCCCGTGGTCGTGGAACTCGTTCGGCGAATACCTCGACGCGGTCGACAACCGCGTCGGGATGAACGTCGGGTTCCTCGTCGGCCACTGCGCGTTGCGGCGCAACGTGATGGGCAAGGAATCGATCGGCAACGAGGCCACGCCCGAGCAACTCGCGGCAATGACGCGCCTCCTGGAGGAGTCGATCGCGGCCGGCGGTCTCGGCTTCTCGACCACGTTGTCCTTCACGCACTCCGACGGTGACGGCGAGCCCGTCGGCTCACGGTGGGCGTCGAGCGACGAGGTGCTCGACCTGTGCCGCGCCGTCTCCGCCCACGAAGGCACAACGCTCGAGTACGTGACGAGCGGATGTCTGCGGGGCTTCACCGACGAAGAAGTCGACCAGATGGCGGCGATGACCCTGGCCGGCCGGCGCCCACTGAACTGGAACGTGCTGACGATCGACTCGCGCGAACCGCAGCGCTACCACGACCAGGTCGGCGCGTGTGAGCACGCCCGGGCGCAGGGCGGCACCGCCATCGCGTTGACTATGCCGACGCTCGTCGAGATGAACATGTCGTTCCTCAACTACTGCGCGCTGTTCATGCTGCCGGGCTGGTCGGACGTGATGGGCCTGCCGGTTCCGGAGCGCATCGCGAAGTTGCGCGATCCCGCAGTGCGGAAGTGGATGAACGATCGAGCTCATTCGCCCGAGGCGGGGGTGTTCTCCCGGCTCGCGTCGTGGGGCCGCTACCAGATCGGCGACACGTACTCGGCTGCGAACGCCGGCTTGAAGGGCCGGGTCGTCTCCGACCTCGCCGAGCGCGAGAACAAGGGCACCTTCGACACGCTGGTCGACCTCGTCATCAACGACGACCTCAAGACGATCCTCTGGCCGCTGCCGTCCGATGGCGACCTGAAGTCGTGGCAGATGCGGGCGGAGGCTTGGGACCACCCGTTGGTGTTGGTCGGCGGCAGCGATGCCGGCGCGCACCTCGACCGCATGTGCGGCGCGCCGTACACCACGTCGTTCCTCGCCGACACGATCCGCGGTCGGCAACTGATCTCGCTCGAACGGTGCGTGCAGTTGATGACCCAAGCGCCCGCGCAGCTCTTCGGTCTCCGCAATCGCGGCGAGTTGCGGGAGGGCTTCCACGCCGACATCGTGATGTTCGACCCCTCGTCGGTCGCGACCGACGAAGTGAAGTTGGTCAACGATCTCCCCGGCGGCACCGCCCGTTTGTTCGCCGAAGCGATCGGCGTGCAGCGCGTGATCGTGAACGGCACGACGATCGTCACCGAAGGCGGGAGCCAGACCGGTGCGCTGCCGGGCAAGGTCCTGCGGTCCGGCCGCGACACGTACACCGTCCCCATTCCCGCCGACCTCTAGTACAACCCTGCGTACCGGCGCCGAGCGCGGCGTCAATACGATGCCGCTGCCCCGCCGGTTCGATGGGCTGGTCAGGTTGCAGTCGACGGGACGGCGACACGTCAGTTGTCGGGGTAGTGGCGCCGGGATGCGTTCGGCGGTCGCCCAACCATTGTGCATCCGCTCCCAGTGTCGGGCGTCCAAGAGGCCGCCTCGACCTCGCACCGCTAGATCGACGCTTCGAGAGGGCCGCTTGACGTACACCCGTTCGCAGCGCGTGCCGGCGGAGATGCGCGAACGGGTTAGCCGATTGGCTGGCTGTACTGCACGGTCCACGTCTTCGCGCCGTTCGCGGTGGAGAGGATGTGCGACTGGTCGATGAAACCGTCGACGATCCAGCCGCGCTCGGGACTCACGAAGCTGGCGGCCTGCGGTGAGGCCTGCTCCGGCTGGCCGTCCGGCACGGGAAGGATCGGGCCCCGCGCGGTCCCGTCGTCGCGCACGATCACGATGCTCATCGGATTCTCGACGGGCCCGGTGAAGCCGACGAACGCGGCGGTGTGCTCATCGATCACGCTGAAGGGTCCCGGCGTGGAGCCCGGGCCTTCGGTGCTCGCGGGCGCGCCACCAAGTTGGTTCTCCACGACAACCCGGCATGCACCGCTCGAGGGGCACCGGTAGCCCGCGTAGGCGTCGCTCCCGGCCCCGTGATTGTTGCCGTCGAACAGGATCCAGGCCGCATTCGTAGGAGTGCACTGCACGTCGACGGCGAAGCCGTTCGTCTCGGTCGGATCACTCACGTGGAGTGCTCGCGTCCAGTGCGCTCCCCCGTCGGAGGTCACGTACGCAGACGTCCGGCTCGCGACCCATCCGTGCAACGAGTCGTCGAAGCAGACGCGGTCGACCGGACAGGGCGCAGGCGCGTCGTGCCACGATTGGCCGCCGTCGGCGCTCTGGAGCAGCGAGCCGTCGGCAACCGCCCATCCCAGCGCGGGGTTGACGAAGTGCACCATCCGGAACGCGGTCTTCGTCGGGTTGACGATCCAGTGCGCGCCACCGTCGGAGCTGACGAACAGCGAATGGGTGCCTACCGCCCAGACGTGCATGGCATCGACGGCATCGATGAACGAGAGGTCTTCCGCAGCGCGATACAGCCGGTTCCAATGCTGCCCGTCGATGGTGCCCACCACGAGGCGCGCCACGACCGCGAATCCACGTTTCGCCGACACCATCTGAAGCGCGGCCGTCTGGTTCCCCGCGCCGAGCCCACGGAGGCGAACCGCGTCGGACGGGCAGCCCGCCGCGGCCGGCACAACGGTTGTCGTCGTGGTGGCGGTGGCACTGGTCGCAGCAGATCTGGTTGTCGTGGTCGTGGCCGGCGGGAGCGTCTTCGACTTACTGCTACATCCTCCTGCGATCAGCACGGCAACGAACACACAGATGGGCACCGAGCGATTCGACATCAAAGAAGCTTGACCCACGCCGCCGCGCGAACGGTGCACACGGGCCGAACCGGCGTGAGCGTGGCATCCATACGACGGGCGGGCTCAGGTGGTGATCGCGCCGCCGCCCCGCCGGTTCGACGGGTTGGTCAAGCGGTGAAGTGAGGGATGACGTGCTTGCCCATGAGGTCGATCGTCTGCATGACAGCCTCGTGGCCGATCTTGTAGGGATTCACCAGGCAAAGAAGTAGGTCGACGCCGGCCGCCTCGTAGCGCTTGCACGCGTCGAGGCACTGTTCGGGTGTCCCGAGCACGCACGCGCCGGAGTCGACAAGGTATTCGAGCGACAGCAGGTCGAGGGATCCGTCGTCGGAGTGGGCGCGCATGTCGGCCGCGTAGTCGTAGTTCCCGAGCGCCTGGTTACGCTCCTCCATCCACTCTGCAACCTGGGCGATCTGGCGGGCGCCGACCTTCGGGTACCACTCGAACGATTCCCGGGCCGTGGCCCACGCCTCGTCCTGGGACGGCGCACACAACGCCATTGTGAACGTGGCTGCCTGGTTGTTGACGAACTTGCCGATCGGCGTCGCGCACTGCGCGACCGCCGCCCGGTAGATGTCGATCTTCTTCTTCACTTCCTCGGGTGACACGCCCACCGCGAACGAGCACAAGCCGAGGCCGAGTTCGCCCATCTGCGCGTGTCCGTCGTCGCTCGTGGTCGCGCCCCAGATCGGCGGGTGCGGTTGCTGCAACGGCTTCGGTTGCACGCGGCGATCAGCCAACGTCCAGTACTCGCTGTCGATCGAATAGCGCTCGTTGGTCCAGCAGCCGACGACGTGCTCGATCGCTTCCCGCCACATCGGCCGGGTGTCCTTCGGGTCGACGCCAAAGCCTTCGAGCTCGATACGCGTCGCCGAGCGCCCGGTCCCCATGTCGACCCGGCCGTCGCTCAGGAGATCGAGCACGGCGACCGACTCCGCGGTCCGCACGGGATGGTTGTACGGCTTCGGCATCAGGCGCACGCCGTAACCGAGGCGCATCGTGGTGGTGCGACTCGCGATCGCGCCGTAGAGCACCTCGGGATTGGAACAGTGCGAGTACTCCTCGAGGAAGTGGTGTTCCACCGTCCAGAACGCGTGAAACCCGGACTTCTCGCCCGCGATCGCCTGTTCCAGCGTGTTCTTGTAAGCGACGTGCTCGCTGTCGGGGGCCCAGGGCCGGGCAACCGGGATCTCGTAGAAGAGCGCAAATTTCATGGCCCGAAAGCTATGCGAATCAACGCCGATCCTGCAGGAAGGGATACTCCGCCCGGACCGCGCGCACACGCCCGGGATCGACGTCGGCGCTGATCGTCGTTTCGCTCGCGCCGGCCCGGACGAGCACGTCACCGAACGGATCGATGATCGTCGAGTCGCCTGCGTACTGCAGGCGACCACCCTCGCCGACCCGGTTGACACCCACCACGTACGCCTGGTTCTCGATCGCCCGAGCCCGCAGCAACGACGTCCAGTGCTCCCGCCGCGACGCGGGCCAGTTCGCGGGCAACACGTAACAGTCCGTCTCCGCGGCCAGCGCCCAGAACTCGTCGGCGAAGCGCAGGTCGTAACAGACGAAGAACGAACAGCGCGTGCCCTCGATATCCACCGTGAGGAAGTGCGCACCCGCGGAGTAGTACTCGTGCTCGCGTCCGAACGTGAACGGATGGATCTTGGCGTAGCGATGCGTCGAACCGTTCGGGGCGGCGACGACGAGCTGATTGAACGGCTGCTCGTCGGCGTCGGTCCGCTCGGGCAACGACGCACACACCCACACACCGTTCGCCCGGGCCTGATCGACGAGGAACTGTGCACTCGGACCGTCGGGATCTTCCGAGACCCGATCCGTCTTCATCGAGAAACCGGTCGCGAACATCTCGGTCAACACCACGAGCCGGGCGCCCTCGGCCGCCGCCTGCTCAATCATGGGTGCGAGCCGGGCGAAGTTCTCCTCCGGGCGCTCCCACACGATGTCGTGTTGTATCCCGGCGACGATCATCGGGCCAGGCTCTTCAATCGGGTGCACGCTTCATCGATCACTTCGACGCGTTTGCAACACGCGAACCGCACCAACGGTGCTCCGGCGGCAATGTCGTCGTAGAACACGACGCTCGGGACCGCGACCACGCCACACCGGTGCGGCAAGAAGCGGCAGAACTCGAGGCCGTCGGTCTCGCCGAGCGACCGGATGTCGACCGTCGCGAAGTACGTCCCCGCGGGACGAAGCACGTCGAACCCGGCCGCACTCAGGCCTGCGCACAGGCGGTCGCGCTTGTCGAGCATCTCCTGTCGGAACGAGGCGAAGTAGTCGTCCGGAAGTTGGAGCCCGATCGCGATCGCATACTGGAACGGGCCGCTGCTCACGTAGGTGAGGAACTGCTTGGCCGTCTTGACCGCGAGCACGAGCTCGGGTGTCGCGCAGACCCAGCCGACCTTCCAACCGGTGAAGGAAAACGTCTTGCCCCCGGAGCCGATCGTCACCGTGCGCTCGCGCATACCCGGCAGCGTCGCGAGCGGGATGTGGTCGCCTTCGTACACGAGGTGCTCGTAGACCTCGTCGGTGACGACGAGCAGATCGTGCTCCTGCACTAGCTGCGCGACGAGACCGAGCTCTTCCCGGCTGAACACCTTGCCGGTCGGGTTGTGGGGCGAGTTGAGCAGGATGAGCTTTGTACGAGCGGTGATCGCGGCGCGCAACTCGTCGGGATCGAACGCGTAGTCGGGTGTACGAAGCGTCACGACCCGTCGCGTCGCGCCGGCCATTGCGATGCAAGCCGCGTAGGAGTCGTAGTAGGGCTCAAACGTCACGACCTCGTCGCCGGGACCGCAGAGTGCGATCAGCGCGGCCGCGATCGCTTCGGTCGCACCCGCAGTCACGAGGATCTCGGTGCCGGCGTCGTAGTCGAGTCCGTAGAACCGGAGCTGGTGGGCCCCGATCGCCGCGCGCAGCTCGGGGATACCGATACCCGGCGGGTACTGGTTGTAGCCGGCTTCGACGGCTTCGATCGCGGCTTGCTTCACCGCATCCGGGCCGTCGGTGTCGGGGAATCCCTGGCCGAGATTGATCGCACCGGTCTCGACCGCGAGCGCCGACATCTCCGCGAAGATTGTCGTCCCGAACGGCTGCAATCGCTCGACGAGGTACCGGTTCACGCGCCCGATCCTACGAGCCGAGCTTCCGCCGCCGTCCGGTCAGCGGCCGAGTCGCGCCGGATCGCTCGCCCGACGGGGAAACGGGGTACCGCCCGCCAACGGGAACCGATGGTTGAGGGCGACTCCGGGCTGCGCCCAACAATCGCGGCGACGTGCCTCGGTGCGGCCACGCCGCCCGATGCACCAGGAACGGGTGGCACACGTACAGGTCGCCGACTCGACCGTTGCGAACGCCGACGGCCGCAGAGCAACCCGCGTTCCTTGCTCGCGACCTTGAGGCGCAACCCGTCCCGCGTCGCCGAAGCTCGCGTCGACGTGCCAACCCGGCATCACCCGGGTCTTCCTCGGACGGGAAGCGCGCAGCGAGCCGTGCATCGATCTCTTCGCGGCATCGGACCACGATCTCGTCCGCGACTGCCGAACGCAGCGCAACGAATCCGTCGCGTTCGAAGTCTTCGAGCACACGCGTCTCCGGTTGTCGGACCACGCGAACGCTAGCTGCGAGTGCGCACCCGCGCCGCGCGGGCGGGCGCCGGCGACGACTCCACCGCCGCGTCGACAGGAGCCCGAGCGACTCGGGGGCGGTCGAGCAGCACGATCAACCCTGCGACGATCGGGAGCGACAGCGACACGACCGTCCCGACCTTGTCCGTACCGGGCATGACCATCGTCAGATGCCGCAGGTGGTACGCGAGATGTGGCACCGAGTACACGATCCACGACACCGCGGCGATCCGGCTGACCGCACGGCTGCCCACGAAGATCGCGCCGGCCGTCAACACCAGCAGCGCGAGGTTCAGCGCGCCGAAGTCGCGGATGAGGTGCTCGTTGTAGCGGCCGTCCATCGCAACCCAGCCCCGTCCGAACGGGAACTTGTCGTAGAAGTAGCGGGGGAAGAACTCGGCCTGTACACCAAGAGCGAACGCGCTGACGGCGAGCAGCCACAGCATCAGCCGCACCCGGCCCGACAGTGCCGGTTCAACTCGTAGCCCCGCGACCAGCTTGGGGAACCCTTCACGCACGCTCGGCGAACGGGGTTTCCAGCCGGTCGCGTCGCGAAAAGCACGGTTGGAAACCCGCTGCGACGCCGCGATATACGACGCCTGCTTCGGAGCGATCCACGGGTGCGCGAGAAACAATCGGCGCCGGCCGACTGCGGCGGCCAGGGCCTCGCTCTGCGCGGTGCGGGTCAGCGGCTCGTCGACGATGTCGTACGTGCCGCTCGCTGCCGCGAGCGCCGCGACGACCGCCGACGCGGCATCGTCGGCGTCGATCATCGGGATGAACGCATCCTTGGCGCCCGAGTCGAGGAGAAGACCGCGTCGCGCCGCGCGTACCGCCGATTCGGCCTGGTCGCTGTCGGGCGCGTAGAAGCGCCCGAACCGCAACACCACCCCCCGACCGCCGGCGGCCCGAAAGCGCGCGACGTTCTCCTCGGCGGCGCGGATGGCGCCCGTGAATGCGGACGAGCCCAGCGGGGTCGACGCGGCCTCGATCCATGCTGAGCCGTGCTCGCCGTACATGAACGCGAGTGACTCCTGGACGAACACGGTTGCGCCCACCGCGATCGCGGCATCGACGAGATGGCCCGATGCCTCGCGCCGGATGCGCTCGTTCTCGTCCCACGCTCGGGCGTTTGCCATCTGGGCGATCGGCGGGATCTTCGTCGTCACGTTCACGACCGCGTCGGCGCCCCCCGCCGCGATCCGCAGCGCGTCGGCGTCGAAGATATCGACTCGCACCGATTGCGCGCCGAGCGCCTCCAGGAGCGCGTCCTTCTCCGGAGATCGGGAGACACCGGTGACGTCGTGGCCGGCTGCGACGAGGCGCATCACCGCTCTCTGCCCGAGCACCCCCGTTGCGCCCGCTATGAACACTCTCATGCCCGCTCCTCTCCACCTTTCTAATCCGGATACTACATATCCGAGTTAGATATGTCGAGACACAAGGCAGAATGCCGGCTCGCAGGAGAGAGGAGCCGATCGTGGGATCCATCGATGGCAACGACGTCGACGACGGTCTCGCCCATACCCCGGACCCGCCCTATTGGGCCGTGATCTTCTCGACCCGCCGCAACGAGCAGCCCGGCGATTCCTACGACGAGACCGCGCAGCGCATGACAACGCTCGCGGCACGCCAACCCGGCTACCTCGGCGTAGAAGAGGCGCACGCGGGCATCGGCCTCACCGTCTCGTACTGGGCCGACGAGGCGTCGATCGCGGCCTGGAAGCGCGACGCCGACCACGCCTTCGCGCAGTACGAGGGTCGCACCCGTTGGTACGACGCGTATGAACTCCGGGTCGCGCGGGTCGAACGCGCGCACAGCTACGTGCGCGAAGGCACATGAGCATTTCGCCACCCGAACGGATCGCGCTCGAGGGCGACGCGTACCTGCGCTGGCTGAACGCCGACGACGCCGAAGCCGTCGCCCGCGCGGTCGGCGACAGTCTCGAGCACCTGAAGCCGTGGATGCCCTGGGCCGACGCGAAGTCGGCCGACCCTACGTTCCAGCGAGCGCGGCTCGCGAACCAACCCGAACGCCGGGGCCGCGACGAAGAATGGCACTACGGGTTGTTCCGGATCGCGAACGACGAGTTCCTCGGTGCCTTCGGGTTGATGACGCGACGCGGGCCGCGCACGCTCGAGGTCGGGTATTGGCTCCACGTCGACGCCGGCGGCCATGGATTCGCGACGGACGCAACCCGAGCGTTGACCGCGTCGGGGCTCGAGCTCGACGGGATCGAGCAGATGATCGTCGTGTGCGACGAGGCCAACCTCCGCAGCGGCGCGATACCGCAGCGGCTCGGCTACACCCTCGACCGCGTCGAGACGCGCGCGCCCGAAGCGCCGGGCGAGACCGGACACATGCAGTTCTGGATTACCGAACGGGTCCCGGACACGCCTACGCGGTGAACGGGACCGCCTCTTCGATACGCGCCATCACGTCGCGGTCGAGGAGCTTGGCCACCTCGAGCGCTTCCATGTTCTCGCGTACCTGCGACGCCCTGCTCGCGCCGGTGATCACCGTCGACACCCGCTTGTTCTTGGTGCACCACGCAAGTGACAGCTGCGCGAGCGTGCACCCGAGATCGTCGGCGACCACCTTCAGCGCGCGTACCTTCTCGTTGGTACGCGGATCGGTCAACATGCTCTGCAGCCACTCGTAGCCGGGCAGGAGCGCACGTGAGCCCTCGGGCATGCCGTCGAAGTACTTGCCCGTGAGCAGGCCCGAGGCGAGCGGGCTCCAGATGGTGGTGCCAAGCCCGATGTCCTCGTAGAGGCGCGCGTACTCGAACTCGACGCGCATGCGGTGCAAAAGGTTGTACTGCGGCTGCTCCACGATCGGCTTGTGCAGGTGATGGCGTTCGGCGATCTCCCACGCGGCCCGGATCTCGTCCGGCGTCCACTCCGAGGTACCCCAATAGAGCGCCTTGCCACTCGAGACGATGTCGCTCATCGCCCACACCGTCTCTTCGATCGGCGTCTTCGGGTCGGCGCGGTGGCAGAACAACAGGTCGACGAAGTCGAGGCCCATGCGTTCGAGCGATCCGTCGATCGCTTGCATGAGGTACTTGCGGTTCAGCGTGTTCTTCATGTTGGGCTCGTCGTACAAGCCCCAGAACACCTTGGTAGAGATCACGTAACTGTGGCGCGCCCATCCCAGCTTCGAGATCGCCTGGCCCATGATGCGTTCGGACTCGCCTTCGGCGTAACCCTCGGCATTGTCGAAGAAGTTGACGCCCGCTTCGTGGGCGGCGTCGAGACACTCCATGGCCGTGTCCACGTCGAGCTGGTCGCGAAACGACACCCACGATCCGAACGACAACACACTGACTTGTAGGCCGCTGCGGCCGAGACGTCGATATTCCATGCTGCCGACCGTACCCTGACCGGCGTGCTGCTTGCCGTCGTCGTCGAGACCTCCGCCGCGGTCGGAGCCACGCGGTCGCGCAAGATCAAGATCGACGCGCTGGCCACGCTCCTGCACGAATGTGCGCCCGAGGAGGTCGCCGTCGTCGTGAACCTGCTGATCGGCGAGCCGCGGCAGGGGCGCATCGGAGTCGGGTGGTCGACGTTGTCGTCGGCTCGCGAAGTGAGCGCCTCGTCGGATGACCCGAACGTGACGGTCGGCCAGCTCGACGTGGCCCTCGACCGTGTCGCCGCGACGACGGGCCCAGGATCGGCGTCGGCTCGTCAGCACATCCTGGTCGGGCTCTTCACTCGCGCGACCGCCGCCGAAGCCGACTTCGTCGTGAGACTGCTCACCGGCGAGCTCCGCCAGGGCGCACTTGCGGGAATCATGGCCGACGCGATCGCACGCGCCGCCGAGGTGCCGCCCGACGCGGTCCGCCGGGCCGCGATGCTCGGCGGCGATCTCGCCGACGCCGCGCGTCGGGCCCTGACCGGGGGCGCGGCCGCCCTCGCGGGCATGCGGCTCGAGGTGCTCCGTCCGGTACAGCCCATGCTCGCGGCGACGGCCGCGTCCGTCGCAGACGCGCTCACGGCCGCCGGGCTCGCATCGGTCGAGTGGAAGCTTGACGGCGTGCGCGTACAGGTGCACCGCCGCGGCGACGACGTGCGCGTATTCACCCGCAACCTGAACGACGTCAGCGCCCGGCTTCCCGAAGTAGTGGAGGTCGTGCGGGCGTTCGGTGCCCGCAGCTTCGTCCTCGACGGCGAAGCCATCGGTCTCGCCGACGGCGCGCTGCCCCGCCGGTTCCAGGACACGATGAGCCGGTTCGGTCGCGACGACGCGACCACGCACACGATGACTCTCGCGCCTTTTTTCTTCGACATTCTCCACCTCGACGGCGACGACCTGCTCGATCGAGGCCTACGCGAGCGGAGCGCGATCCTCACGGGGCTCGTCGAGGAGTGGCGCGTGCCCGCGATCGAGACCGACGACGTCGCGGTCGGCGAGGCGTTCCTCACCGACGCGCTCGCGACCGGGCACGAAGGCGTCATGGTGAAAGCCCTCGACTCGCTCTACGAAGCCGGACGCCGGGGTTCGTCGTGGCGCAAGGTCAAGCCCGTCCGCACGCTCGATCTCGTCGTCCTCGCCGCGGAATGGGGTCACGGCCGGCGCCGCGGATGGCTGTCGAACCTGCACCTCGGCGCGCGCGACCCCGAATCGGGCGAGTTCGTCATGGTCGGGAAGACCTTCAAGGGTCTCACCGACGAACTACTCACGTGGCAGACCGAACAGCTGCAACAGATCGTGGCGCGGCGTGACGACTACACCGTGTTCGTGCGGCCCGAGTTGGTCGTCGAGATCGCGCTCGACGGAGTACAGGTGTCGACGCGCTACCCGGGCGGCGTCGCGCTCCGTTTCGCGCGCGTCCGCGCGTACCGACCCGACAGGTCGGCCGCCGACGCCGACACGATCGACGCGGTCCGGGGGCTGCTCGCGCCCTGACCGACGGCGCTACGACGCGGGGCCCGCGAGCTGGTTCATGTACTGGTTGAGGTCGAAGTAGTCGCGCCACTTTGCGATCTTGCCGTCGCGCACCTCGAACGTACCCATGACGGGCAGTTCGATCGTCACGCTCGGCAACACGAAGACGTCGACGCGCTCCGTCAACACCGTCTCGCCGACCGCGGCGATGTTGAGCATTCGGAACTCGATGCGCTCCACGCCGGTCGTGAACATCGCAAAGGTCGCCTTGATCGCGTCCTTGCCGACCGCGGGATCGACCGGGATGTTGTGGTAGATCGCGTCGTCGGTGAAGTACTCGATGATCTCGTCGACGCCCGCGCCCTTTCCGAACTCGTCGCAGAACCGCTGGATCAAATCAATCGCGTCGCTCATGACGACCGACGATAATGACCCGCCGTGGGCTCGTCACTCTTCCACCGGGGAACTTCGATCGAGGCGATCGGCGATGGTCGCTACGCGGCCGACATCGGCGACCAATGGAACTGCCCGATCGTGCCCCAGGGCGGGATCGTCGCGGCTACGGCCGCCCGTGCAATGGAAGCGGCGGTAGGCGTTCCCGATCAGCTGTTGCGCACCATGAACGGCGTGTTCGCGGGGCAGGTACGCGACGGGCCCGTGGAGATCGAGGTCGTCGTATTACGGCGCGGCCGCTCGATGACCCAGGCCCGGGCGACGTTGCGCAACCCCGGCGCCGAGGCCGGCTTCGACGCTCTCGCTGTGTTCGGCGCCGACCGGGAAGGGTTCACCTTCACCGACGCTCGTGTCCCCGACGGCGTGAAGCCGCCGATGGAATGCCCGTCGTATCGCGACCCGGACCCCGAGGGCGCCGACGACGAGTACCCCTGGTTCAACTTCTGGGAGCACATCGAAGGTCGCCCGACGATCGGTCACCCGCCCTGGGAGGACTACGAGCCGACCACGTCGTTGCGTGCGCAGTGGTACCGGTTCGACGACCCGCCTCGCGCCGTCGACGGCGCCTGGGATCCCCTGGCACTGGTCACGCTCTGCGACACCATGCCCGGTGCCGTGAGCGAGCGTCTCGGACCGGCCGGGTACGAGCGGGTGTGGCTCCCACCGAGCGCCGACCTGACCGTGCACATCCTCGACGTGGCCCGGTGCGACTGGGTCCTGGGGGTCAATCGGGCTCGTCACGCCGGGAACGGGTACGCCTCGGCCGACATGGAACTGTGGGACGCCGAAGGTGAGCAACCGCGCCTGGTCGCGTACGCGACCCAGACGATGCTGTTCAGCTTTCCGAAATGAGTCCGAACGAGTACGGCGCCGTCCGAGAATTTATCGGCGACCCTTGCCACACAGAGTGAGATCGGTGTTCACTTGCGTACGGGGTAGGGGCTGAGAGGCGGCCCCCGGCGTGAGGGATTGCGAGCTCGCCGGGGTCTGCCCGCCCCTCCCCTCAAGGGACGGATCGGGCGTCACGATCCGCCCCTCGAGGACAGGGTCAGATCACAGTGCGACCGCCGTCGGCAGCGATGACGGTGCCGGTGATGGAGCCGGCCCCGGGGCGACGCCAGGAACGCAACCACTTCCGCGATTTCCTCCGCGCTCGCGGCCCGCTGCAGCAGCGTCGACGCGGCCCAGCGCTTCGGTGCGCTCGGGCACGGCGCCGTCGGTGTACGCGGGTCCGGGCGCAATCGCGCCGACCAGGAAGAACGGCGCGCGCGTTCGCGGCGAAGATCGCATCGAAGTGCTCGACCTCGACATCGGCGGTTGGGCCGAAGAGCGAGAAGCCGGCGTTGTTGACCAGGACGTCGACATCGCCGGCGTCGCGCGCGAGCCGGCGGAGCTCGGCGGGATCGCCGATGTCGGCGCCAACCCAACCGCGCTCGCCCACCGGCATCCGCGATCGCGGCGACCGTCTCGGCCGGACGCGCCGCGTCACGACCGTGCACCACGACCTCGGCGCCGCCGCGCGCCGGCTCCAGTGCAATGGCACGCCCGAGTCCCGACGTCGCTCCGGTGACGAGTGCGGTCTGTCCTTCGAGATCGCGGGCGATCACTCAACGGCGTTCGAGCCTTGCTACGTGTTCCCGGCTTCGCAGCTTGGCATGACCCCGAGTTCCGCGCTCGATGCTCTGGGGTCGCGTCGCGAGTTCGACCGGATCACGCCTTCGGCGGGATGGATCCGAGCTCGCCCTTCTCGTAGAGATCCAACGAGTCGAGGATCTCCTGCTTCGTGTTCATGACGAACGGTCCGTACCAGGCGACGGGCTCGTGCAGCGGACGACCGCCGAGCAGGATGACCTCAGCCGTCTCGTCGGCTTCGATCACGACGCTGTCGCCGCTGCCTCCGAGCACCGCGAGTTGGTGCTCGCCGATCGGGCGGGTGTCGTCACCGACACGCACCCGACCCTGCACGACATACGCGAGCGCGTTGTACTCGGCCGGCCAACCGAGCGCGAGCCGTCCCCCGGCTTCGATCGTCGCGTGCGCGTACACGATGGGTGTGTGCGTGCTTCCGGGACCGGACTGACCGCCGAGGTCACCGGCGACCAGTCGGAGCAAGGCGCGTCCGTCATCGGTACGCGCGAGCGTGATCTTGTCTCCGCTCAGGTCCTGATAGCGCGGCGGGGTCAGCTTGTCGGCGCGGGGCAGGTTCACCCAGAGCTGCAGACCGTGCATGAGACCGCCGTCGCGCAGCATCGGTTCGGTCGGCTCCTCGGAGTGGACCAGACCGGAGCCCGCGGTCATCCACTGCGTGTCGCCGCCGCGCAGCACTCCACCACCACCGGTCGAGTCGCGGTGTTCCATCTCGCCGTCGAACAGATACGTCACCGTCTCGAAGCCGCGGTGGGGGTGATCGGGCGCGCCGACGGCTTCGCCCGGTCCGTACTCGATCGGGCCCATCTCGTCGAGCATCAGGAACGGATCGGTCGCGCCGAGATCGGCGCCCGGCTGCGGGAACGGGCGGTAAACAGGGAAGCCCGCGCCTTCGAAGGAAGCCGGTGCGGTCACGATCGACTGCACCGGTCGGGCCGATCCCTGCGACTGCACGAGCACGGGCAAAACCGACGAGTCGACGGGGGTGATGGCGGGCATGTTGTGCTGCCTTTCGGCCAGGCGTTCCGGATGTTCCGGACGGACACCGTCCAGAACCCTTGCGCACGCAACTATATTCCTCGGAGTCCTTCCAGGACCGAAGCCTCGAACGCGTAGGCGAACATCACTGCCGGCTCGATCCGGGCGTAGGGCGGGGTGTCGTCCGCATACCACTCGTCCCAGTCGGGATACACCTCGTGCACGTAGGCGAAGAAGCCACTCTGCTCCGGCGCCCGGACATCGATCTCCATCGCCCGACCGTGGATGATCGTGGCGAACGTCTCGCCGATCGTGTGACAGGCGCTGACCTGGGCCCGAACACGCAGATGTCGGAACCGCATCGAGTCCGCCCCGGAGCCGAAATAGAAGTGGCCGCGGAAGAACAGTCCGTCGACCGGGCTCACCCGCGGCTCGCACGCGGCGCTCACCGTGGCCAAATCGAGCACCCGAACGCCTCGGAGCACCCTCGCCAGATCCGACGCCGCGACCCGCCGCTCGGGCGTGTGGATCGACCGCATGTGTGACCCGATGCGGGCGTAGGACCGGTCGAGCAGCTGTTGGAGCGTGGCGGTGTCGGCGGCCGTCTCGTGCACCCGAAGAGGCTACCGATAGCAATCTCCGGTTCTCGGCGGCGACACGTGCCTGTTACACGACGCATCGACACTGGTGACGATGCCACCGACGGAGGCAGGTCACGACATGACATCCGACACTCACACCGCCAAGTCCCGACGACAACACGACGGCAAACGGGCCCGCAACTGGCTCGAACGCCAGCTCGAATGGGAGCAGATCCTCGCCGCATTGCGCCACGCCGGCCGGGAGCGGACACACGCCGAGCCGCCCGATCCGAAGTAGTCCGCGGCTGACATCCACGCCTTTCGGCACCCGATGTGCTATCGCAGTCGGGCTGCCCTAGCGTTCCTCTCGCACCGACGTGAGAGGCCTGCACGTGCGAGATCGCCGCACACGCTCCCAATGGTCGGGCGGAGTGATCGCGACCCTGGTGGCGTGCGCATTCTGTGCCGGCATAGCAGTGGCCTACGCACACTCGGCGCGCTCGCAGCCGTTCCCCGCGCGCCAGTCCGCGCAGGTGACGCATTCCGCTCCGAGCGAGCGCGCCTCGCTCACGTCGGCGATCAGCTTCTCCCCGAAGCCGGGCTCGACCGGTGTCCCGCTCGACACGCGAGTCGCCGTGAACGGCGGCTCGGGGCAGTTGGTATCGGTGGAGGTGACGACCGCGACGGGCGCGCCCGTCGCGGGAGCACTCGCGCTGTCGGGGACGGCCTGGCGGTCGAGCGGCGTGCTCACACCGGGTACCGACTACCGCGTGTCGGCCACGTCGTCGGGACCCACCGGTGTGCGCGCAACGGCGACGTCGGCGTTCCGCACGCTCGTCCCCGACTCGACCGTCACCGACACGGTGTTCCCGAACAATCTGACTGTCGGGGTCGCGCAACCCGTCGTCGTCCGCTTCAACCACTACATCGATAATGCGTTCGCGCGGGTGTCGGTGCTGTCGCACTTCACCATCACCGAGTCGAAGCCGGTCGCCGGCGGTTGGCACTGGTTCAGCAACAACGAGTTGCACTTCCGGCCCAAGTCGTTCTGGCCCGTCGGTGAGAAGCTCACCGTGGCCTCCGACCTCGAAGGCTGGAACGTCGGCGGGGGGCGTTGGGGAACCGGCACCGTCACTGCGAACATCACGATCGGCGATTCGCACGTGTCCGTCGCGAACCTCGCGACCGACGTCATGACGGTCACGGACAACAACAAGGTCGTTGGCGTCTATCCGTTCAGCGGCGGCAAGAGCACCGACCCGACCATGAACGGCACCCACATCGTGCTCGACCGCGAGAGCGTCGTGCGGATGATCTCGTCGTCGAACGGCGTGCCGGTCAATTCCCCCGACGGTTACGACGAGCTCGTGTACTCCGATGTGCACATCACCGACAGCGGCGAATACGTGCACGCGGCGCCGTGGTCGGTGGAAAGCCAAGGGCACGTGAACGTCTCGCACGGCTGCGTGAACCTGAGCGCGGCCGACGCGTTGAAGTTCTTCGGGTTCAGCCGTATAGGCGACGTCGTCATGGTCACCGGCGGCCCGCGCGCGCCCGCCCTCGGCGACCACGGCGTCATGGACTGGGACACGGCCTGGAGCCAGTGGACGCCTGGTCCCGTGCACGGCATCGCGGTGCCGCACAAGCCCGTCGTCCGCGGCCCGAACACGCCCGCGTAACTCTTCTCGGGCGAGCACTACGCTCGGACGCGGTTTACCGCACCGGGGAGTGGCGCAGTGGTAGCGCACCAGCTTTGGGAGCTGGCGGTCGGGGGTTCAAATCCCCCCTCCCCGACCAACCAACCGACCAACCTCTGTGCGCTCCCGTGTGATCGGAGAGCGAGATCGCCGCAGCCTGCGCCTGCGGCGAATCAGCCGGTTGTGCGGTAGTCGCCGAACGGGGCGTCGCGTTCTTGGAGCGCGCCGGTCAGACCTTTCTCCCGCGCGGCATCGATGAAGTCGTGCATGGCGGTTGTGTGCGTGCCGAGCGCGCACAACTCGGTGCCGGCGCGGATCCCCGCGCGCATGCCCATCGCGTCCATCTGACGATGCACGATCCGCTTGTTCAGCTGCAAGAGCTCGACCGGGATGAGGGAGATGCGGTGCGCGACCTCGAGCACGCGCTCGTCGAGCTCGTCGGCGGGGTAGGCGGCGTTGGCCCAGCCCCGCTCAACGGCCTGCACGCCCGAGATGGAGTCGCCCGTGAGCATCATCTCCATCGCCTTGCGCATCCCGAGGAACCAGGGATGGAAGTGCATGTCGGGCACGCCGAATCGCACGGCCGGGTATCCCATTTGCGCGTCCTCGGCCATGTAGACGAGGTCGCAACCGGTGGCGAGCTCGCTGCCTCCGGCGAGGCAGTAACCGTGAACCTGCGCGATGACGGGCTTGGCGAGATCCCAGATGCTCATCCAACCCTCGGTCACGTGCCGCGGCCACGCGCCTTCACCACCCGGTGTGTAATACGGCATCTCGTGACCCTCGTTGCCGCCGCCGAGGTCGTAACCCGCCGAGAATGACGGGCCGGCGCCGCGGATGATCGTCACCGAGACCTCGGGATCCTGATCGTGCTCGCGCAGCGTTTCGAGAATCGCACCGCGCAGCGGATGCACGAGACTGTTGCGCTTCTCGGGCCGGTTCATCGTGATGCGGCGCACCCGCGGTGCCGGCTCGTCTACCAGGATCACGTCGTCGGTCATGGTGGCTCCCTCACTCGGTTGTATTCGTGCGTGTGTTCGCGGTCCAGCTCCGGTGGAGCCGCGCGTAGACCCCGCCGGCGGCGACGAGTTGGTCGTGAGTTCCGGCTTCGACGATCCGGCCCGCGTCGAACACCAGCACGCGGTCGGCGTGCTCGGCGGTAGAGAGACGGTGGGCGATGCTGATCGTTGTTCGGCCGCGTGACACACGCGCCAGCGCGTCGGCCAGCGCGCGCTCGGTTTCGGCGTCGACCGCACTCGTAGCTTCGTCGAGCACGAGCAGACCGGGATCGCCGAGCTCAGCGCGCGCAAGTGCGACCAGCTGCCGTTCGCCTACCGACAACGACTCGCCCCGCTCGCCCACCATCGTCGTGAGCCCGTCCGGCAGGCGCATCAGCCACCAGTCGAGCCCGAGCCGGGCGAAGGCCTGTTCGATGTCGTCGTCGGTTGCTTCCGACGCGGCCATGCGCACGTTGTCGGCGATCGTCGTGTCGAACAGGAAGCCATCCTGGGGCACCATGCGAATGGCTCGCCGGCGGGAGGCCGGATCGACATCGCGGAGATCTGTACCACCGATGCGCACCTGCCCTGCGGTCGGATCCGCGAGCCGGCACAGGAGCTTGGCGAACGTGGTCTTGCCCGAACCGGTCTCCCCCACGATCGCGACGTGACTCCCGGGCGCAATGTCGACGCTCACGTCGTGCAGCACGGGCGCGTCGCCGCGGTAGGCGAACTCGATGTGCGACACCTCCACCCCGAGCGCGCCGTGTGCAAGATGGATGCCGTCGGCCGGTTCCGCGACGTCGATCGGCACGTCGAGCACCGCGAGCACCTTGCGCCAACCGGAGATCGCGGTCTGGGTCTGGTCGAGGATCTCGCTCAGCTCACCGATCGGGCTCAACAACAGGTTGATCAGGAACATGAACGCGACCACCTTGCCGACGTCGAGGCCCCACGCCCGCCCGTGATACGCCGATGCCACGACGATGCCCGCGAGCGCGATGGCCCCGAAGAAGTCGCCGAGGGGGAACATCGCGGCGAAGTACTTCGCCGCCCGCAGCCGCGCGCGGTATGCGCCGTCGATGCGGTCTCGCAGCCGCAAACGGGCCCGCTCCTGGAGCCCGTAAGCGCGAATGACCGCGGCGCCGCTGACCGTCTCGGAGAACTCCGCGATCATGTCGCCGATGCGTGTGCGTTCTTCGTCGTAGGCCTGCAGCTGGCGGCGCTGAAAGGCTCGGAACAGTGGGGGAACCGGGAGGTACGCGACCAAGGTGAGCAGCGTCAGCTGCCACGAATAGACGAACATCACGACGACGGTGCCGACGATCAGAGTGCCGTTCACCAACCACGAGATCATTCCCCACTGCACGAAGCGGGCGAGGGTCTCGATGTCACTCGTGACACGCGAGACGAAGACGCCCCGCCGCGTCGTGGTGTGCTCGGCCATGCTCAGCCGGTGGATGTGATCGAAGACCCGGACGCGCAGGCTGCACAGCGCCCGCTCGGCTGCGCGCACCAACCGGTAGTACGCGATGCGGCTGACGAAGAGCACGCCGATCGTGATCACGACCGCGACCAGGCAGGTGAGCAGCACGAACTGGGCACGGAAGCCACCCGAATCGAGCACACCGCGGTCGAGGATGACCTGGATCAGGATCGGGATCGCCAGCTTCCCGAGCGCGGCGACGACCGCGAACACGATGGTCGACCTCAGACCGACGCGAAGCTCGGGACTCGCCGCCACGCCGCGCCGGAGGACGTGCATCGCGCCCGCCGCGACCCCGTCGGCAGGCGTGACGTCGTCGTCCTCGAAGGCGGCGAAGACTCGCTCGGTGAACTCGTCGCGCGCCTGGGCCGGGGCGGCATCGGCAACCACGTCGTGCGCGGCACCGTGGAGCGTGTTGTCGCGCGTGCCGCGCACGACGGGATCGTCGCCGGTGCGTGTCATCAAGCGACCTCTTGGTCGTAGGCGCGAACCATCGCCTCGTACTCGCGGTTGGTTGCAAGCAGCTCGCCGTGCGTTCCGGTGGCGGCGATGCGTCCTTCCGGCATGAACAGCACCCGATCGGCGAGCGCGATCGTCGACACCCGGTGGGCGACGATCAGGGTCGTCATGTCGAGCTCGTCGCGCAGTCCCCGCAGGATCCGGGCTTCGACAGTCGCGTCGACCGCCGACGTGGCGTCGTCGAGCAGCAGGAATCGCGGCCGGCGGATGAGGGCGCGCGCGAGCGCGATTCGCTGCCGCTGACCGCCCGACACCGTGACCCCGCGCTCACCGATGGCAGTGTCGTACTCGGCCGGCAGGGAGTCGACGAACCCCGCCACCTGTGCGATTCCGGCGGCCCAGCGCATCGCCGTCTCGTCCGCGTCCGTCCCGATGGTGAGGTTGTTCGCGATCGTGTCGGTGAACAGGAACGACTCCTGGAACACCAGCGCAACGCTCGTGCGCAGATCCGCCCGGGTGGCCTCGGTCAGGTCGATGCCGCCCACGCGAACCGTCCCACGTTCGGGCCGATCGAGACCCGCGAGCAATTCGCACAGCGTGGTCTTGCCGCAACCGGTCGGGCCCACGAGGGCGACGACCTCACCGGACGCGATGCGAAGCGTGCAGTCGTGCAACACCGGCACCCCGGCGACGTACGCATATTCGAGCGCGTCGGCCTGCACATCGAGCCCTCCACTCGGTAGCGCACGGGGATCTGCGGGCACAGCTTCGGGGGATGCGGCGAGCACACCGTCGATGCGATCGAGGGCGACCACCGAACGCGGCATCTCTTCGAGCAGGAAGCCCACCACCCGCATCGGGAACGCGAGCAGCGTGAACAGCGCCATCGCCTGCACGAGATCGCCGGGCGAGACTGCGCCACTCGACACGCGCCAGCCGCCGACGGCGAGCAGCGCGATGATCCCCAGGTTCGGGAGCGCGTCGAGCGTCGGCTCGAAGAGCGCCCGCAGCGCGCCCACTCGTACGCGCGCCTCTCGCAGCTGGTCTGCGGCCTGCTCCAACCGCGTCACCTCGGCGTCCTGACGCCCGAGGGTCTTCACGACCACGACGCCCTCGAAGCTCTCGTGCGTGATGGCAGACACGTCGCCCACCCGTTCCTGCACCGTCTGCGCGGGCAGCTCGACCCGCCGGGTGTAGAACCGGTTCAGCGCGAACATCGCCGGGAACAGCACGAGGCCGACCAACGTCAGCAACGGATCGATCGCGAAGAGAGCGATGACCGAGAAGACGATCAGCAGCATGAGGCCGGTCGAGAACGGCAGCGGGTTGATCACCTCCGACGCGACCATTACGTCGTTGTCGGCGTGGGCCAGCAGCGTGCCGGTCGTGTGCTCGCGGTGGAACGACAACGGCACGTCGAGATAGCGGTCGGCGATCTGGTGGCGGAGCGTCGCCATGTTGGCCGCGGCCGTCATACCGGCGAAGTACCGCCGCGCGATCACGCCGACGCTGCGGATGAATGCGACGACGACGATCGCGATGGCACCGGCCCAGATGGTGCTACTCGCGACGTTGCCCTTGAACGAGGGGATGATGATGTGATCGGTGACGCGGCCGAGCACGATCGTTCCCAACACCGACGTGAGCGCGAAGACCGACGATCCGGTGACCGACGCCGTGAACGGCCCGGGATGCGCGACGATGAATCGGCGCAAGGTCGCGACGCCGCGCCGCCACATGGTGCGATCCATCGTGTCACCCATGTCAGCCCGGGTTCAACGGGCTTCGGGGCAGCTCGCCTCTCCAGAACCGCGGAACGGAAACGGGCGTCGTGAACGTCTCGGCGGCGGCACGCGTGATCTCGAAGCCTCCGCCCGAGTGACCGACCAGCATGTCGCCGTGGTCGAGGACCGACAACACGGAGTCGAGCCGTCCGTCCACGGTTGCCCCTTCGTCGCCGCGCTCACCGTGACCGGTGACGTCGATCGCGATCGCTTCATGGCCAAGGCGCTGGAGTTCGGGCATCGTGCGGCTCCAACACCACGTGGCGTGGAATCCTCCGTGTGCCAAGACGAACCGCATCCAACCCCCGTCGCGCCGGCCTGAGACCGTGCCAGTCTGCCGCCGTGACTGTACGTCGAGTGACGGTTTCGCCTCGGGTTCGCGGTGGCCCTGCGTGGGGCGCGTTGGCGACGGCGGCGCGCCAGTACGCCTTGGGTGAAAGCTGATCGGACTGCATTCCCCGAGCAAGGAGCGTGTCGCGCATCTCCGCGACAACGGTGAGCTCGCCGGACAGATATGCATGACCCGGGCCGTCCGGGAGAGCCGCCGAGCGCAAGGCCTCGGCGAGCGACTCGAGCGGCCCGGCTCGAACTCCGCCTCGGTGCAACCACTGGAGCTCCACGTCGACGGTCGACGAGAACGACCTTGCCGGCCAGTTCAGCGCCGTCGGGTGTGGTGCGTGTCTCGTTGGCCATGTCATCCTCTCTGCGGTCGGTGCGCCATGTTCACACGCCGGCCCTGCCCCAGATCCCAAGGCCGGCCGGCAAAGGTCGAACCCCCGGGGGGGGCCACCCGCGGGCGCTTCTGGATCGCGGCGAGCCCGCGCCGACGCGTCTCAGTAAACGAGGCTCGACACGATCGAGTCGAGGAGCTCGTTGTCGATCACGTGGTCGGCGAACAGTGCGCGGTGATATATCGGTCCGACGAGTTGGTCCACCGCGGCATCGATGGGCACGCGCAGCCGCTCCGGTTCCAGGTTCATGCGTTCGGCGATCGCGATACGTCGCGGCTCGACGACGCGATTGTGCAGCGAGGTGGCCAGCTCCGGGTCGGTCGCGGCTTCCGCGACGAGAGCGGCGAGCACTTGCCGGGCCCGCGGATCGGAAAGCGCGGCCCCGACCTCGTATACGTAGTCGTTGATGTCGCGGCGCAGGTCGCCGGTGTGGGGCACGGGATGCGACGCGAACACCTCGGCCATGGCGTCGGTGACCGCATCCACCCGTGACGTCCAGTAACGCTCGAGCGTGTCGGTAGCGACGCCCGAACGTGTGGAGATCGCGCTGTAGGTGAGGCTCGACATGCCCGCGTCGGCGAACAACTCCAGGGTGGCTTCGGCCAGTCCGAGCCGCTTCTGCGGATCGAGCCGGCGCGCGGCGCCCTCGACGAGGTCGTCGAGGGTCATGGCGTCGCGCGCCCGGGCCGGAAGGAACACGTAAGCGACCACCGCACCGAGCAGCGCCACGACCGCGGCGACGAGCAACGCGTGATCCATGGCGTGGACGAACGCGTCGTTCGCAGCGGCGACGACGGCGCCCTGCACCGGCGCGGGAAGTTTCGTCGCCGCGATCGCGGCGCTGCCGACGGAGTCCTTCACCGCCTGTGCCGCCTCGGGTGACACTTTCTGCAGCGCGCCGAAGTTGGCGTTGTGGACGATGCGCGACGAGTACGCCGCGCTCGCGAGGCTGCCGACGATGGCGACGCCGAGCGCGCCTCCGATCTCGCGCGTCGTGTCGTTCATGGCCGACCCGACGCCCGCCTTCTCCGGTGGGAGCGAGCCCATGATCGAATCGGTCGCGGGCGCCATCGCGAGGCCCATACCGACCCCGATGACGACCAATACGAGGGCCACGAGCCCGTAGCCGCTCGACACGGTGCTGCGGGAGAAGATCAGGAGCGCCAGCGCAACGAGGCCGAGCCCGAGCGTGACGACGCGCTTCGTGCCGACCCGGGACACGAGCCG
>JBBSFB010000047.1:0-32461 GCA_038239145.1 Acidimicrobiia bacterium
ACGGTCTTGCCCCGCAGCGCCGGGATCTTCGGGATGTCGCGCCGGGTCACCTCGAGGAAGGAATCGGTGAGATCGAGCATCGACTCGATCCCGGCCCGTCCACCCAGGTCGTCGACGGAGAGCAAGTGCTTCATCGGCCGTCGTCTCCTTCCGGAACGCCCCAGAGGTCGACTCCGTCGTCGCCGTCGACCTCGGTGATCCGGACGCGTACATCCTCCGTCGAGCGGGTCGGGAGGTTCTTCCCGACGTAGTCGGCGCGCAACGGGAGCTCACGGTGACCGCGGTCGACAAGGACCGCCAACTGCACCGCCCGTGGACGCCCGAGCTCGTGCAGCGCGTCGAGCGCGGCCCGCGCCGTGCGCCCCGTGAAGAGCACGTCGTCGACGAGCACCACGACCTTGCCCGAGATGTCGGGCACCTCGGTCGGCCCACTCGGCGCCACGGGCCGCAGCCCGATGTCGTCGCGGTAGAACGCGACGTCGAGCGCACCCAAGGCGGGCTCGACGTCTTCGAAGGACGCGATGGCGGCCGCGATCCGCTTCGCGAGCGCAACGCCGCGCGTGTAGAGGCCGACGAGCACGACCTCTTCGGCGCCGTGATTGCGCTCGACGATCTCGTGCGCGATGCGGGTCAGCGCCCGCCGGAGATCAGCAGCGTCGAAGACGTGGGTACGGAGTACCGGAGAGCGCGGTACCGGAGGACGGGCGGCGCCGCTGCTCTCGCGCGCGTCGCGTTCGGATGCCTCGTCGGGCGACATTGCCAGCTCCTCCGTAGGGACCTCACAGGATCCCCTTCACGGTCGGAGCGAGGATAGCACCGCCTCCGCGTCGGCCCGCTCGATGCGAGACGGTGGGTGGGCCGAGTAGAGGGCGGTATCGAGCGCGTCCCCGACCGCAACCAGGCGCTCGTCGTCGAGTTGGTGCGCCAGCGCGACTGCGTATTCGCGCGGCGTCTCCGCGGGCGCGCGCGCCCGGCCGGCCTTGCGGCCCACTCGTTCGAGCCGGTACAGGGTCGTGGCGCTCCACGAGGCCCGCCGGGCCCGCCGCCGTCGGAGCTTGGTGAGGATCTCGGGCGTCGCCGCCGCGAGGAGCACCACGAGCACCGCTGCGATCCCGAGCGGAACCGCGTTGTGGCGGGCCGCCGCCAACCACGATCCGCCCGCGTGCACGTCACCGGCGAGCGGAACCGCCGCGGTCGGATCGAAGCCCTGCCAGCCGATCCCGGGGAAGTAGATCTCGGCCCAGGCGTGCGCGTCCTTCTCTCGCACCACGAACCGCCCGGTCAGCGCGTCGCGCGAGCCCGGGGCGAAACCGGTGACGAGCCGGGCCGGTATACCCACGCTGCGCGCCATGACGACCAGGCTGCTCGCGATCTGTTCGCACCAGCCGAGCCGGCTCTCGAACAAGAAGTCGTCGACGACGTCATGGGCCCGCGACACCGGCGCGTTGAGGGAGTACTTCGTGTTGGTGCCCATCCACGCCTCGATCGCGCTTACCTTGTCGAACGCGGTGGGTGCGCCGGCGGTGACCTGGCGAGCCAGGGCCTTGACGCGATCCGTCGTCTCCGGCGCCCTCGCGTACTGGCCCGTGACCGCAGCGGGGACGACGAGCTTGTCCGCCGCCCGCAGGCTCGTCTCGGTCACCGGCAGACTGCGGCTGTACACGGTGTACACCGCACCCTTGCCGAAGCCGGGCCCCGACTCGGGCGCGACCCTGATGGTCCCGTCGGGACGTTCGCTCAACAGCTTGTCGGTCTCGACGACGCGCGGGCTGGGCGCGGCGAACACGACGTTGGAATAGCCGGCCTCGACGTGGAACGTCTGGCGGAACTCGGTGCCGCTCTGCGCGCCGATGTCGTTGGGCGCGGGCGCGACCTCGACCCGGGTCCCGCCCTCGTGCGGGAGATAGTCGCGGAAATCCGCGCTCTTCGTGTTCGACCAGCTCGTCCGGTCGTAGGAGTCGAAGGTCTCGCCCCGCCAGAAGTCGGCGTGCGCGGCATCGACGGTGAACACCACGGCGTCGGAGAGGCGCGGCCTCGTGGTCAGGTCCAGTTGGGTGCTCGACCGCAGCGACGAGGGCGAGCCGTTGATGTCGGCGTCGTTGGGCTGGAGCCCGGGCCAGACGTGGCGACCCAGCCGCTCGGTTACCGTCGGCACGAACGCGACCGCGGCCACGATCACGACGAGGGCGATGACTCCGCCGACGCGCGCCGTCTCCGGGAGTCGGCGCCGCAGCGGTGCGCCGCCCGCGAGCTCGGGCACCACCTCCGCGTCGGCACGGTCGACGAGCACGAGCGTGAGCATCGTCGCCGACGCCCACAGCACGAGAAGCCAGCTTCGATCGAACCCGGCGTACGAGGCGTGGCGGAGCGCGGCCAGACCGCCGAGCCCGAGCAGCACGACGGTCGCGCGCCGGGTCGGGATCGACGGCAGCGCGAGCACGCCGAGCGCGGCCGCGAGCGCGCCCGCGAGCGCGCCGAGGAACCACGGAAAGTGCGACCGCTCCGCCGCGATTCCGCCCACCGAACCCAACGCCAGCGCGGCCGGGATGGCGACGATCCGGTACGCCGGCGCAACGGAATGCTCGCGGCTACGAGCTCCGGCCCTCGAACGCCCGCGCAGCTCACTCGAGCCATCCGGGCTCATGCGCCGACCAGCTCGACCGGCCAACCGGCGGGCGGATCGGGGGGTTGACCCGAACCGGCGCGGGCGAGCCGCCGACCGAGGGCGCGGACGTCACCGACCAGGCCGCCCACCGGCTCTCCCTCTTCGAACGTCGAGCACCACACGATGCCACCCGCAGCCAGGGTCGCCGCGCCGATGCCGGCCGCGCGGCCGGCCGCGGCCTCGGGATTCGGACCCCGCAAATCGACGACGAGCGCGACGCCCAGGGCCGGGGGCGGCTCGTACTCGCGTACGACGATCTCTCCCCGGCGGGCACTGGTCGGCCAGTGCACGAGCCGGGCCGGGTCACCGGGCGCGTACGGCCGCACCGCGCGCACGGTGTCACCGGATCCGTGCACGATCAGCGGCGATCCGGTCGAGAGGCGTTCGTCGGGGAGCGGTAGCAGCTGCGCCGGCGCGACGGTCGGCCGGGGCGCGACGAGGATCGGCGCCGGCAGCTCGACCCGCAACGTGCGGGTACGCACGAACACCCCCAGCGGCGCCGACGTACGGATCTGGACCCGAAGCGTCCGGAACACTCCCCTGCGCGCAGCCGTGTGCGGGAGCCGGCCATCGGCGGGGGCCGCCGTGCGCCACCAGTTCCCCGCCGGATCGAGGCCCCGCACATCGACCCGGGCCGAGCGCCCCTCGATTTCGATGCGGAGCACGACCTCGTCGCCGACCACGGCGTCGGTCGGCGCGGTGACCGACACTCCCAGCCGGGCGGTCGACCAGATCGGCCAGACGATCCCGACGGTGAACAA
This sequence comes from Acidimicrobiia bacterium, assembly GCA_038239145.1. Taxonomy (GTDB): domain Bacteria; phylum Actinomycetota; class Acidimicrobiia; order IMCC26256; family PALSA-610; genus PALSA-610. Next base: position 3,427 of record JBBSFB010000047.1, read on the forward strand.
TGTGAACGCGAACACCCCGACAGCGACGACGGCCTCTTGCCCGGTCGCGGCTCCCGCAGCCACTCCGTACGCACCCAGGGTGAACAACACGATCGACGTCAGCGTGAGATCACCCGGACCCTGATGACCGGAAGGCGCCCGCAGTGCTGCGCCCGGGCCCCTCGCCGCGGAACCGGTCGCGTCGGAAGACGCTGCCGGACCGTGGGGACCGGTCGTCGCGTCGGTGCGAGTGTCAGCCGTGCGGCGCGGCAATGCGATCGACGATCTCGTTGATCACCCGCGCGCCGGCCACGATGTCGACGCCGCCCGCGAGCACGATCCGGTGCGCCAACGACGCGGGCGCGACGGCCTTGACGTCGTCGGGCGAGACGAAATCGCGACCGGTGACGGTCGCGTGCGCCTGCGCGGCGTGCAGCAGGCTGAGGCTCGCGCGCGGTGACGCGCCGAGGGCGACGCCGGGATGATTGCGAGTGCCGTCGGCGACATCGAGCACGTAGTCGAGCACGGAGTGCGCGCAGTGCACGTGGCGTACCGCCGTCATCACGGTTGCCAGCTCCAGGGGCGTCGTCACGGGATCGATCGCGTCGAGCGCTTCGACACCGCCGCCCCCGCTCAGGATCTCACGTTCGGCGGCGCGGTCGGGACGCCCGATCGTGCACACCATGGCGAACCGATCGAGCTGGCTGTCGGGTAGGGGGAACGTGCCCGCGTGCCCGAACGGGTTCTGCGTCGCGACGAGGAAGAACGGCACGGGGAGCGGGTGGGTCACCCCGTCGATCGTGACCTGATGCTCTTCCATGGGCTCGAGCAGCGCGGCCTGCGTACGGGGCGAAGCCCGATTGACCTCGTCGACGAGGAGGACGTTCGCAAAGACGGGTCCGGCCCGGAACTCCCACGCACCGGTAACCGGGCTGTACACCGACGTGCCCGTGACGTCGGCCGGGAGGAGATCGGGGGTGCACTGCACTCTCCCGAACCGGCCTCCGATCGCGTTGGCCATTGACTTGGCGAGGAGTGTCTTGCCGGTGCCGGGGACGCCCTCGACGAGGAGGTGCCCACCGGCGAGCAGCGCAACCACGGCCAGACCGACGACATCGTCGACGCCCCGCATCGATCGAGACACGGCGTGGAACACGTCGACGGCAACCGTTCGCGGATCGCGCGGCTCATCGACCGCTGTAGTCGGCAACTGCATAACTGGGCCCAGGGTAGGTCACGGAGAGGGGTGTTTCGCACGGCACCCCCCTCAGGCGCCGGGTGCTCCGGGATCGTCGGTACCGCTTTCGCCGATCTCGTCGAGCAGCACCGAGACGAGCTCGAAATGGAGCTGAGTCAACCAGCCGTAGAGGACGCCGTATTCGAACCTCGGGTCGGAGGGCGCGTAGTCGGTGTCGTCCTCCTCCGTGACCCCGATCGCGGTCCCGATGACGAGCCGGGCGTCGTTCACCGCCGTGAGCCACTGCATCTCCTCGGCGGGCTGCAGCTTGATCTCGACCAGGCCCCGGCTGTTCGGGGCGGCGTTGTCGAGGCCGGCGACGATCACGCCGAGCGCGTCGCGGCGGGCGGTGACGAGGTCGTCGTGGACCAGCGCGTCGTACTCCCCCTGGGCCTTCTCCTCGGTTGGGTCGAGATACGCACGCGGGTAGAGCCGATCGCGCACCTCGCCCGGGGGCGGCTCTTCGACGATCGACATCATGTCTCGGGCCGTCATCGCGAGCAGCTCGACCTCCTGGATGTAGAGCGTGACCGCGAGCGTGCCGTTGCGGGCCCGCTTGAACGTCCGCCGCGCCATTCAGTCGTCCTTCTGCATCGTCGCCCAGAGCCCGAACGAGTGGAGCCGGGCGACGTCGGCCTCGCACTTCTCGCGCGAGCCGCTCGCCACGACCGCCTTGCCCTCGAAGTGGACCTGATTCGTCAAACGGTTGGCCTTTTCGCGCGAATACCCGAAGAGTTTCTGGAACACGAAGATCACGTACGCGAAGGTGTTGACCGGGTCGTTCCACACGAGCACGACCCACGGCACGTCGGGACTGGTCTCGTCCCGGCCGAGGAGCTCTTCGACCGTGTCGGGAACGACGATCTCGGTGATGTCGGGCGCGCTCATGATTCTTGGGTACGGCTGTCCTCTTCGGCCTCGCCGGGGTCGGTGATGCCGGACACGGAGGGATCCGCGGCGCGCACGTCTTCGGCGATGCGCGCGAGAAGGCCGTTGACGAAACGGCCGGAGTCCTTGGTGGAATATTGCTTGGCGAGCTCGACCGCCTCGGTGATGATCGCACCGGTCGGGGTGTCGGGCACGTACGCGAGCTCGAAGATGCCGAGACGCAGAAGCGCGCGGTCGACGGCCGGCATGCGTTCCAGCGACCAGTGCTCGGAGAACTTGCGGATGATCGCGTCGATCTCTTCGCTGTGCTCGTCGGCGCCGAGCACGATCCGGCACGCGTATTCGTCGGGTACGACCGGCTGTTCGGCCAGGAGCGCGGCCGCGTTCATGCTGCGCATCTCGCCCTCGTACGCGAGACCCAGTGCACGTTCTCGCGCAGCGCGGCGCGTCGCCACCGGCGTCTCCTCCCCGATCCCTAGGTGCGCGAGAGATACTCGCCGGAACGGGTGTCGACCTTGACGAGATCACCGACGTTCACGAAGAGCGGCACCTGCACGACGAACCCGGTCTCGAGCGTCGCGGCTTTGCGGGCACCCGACACGCGGTCGCCCTGCATCCCCGGTTCCGTCTCGGTCACGGTGAGCTCGACGGACGCGGGGAGATCGACACCGATGACCTCGTCCTCGTAGGTGGGCAACACCGCGGTGTCACCCTCCTTCAGATAATTCGCCGCGCTGCCGACGCTCTCGGCCGAGACCTGGAGCTGGTCGTACGTCTCGTTGTCCATGAAGACGTAATCGGTGCCCTCGCGGTAGAGGAACTGCATCTCCCGCTTGTCGATGACCGCGGTCTTGACTTTTTCGTCGGCGCGGAACGTTCGGTCGAGCACCGCGCCGTTGCGCACATTCTTCAGCTTCGTGCGGACGAACGCGCCGCCTTTGCCCGGCTTCACGTGCTGGAACTCGACGACGGTCACGAGCCCCTCGGGAAGGTTGAGGGCCATACCGTTCTTCAGATCGTTGGTGGAGATGCTCACAACACGAGTTCCTTGGTGGTCAGGGTGAGGATTTCACCGCCGGTCGCGCCGACGACGAGCGTGTCCTCGATGCGCACTCCGCCGATGCCGGGAAGGTAGACGCCGGGCTCGACGGTGACGACGTCGTTGAGGAGCAAGGTATCACCGGCAGTGGTCGCCACCCGCGGTGCCTCGTGGATCTCGAGACCGACTCCGTGGCCGGTCGAATGGGAGAACGCGTCGGCCCAGCCCGCGTTTGCGATCACGTCACGCGACGCCCGATCGACCTCGGAACAGGCGACGTCGACCGAGATCGCGGCCCGGCCCGCGGCCTGGCTCTCCAACACGACCTCGTAGAGGTGTCGGGCATCGGGCCCGGGATCGCCGACCGAGACGGTGCGGGTCATGTCAGAGCAGTAGCCCTCGACGATGCACCCGAAGTCGCAGACGATGAGCTCGTTGCGCTCGATCACCCGATCGCTCGGAACGTGATGCGGCTTCGAGCCGTTCGGCCCCGCGGCGATGATGGGATCGAAGCTGTTACCGCTCGCGCCCCGCTCGCGCATCGCGAACTCGAGCGCGACCGCGAAGTCGCGCTCGGTCGGGCGCTTTCCGAGCATCGGGAGCAGCGACTGGAACGCGTCGTCCGCGATCGCGCACGCGCGCCGGATGCGGTCGATCTCGCCCGCGTCCTTGACCCGGCGCAGCGACTCCACGAGCTCACCCGCGGGCACGAGGTCGATCCCGGCGAATGCCTTCGCGTACTCCAGCTGCTGCGCCCAGGTGACGCTGTTCTCCTCGAGCCCGAGACGCGAGCCCTTCTCGACGCCCCGCACCAGGATCTCGCGCTGGATGGCGCCGGTGAGACCGATCTCGATGTCGGCGTGCGCGCCGGCCGCGTCGAGCTCTTCCTGCGCGCGCTGGGTGTATCGGCCGTCGGTGACGAAGCGGGCGCCCGCGCCGGTGACGAGCAGGATCCCGGCCGAGCCGGTGAACCCCGTGAGATAGCGGACGTTCGCGAGCTTGGTCACGAGCAGCGCGTCGATCGTGGCGTCGGCGAGTCGCTGCTGCAGACGGCCGAGCCGCGAGCCGACGTCGAGGGCGGCGAGGGGTGCGGTCGACAGAGCTGTGGTCATGCTCGTTCCTCCAACATGCGTTCCTCCAACATGCGCTCTTCCAACATCGTTGCGGCCGCGTCGACGGCCAGTCGGTAGCCGGTCGCCCGCAAGCCCGTGATCGTGCCGTCGACCACCGGCGAGATCACCGAGTGGTGCCGCCACGACTCGCGTGCGTGCGGGTTCGAGAGGTGCAGCTCGACCTTGACTCCGGTAAACGTGTCGAGCGCGTCGGTGAGGGCGTAGGCATAGTGCGAGAAGGCGCCCGGGTTGAAGACGATCGCGGCGCACCGGCCGCGGGCCCCGTGGATCGCGTCGACCAGGACGCCCTCGTGGTTCGACTGCAGGTGTTCGATCTCGTGCCCGTACTGCACGGCGGTGTCGGTCGCGATCCCGACGAGCTCGGCAAGCGTCGTGGTGCCGTACTGCGCGGGATCACGTTCGCCGAGCAGGTTCAGGTTCGGGCCCGAGAGCAACAGGATCGTGGCCATGATGGTTACCCCTCTACGCCGATCGCCGCGAGCGCCTTGCGCACCGCGGCGGGATCCGGGTCGACGACCCGTTCGATTCCGCTCGGCCCCGCCAACACGAACGTCAGCCCACCCCCCGACTTCTTGTCGCGCGCCATGATCGCGACGAGGTCGTCGGCACGCAGACCGGCCGGCGCGCACGTGGGGAGTCCGAGCGCGCCCACGAGCTCCTCGTGGTGCGCGACCGCGCGCGGGTCAATCCGCTCCAGGGTCCCCGCGAGTTGGGCCGCGAACACCAGACCGACCGCCACCGCCTCGCCGTGGAGCAGCGCGTGGTCGGATGCGGTCTCGAGCGCGTGCGCGAGCGTGTGACCGTAGTTCAGCGCCGCGCGCACACCGGTCTGCTCGAGCTCGTCGGCCGCGACGTAGAGCGCTTTGATCGACGCACTACGTGCGATCACGTCGGCGAGCACATCGGGGTCGCGCGCGACCAGCGCATCGATATCGGTCGACACGAAGTCGTCGTCCATGAGCGCGTACTTCGCGATCTCACCGAGCCCGCAGCGGTACTCACGCGCCGGAAGCGTTGCGAGCACGCCCGGATCCGCCAGCACTGCGATCGGCTGATGGAACGCGCCGACGAGGTTCTTGCCTTCCGGGAGGTTGACGCCGGTCTTCCCACCAATTGCGGAGTCGACCATGGCGAGGAGCGTGGTCGGCACCTGGACCACGTCGACGCCGCGGTAGTGGACCGCAGCCGCGAATCCGGCCGTGTCGCCCACGACTCCCCCACCGACCGCGATCACGACGTCGCCGCGCAGGAGGCCCCATCGCGCAAAGCGGCGGCAGAGGTTTTCGATCGTGGCGAGCGTCTTGTGGTCTTCACCGTCACCCATGAGGAAGGTCTCGGACTCGACTCCCGCCTCACCCAGCGCGTCGCTGACCTCGGCGACAACCGCGTCCGGAACGGTGGCCTGGGTGACGATCGCGGCGCGGCGCCGGCCTGCGACCACGGCGCCGAGCTCGCGCCTGGCGTCCGGACCCACGACGATGTCGTAGCTCCGGGGGCCGAGCTCGACCGGGATGTGCACGGTCACGCGGGGCCGCCTTCGAAACCGGCCAGCACCGCGTCGGCCACCTCGCCGATGTCGCGCTCCTCGGTATCGACCGAAACGTGGGAGGCGGCTTCGTACGTCATCTGTCGGAGCCGGCCCAGACGGGTTAGCGATGCCTCGGGATCTCCCTGCAGGAGGGGCCGCGCCGATCCATCGCCGACGCGCGTCAGCAGCGTCGCCGTGGGCGCTCGGAGCCAGAACACCAGGCCGGCCGCACGCAGCGCGCGCCGATTGTCGGGGTCGAGCACGGTCCCGCCGCCGCACGCGACGACGAGTGGCTGCGGCGATGCGCACACGTCGGCAACCGCGATGCGTTCGAGCGTGCGAAAGCCCACTTCTCCCTTCGTCGCGAAGATGTCGGCCACCGACAGCGCGGCGGCCGTCGCGACGAGATCGTCGGTGTCGACGAAGGGGCGCTGGAGCCGGCGAGCGCACTCTTGGCCGACGCTCGTCTTCCCGACACCCATCAGCCCGATCAGGACGAGGTGCTTCGCGCCCGCGGTGCGGCTCATGTGCCGAAACTCATGTGCGTCCTGCCCTCGTGGCTCACGCGAGAGTCGCGCGGTACGCGTCGTGGTTGCGCACGAACTCCGGGAGCGAGTCGCCGCCGAACTTGCGCAGCGCCTCCGACGCCAGCACCAACGCGACCATCGTTTCGCCCACGACCCCCGCGGCCGGCACCGCGGTCACGTCGGTGCGTTCCTTGAACGACACCGACTCTTCTTTGGTCTCCACGTCGACCGTCTTCAGGACCGGGCGGTTGAGGGTCGCGAGCGGCTTCATCGCGACCCGAGCGACCACGAGCTCGCCCGTGGTCATCCCGCCTTCGATCCCGCCCGCGTGCGCGGTCTCCCGGCGGTACTCGCGGGCGCCGGCGTCCCAGGTGATCGCGTCGTGGGCTGCGCTGCCCCGGACCCCGGCCACCGTGAACCCTTCGCCGATCTCCACGGCCTTCATCGCCTGGATGCTCATCAGCGCCTGCGCGAGCAGCCCGTCGATGCGCCGGTCCCAGTGCACGTGCGATCCGAGCCCGGGCGGTACGCCGTACCCCAGCACCTCGACCACGCCGCCGAGCGAGTCGCCGACCTTGGCTGCCTCTTTGATCTCGCGGATCATGTCGGACTCGGAATCGGGATCGAAGCAGCGGACCTCGGAGCTGTCGACCTGAGCGAGATCGTCAGGCGTCGGGCGGTGCGCCAGGGACGCGGTTGCCGCCCCGAGCTGGATCACATGGCTGAGCACCGCGACACCGATGTGGGTCAGCAACACCTTGGCGACCGCTCCCGCGGCAACCCGGGCCGCGGTCTCGCGCGCCGAGGCCCGTTCGAGCACATCGCGCGCGTCGTCGAAGCCGTACTTCTGCATCCCCGCGAGATCAGCGTGGCCCGGTCGGGGTTTCGTCAACGGCGAGGCGGTACGCCCCGGCGCCGACGACATCTCCTCGGCCCACTTCCCGGTCGCCCATTCGCTGTTGCGCACGAGGATCGCGAGCGGGCTCCCGAGCGTGCGGCCGTGACGGACGCCGCCGAGGAACTCGACCTCGTCCTTCTCGAACCGCATGCGCGGGCCCCGGCCGTAGCCGAGGCGGCGCCGCGCCAGCTCCTCGGCGATGTCGTCGATCAGGATGGGAACACCGGCGGGCAGGCCCTCGACGGTGACCACCAACGCCGGCCCGTGGGACTCGCCCGCCGTCAGGTACCGCAACACGGTGCCTCCTGGGCGACGGCACGGTTATTGCGTCGTCGTCACGTCGGTCGGGTCACCGGATTGTACGGCAGCAAGCCGGCCGGCCTAGCCGTTCGTCTTGGCGGTCGGGACGGGAGCGGCCGTCGTGGGCGTCGCCGTCGGCGAGGTCACCGACGCCGAAGTGAAGATTCGACCGGAGATGGTCGCCTGCTCGAGGCCCCCGCCGAACAGCGCACCCGACTGCGGTTGCGCCGGCGGGCCGGCCACCGTTTTGCTCGCGTCGGGGGCGATCGCCACGTTGTCGATGACGAAGACCCGTTTCAGCGTCGTCAGGCCGACGAGATAACGAGCGACCTGGTCCTCGGTTCCCGACGCGGTGATCGTGACGGTGATCGAAGCGCCGCTACTGGACGGCCCGGGCACGCCCGGGGCGATCGTCTGCCACGCCGCGCCCGAGCTGATTCGAAGCTCGTCCAGACTGCGCAGAAACGAGGCCTCGGCCGGGTCGGCCGGAATCGCGGCCAGCAACGACTGGGTCGACACCGACTTCGGGTTGTGCTTGTCGCCCGGCGAGGAGCCGGTCAACGTCCGGCGCAGGCCCGCCGACTGCGTGTCGGCGGCGCGCGCCGCCGCCGTCGCCTTCGACGCCTTCGCCTGCATCGGCGAATAGACGACGCGATACCACAGCATGCCGACGAGCGCCACGATGACCGCACCGATGAGGAGATTTTTCGTCTTCACTTGCACGTGGACTCCCTGAAGAAGGTCTCGAGCCTGTGCCCGCGCGCCGTCGATCCGAGCGAAGCACTGAGCGTGAAGGTGACTGTCCCACCAGTCGTCGTAGCTGCGGCCCCGGGCGTCGCCGTCGCCGTCGCCGTCGCCGTCGACACCCACAACACGGACAGGTCCGTGTCGTCCCGGAGCGAGTCCAACAAGGCCGAGACCGACGGCAGGTTCGGCGCGGTCCCGATCATCGTCACCGTGCCCGTGGCCGGCACGAGTCCCGAGCAGATGCCGCCGGAACCGGTTGGGGCCGGGGCGACCGCCGCAGTCGTCGCGGTTGGCGCGCCGGGGGTCGCCGTCACCGGGGCAGCCGCGACCGGAACGAGGGTGTGGGTTCCTGCGAACGAGGTCAGGCGGACGCCCGGCGGGAGCTTCAGCCCGATGTTCGAGGTTATTGCGGGCCAGGCGACGTCCTGGCCGAGCGCCGACACGACGCCTGCCTTCAACGTCGCCGCCGGGCCGGTACTCGCACCCGATGCCGATCCCTGTTGCGCCAAGAGCTGCGACCGCAGCGTCTGCTCCGAGGCTTGGGCGGCGGCCTCCTTCTTCTGGGCGCTCGCCTCCGAACTGTGTGCCGTGTACGTGAGTCCGCCGACCGCGACAACCGCGACGGCGGCCGCCGCGATCACGCGCCGGTCGATGCGACCGCGCGTTTTTGTCGTCGAGCCCCTGTGGTGCGCGGGCAGCAGGTCAATGACCGTGCCGACATTGGCACCGCCGAGGGCGAGCCCGACCGGCGCCGGGAGATACGGCTCGAGACGCGGAAGTTCGTCGGCCGAGAATCCGATGTTGCCGATGCGCAGGAGATCGTGCATGTACGCGGGCTCGACGGGCACGCCGACCAGCGCCGACAGGCGTTCCGGCAGGCCGGGCAGCTGTGCGGATCCGCCCGTGACGACCACGCGCAGGAGCGGAGCCGACCCCGGCTGGTTACGGAAATAGTCGATGGAGCTCCGAACCTCGTCGAGGAGCACCGATAACGGTCGGTCAATGGCCGTGCGGGCCCGGGCCACCATCTCGTCGGGCTCGGGGTTGGCGAGCGCGCGCTTCAGCGCTTCCGCAGTCTCCGGCGGAACCGCGAGGTCAGCCGCGATCGCGTCGGTCAACTCACGGCCGCCGCTGCCGAGCACACGCACGAACTGCGGGACGCCCGCCTCGTGAACCGAGATCGCCGTGACGCCGCCGCCGAAGGAAACAATGCCCTCGGCGAACGGAGCGTCGTCGCCTGCGACGCCCCCGGCTCCCGCCGGCTGTAGCACGCCGACCGGTCGCGCCAAGGCGCGGGTCAGTGCCAGCGGGATGAGGTCGACCGCGCCGACCTCGAGGCCTCCGGCCTCGATCGCCGAGACCAGCCGCGTCACCGTCGCCTGGTATGCCGCCACCAGCAAGACCTGCATGGTTGGGTCGGTACCGGAATCCGCCGTCGGCGTCGACGTCCCGAGGATCGCAAAATCGAGGACCGCGTCTTCGATCGGAATTGGGATGAGATCCCCGGCCTGGAACTGCAGCGCGCTCTTCAGCTCGGCGCGCGTCATGACCGGCATCTCGACCTGACGGACAACCACCCGGGGGCTCGCGATGCCGACACGTACCGGCACCTTCTTCAAGCCGACCTCGGTGCGCAGACGCGTGACCGCGTCGGTGATCGCGGCTTCGTCGGCGACCTCGCCTTCGCGCATCGCGTCGCGCGGAAGCGCCACCTGCGCGAACATGTCGAGGCGCGGCGGATTGCCGACGGTGACCTCTGCGATCGTCACCGCATTAGTGCCGATATCGAGGCCGATCAGGCGGCGGGCCATGCGTCCCCTCCTCCGAAGGTTTGGGCCTCGAGATACTCGTCGAGGTCGCGGGCGCGGATTCGGAAGTGTTTGCCGACACGAATTGCCGGCAACGCACAAGCTCGGATCAGGCGATAGACGGTCATCGTCGACACGCGCATCGCATCTGCGACCTCGCGCACCGTGAGTAGTTCGTGCTGGCCTTCACTCACGGTCGTCACCACCCTCTTGTCCGAACCGACTTCCCGAACCGAGTACAGGGACAACAATCGACAACAAACCCATCGCGCTGTAACGCAATTGCCGACTTCCCGGGCACCGAGATCATCGGCGTCGACGGATGCGGCGACACTTTGGGCGGTGCGGCCGATTTGCAGCTATCGGCCGAGGTGCTTGTACCAGTCGACGATCGGCGAGCCGAACAGGACGAACGTCATCGCGCCGGTCGCGAGAAACGGCCCGAACGGGATCTGTTGCTTGCGCCCACGGATCTTGACTGCGATGAGGACCACGCCGATCACGGCGCCGTAGAGGAAGCCCGCGAACAGGCCCCCCGCGACTTCGCCCCAGCCGAGCCAGCCGAGGGCGAGACCGAGAAGGAATGCGAGGCGAACGTCGCCGAAGCCCATCCCGCGCGGCGATACGACGTGAATGACGAAGAACACCGCGAACGCGATCGCACCCGCGAGCAGCGAACGACCGAACGCGCCCCAATCATGGGTGGCCGCCGACGCGATCGCGAGCAAGACGATCGCGGCGGCGTCGGTCGGGTACAGGATGCGATTCGGGAGGATGTAGTGCTCGAGATCGATCGCCGAGAGCGCGACCAGCGCCCCCGCGAGGAGAAGGTATGCAGGCAGCGCCCAGGAATGCGCGAACCGGGCGCCGACCGCTGCGAACAGGACCGCGGTGAAGAGCTCGACGAACGGGTAGCGCACTGAGATCGACGTGCCACAGTTCCGGCAGCGGCCGCGAAGCAGGAGCCACGAGACGACAGGCACGTTGTCACGATTCGCGATTCTCGCGTCGCACGCCGGACAGTGCGACGCCGGCTTCACGATCGATTCCTTGCGGGGCACTCGCCAGATCACGACGTTGAGGAACGACCCGATAACGAGTCCGTACAGACCGCTGACAGCGGCGACCAGCGCGATCATGATGATCGAGGCTAGACGCGTCGACTACGGGTGCTCTGCACGCCGGTCGTTCACCCAGTACATGCCGTTCGTGATGTTCACGGCAGGGTGACCTGGCTCGACGGGATCTCGGTGTAGTTGGTCACCGTCCACGACGCCTGGGTGAGCGTCTGCATGCGGGTGTCGTAATGGACCTGGAGGTGAGGGCCACCGTTGCAGGTGAAGGTGTTGACGACCAATGCACCCCGCCAGTTGGCCTTGCACGACGGGTTGGCTTCTTGGGAGGTTGGGGCATACATGATGCCGGTGAAGTCGCCGGAATGCGCGCCGTTACCCGGATCGATCGTGCCGCCCGCGAGGTAGACGCGCAGCTTGGTGGGGTCGCCACCGAAGTTGACGCTCGCGTCGGAGATGCTGACCGTCAGACTCGCACCGTTGGTCGGGATGACGTAGAGCTCGACAACCCCGCCGTTGGCGGCGCCGGCCGCGACCGTGAACGTCGACGGGAACGACAACGTGTTCGACGCCGAGGCCAGGTCGGTTTGGCTGCAGTAGTACACGCCGGGCGCGAGCGCGGCAGGAAGGACACCGTTGACCGCCGGGCAGGCATTGTGGCTGGCGGGCAGGCACGGTGTGGTCGGCACGTTCGGCGCGGCCGGGCAGGTCAACACCGGATTGAGCGGATTGTAGCTCCCGGGGAGGAGGGTGGCGTTAGTGCAGCTCGTCCCCCCACCTTTGAAGTAGTCCTGTTGATGCGCGGGCGAGTTCGAACCGTTACAGGTGATCTGCCCGTCGGTCGCGACGTCCGCAGTCGGGGTCATGACGAGGTTGCCGTTCGCGTCGACGGTCTCGACGGGTCCGGCACCGCTCGACGGGTCGTAGTTGCCCGTGTTGCCGTTGAAGGTGATCGAGGTTTTCCCGAAGATCGCGAAGGGATACAGATACGAGCGGGAGACGGTCGCTTGCACTGCGTGGGGCTGTCCGTTGACGATCCCCTTCGACAACACCGTGTAGGTGTTGTTGTTCACCCTGCGGGCCGTGTATTGCACGGACGCGTTGCCCGGCACCGACGCGACCGTGCACGCCACGTTCGCGCCCACACAGAACGTCGCCGCCGGGGCCGCACCGAGCTGATCGAACCGGAACAGAGCGTCCGACACCCCGGCATCCGCACCGGCCAGCGCAGCGCTGAAGTCCTGACCCTGTTTCGTGCTGTGCAGTCCGGCCAGGGTGCGGGCCGCGACCGCGGCGCTCAACAACATCAAGACCATGATGATCGTCACGATCACGATCATGTTTCCGGACTCACCACGATCGCGCAGTCTGAAGGTTTGCATTATCCGCATCCCACATTTCCGGGAAGGCGATTTCGCACTTCCACATCTTGGGTCTCGGTGAAGGGCACCGGACCGGGGTTCGAGTCGGAGGTGATCACGATGTGCACCCGGACCGCGCAATTCGCGGCGTCGGGAATGGCGCCGTTGTTGGCGAGCGTCTGGGCGACGAGATCCTCGTCTTGTTGTCCGTAATAGGTGAACACAGGTGAGCCGGTCTCGACGTTGCGCACCTTGGTGAGGAAGAACGCCTGGGATACGACCGTCGCACTCGCCGACGCGTCACTCATGACCTGGCGGACCAACCGTTCGGCGACCGTGTCGTACGTCCACCGCACGACTTGCTGCGTCCCCCCCGTTGGCCCGAGCACGACTTCGATCTGGTTGTTGTAGGTCGTTGCGCTCGCCGCGTTCGGCAGAGGAAGGAGCGGGTTCGACGCGCGGATATCACGGGCCAGCTCGTCGATCTCGAAGCGGACGTTTTGCTCGTTGCTCACCAGCCGTTGCGATCGGTCCTCGTTTTTGGTCAGGCTCTCGAGCGTCGCGAGAAACATCCCGAGCACCGTGAGCATGATGGCCGATGCGATCGTGACCTCGATGATGGTGAAGCCACGCTCGTCTCCCACGCCCCGAGCCCGAGCCCGAGCCCGAAGTAAGCTCAGCACGACGCCGCGCCGTTCACACAGACCTTGAACGTCTTGACCACCGACTGCGCCGTGTTCGTCGTCAGGTCCCACACCGTGAAGGTGTGCAGCCCGACGGCCCAGCCGCGCGACCCGGAAGCGTTGACGCTCGCGCTGTACGCGCCCCCACTACCGCTCAGGACGTACGGCGAGCTCGGATCCGCGGCGTTGCTCGGGTCGACCGCCTTCACCGCGTAGGTGTGGGGGCAGGCGCCGGCCGTCGACCACGACAGCGTGAGGTCCTCGGACATCTTGCCGTTGTTTTGCAGAATCGTTCCCGTCGTGCTCAGGCTGGTCGCACCCGCGACGTTCAAGCCTCCGAGCGTGCATGCCGCCGCCGCCGCGGTCGTCGTCGACGACTGCGTGCCCGATACCGAGGACAGCGCACCGGCGTAGGCGAGGACCTCGAAGTAGTACGTCGTGCTCGGCGTGAGGCTGGTCACGGTGTAGTTCGTGAGCGAGGGCGCGAGGCCGGTGATGACGGTGAAGTTCCCGGCCGGAAAGCTCGCATTGGTCGAATACTCCACGGAGTACGACGTGACCGCGCCACCCCCGCCCGGCTGCGACCACGACAGCGCGACCTGGGTCTGGCTGGCGGGGCTGGCCAACGGGGTGATCGCGGCGAGGACCGGCGCCGCCGGCGCGAACGGCGCCGCGGTGGTCGTCGTCGTCGACGGGCCCCCCATGGCGCCCTGGTACGGGCCGAGGCCCCCGGGATACAGCAACGAGTCCTGGCGGGCGACGTGCGCGCCGGCCTGGTCCGACCAGGTCGTGATCACCGTGAGGCGCTTGTACGCCTGGGCATACGTGGTCGAGGCGTCCTGCGCGCTTACCCACACGACGTAGCGGACCACGCTGTAGTGCACCCCGCCGTAGATGATCGGCAACGCATTCGCCGGGCGGGGATCGGGCGCGTAGCCGGACGCGGCGGCGGGGTCGGGAGTCTGGGGCTCGATCTGGGGGATGAGCTTTCCGCTCCCAGGCGACGTCGCGCCGAGCGACACCGTCGTGAAGCCTTCGAATGTTGCGACATTGGCGGGCTCGTCGTTGTAGAACCCGACCTGCGCGTACGGGACGGCGCGCATCGCCTCGATCTCGCGGCTCGCCACCGACGAACCGTCGGTGCGGTGGGCCGCGGCACCGGCGGTGCGCATCGCGGAATAGAACACGCCCGCGAGCGGTGCGGCGACGATCATGAGCAGCGCCATCGAGATCACCAGCTCGATGATCGTGAAACCATCCTGCCCTTGTTCGCTTCCAGCGCGCTGCATGCTCACGACGATCACCTCCACCTCTCCGGTCGGTCGGATATCGGCACGGCGGTTCGACAACTGGAGCGATCTCGAGACTCGGTCGTACCGAACGCGCCAGTGCAGCTTCGGCGCGACGAGGCGGCAGGTCCGAATGGACCTGCCGCCGTTGTCGTCAACCGGATTCGACTACCAGCTGGCGTCAGCCCAGTTCGGGTCGGCCGCGGGTGTCGTGCACGCAGCCGCGAGAGCCGTGGTGGTGCCGGCGTAGAACGTGCCGCCACCACTTCCCGACTTGTCCTCGATGCCGTAGCAGGTGCCCGACTTCGACTTCACTTCGGCCCACCAATTTGCGGCAGCGGCCGCCGGAGCGATCACGCTCACTTGCTTGAACGTCGTAGACGCCGCGACCACGAAGGTCAGCGACGGCTCGATGGTCGTCAGGTTGGCCGCAGTTGCGCCGCTGTAGTCGTTCGTGTCCGTGAACGAGGTCTTCGCTGCGGTCAGAGCGTTACGCAACGAAGACTGCGCCGCACGGTCCTGGGCGCGTGAACGAGCACCGAGGAAGGTCGGAATGGCGATCGCGATCAGAATGGCAATGATCAACACGACCACCATCAACTCGATGAGGGTGAAGCCCTCTTCATCGTCGCGGCGACGATGAGCGAGAGCCTTGAGAGTCTGCACTTGGGCTGTGCTCCTTCCGGTCCGCCGGTGAGGTGTGTTCACCTCATGAATCGGCGTCCTGCGATCTATCGGCCCTCGTGGATCGGGCCTTAAATACAAACTCGCTCGACAATCCAAACGCGCATCTGAGTGGGTTTTACGCCGTTACTTGATGAGCTTGATGATGTTGAACATCGGCAGGTAGAGCGAGATGATCATTCCGCCGACACAGACACCCATTACGACGATCAACAGCGGTTCGATGAGCGAGGTCAACGCGTCTACCGTCGCCTCGACCTCTTGGTCGTAGAAGTCGGCGATCTTGTCGAGCATCTCGTCGAGCGCACCCGTCTCTTCACCGACAGCCATCATCTGCACGACCATCATCGGGAACACGGGATGCTCCTCGAGCTTCTTCGACAGCGGATCGCCCCGCTTCACGGCCGCTTGCGTGTCGCGCACCGCATTCGCGACGACATAGTTCCCGGCGGTCTCGGCGACGATGTCGAGCGACTCGAGGATCGGCACGCCTGAACGCACCAGCGCCGACAACGTCCGGGAGAACCGAGCGAGAGCGGTCTTACGAACCAGCTTGCCGAAGATCGGCACCTTCAGCTTGATCGCGTCCCACTGTTTGCGGCCCTCTTCCGAGTTGATCCAGCGGCGGAAGGCGAACGCGCCGCCGACTTCGGCCAAGAAGATCACGTACCAGAACGTGCGGAAGACCTTGGAGATGTTGATGAGGATCTGCGTGGGAGGAGGCAGCGTGCCGCCGAGTTGCGCGTAGATCCCTTGGAACATCGGGATGACGAACAGCAGCATCGCCGAGACGATCGTCAACACGAGCACGGCGACGACCAACGGATAGGTCATGGCCGACTTGACCTTGCGCCGTAGCTCGACCTGTTTCTCGATCGTGTCGGCCAGTCGTACGAGAACGCTGTCGAGCGCGCCGCCGACCTCGCCGGCACGCACCATCGAGACATAGAGGCGACCGAACGCCTTCGGATGCTTCGCCATCGCCTGTGAGAGCGACGATCCCTTCTCGACGTCCATCCGCACCTGGTTGACCATCTCGGCGAGGGGCTTGCTCTCAGTCTGTTCCGCGAGGATGTTCAGTGAGCGCAGGAGCGAGAGGCCCGAGTTGATCATCGTCGCGAACTGACGCGAGAAGACGGCAACGTCTTTCAGCTTGACCCGGTCCGAGAATCCGGGAATCTTCAGGTCGGCTTTGAGGCGGGTACCACCCTGTTGCTCGATCTCGATGGGTATGAATCCCATGGAGCGCAGCTTGCTTACGACGAGCTGCGCGTTCTCGGCTTCGAGCGAGCCCTCGACGAGCTTGCCGCTCTTGTCCTTGACCTTGTACTGGAACGTTTCGGGCATGTCGATCAGCCGTTCAGGAGGCGGCGAAGGTCTTCTTCGTTTGCACAACGCTCGATTGCCGCGTCGAGCGAGATCCGATTTGCGCGGACCAGCTGCGCGAGGGACATGTCCATCGTGACCATCCCGTAGCGGCCGCCGGCCTGGAGCATCGAGTAAATCTGGTGTGTCTTGCCTTCACGGATGAGGTTGCGGATGGCCGGCGTGGCCACCATGACCTCGCATGCGACCGCACGGCCTTTGCCGTCTATGTTCGGCACGAGCTGCTGCGTACAGATTCCCTGCAGCGCGGAGGCGAGCTGCACCCGCACCTGCTGCTGCTGGTGCGCAGGGAACACGTCGATCACGCGGTCGATCGACTGGGGCGCGTCCTGGGTGTGCAGCGTGGCGAACACGAGGTGACCGGTCTCGGCCGCGGTCAGTGCGGTCGAGATCGTCTCGAGGTCACGCATCTCGCCCACGAGGATGACGTCGGGGTCTTGGCGCAGCACGTGCTTCAGGGCGTTGGCGAAGGAGTGCGTGTCCTCCCCCACCTCGCGCTGGTTGATCAGCGACCGCTTGTGCGTGTGGAGGAACTCGATCGGGTCCTCGACCGTCATGATGTGGACCGAGCGCTCTTTGTTGACGATGTCGATAAGCGACGCGAGCGTCGTCGACTTGCCCGAACCGGTCGGCCCGGTGACCAGCACGAGGCCGCGCGGCATGTGCGCCCAGCCCATGACGGCCGGTGCGATGCCGAGACGTTCGAAGTCGACGATCTCGTAAGGGATGGCACGCATGACCGCGCCGACCGAATCGCGTTGCAGGAACACGTTCACACGAAACCGCCCGCGACCGGGGAGCGCGTACGACGTGTCGAGCTCGAGCTCGTTCTCGAACTTCTCCCGCTGCTTCTGGGTGAGGATCGAGAAGACCATCTGGCGGATCTGGGAGCCGTTGAAGATCGGCAGATCGGTGACCGGGCGCAGCTCGCCGTGCACGCGAATGACCGGCGGCGAGCCCGACGCCAGGTGGAGGTCGGAACCGCCCCACTGGATGACGAGATCGAGCAGGTCGTTGATGTGAAGTTCGTCTTCGACCTCTTCGCCGACGGTCACGGTCGAGGTGAACTCGGCGACGTCACCCTCGGACGCGCCGTAGATCATCGCGATCGCGCGCATGAGCTCGGCCCGGTCGGCGACGGCCGGGATCACCTCGAAACTGGTGGCCTGCCCGACGGCGACGAGCGCGGCGTCGCTCGGCGGCTCCGCGAACGCGACGACGAGCTTCTGACCTTCGAAGTCGACGGGGACTGCCACGTAGAGGCGGGCCAGCTCCGGTGCGAGCGTCTCGGGCGCGTCCTGGTGAATCGGCGTCTCGAGGAAGTCGATGAACCGCACGCCCATCTGGTCGGCGAGGGCGGCGGTGAGGTCTTTGCTCCCGACCAGCCCGAGACGCAACAGCACCGACGGCAACGCCTGCTTCGAGCGTTCGGACTCTTCGATCGCCTGTTCGAGGTCGTCGCGCGACAACACGTGTCGATCGACGAGCGTCTCACCGAATCGGCGCGCCTGATTGGCCAGCATGGATGTCGTTCCCCTCCGAGGCTTTCGGACTCACGACATATCGGCGCACCAAGGGCCCCGCTGTAGATCGGCGTGATCAGGCGATGTGATTCGGCGCGATTCAGGCGTTTACGCAACGACTCGGAAGATCTCTTCGAGCGACGTCAGGCCCTTGGCGGCCTTGCGCAGCCCGTCGGAACGCATCGACAACATCCCCTGCATCAATGCGACCTTTTGGATGTCTTCGGACGAACGGCGCTCGATGATGCAGCGCTCGATCTCCTCCGACATCGCCATCACCTCGTGGACGCCGAACCGGCCGCGATAGCCGGTGCGTCCGCACGAGCCGCAGCCGATGGCCCGGTGCAGCGTGGGCCATTCCCCGGCCTCGAGCTCCTCGGCCGGCCACCCGGCGCCGACGAGCTCGGCCTCGGTCGGCTGATACGGCTGCTTGCACTTGTCACAGAGCTTGCGCGCGAGTCGTTGGGCGACGACGCAGTCGAGCGCGCTCGTCACGAGGAACGGTTCGACACCCATCTCGACGAGCCGCATCGGCGTCGACGCGGCGTCGTTCGTGTGCAGCGTCGAGAGCACGAGGTGACCGGTCAGGGCAGCTTCGATGCCGATGACGGCGGTCTCTTTGTCCCGGATCTCGCCGACGAGCACGATGTCCGGGTCGGCGCGCAGGATCGACCGCAACGCGCCCGCGAACGTGAGACCGGCCTTCGGGTGGATCTGCACCTGGTTGATGCCGGCCAGCCGGTACTCGACCGGGTCTTCGACCGTGATGATGTTGCGGTCGGGGGTGTTCAGCTGGTTCAGGGTCGCGTACAGCGTGGTCGACTTTCCGGAACCGGTCGGCCCGGTGACGAGAATGGTGCCGTACGGCTTGGTGTAACACGACTCGAACCGGGCCTGGGCCTCGGGCAGGAAGCCCAGATCCTCGAGTTTGAGGATGGCCTGGGTCTTGTCCAAGATGCGCATCACGACCTTCTCGCCGTACACGGTCGGGAGGGTGGCGACGCGGAGATCGATGCTGCGCCCGGAGACCTTCATCGTGATGCGGCCGTCCTGGGGGATACGGCGCTCGGCGATGTTGATATCGGCCATGACCTTCAGGCGCGAGATCACGCCCGCCTGGATGCTGCGGGGCGAGCGCATCACCTCGTGGAGCACGCCGTCGATGCGGAACCGGATGCGCAGGTCACTCTCGTTCGGCTCGACGTGGATGTCGGAGGCGCGATCGCCGACGGCCTGGTTGACGAGCAGGTTCACGAACTTGACGATCGGCGCGTCCTCGAGGACCTCGGAGAGGGTCGCGAGATCGGTCACGTCGTCGGCCTCGTCGGTCGCGGCCTGCATGACCTCGTCGACCTCGCCGTCGACACGGAAGAAGCGTTCGATCGTCTCGATGATCTGGCTCGCGGTTGCGACGACCGTGCGGACCTCGGCGCCGGCGAGGGCACGGATGTCGTCGACCGCGAACACGTTCGACGGGTCGGCCATCGCGACAATGAGCTTGCCGTCCTCCCACCCGACCGGGATGGCCTGGTAGCGGCGGGCGAGCGACTCGGTGACGATGGCGGCGACGGAGCCGTCGATGGTGCGGTCGTTGAGGTCGACGAACTCGAGCCCGACCTGGCGCGCGAGCGTACGCACCAGCTCGGCTTCGGAGATCGTCCCGTGCTCGATGAGCAGCCGGCCGAGGGGCTTGCCCGTGCGGGCTTGTTCGGCGACGGCCGCGTCGAGTTGGGCCTCCGTCAAGAGCCCCTCGTCGATCAGCAGTGATCCGAGTGGCGTTCCGTCCGACAACTTCCCCTCCATCCGCGCGAACTCTGCTGGTATCGACACTCTCCGTGGTCGGCTAAATCACGTTCTCACGCGGTCGCGTGAAGATCCGGCCGCTGAGCTCGACCGCTCGCCGACGCACGCCAAACCCCGTCGCGACGAATCGTTCGACGAATCGTCGAAGCATCTGTCGTTCTGGGGCCCTTCAGTACCCGTAGGGGGTACTGAAGGGCCCCGGAAGGGCTTCGGCACGCTCGACGAATCGTTCGACGAATCCTTCGACGGGTTTGCGGCCCGTGAGTGCCGGCGCGTGTGTCGTCAGGCGTCGCGCAGACCGGAGAACGCGCTCAGATACCGGCCCTTGTCGGCCGGGTCGACGTCGCGCTCGCTCTCGTCGACGACACCGTTCTGGCCGTTGTGCGGCCCGGGGTGCGGCGACTCGACGCCGGGCCCGTACGGCGCTTCCGGTTCCACCGCGCCGTCGACGCCGCGCTTGCGCCCGTTCGTACGAGCGATGACCGGCGGAGCGGGCGGCGGCCCGACGTTCACGGCACCCGCGTCGACGAGCGTCAGGATCGCGTGGCAGACCTCGAGGACGGGCCGGCTCGTCTTGCGGACGAGATCGCGCACGCTGCGGCGTCCGTCGAGCGACACGATCAGATGCCAACGCTCACGGTCGACGACGAGCTCCTCGACGCCGAGGTCGTCGGCCAGGCGGATGCGGCAGTCGAGCGACGGGATGACCGCCTGGATCTCGCGCCATTCGTCGACCAGGCGGGCGAGCTCGTCGATGGCGCCTTCGAGATCGATCGGCTCGGCGCACGCCCACGGCGGCTCCTCGGGGCCGAACCGGAACGTGCCGTCGTCGGCACGCTCGACCGCGAAGCAGACGTCGATGACGCGGGCGAGCAACGCGGCCTCGTCGGTCAACGGATCACCGGCTTCGCTCGACTCCGCCGCGCAGCAGCGGCCGTCGACGATGTAGAGCACGGCCGACGAGTTGGCCGCGTCGAGCCAGAGGGCGCCGGTCTTGCGGGACTGCGCGAGCAGACCGAGCAGTTCGGGCAATGCGAGTGTTTCGAGCGTTCCTTGCAGCACGGTGTCCCCCGTCGAACGGTTGTCTCCGTCCATCGGCCGCAGGGGCCGCGCGGCTTGAGCGCGCGGAGTGGTCAGGCCGGGGGAACCGGTGACAGTGCGTGCTCAGCCGCGGCCCGCATGACCGCGACGGGGGCCGGAAAACCACTCCAGTGCTCGATCTGCAGCGCGGCCTGATGCACCAGCATCCCGAGCCCGTCGACCACCGCCGCGCCCCGTTCCCGGGCCGCCCGCAGCAGCGGCGTCTCTCGCGGGTGGTACACGAGGTCGGCGAAGACGTGACCCAACCGGAGCGTTTCCGGCGGAATAGGCAGCTCGGTGGCCCGCGGGCCGCCGGCCATGCCGAGGGGTGTGGCGTTCACCACAAGCGCGGCGGCGGCGGCCGCGTCGGCGCGCTCCGACCAGGCGACGGTCTCCCCGCCCGCGAGCGCGGCCGCGGTCGTCGCGGCCTCGGGACTGCGGGCACTCACCACGACGGTTGCTCCCGCCCGGCCGAGCGCACGCACCACCGCCCGGGCCGCACCCCCGGCGCCGAGCACCACCGCTCGCGACCCGCCTGGGTTCACACCCGCGTCGCGTAACGAACGCAGGAACCCCTCGCCGTCGGTCGAGTCGCCGACGACCCGTCCGTCGGCACCGACCGACACCGTGTTCACCCCTCGGAGCGCGGCCGCGTCGTCGGACAGCTCGTCGCAGCACGCGGCCGCCGCAGTCTTGTGCGGCATCGTCACCGAGAGCCCGATCAGATCGAGGGCACGCATCGCGTCGATCGCCGCACCCGTCGCGCCTTCGGGCACCTCGAACGCTGCGAACACCCAGTCGAGCCCGAGTTCGCGGTATGCCGCGTTGTGGAGCACCGGCGACAACGAGTGACGGACCGGATCACCGATGACGCCCGCGAGCCGGGTTGCGCCCGAGATCGTCAAAACGCGCCGTTCTTCTTCGCGATTGCGATGTTCGCGTTCTGCTGTTGCAGGGTCGCGGCGAACGCGGTGTGGCCGGCCTTGTCGATCGCGACGTAGTAAAGGAACTGCGTGTTGGCAGGCGCGAGCGCCGCTTTGAGCGACGCCGCGCTGACCGAGGCGATGGGCGTGGGTGGCAGTCCCGTGTGCGCGTACGTGTTGAACGGCGAATTGATCAGCTTGTCGGCGTTCGACAACGAGCGGTTCTTGGGATCGCGGCGCGCGTAGATCAGGGTCGCGTCGATCTGGAGAGGCATGCCCTGCGCCAGGCGGTTGTAGATCACTGACGCGATGAGCGGGCGATCGGAGTCGAACTTGGCCTCCGCCTCGACGAGCGACGCGATCTTCACGATGTCGTACGACGCGTAGCCCCGCACGTTCGCATTTGCGAGGCCGAGGCCGAGGGCCTTCTTGTCGAACTCGGTCACGAGCGTCGAGAGCACGAGGATCTCGTCCTCGTCGGCGGAGATGTTGTACGTGTCGGGCCACAGCAGGCCTTCGAGATTGTTCGTTCCCGTGGGCTCGAACGCGGACCGGACCGCGTTGTTCTGGGTCGCCTCGACGAACGGCTCCACCGACAGACCGGGCAGGCTGCCGACCCGCGCCGCGACCTGCTTCAACCAGAAGCCCGGCGGGATCGTCAGCTTGACGTAGTTGATGTGGGGGCCGGCCTTCATCGACTTGACCGCGGAGCTCACGCCCATGTTCTTGTGCAGCTCGTAGGTCCCGGCTTTGAAGTTCGTGTCGCC
This sequence comes from Acidimicrobiia bacterium, assembly GCA_038239145.1. GTDB lineage: Bacteria > Actinomycetota > Acidimicrobiia > IMCC26256 > PALSA-610 > PALSA-610. The sequence goes on from JBBSFB010000047.1 coordinate 26,083, forward strand.
GTTCAAGCGTGAATAGACGTTGAAGACCCACGCCGGACCGATCACGCCCCGGTGCGAGAGTTCGGTTCCGATGCACGGGACACCGCAGCCATGCGCGATCTGTATCTCCACGGTCGCGCCCGCGCCGCCCGGCGGATTCAACTGCCACCAGAACCAGCCGACTCCGATCGCGAACAACACGAGCGGGACCACGACAAGGAACAGGAGCACGAGCGCCGTGCGCCGTCCCCTACTCATGACCGGCGCCTCCCGAACGCGGCCTCGTCGATCCTGTCCTCATGAGCCGGGTCGCTCCAGCCACGCCTGCAACATGATCGCGGCGGCGACCTTGTCGACCACGTTGCGGCGATCGTTCCGCTTCATGCGGGCCTCGCCGAGGGCGCGCTCCGCGGTCACGGTCGTCAGGCGTTCGTCCTGCACCACCACGTCGATACCGCCGGAGATCGCGCGCAGCGCCTCGACCTCTTCGAGCGCGGCCCGGGCCGCGGGACCCGTACGCCCCGACAGGGAAAGCGGCAGCCCGACCACGATGACATTCGCGCCGAGCTCGATCGCGGCGGCGATGATCGCGCGCCGATCGACGACCGGATCGCCACTGCGCCCCAACACCTCATAGGGCGACGCGACCGTGCGGGACGGATCGGAGAGCGCGAGCCCGATGCGGCGCTCGCCCAGGTCGACACCTAGGGCCCGGGTCCCGGCCGCGATCTCGGTCACGACCCCCACTGAGCCGCCAGCTCGCGTGCGACCGCGAGCGCGTCGTCGATGCCGTCGACCTTCTGGCCGCCTCCGACGACGGCTTCGGCACCCTTGCCGACGCCCCCGCCGAGCTGGGCGACCGCCGGCTTCGCGATCGCGTCGGCCGATGCGCCCCGGCCGACCACGTCCTTGCTCACCGCGACCGCGATCGCAGCCTTGCCGCCGGCCGAGCCCGCGAGCACGACCACACCGCTCCCCAGCACGCGAACCGTCTCCTGCGCGAGCTGCTTCAACTCTGCGGCGGCGACCGAGTCGACGCGCGCGACCAGGACTCCCCCCTCGGCCCGCTCGGCGAGGTCGCGTGCGGCGCCCGCGGACTCTCTCGCCTTCAGGCCTCGCAGCTCCTCTTCCAGCGCGCGCACCTGCTCCGAGAGCCGTTCGATCTTGTCGGGAACTTCTTTGGGCGTCGACCGCAACAGGTCGCCCGCACGCCGCAGCAGCTGCTCTTCGAACTCGATGTACTCGAACGCACCGTCGCCGGTCATGGCCTCGATGCGCCGGAGGTTGGAACCGATCGAGCCTTCGCTCACGACCTTGATCGGGCCGATGAAACCGAGTGCGTGCACGTGGGTCCCGCCGCACAGCTCCGTCGACGGTCCCGCTTCGAGCACGCGCACGATCTCACCGTATTTCTCCCCGAAGAACGCGATCGCACCGATGCTCTCGGCTTCGGCTTTAGTGGTCTCGTAGTGCCGCACCGGCGCGTCGGAGATCACCTGCGCGTTCGCGAGTCGTTCGACCTGCGCGAGTTGCTCGACACTCACCGGTTCGTGATGGGAGAAGTCGAAGCGGAGCCGTTCGGGGCTGACGAACGATCCCGCCTGCTGCACGTGCGTGCCCAACACTTCGCGCAGCGCCCAGTGCAACACGTGGGTTGCGGTGTGGTTCCGGCGGATGCGATCGCGCCGCACGCCGTCGATCTCGGCGACCGCTTCGTCGCCTTCGATCACCGCGCCGACCCGTACTTTGCCGTGGTGCAAGGTGACCTGCCCGGGCAGCCCGTAGTGAGTGTCGACGATGTCGACGATCGCACCGGGGGCCGTGGTGATCGTTCCGGTGTCGCCGACCTGGCCTCCCGACTCCGCGTAGAAGGGTGTGCGATCGAGCACCACGTCGATCTCGAGTCCCTCGGCCGCTTGGCCGACCCGCTCGCCCGCGACGAGCAACGCGACCACCTTGGCGTTCGAGGTGTACTCCTGGCGCCCGGTGAACTCGGTCGCCCCGTGGGTGTCGACGATGTCGCGGAAGAACTCGAGTGGCGCGCCCTGGGTCGCGCCCGCTTCCTCGGCCGCGGTTCTCGCCCGCACCCGCTGCTCCTGCATCCGGTCCTCGAACCCGGCGACGTCGACCGCCCGGCCCCGTTCGCCCGCGATCTCGCGCGTGAGGTCGATCGGGAAACCGAGCGTGTCGTGCAGGAAGAACGCGTCGTCGCCGGAGACGTCTTTCTCGTCGATGATCTCCGAGAGCATGTCGACCCCGCGTTGCAACGTCGAGCGGAACGCCTGCTCTTCGCGTTCGACGATCGTACGCACGATCTGATGCGACGCCACGAGCTCCGGGTACGCGTTGCTCATCGACCCGACAGCCGCGTCGACCACCACCGGCATCACGACGTCGCGCGCGCCGAGCGAGTACGCGTGCCGCACCGCGCGCCGGATGATGCGGCGGAGCACGTACCCGCGCTCCTGGTTCGACGGCCGGACACCGTCGCTCACCATGAACGTCATCGTGCGCGCGTGCTCGGCGATGATGCGCAGGGAGACGTCGGTCTCGCCGCCGGGAAAGCCGTGGTACTCGACGCCGGTCGCGGCTTCGGCGGCCGCGATGAGCGGCCGGAACACGTCGATGTCCCAGATCGACAGCGCGCCCTGCAGGAGCGCGACGCAGCGCTCGAAGCCGGCGCCGGTGTCGACACACGGTTTCGGCAGCGGCGCCCGGGTCCCGTCGGTCTGCTGGTCGAACTGCATGAAGACGAGGTTCCAGAACTCGACGTACCGATCCTCGTCGGCCTCGGGTCCGCCACCATCACCCAACTCGGGGGTGAGGTCGTAGAAGATCTCGGAGTTGTACCCACACGGCCCCGTGTCGGCCATTTTCCACAGGTTCGTCTCGTCGCCGAGGCGCTGGATCCGCTCGACCGGGAGGCCGACCTTGTCGCGCCAGATGTCGGCGGCCTCGTCGTCGGTGTGATGCACCGTCACCCAGAGGCGGTCGGGATCGAACCCGAGCACGCCGGTGACGAACTCCCACGCCCAGGGGATGGCGTCCGACTTGAAGTAGTCGCCAAAGCTGAAGTTGCCGAGCATCTCGAAGAAGGAGAAGTGCCGGTTCGTCCGGCCGATGTCGTCGAGGTCGTTGTGCTTGCCGCCGGCCCGCACGCATTTCTGCACCGAGACGGCCCGCTTGTAGGGCGCCGTCTCCTCGCCGGTGAAGAACGATTTGAACGGGACCATTCCCGCCACGGTGAAGAGCAACGACTTGTCGACCGGGATCACGCTCGCGGACGGAACGTGCACATGGGCGCGCTCGGTGAAGAACTCCACGAAGGCGCGTCGTAGCTCGTCGGCGGTGGTCGGACGGTCGGGCATCGCCGGTCCAGGCTACTTGCCGGCGCTCCGCACAGAGCCGTCTTTGAACGACGCTTCCCGGGCCCGCATGGCCACGCGGCCCTCACTCACGGCCGCCCGCACATTGTCTCCCCAACGGTCGACCACGTCGGCCGGCGCGAGCCGGACTGCCACCCGCCGGACCCGGCGCATGACGGTCCACGAGGAGCCGAGGCCGAGCAAGAATCCAATGATCAGCCAGAGCAGCCGCTTGATCACGCGGTTCCCCTCATGACGCGGAGCGGCGCCGGCGGGGCGCAGGCTTGGGGACAGGGCGGGGCGACTCGCCGTCGCGGAGACGCTGGGCGGCCCGGGACACACCGGTACCGAACGCCATCGCCTTGACGACCGGCGTGGCGATTGCGCGCTTGGCCTCGTCGAGCCGTTCCGCAGAGGTCACGAGGCGCTCTACCCGATCGATCTCCGTCGCGGCCTCGTCGACCGAGACGCGCGCGTCGTCGAGGAGCGCGAGTGCGTCCTCTTCGAGCGTCGCGAGCGTTCCCCGCAGGTCCCGCAGCGTGCGGGTGAGCAGAACGAGCACCGACGCGAGGAGCACCACGAGGATCGTCACCAGCGTGGCCGCAATCACTGCGAGGACGTCACCCGTCGACATCGTCATCCTCTCCGCGACGCGTGCGCCACTGCTCGATCAGATCGTGCTCGGCACCGTGACCCTTGGCTCGGTAGAACCGCTCGCCGGCCACCTCGACCGGCATGTGCTCCTGCGGCACCCAACCGCTCGGATCGTCGTGAGGATAGACGTATCCCTTGCCGTGGCCGAGCACCTGTGCGCCGCGGTAGTGCGCGTCCCGGAGGTGCATGGGAACCGCACCCGGGCGGCGCTCGCGCACCGCGGTCGTCGCTGCGCCCAGGGCTTCGACCACGCTGTTGCTCTTGGGCGCGAGCGCGAGGTGGATCACCGCGTGCGCGAGATTGATCGCGACCTCGGGGAGACCGACGTATTCGACGGCGCGAGCCGCGGCATCCGCGGTGAGGAGCGCCTGGGGATCGGCGAGGCCGACGTCTTCGCTCGCGAGCACGACCAGCCGGCGCGCGATGAACCGCGCGTCTTCCCCGGCCTCGAGCATGCGCGCCAGCCAGTAGAGGCCGGCATCGGGATCGGAACCGCGGATCGACTTGATGAACGCGGAGATGATGTCGTAGTGCTCGTCGTCGCCGTACCGCACGCTTCGGAGCGCGAGCGCGGCTTCCGCATCGGCGAGCGCGATCGTCGTGCGGTCGTCCTGGACCGCGAGCGCGTGCGCGACCTCGAGGACGGTGAGGAGATGGCGGGCGTCGCCCTCGCTCTTGTCGACGAGATGTTGCAGGGCGTCGTCGTCGATGGTTGCCGGTTCGTTTCCGAGTCCGCGCTCGACGTCGACGAGGGCCCGACCTGCGAGCTGTTCGAGCGCGGCGTCGTCGAGCGGCTCGAGCCGGAAGAGGGTGCTACGGGAGAGCAAGGGTCCCGTCAGCGAGAAGAAAGGGTTCTCGGTGGTCGCGCCGACGAGGACGAGCAGGCCCTCTTCGACGAACGGGAGGAGCACGTCCTGCTGGGCGCGGGAGAAACGGTGGACCTCGTCGAGGAAGAGGATCGTGCCCTGGCCCCGTTCGCCGAGGCGGGCCCGGGCCCGCTCGGCCACCTCGCGCACATCCTTGACCCCCGCGCTCACCGCGCTCAGCGTCTCGAACGCCTTCTCGCTGACACCGGCGACGAGGCGGGCGATCGTGGTTTTGCCGGTGCCGGGCGGGCCCCAGATGATGACCGACGACAGCCGATCGGACTCGATGAGGACCCGAAGCGGCTTGCCGCGGCCGAGGAGATGCTTCTGACCGACGACCTCGTCGAGCGTGCGGGGCCGAAGGCGCGCCGCGAGCGGCGCTTTGCGCGCGAGTCGCTCCTCGACCGCCGATGCAAACAGATCAGCCCCCCGGGACACCATCCCCCCAGCGTACGTGCCCCCTAATTCCCACCAACATTTCCCCACCAACAGTTGTGCGAGAAATCATCGCTATGCGCCTCTTTTTCGCACTACACCTCGAGAGCGGAGGGCGTCGGACGTGCGCTCGGTGATCTCTTGATCCGACGATTCCTGGGTAAACACCAGTGGGAGCCATCCGGCGGCCGAGAGCGCGGTCAGCCGCTGACTGTCAGCGACGACGGCACTCGCGCCGGTGTGAAACGGCAGCCCGTAGTACTCGGCGAAGATCCGGAGGTCCGGCCACGCGTAGTCGGGGCGGTATGACCGGCCGCCGACTTTGACCCGGAACTGCTGGACCGGCATGGGGAGGCCGGCGCGCCGGAAGACCGAAAGCAGGTGGAGCTCCGACTGACTCCCGCCCGGAAGGAATCCGATGCCGCGAGCGGCGAGGAGCGTCCGGACCACCGACATGTGACGACCGGACGCCGACTCGAGCCTCTCGGCGCACTGACGCAGGCGACGGAGAGACCCGACGCCGCGTCGCAGACCGTCGTCGAGCGCGCGACCGAGCTGGAACTCGTTGAGCAGCTTCGTGCAGTCGGAGATGGTGCGCTCGAACGAAGTACACGGGATGCCGTCGCGTTGAACAATGTCGTCGTCTACCAGCGCGACGGAGGAATGGAACGCCACACCGCGGACATCGGCCCGGTACTTCCGACCGATCGTTATCTCGTAACGGTCTTCGGGCCTGGGCTGCAGATTCCACAGTCGTGCCGCGGAGGAGTGCGACGCCACCGAACCGTCGATCGAGAGCACCGCCGCATGGAGTCCGCGCTCCCAGGACACGGGCGCGCCGACGACCGCAAACACGCGAGGCCGCACGCGGCGCAAGACCTGACGATCGACCAGCCGCTGCCGCTGACTCTGGGTCAGGTGACCGTCGCGAAGTTGCCCGAGCGTGACGAGTCCGTGCTGCGCTGCGAGCTGAGCCTCGAACCGTACGAGATGTGCATCCATCGTCCGACGGTACGGAACGAGTGTGACACTGCCTCGCGTTGCGTGCGTGGTGCGAGTTTTCAGCGCATAGCGATGAAA
>JBBSFB010000048.1:0-31854 GCA_038239145.1 Acidimicrobiia bacterium
CTCCTGCCAGAACGAACGTTCACAACTGCAGAACCGGGCCAAGGCCATGCAGATCCTCGCGGCCCGCCTCGCCGAACGTCAGCGCGAGGAGCAGCGGCGCGAGCTGGAGCGGCTGTCGGGCGACAAGCAGGACGTCGCCTTTGGCAACCAGATCCGCACGTACACGCTGGCGCCGTACCAACTCGTGAAGGACGAGCGAACGCGCTACGAGACCGGGAACGTGCAGGCGGTGCTCGACGGCGACCTCGACCCGTTCATCGAGGCGTTCCTGCATTGGCGCCGGGCGCGCAATTCGGGATAATCCGGGTACTGTTGCCCGTGCCCATGAGGTCCGCTGCTATCATCGTTCCGCTTCCAATGCTGCGCCCCACATGATTCGTTTCGAAGACGTCACCAAGACGTACAAAGGCGATGTCACCGCCCTCAAGGATCTCTCTCTCGAGATCCTGAAGGGCGAATTCGTCTTTCTCGTAGGTCCGTCCGGTTCGGGCAAGTCGACCTTCCTCAAGCTCCTGCTGCGCGACGAGGTCGCGAGTGAGGGCAAGGTGCTCGTCGCGGGCCGCGACATCGGTCGGCTCGGGGCCTGGAAGGTCCCGCAGTTGCGGCGCAACATTGGCTGCGTGTTCCAGGACTTCAAGCTCCTCACGAACAAGACGGTCTACGAGAACGTTGCGTTCGCGCTCGAGGTCATCGGTCGGCCGAAGCACATCGTGCGCACGCAGGTGCCGCAGATCCTCGACCTCGTGGGCCTGACGAAGAAGGCCGACAACTTCCCGACCGAGCTTTCGGGCGGCGAGCAGCAGCGCGTCTCCATCGCGCGCGCGTTCGTCAACCGGCCGCTGATCCTCCTGGCCGACGAACCGACCGGAAACCTCGACCCGGCCACGACCGTCGGGATCATGCGCCTGCTCGATCGCATCAATCGCACCGGCACCACCGTGGTGATGGCCACGCACGACCAGCGCATCGTCGACGCCATGCGCCGGCGTGTGATCGAGCTGGATCACGGCGCGCTCATGCGCGACCAGGTGCGCGGCGTCTACGGCGTCGGTAGCTGATGTCGCGTCTCGCCTACTTCGTCCGGGAGACGTTGATCTCGCTGCGGCGCAACCTGTTGATGACGATCGCCGGCATCATCACTGTTGCGATCTCCCTCTTCTTGTTCGGCGGCATCCTGCTCGTGTCGGCGACTGTCGATCACGGGACTCAGCAGTGGAAGCACGGCATCGAGCTCGAGATCTTCATGAAGGTGGGCGCACCCAAGCAAGCGGTGCAGACCGTCGAGACCAACCTGAAGAACGATCCCAACGTCAAGAGCTATGTCTACCTCGACCAGGCCGCGGCGTACGCGATCTTCAAGAAGGACTTCGCCGATCAGCCCGCCCTCGTCGAGTCGACGAAGCCATCCGACCTTCCTGAGTCGTTCCGGGTCGCGCCCAAGCAGGCCCAGGACACAGCCGTGCTCGCGTCGGCGTACAAGGATCAGCCGAACGTCGACACGGTGATCACCGCCGCGCAGCAGATCAAGCGCCTCCTGACCGCGACCCGCTGGATCCGGCTCGCGTTCATCTCGATGTCGATCGTGTTGTTGGCGTCGTCGCTGTTCCTGATCGTGAACACGATCCGGCTCGCCACGTTCGCGCGTCGACGCGAGATCGAGGTGATGAAGCTCGTCGGGGCTTCGAACTGGTTCGTGCGGGTGCCGTTCATGGCCGAGGGCCTGGTGCAGGGCGCGATCGGCGCCGGCTTCGCGTTCGGCTTGGTCTGGGCGCTTAAGGTCATCATCTCGAACCTGCTGAGCCACCAACAGAACCTGTTGTCGACGTTCCGGGTCACGTCGTCCGACGCCCTAGGCATCGGCGTGTTGGTGCTGGCGATCGGTGCGGCCATCGGCGTCATCGGCTCCGTCGTCGGCCTCCGCCGCTTCCTCGAAGCCTGACCGAACCCACCCACGAACCGGCACGAGGTCCGGCCGCTATGCGGCCAAGTCGCGCCGGTTCGATTTCCGGGTCAGGCCTGGAGCGGGAGGAGGGTGGCGGCGTTGGCGGCGAGCTCGTCCTGCCAGTCGCGGGGTTCGCCCAAGGGGACGAGCACGAGCTTGGAGAATCCGACCTCGATGTAGCGCGCGCAGAGGCCGCGGAGGCTCGTTCGGTCCTGGGCGACGAGGTCGTCGATGGCGACGTCGGGGTTGCGGCTCGCGATCGCCTGCGCGAAGGCATCTGGTACCTCGCCGCTCGGTGCGTACAACGCCATGACGCCGTAGTGCTCGGGATCGATCTCGCGTTCCGCCGCGTCGGCGGCCTCATCGACGGTGACCCGCGCCGCCTTGCACTGCTCGGGAGTGGTGAAGCTCGCGAGCCAACCGTCGGCGAGCCGCCCGACCCGGCGGAGCTCCGACGGCGCCTTGCCGCCAAGCCACACGTCGAGTCGGTGCGCGGGCTTGGGCAGCACGTTCATGTGCTCGTAGTGGAACCAACGGCCGTCGTGAGTCACGTCGTCCTCGGCCCACAAGCGGCGGAGGAGGGGGAGGGCTTCGTCAAAGATGGATGCCCGGTCGGTGCGTTCGACGCCAAAGGCCTGCTGCTCCACCGGGTGCACGATGCCGAGCCCGAAGGCCGGCAGCGCGCGCCCGCCCGAGAGCACGTCCAGCGTCGCCCATTCCTTGGCGACCAGCGCGGGGCTACGGCCCGGGAGCACCGACACGCTGGTGCCGAGCTTGATCTTCGTCGTGCGGGCAGCGGCGTAGGTGAGCGCGACGACCGGGTCGGGCGCGGGCCCGCTGATGCGCTCGGAGAGCCACAGCGAGTCGAAGCCGTTGCGTTCGAGCCCTTCGGCCAGCGCGCCGAGCGACTCGCCCGACAGCGGCCGCAGGTTGCCGAGCCCGTACCCGATCCGAACCTTCATGGGCGGACCTTCGTCGCCAACCGGCGGGGCGCAGCCATCAGTACCCGGCCGGGCGCAGGCTCGCGTACTTGCCGAGCTCGTTCCGGGCGATCTGGCGCAGGTGTACTTCGTCGGGACCGTCGACGAGGTGGAGCGTGCGGGCGTGCGCGTACATCGCCGCGAGCGGCCAGTCGTCGGTGACGCCCGCGCCGCCGAAGAGCTGGATGGCGCGGTCGATCACGTCGGTGGCGACCCGGGCCGCGACCACCTTGATCGCGGCGATTTCCGTGCGCGCGTTCTTCTTGCCGACGGTGTCCATCATCCACGCGGCCTTCATGGTGAGCAGGCGGACCTGCTCGATCTGCATGCGCGATTCCGCGATGGTCGCCTGCACGACGCCCTGGTCGGCGAGCGGCTTTTTGAACGCGACGCGCGTCTGCGCGCGTATGCACATGAGCTCGAGCGCGCGCTCGGCCATGCCTATCGCCCGCATGCAGTGGTGGATTCGGCCGGGCCCGAGGCGTGCCTGCGCGATCGCGAAGCCGCTGCCCTCCTCGCCCAGGAGGTTCTCCTTCGGGACCCGAACGTTCTCCCAGAGCGTCTCGGCGTGGCCCGGGCCCTCGTCGTGGCCGAACACCGTCAACCCGCGCACGACCGTGACGCCGGGCGCGTCCATCGGCACGAGGATCATCGATTGGCGGTGGTACGTGTCGGTGTCGGGATCGGTGACGCCCATGAACACCGCGAGCTTGCAGCGGGGATCAAGGGCGCCGCTCGTGAACCACTTGTGCCCGTTCACCACGTAGTCGTCGCCGTCGCGTTGGATACGGCTCGAGATGTTCGTCGCGTCGCTCGACGCGACCCAGGGCTCGGTCATCGCGAAGCATGACCGGATTTCGCCGTCGAGCAGCGGCTGTAGCCACTGCTCCTGCTGCAGCGGTGTGCCGAACTGCTCGAGGATCTCCATGTTGCCCGTGTCCGGCGCGGAGCAGTTCGTCGCTTCGCCGAGCAGCGGAGAGGTACCCATCACCTCGCAGAGCGGCGCGTACTCGACGTTGGTGAGGCCGGGACCGTGATGGGATTCCGGAAGGAAGAGGTTCCACAGGTCGCGTTTGCGGGCCTCGGTCTTCAAGTCCTCCATCACCGGCGGGGCGAACCGCCGATCGCCCGACTCGATGCGCTGGTCGCGGTAGACGGGCTCGGCGGGGCGGACGATCTCCGTGTCGAACTCGACCAGCTTCGACTTCAGTTCCTTGGCGTGGTCGCTCGGTTCAAAGTCCACGTTGACCTCCTGGGATCGAGGCAGACCCTACTCTTCGAGCCGTGACCCACACCCCGCTCGCCGGCCTGCGCGTGCTCGAGTTGGGGGCATTCATCGCGGGCCCGTTCGCCGGGCAGCTCCTTGGCGATCTCGGTGCCGACGTGGTCAAGATCGAGCCTCCGGGGGTGGGCGACATCATGCGCCGCTACGGCGTGTGCGTCGACGGCCGCAGCCTCTGGTGGCCGTCGATCGCGCGCAACAAGCGTTCGGTCGCGCTCGACCTGCGCACCGAGCGGGGGCGCGCGGTCGCGCTCCGGGTCGCCGCAGGCTGCGACGTCGTGCTCGAGAACTTCAAGCCGGGCACGCTCGCGCGCTGGGGACTCGATTACGAGACGCTCGCGCTCGAGAATCCCGGCGTCGTGCTGGTGCACGTGTCGGGCTTCGGGCAGACGGGACCGCGGGCGGCCGAGCCCGGGTTCGGCTCCATCGGCGAAGCGATGGGTGGGATCCGGCACACGACCGGCGACGCCGATCGACCTCCGGCCCGAACGGGCGTGTCCATCGGCGACTCGCTGGCGGGGCTCTTCGCGGTGGTCGGAACGCTCGCGGCGCTGACCGAGCGCAGCCGCAGCGGACGGGGCCAGGAAGTCGACGTCGCGATCTACGAAGCGGTGATGGCCCTGATGGAATCGACGGTTGCCGACTACGAGATCGCCGGCGTGACGCGCACCCGTTCCGGGGGTGTGCTGCCGGGCGTCGCGCCCGCGAACGCGTATCCCGCGCTCGACGGCCGCGACGTCGTCATCGCCGGGAACGCCGACGCCGTCTTCGCCCGCTTGTGCGACGCGATGGCGCGGCCCGACCTCGGGCGTGAGTTCGCGACGCACGAGGCACGCGCCGATCGGCAGGAGGCGCTCGACGATGTGATCGCGTCGTGGACGGTGACGCGTACCGCCGATGATCTCGTCGCGCTTCTGCGTGCGCACGACGTTCCCGTCGGGTTGATCAACCGCGCGCCCGAACTGGCAAGCGATCCGCACATCGCGGCGCGCGACATGATCGTGCGGCTCGCGGCCGGATTCGATGCCGACGTACCGATGACCGCCGTCGTCCCGAAGCTGGCGCGCACGCCGGGCGCGATCCGCTCGGTCGGCCCCGAGCTCGGTGAGCACACCGACGCGGTGCTCGGCGACGCGGGCTACACGACCACTGAGATCGCGGCGTTACGAGACGGTGGCGTCGTCGCGTGAACGGGCTTCGAAGAAGTCGATCGTGGGCGCCTCGGACCCGACCGCCGGCGCCTTCGCGAGCAGCAGCTCCTGAGCCTCGCGCCGATCGTCGGCAGTGAGCACGCGCGTCGACGCGCAGAACTCGACCATCGTCCCGTTCGGGTCGTTGGCGTAGATCGAGGTGCACCAACCGTGGTCGATGCGGACGACGTCGTAACCGTGGTCGAGCCAGCGGTCACGCTTGGCGTCGAGGTCGTCGAACGCGGCGTCGAAGGCGATGTGGTTCACGAAGCTTGGCAGACCCAGACCGGTCGAGATGGCGGGGTCGAAGTCGGGGAGGTTCTCGTCGTGCAGGTCCCAAAGTGCGAGCAGCTCGCCGTTGCCCGTGTCGTAGAAGAGGTGCCGGGCCCAACCCGCTTCCATGTAGGGCATGACCTCGACCTTGACGAGCTCGAAGCCCATTGCCTCGCTGTAGAAGCGGTGGGAGGCATCGAGGTCGCGAACCGCAATGGCAACGTGGTGAAAGGCCATCCCGTCATTGTGGCACCGGACCGGCCACTCTGACACCGTTGCCCACCGTGCCGCCCAAACCCGTGCCGCCCAGACCTGCGCCCCTTGATCCCGAGACGGTCGATCCGGAGCCGATCACCCAATTCCGGCGCTGGTACGACGAGGCCGTCGCCGTCGGCGTTCGCCAACCCGACGCCATGACCCTGGCCACGGTCGATCCGGACGGCAGCGTCTCGGCCCGCACCGTGCTCCTGCGCGGCCTCGACGAACGGGGGATCGCGTTCTTCACGAACCTGGAGAGCGCCAAGGGTCGTGCGCTCGCCGCGAACCCCCGCACGGCCCTGGTCTTCCACTGGCGAGAGCAGGAGCGGCAGGTGCGCGTCGTCGGCCCGGTCACCCGCCTGGGGACCATCGAAGCCGAGCGCTATTGGGACAGCCGGCCGCTCGGCCATCGGTTGAGTGCCTGGGCGTCGCCCCAGAGCGAGGTCGTCGACGGCTCCGAGCTGCGGGCGCGGGCGGCCGAGATCGAAGCGCGCTTCGCCGACGAAGATCCGCCGTTGCCGCAGTTCTGGGGCGGCTTCGTCGTCGGTGTCGACGAGCTCGAGCTGTGGCAGGGGCGCCCGGATCGTCTCCACGACCGGGTGCGCTACCGCCGTGACGAAGGCGACGGCTGGCGGCGCGAGCGGTTGGCTCCGTGAACGCCGGCACCGCGGTCTGGTTCGCGGTGGCCTCCGTGTTCGCGATCGGGAACTGGTACGCAGTCGCCCGGTCGCGCAAGCCCCTGGAATACCTCTGCAAACCGGCCACGCTCGCGGCGTTGATCGTCGCCGCGACACTTCTCGATCCGACGGTCGATGCGCATACGCGCCGGGCCTGGTTCGTCGCCGCCCTCGTCTTCTCGCTCGCCGGCGACGTGCTCCTGATGCTGCCGCGGGACCTCTTCGTGCCCGGTCTCGCCGCGTTCCTCGTCGGCCATGTCTGCTATCTCGTCGGATTCTGGGTGCACGGGCCCTCGGGTCCGGCGTTGATCCCCGCCGTGGTCGTCACGATTGCAGTCGTCGCACCGCTGGCCCGGCGGATCCTCGGCGCCATCACGGCCGGGAGCGAGCCCGACGAGCTCCGCCTCGCGGTCGTGGCGTACATGGTCGTGATCTCGGCGATGCTCGTGACCGCGCTCGCAAGCGGCAACGTCGTGGCGGGCGCGGGGGCGATCCTCTTCGTCGCTTCCGACTCGATGATCGCCTGGGACCGGTTCGTGCAGGGATTCCGTTGGGCGCCGGTCGCCATCATGGTCACGTACCACCTGGGCCAGGCCGGCCTCGTGGCCTCCCTCCTGCGTTGACGGAACGCGGTGCCGGTCGCTCCGGTCGCACCGGTCGCACCGGGGGCTTGAGGAACCCGGATTCCGTGTCGATTCCCGGTGATCGACCTCGGTGCCATTTCCCGCGCCGCCAGCTGCTTCGAGCCGCGGCCGACGAGCGCGGCCCGTCTCGCGTCGCTGGTCGCCGACGAGATCCCCGATGTCGCCCGGATCGTCGAGGTCGTCGCGTACGACCAGGCCTTGACGGCCGCCCTGCTCCGGCGGGCCAACTCCTCGTGGAGCGCGTCCCGGTCCGAGATCACGACGGTCAAGGACGCGGTCATCCGCGTCGGCGCCGGGCCCGTGGTCGTGCTCGCGCTCGACGTGAACGTGCGGACGCGCCTGTTCTGCGAGATCCCCGCGTACGGACTCGGTGAGCGCGAGCTCTGGAACCACTCGGTGGCCGCCACGATCGCAGCCGAGTGCCTCATGCCGCTGTCAAAGCGCCGGTTGCCGACGGAAACGCCCACTGCGGCGCTGCTCCACGACGTCGGCAAACTCGTGATGCGCGCTTCGTCGGCGAGGACAGCCTCGTAGCGATCGGAGCGGTCCGGGACGGGGGTGCGACCCGCATGCGGGCCGAGCCGAGCTGCTCGGAGTCGACCACGCCCAGTTGGGTGGAATGGTCGCCCGGGCCTGGCGGTTGCCCGACTCGCTCGTGGCCGGCCTCGAACGTCATTACGCGACCAAGGGTCAGGCGCACCCGGACTCCGCCGCCCTGATCGCCTATGCCGTCCACATCGCCGATGTGGTGGGCAAGGCGGTCGGCGCTGGCGTCGCCGACAACGCCGAGCTGGAGACCTTCACCCGGGCGATGGGAGGCCGTCGGCTGTCGGCTGTCGGCTGTCCGCTGACGACTACGACTCCGTGTGCGGCCTGGTCGCGGAGAGGTTCGCCGGGGTGTCGGACAGTTCGCCTGGCAGGGCGCCGGAACCTTGGGCGGCGATTCTCGTCCCCCCGACCACGTTGAGTGCTATTTCCCCTTGAGGCGTTCACGAAACGTGCCGATGCCCACTCTATGCGTTTGGGAGGCGCGTTCCCTCAGCTCACATCGGCGGTTGCCGCGCGGCGCGTGGTCGCAGCCCTCGTCGTCCTCTTCGGACTGAGCGCGGCCGGATCAGCCGGTTCCGCAGGCGCCGCTGAAGCAACCCAGGGTCAGTGGGCCGTCACCCGTGACGGCAGCGGACACATGCACGTGGTGCGGGGCCTCAACGCCGCGGTCGCGACCATGGACAACCGACTCGGTCGTCACACCGAGCAGTTGCTCTCGGCCGAGTCCGATGAGAAGGTCCACCTGTTGTCGACGAACGACGCGCTGCGCCCACAGCAGTGGGCGCTCAACGCGGTCGACTTCGAGTCGGCGTGGTCGATTTCGACCGGTGCCGGGATCAAGGTCGCCGTCGTCGACACCGGGGTGCTCGGTACGCACGAAGACCTCGCGGGCTCGGTCGTCGCCGGGATCGATCTCGCCTCCGACCAAGCCACTTACGACCACGCGGACAACGGCGAGGTCGACCCGGCCGGGCACGGCACCCACGTCGCCGGGATCATCGCGGCCCACCCGAACAACGGTGTGGGCATTGCGGGCGCGGCGCCGGGCGTGAAGATCATGCCGGTGCGCGTTCTCGACGCAACGGGCAGCGGTTCGTCGTCGAACGTCGCCGAGGGAATCATCTGGGCCGCCGAGCACGGTGCCCGAGTCATCAACCTGAGTCTCGGTGGCGGTCCATCGCCGGGCATGCAGGTCGCGATCCAGTACGCGCTGTCGAAGCAGGTCTTGACGTTCGCGGCCGCGGGCAACTCGTACCAGGACGGCAACCAGCCGAGCTACCCGGCCGCGTATCCCGAAGCGATCGCGGTCGCCGCGATCAACCAGAGCAGTCAGCACGCGAGCTTCTCGAACACGGGCTCGTACGTCGACATCTCCGCCCCGGGCGATCTCATCTGGTCGACGTACGGCCAGGGCCACGCGCAGTACGCGCTGATGAGCGGTACGTCGATGGCGACGCCGTTCGCGACCGCGACCGCAGCGTTGATCCTCGGTGAGAAGCCGAGCCTCGGTGCAGCCGAGCTCCGGCAGATCGTCGAGGGGAGCGCGACCGACCTCGGGCCCGCCGGGCGTGACAACACGTACGGGTACGGGCTGATCAATCCTCGGGGTGGGCTGCTCGCAGTGTCGCCCGAGCGGGTCAACGCGGGCACCAAGGGTCACGGCTACTGGGTCGTCACCGTCGACGGTCACGTCAACGTCTTCGGTGGCGCACACTTCTATGGCGATCTGCGCAACGTGCCGCTCGCTTCGCCCATCGTCGCGGCCGCTCGCACCTCCGACGGTCGGGGGTACTGGCTGACCGGATCCGACGGCGCGGTGTACGCGTTCGGCGACGCCAAGTACCACGGCGGTCTCGCCGGCATGCACCTGAACTCGCCGATCGTCGGCATGGCGGCCGCGCCCGAGGGTGACGGATACATCCTGCTCGGACGCGACGGCGGGATTTTCGCCTTCGGCGCCGCGCACTTCTACGGATCGACCGGTGGTTGGCATCTCAACGCACCGGTGCTCGACATGACGATGACGAGCGACGGCCGCGGGTACTGGTTCGTCGCCGCCGACGGCGGGGTGTTCACCTTCGGCGACGCGCACTTCCACGGCTCCACCGGTTCGATGCGACTCGCGCAGCCGGTCAAGTCGATGACGGCGGCTGCAAACGGCAATGGCTACTGGATGGTCGCCGACGACGGCGGGATCTTCGCCTTCAACGTGCCGTTCGAAGGCAGCCTGCCCCGGGTGCGCGACCTCTACGGCTACCCGTACGTGTCGAGCGTGCGCATGCGGTCGCTGCCCTCGAACGACGGCTACTACATTCTCGGCCTCAACGGCACGGTGTGGGCGTTCGGGAACGCCAAGTACTTCGGTTCGCTTTCGGGCTCCTGGGCAGTTGACCTCATGCAAGCTCCCTGAGCCCGGAGCTGCTGGTCGGGTGACGGCGTTGGCAACGGAGCCCACGCCGTCGCCCGACCCCTTTTTTCTCCACCAACAGTTGTCGGAGGAATCCGCGCATAGTGCGGAAAAGTCCGACAGCTGTTGGTGGGTGGAAGCCGGTGTGCGCGCCGGGCAGGAGGACGCGCAGGCGCGGCACTAGTTCGCGAAGCGCTCGGCGTAGTGGTCGTCGGGCTCGTAGCAGACGCCGTCGGCGATCAGGCCGTCGATCTCCGGATCTTTGTGCCCGAGCTCGTGCAGGATCGTGCGGGTGTCCTGACCGACGAGCGGCGGCGGACCTCCGACCAACGCCGGCGTCTCCGAGAAACCGATGAGCTCGCCGAACTGGCGCATGGAGCCGAGCACCAGGTGCTCGTAGCGGGCGACGAGCCCGAGCTCGACGTTGTCGGAGTCGAACAGAGGGGCTTCGCCGCCACGCGTGTCGAAGGGCACTTCGTTTGGAACGCCGGCGTCGTCGAACGTGCGGGTCCAGAAGCTCGACGTCTTCGTGAGGAAGCGGGGTTCCAACACCGACTCGAGCTGACGGCGGTGCTCGACTCGGCTCGCGGCCGTAGCGAAGCGCGCGTCGTCGGCAATGTGGGGCACGCCGACGACGGTGCACAGCGTGCGGAAGTCGTCGTCGGTGACGGACGCGACACAGATCCAGTCGTCGTCCTGTGTGCGGTAGAGGCGGTATGTGGCGCCCACACCCATGAGCTCTTTGTCGAGGTGCGGCCGGGGTGCGGGTTGGCCGCCCACGAGGTGCGCGTCGGAGGTGTAGATCGCGCCACCGTCGAACAGCGAGGTCCACACCTCTTGGCCTTCGCCGGTGCGCGTGCGGTGATAGAGAGCGCCGAGCACCGCGACGACCGACAGCATCGCGTTCGATGCGTCGCACATGCCGAAGCGGTAGTAGAGCGGCGTGTTGCCCTCGTGCACCGCGCCCGACTCGTGCTCGAGTCCCGACGACGCCTGGTACAGCGGGTCGAGGCCACCGAAGCGCGCGAGCGGCCCCTCGAGTCCGTACGCCCACGTGTTGCAATAGACGATGTCGGGCTTCACGGCCTTGCAGTCGGCGTAGTCGATGCCGAGCTTGGTCGCGACGCCCGCAGTCATGTTGTGGTGCACGATGTCGGCGGTGCCGACGAGCTCGAGCGCAATCGCGAGACCGCGCGGCTGCTTGAGGTTGAGCGCGATGTCGCGCTTACCCCGCTGACACCCGAAGAAGGGCTTGGTCGCCATGCGCATGCCGTCGCCCGTCACCGGTTCGACCTTGATGACCTCGGCGCCGAGATCGCCGATGACCATGGGCCCGAAGGGGCCGGCCAGGTACTGACCGAAGTCGATCAGCCGCACGCCTTCCAGCGCGAGGGTCATAGTCCCAGCTCCTTCAGGATCTCGTCGTTGTGCTGGCCCGGCATGGGTTGTGGACCCTGAATCGCGGTGGGAGTGCCGAACATGTGCAGGGGCGTGCCGAGCTGCGTGGTCTCGCCGACTACAGGGTCGACGACGGTCTTCACCATGCCGTTCGCGATCAGCTGCGGGTGCGCGAACTGCTCGTCGGGCGTGATGATCGCCTCGATCGCGTGGTTGTGCTCCTGGAACGCAGCGACGATCTCGTCGCGCTTCCACTCCTTGAACTTCTCCCGGCGCTTGGCGTTGAACGCCTCCCGTTCCTCGGCGGGGAGCGCCATGAACGTGAACGGATCGGGCGCATCGTCGAGGCCCAGGATCGCGTCCTGGCTCTTCGTCGGGGTCAGCCCGCTCATGATCGACGCGTGCACCCAACCGTCGGCGCACTCGAAGATCATCCCTTGGTGGACGCCGGGCGGATACGTCTTGCCCATCAGCTCGTGCAGCGGTGCGTTCGACTTCTCGAGGTGTTGCCAGATCTGCGTGGTGTAGAGCATTGCGCCCTGGTACAGCGACGTCGTGACGTGTTGACCCTGACCGGTCCCCTCGCGCGCGATCAACGCCGCGAGCACGCCGGTGGAGATGAGGTAGAACGCGCCCATCGACGGCATGGGCATGTGCAGGAAGATCGGGCCCGTCCGCCAGCCCGGTTGCTCCCACATCTGACCGCTGCTCGCCTGCACGAGCGCGTCGTAACCCGGGCGTTGCGCGTAACGGTGGCCGTCGGGATAGGCCGGGCAGGAGAGATAGATGATGCCGGGGTGGGCGGCGTGCACGGTCTCGTAGCCGAAGCCGAGGCGTTCCATCACGCCGGGTCGGAACGACTCGACCAGGACGTCGGCGGTGCCGAGCAGCTTCTCGAAGACCTCTTCGCCGCGATCCGACTTCAGGTCGACCTCGAGCGAGCGGCGGCTGCGGTTCCAGACGCGGTAGCCGTCGTACGCGCGGAACGGATCGCCGCCCGGTGGTTCGACTTTGATGACGTCGGCACCCTGCTCCGCGAGAAGGAGGACGCCGAGCGGACCGGCGATACCCCACGAGAGATCGAGGATGCGGACACCATCGAGTGCACCAGGCATGAGGAGGAAACTATCTGAACTCCCTGACACGTGCGTCAGCTCGCAGGGCCGACGTCAACCCGCGGAGATCGAGATGTTGAACGCGGCTTGGAACCGCGTGCCGGGCTCGGCGAAGGGCGTCGTGCCGCGTCCGAGTGCGTCGATCTCCGCGGTCATGGGCTCGATGGCCACAAGCTCGCGGTCGAGCGGAACGTAGAGCTGGGCGAAGGGGTACCAGGGGTCGAACTGCAGCGTAAGTGTGCGGCGTTTGGCGCCCGAGCCCGCGGCGATGGAGAAGGTGCGGTCGCCGCCGAGCGCGTAATGATCGTCGAAGATGCGATCGCCGATCATCTCGCGTTGGGCGGCCTGCGGCGTGCGCGCGCCCGTGGGGATGATCCGGTGGTCGACCTCGACGTGTTCGCATTCCGGCCACCGCAACTCCCACTCGGCCCGAGGTGCGGCGGAGAGTTGCACGAACGGGTGCCAGCCGAACGAGATGGGAACTCTGACTTCCGGCGCCGCGTCGACGCGGGTGACGATGTTGAGGCCGCGGGTCGGATGCAGACGCGCGTCGACGGACAGAACGTGTGGGAACGGGAACGCGAGCAGCTTCTCCGGGTGCGCGCCGTAGTTGAGGGCGACGACGACGCGTGTGTCGTTCGCCTGCTGCACGTCGAACGGTACGCCGAGCAGGTTGCCGTGAATCGGGAGACCATGCGTGTCGTGCGGGAGCGCGAGACCGTCGATCGAGATGTGTGTGCCGGCGACGTCGTAGCCCTCGCGCCCGAGCCGATTCGCCCACGGATGCACGAGCGGGATCGCAGTTGCGTGCCCGGCCTGGAATTGCTCGATCGGACGGGGCCAGGCGATGTATTCGTCGTCACGGAAGCGCAGCGACGTGCAGAGCATGGCGACGTCGGGCCGGAACGTCGCTTCGTATTTTCCGGCCTGGAGCGTGATGCCTTCCACCGCGCCGAGCGTAGGCGGGGGTCAGCTGTTCGGCTTGTCTTTCGACTTCGCGGCGGCTTCCATCGCGGCGAGGCGCTCGAGGATCGGCATCGGTTCCACGCCGACCTCATCGAAACGCGACGCGATCTCGTCGACGCCCCAACGGCCGTCCGTGCGCATTTCGCGCACTTCGATCGGCTGGTTCCACACCGCGATGCGGCCCGCGTTCACCGTGTAGATCTGACCGGTGACCGCGCTCGCGAGATCGGAGAGCAGGTAGCAGACCATGGGGGCGACGTCTTCGGGCTCGCCCATCTCGAGGCCGAACGGAACCTGGCCCGACATGCGCGACTTGGCGACGGGCGCGATGCAATTCGCGGTGACGCCGTACTTCTGCATACCGGCCGCGGCGCTGCGCACGAGGGAGACGATGCCGCCCTTGGCCGCCGAATAGTTCGCCTGCGCAACGCTCGCCGCGAACGCGCCCGAGGTGAAGCCGATCATGCGGCCACTCTTCTGGGCCCGGAACACCGACGCCGCGGCGCGGAACACGGTGAAGGTGCCCTTGAGGTGGGTCTCGATGACCGGGTCCCACTCGTCCTCGGACATGTTGAAGAGCATGCGCTCGCGCAGGATGCCGGCGACGCACACGACGCCGTCGATCTGACCAAACGTGTCGATACCCGACTGCACGATCGATGCGCCGCCCTCCATCGTGGTGACGGAGTTCGCGTTGGCGACCGCGCGTCCGCCCGCCGCTTTGATCTCGTCGACGACCGCGTCGGCAACTTCGCTCGTGGGCTCGTTGCCGTCCATCGAGACGCCGTAGTCGTTGACGACCACGGCCGCGCCTTCAGCCGCGGCGGCCCGCGCGACGGCCCGGCCGATCCCGCGCCCGCTTCCTGTAATCGCGATCACCTTGCCGTCGAGTGCGCCCACGTATGCCTCCGAGAACCGGTTCGAGTCGGACGGGGACGCTACAAGTCGAGCGCGGGGCAGGACGATTCGCGGACGGTGGTCCTGGCCGGCCGGTCGGGAGCGGACGTACTGTTGGGCCATGAAGCCGTCGGGGATCCACCACGTTGCCATCTGTGTCCGGGACGCCGACGAGGCGAAGGCGTTCTACACGGATGTGCTCGGCCTTTCGGTGGTCGAGGACCGGCCCGACTTCGGCTTCGGTGGGTACTGGCTCGACGCCGGCGGCCAGCAGGTGCACCTGATGCAGAGTGAGGGGATCCGTTCGGGCGGCGACCACTTCGCGATCCGCGTCGACGACCTCGAGTCGGCAGTGGCCGACATCCGCGCCACGGGCTACAAGGTGAACACGATCGACCACCTGATCGGCGCCGGTCGGCAGGCGTTCCTGCACGACCCCAGCGGCAACTTCATCGAGCTCAACCAGCCTGATAGCTAGCGCGTCGCGCCTTTCGCGCCCGACGTCGTCGGCAGATCGTCCGATGGTCGGCTGCGCTATTTGACGGTGATGTCGAGGCGCATCCCCGACGTGTAGTGGGTTGGGGGAAGATTGCAGACGAGGACGTAATGCCCGGGTTCGAGGTTGGCGGCGAGGAGCCGTGTCTCGCCGGCGCCAAGCGCGCTGCCGGAGTCGGCGTCGTCCTCGAGGAGCGGAGAGTCTTCGTCCGCGGTGCCGTCCGGTTTGAGCGGCAGATTCGCGGCGAGGCGGTCGGTCTTGAACAGCACGAGTTCGTGCGGAATGTCGCCGGTGTTCTTGTCGACGAACACCGTGTTACCGGCGGGAATCGTCGTGTCCGCCAAACGCAAGCCGTACGTGTACTCGCTGACGTGTACCACGTTGTAACCGGCGGGAAGGCTGAGACCGCCAGAGGGTCGTCGCGCCAACCCGATGATGAGGATCGTCGCGACGACGAGCATTGCGAGTGCGACTCCCAAGAACGTCGGCATCAAATTCACCCGAGATTGTTCGGGATTGTCGGGCATCTGGGTCCTCCACGGTAAGGCGAGCCCTTGCTACCACGACCGGGCCGCTGGGCTCCGATTCACAGTGTCGGAACCGGCCGCCGCCCGGTGGCCGGCTTCGTCAGGAGGGACGGGTTCGATCGTGACCGGCGCAGCCGGCTTGCGCGCGGGCGCGAGCACCGGACCGGCGACCGGCACGATCTGGACGACGTGGCGTGCGATCCATTGGTAGGCGCGCTTCAGCCGCGCGGTCGACGGTTCGTCGACGAAGAGGGTGAACGCCCACGCCGCGAGCATCGAGACGCCGACGACAACGACGAACGCCGCGATCGCGGCGATCGCGTACGGCAGCGGACCGTGCAGGAAGATGACGGTCTCGGCGCCGAGCGACCCCATGACGAGGAAATGAAGGAGGTACAACGCGAACGAGATGCGACCGAGGAACTGCATCGGCGCGGTCTCGAGGGCGCGCTGCACGGGCCGGAGGGCGACCACCGCGACGAGCACGAGGATCGCACCGACCACGTTCGTGCCGATCTGCTGCGCGAACGCACCGGAGCCGAATATGTGCGGCAGGAGGTGGTCGTAGAAGCTCGGCATCGTCGAGCTGGGGGTGGGGTATGAGCCCAGCACGAGGCCGAAGATCCCGATCGGCGCGATCCACCACAGGTGCTTACGGGCCAGCGACTCGCCCCGCTGGCCGTACGTCAACGTAAGCTCGCAAATCGCCATCCCGGCGACGAAGCCGAGCAGATAGCTGTGGAACGTGAGGATCGCGAGCGCGGCGTACGCAATCATGCGCAACCCGCGCCTGGGCGCCAGGATGAGCACTGCGAACACGATCAGCGAGCCGCGCAGCTCGTTGTGCATCGTCCAGAGGGGTGCGTCGTAGGCAGAGCCGTGCGAACCGAACACCCCGATCGCACCCTCGCGCACCGCACCCTTGAGCGACGGGGTGAACTGCCAGAGTCCGGCGAGCCAGGACGAGTGCGAGATCGCGGCGGCGCGCTGAACTGGGAACAGCTTTAGCCGGAGCATCACGAACGCGATGACGGTTGCGCACATGGTGGGGATCGCGAGGCGTGGGTAGCGGCGGACGAGTCCCGAGATCGCCGAGCCCACGCCGCCGCGCGACAACGTGGCGTAGGCGAGCGCGAATCCGGAGAGTGCGTAGAACACGCACACCATGAAGTTGCCCTGCATCCAGATGTTCAGGATCGGCGCCGAGTAGAAGACGTGGGCGATCCCGCCGTGAGCGGTGCCGTAGATGATCGCGGGGACGAACGCGGAGCTGGTGTGGAAGAAGACGACCAGGAGTGCGGCGAGGCCGCGCAGGCCGTCGAGATACGTGATCCGACGCCCTTTTGCCGCCGTTTCGCCCATTGCTCCCCAACCCAACAGCCGCGTGCCTCGACCGAAGAACGCACGTTACACCAGTGACGATACAAACGCGCTGGGTGATCGGTCTCCCTCTGATCAGGCCGAATGCCCCCAGGAATACGCCAAAAACGGCTGCCCGACCCACGCGGACGGCAGATCGGGCGTCGGCTCGGCGTTCCAGACCTCGTAGCTCACGTCGCGGTCCGGGCGCCGGGTGAATCCGAGGCGCGAGTACATGCGCTGGGCGGTATCCATCCACGCGGTCGTGTGGATCAGGACCGGTCGCCGGGCGGCGGTTGCCCGCTCGATGCACGCCCGCACCAGCGCGGTCCCGGCGCCCCGCGCGCGCAGCTGAGCGTCGACAGCCAGCAAGCGGAACTGGACCTCGCCCGGTTCGGTCCACTCGCTCCACGAAGAGCTCCTGTCGCCGACGTACGTGACCGCGCCCGCAATCGAGCCGTCGTCGGTGACTGCGACCAGGATCTCGGCGTGACGCGCTCGGGTCGCCGTGTCGAGGATCTCCTCGGCGTAGCCACCCCAAAGGTGGTCGACGGGCAGGGTGCTGTACGCGGCGATCGTGAGCGCGCCGACCCGCGCGTACTCGTCGGGTCGCGCCGGGTGAACGTCGATCACGGGCCTGGGATCAATGGGCTTGGAGATGTTGCTCGACGGCGCCGAGGATCGCGAACGCCACCGTCGGGGTAACCGCGAGCACGAACCGGATGACGACGCCTCGATTCCAACGCCGCGGCTCGCGACCGTCCAGTCGGAAGACCGCGAGCTCGGCCTCGGTCTTTGCGATGTCACCCCCACCAGCCATGGCCGAAACCTACAGCCGTTTGGCCTCGATAATGCTGCGGAGGAAGCCGCGCGTCCGCTCGCTCTGCGGATCGTTGAACATCCGGTCGGGCGGGCCCTCCTCCTCGATCTGTCCTCGATAGAGGAACACGACCTTGCTCGACACCTCTCGCGCGAAGCCCATCTCGTGGGTCGCAAGCAACATCGTCATTCCCTCGCGTGCGAGCTGGCTCACCAGGGTCAGCACCTCGGAGACGAGCTCGGGATCGAGCGCGCTCGTCACCTCGTCGAGCAGCATGACGCGCGGTTGCATGGCGAGCGCGCGCACGATCGCGACCCGTTGTTGTTGACCGCCCGACAACCGGTCGGGGAACTCGTAGGCCTTCTCCGCGAGTCCGATCCGGCCGAGGAGCCCATAGGCCCGCTCAGCTGCTTCCTCCTTGCCTACCTTCAACACTTTGCGCGGCGCGAGCGACACGTTGTCGAGCACGCTCATGTGCGGGAACAGGTTGAAGCTCTGGAAGACGATGCCGACGTCAGCGCGCAGCGCGTTGACGTCGACGCCACGCCCCGAGACGCGATCGCCGTCGATGTAGATCTCGCCGCCCTGGATGGGCTCGAGCGCGTTGATGCAGCGCAGCAGCGTGGATTTGCCGCACCCAGACGGACCGATGAGGCACACGACCTGGTGCTCGTCCACGCTGAGGTCGACGCCGCGCAGCACCTCGTTGTCGCCGAACGACTTGTGCACTCCCCGCAGCTCGATGAACGCGCTCATCCGGCCTGCGTCCGTTCTTTGTCGATGCGAATGAGGTAGTCGACGAAGCGGGTGACCGGGATGGTGATGATCAGGAACGCGATCGCGGCGCCGGTGACGGGCGACAGGTTGAAGTACTGACTCTTGTAGATCGTGGCGTAGTTCAAGATGTCGAGCGCGCCGACGAACGCGACCAGGGCCGTGTCCTTTTGCAGCGCGACGAAATCGTTGAGCAGCGGCGGGATGATGCGACGCACGGCTTGGGGGATGACGACGTGGCGCAGGGTCTGCCACTGCGACAAACCGAGAGAACGCGCGGCGGCGGCCTGACTCCAGTGGATGCTCTCGAGCCCGGCCCGGTAGACCTCGGCGACGTACGCGCCGTACACGAGGACGAGCGCGAGGATCGCCAGCCAGAACACCTGACCGTTCTGACTCATGCTTTTGAACACGGGCACGCCCGCCAGCGCGAACCCGAACACGATCAGGTAGATCGCGATGACGGCAGGCACGCCGCGGAAGATGTCGGTGTACGCGATCGCGAGGAAGCGGATCGGCGCGCACGCCCGCCCCGGCAACGATCGGACGACGGCAACGACGAGCGCCCAGACGAGAACGAGCACCTCGCTCACGACGAACAACTTGATGTTCAGCCAGAAGCCCTTGAGAAGCCCGGTGTGGCCGCGCCAGATGATCGACCAGTCGAAGAGCACCGTGCGTACGGCCCCGTGGTTCGCCGAGAGTACGAACGCGACGAATCCCACCACCGCGGCCGTCAGCCCGATGCCGACGACCACCCAGATGTGGTCGCGTGAGTCTTCGACAGCGATGCGCGCGCTCGGGCGATCGCCGTCGGCCGCGAGCCGTTCCGCGCGGCGAGAGGTCACGAGCGCCCGGGATCCGTAGAACGGCACCACGAGCGTCGCCAGGCCGAGTGCGATCTCGACTGACCGTGCGATTGCGACCCGAACGCCGCTCACGTGCAACGACTGGTCGAACTTCCAGATCATGGCCAGCGCGAACGCGGCCACGGCGATCGACGCGATCGCCGCGCACGAAGCGGCGACGAGGTTGCCGCGAAAGCGCACCGCCCGGCGCTCAGATGCGCCGGGCGGTACGACTGAGATCGATTCCTCCGGTGCCATAGCGGTGTGCTCAGGCCCCGAAGCGCTCAGGATCCGGCGGGTCAGGGCACCGTGATGAGGGGCAGGGTTCCCGGATCGGCGGTCAGATCGGTCTTTGCGAGCCGGCTCAACTGACCGGAGTCCTCGAGGTTCTTGAGTACTGCATTGACGGCGCCGCCGTTCGTCGAGTCCTTGGGCAGGATTGCGCCGTACTGGTCGGGGCCGCCGGTCTGCGCGAACTGCGACACCACGTCGAACTTGCCGTTCGACTGCGCGGCTTCACCGAGGTTGATCGCGGTGTCGATGAGCACGGCGTCGATCTGCTTGGCCTGCAACGCGGCGTAGGCGTCGGGGAGGTTCTGGAAGACCTTCGGCGACTTGTCGGGCTTGATCTTGTTCAGCAGGTCGATCGCCGTCGTGCTCGTCTGCACGCCCCACTGGATCGTCTTGGCCTCGGCCAGCGTCGTGACGGATGTGCCGCCGTCCTTATTGATCAGGACGCCCTGGTTCGACTGGAAGTAGGGGATCGAGAACTTCACGACCTTGGCGCGGTCGCAGGTGATCGAGATCTGCGACAGCGCGACGTCGTACTTCGTCACGGTTCCGGCGGTGATCGCGTCGAAGTTCTCGTTGCGGACGACGAGCTTGTGCAGGCCGAACGCCTGTTCCATCGCCTTGGCCATGTCGTACTCGTAGCCGGCCGTGATCTTGGTCGGGTCGCTGTTGCTGCCGACGAAGAAGCCCGGACCGGGCAGGCTGGTGACGATTGTGAGCGTGTCGGGTGTGACCGGCTTGAAGTCGGTCGCGGTGCCGATGTCGGTCACGTACGCGCTCGTGCCGCTGCAGTCGATCGGCGTCAGCGCCGTCGTGGGAGTGGTCGCGGCCGTGGTCGTGGTCGCCGCCGCGGCCGTTGTCGTGTCGCTGCCCGAGCTCGTCTTGCTGCTGCTCCCGCAGGCGGCGACGCCGACTGCCATGAGGGCGGCGGCGCCCAAGATTGCAAACCTTCGCACTGTGTGCCTCCCTTTGGAAACCGCGACACTAGTCACACATTGGCTGTAGACAACCTTTCACACCACCTCGACGCGAAAGCCGCCCGCTACGAGCGCGTTCACGATCTCGTCAGCATGAGCGCGGTCGCGGGTCTCGACCGACAGGTCGAGACGCACGCTCTTGAGCGCCACACCGGGTAGGTCGCGGCGGTGCTCGACGTCGACGATGTTGGCGCGCAGGCCGCCCACGATCTCGGCGACCGCGGCGAGTACGCCGGGCCGGTCGGGGAGCTCGATCTGGAGCCGGACCAGCCGGCTCGATCGTGCGAGCGCCCGCAGCAGCACGGAGGCGAGCATGCGGGCGTCGATGTTGCCGCCGCTCAGCACGATGCCGACGTTCTGGTCTCGGAATGTGTCCGGGTGTTCCAGCAACGCCGCGAGTCCCGCCGCGCCCGCGCCTTCGAGGATCGTCTTTTCGATCTCCGCGCCGAGTGCGATCGCCTCCTCGATGCGCCGCTCGGAGACGACGACAATCTCGTCGACCAGCTCTGCGACGAAGCGTCGGGTCAGCGCGCCCGGGTCGGCGACGGCGATGCCCTCGGCGATGGTCGGGCCGCGTGTCGGCGCGGGTAACCGGTCGAGCGCGTGGGCCATTCCCGCGTAGCCCTCTGCTTGTACCCCGACGACGCGCACCTCGGGCCGGAGCGCCTTGACTGCGACCGCGATTCCCGAGATGAGACCGCCGCCGCCGATCGGGACGACGATCGTGTCGAGTGGGTCGTTCTGCGTTTGTTCGAGCAGCTCGAGCGCGACTGTTCCCTGACCCGCGATGATGCGGACGTCGTCGAACGCGGGAACGAGCGTCGCGCCCGTCTCGTGTGCGAGCCGGACCGCGCCCTCGAGCGCGGCGGCGTAGTCGGGGCCTTCGAGAACGACTCGAGCCCCGTGGTGCGCGGTGTTCGACACCTTCGCGAACGGGGTGTCGGCCGGCATGACGATGGTCGCGTCGACGCCGAGCAGGTGGGCGTGGTGCGCGACACCCTGAGCGTGATTACCCGCCGACGCGGCCACGACCCCCCGGGCCCGGTCGGCGACCGACATGTGCTCGAGAAAGTTGCGGGCCCCGCGTTCCTTGAAGGCGCCCGTGAACTGGAGGTTCTCGAACTTGAGCCAGACCCGGGCGCCGGTGATGGCGGAGAGCGTCTCCGAGTGGGCGGTCGGGGTGACGCGGACCGAGCCCCGGATGGTCTCGGCCGCGGCCTCGACGTCGGCGAGGGTCACGGGAAGGTCGAGATCGACGCCGGCGGTCATGCGGGCAGTTTCGCGCCCGGACGGGGCGGCCCGGTGCCTTGTCACCTCGGATAATGACCGTTATCATCGAGCCATGGCCGTGCTCCAGGACGCATCGACCCGGGAACGGCTGCTCACGGCAGCAGTCGAGGTCTTCGTCGACCAGGGCTACGACGGCGCCCGGCTCCAGGACATTGCCCGGGCCGCGGGTCTCACCACCGGCGCGATCTACGCCAACTTCCGGGGCAAGGACGAGTTGTTGTTCGCAGCGATCGGGGCCCGCGCGGGCGTCGAGATGGACGGGCTCATCGCGGCCGGCCTCGGTCTGGAGCCCCGCGCCTTGCTCGAGCTCCTCGGCGACCAGCTCGTACGACCGCGACGCGAGCTGCCGCTGCTGATCGATGCCATCGCCGCGGCGCGGCGCGACGACGCGCTTGCGGCCGGGTTGCGCGAACGGTTGCAGTCCCGGGAGCGCGTGCTCGTCGACGTCGTGGAACGAGCGCAGCGCGACGGCGCGATCGATCCCACGGTCGACCCGTCGGTGTTCGCGCGCTTCGGGCTCACGCTTGCCATGGGGGCGCTCGTCTTGCGCACGTTGAAGGTCGACGCTCCCGCAGAGGGCGCCTGGCACGAACTGATCTCGCGTCTACTCGACGCAGTCTCGGAGGAGCAGTCATGACAACGGTCGATCAGGAAAACGTCGACGAAGAATGTGTCGAAGCCGGCTTCGATCTCGCGCACGCGGTCACGGCCGAGTTCGACACCATCTTCACGTGGGACTACACGCGCAGCCGGCCTGCGCTCATCAAGCTCTACGAGAAGGCGAAAACCTCGCAGTGGAACGCGTCGACGGATCTCGACTGGTCGATCGACGTCGATCCGGAAAAGGTCGCCGACGAGCTGGGGCAAGGAGGCACCGCCCGGTTCCAGGCGCTGGCCGAGGCCGAAGGCTCACCCGTCAAGCACTTCGGCGACAAGGAGTGGCGCCAGGTGGGTGTCGAGCTCCAGAACTCGCTGCTGTCGCAGTTCATGCACGGCGAGCAGGGCGCGTTGCTCTGCACGGCGCGCATCGTCGAAACGGTTCCGTGGATCGACGCCAAGTACTACGCGGCGACGCAGGTCGTCGACGAGGCGCGCCACGTCGAGGTGTTCGCGCGTTATCTCGACGACAAGCTCGGCACGCAGTACGGAATCAACGAGAACCTGAAGGCGATTCTCGACGACATCCTCTCCGACGCCCGCTGGGACATTGCCTACCTCGGCATGCAAATCATGGTCGAGGGACTGGCGCTGGCCGCATTCGGATTGATGCAACAGATCACGTCGGAGCCGCTGCTCAAGAAGCTGCTGCGCTACGTCATGAGCGACGAAGCCCGGCACGTCGCGTTCGGCGTGCTGTCGCTGCAGGAGTTCTACACGGGCCTCACCGACGCGGAGCTGCGCGAGCGCCAGGAGTTCGCGTTCGACGTCGCCCGCCGGTTGCAGCGCCGGTTCGCGCACACCGAGATGTGGGCGAAGATGGGGGTGGATCCCGACGCCATCTACCGAACGATGGAGAAGGTGAACCCGCCCGCGCAGCAGATCTTCCAGCAGCTGTTGTTCTCGAAGATCGTGCCGAACTGCAAGAAGCTCGGCCTGCTCGACGCCGCCGACGGCTGGCTGCGTGAGCGCTTCACCGATATCGGCGTCATCCAGTTCGAGGACTTCGCCGACACCGGGGCCGAGTACGAGTCGCTCGACGAAGTGGAGCGGGACCGCGCTGCCGCCAACTGATCGAGCCGGCGTGAGCGCGGCATCGTGTAGATGCCGCCGTCACGCCGGTTCGGATGTTGCGGTCTGCGGAGCGACCGGCAAGCATCGGCCCGGTGAGTGCGCCCGATCTCGAGCAGGTCTACGCCGCGGCCGACCGGGGGATGCTCGCCGCGTTTTGGGCCGCCGAGGTCGGCGACCGACCGGCGGTGCTCTCCGACGCCGGGGACCGGACCCGGGCGGAAGTGAACGCCAACGCGAACCGGCTCGTGCGCGCGCTCCGGGCCCGCGGGGTGAAGGCCGGCGACGGCATCGCGCTGATGTGCTCGAACCGGCCCGAGTTCTTGGAGACGGTCGAGGCCGCGCAACGGTCGGGGCTCCGGCTCACGACGGTCAACTGGCACCTCACCGGCGAGGAAGCGGGCTACATCGTCGACGACTGCGAGGCGACCGCGTTCGTCGCCGACGCCCGCTTCGCCGACGCGGCGCGCACCGCCGCCGATCTCGCACCCCGTGTGCGCGCGCTCGTCTCCGTCGGCGGTGACGTCGACGGCTTCGATCGTTGGGACGACGTGCTCGCGCCTGAGCGCGGCGACGACATCGACGACCCGGAGCCGGGCAGCACGATGCTCTACACGTCGGGCACGACCGGGCGTCCGAAAGGGGTACGGCGGAGCCCCGACCCGCGTGGTGCGCTCGGCGTCGCTCAGCTCACGCAGTACCGCGGTGACCGCCACGTGCATCTCTGTACCGGCCCGCTGTACCACGCGGCGCCGTTGTCGTTCTCGTTGACCGCGCCCGCAGCGATGGGCGTGCCGATCGTGATGATGGACGGCTGGGCTGCGGAGCCGACGCTCGCGCTGATCGAGCAGCACGGCGTGACGCACACGCACATGGTGCCGACGATGTTCCACCGCCTGCTGTCGCTCCCCGACGACGTCAAGGCGCGCTACGACCTCTCGACGCTCGTCTTCATCATCCACGGTGCGGCGCCGTGCCCTGTCGCCGTGAAGCAGGACCTCATCGCGTGGCTCGGTCCGATCGTGTGGGAGTACTACGCCGCGACCGAAGGCGCGGGCACGCTCGTCGGTCCCGACGAGTGGTTGCGCAAGCCGGGCACGGTCGGTCGGGTCAATCCGCCCGATCACGTGCGCATCATCGACGCCGACGGTGCGCAGGCCGGACCGGACGAGGTCGGCACGGTGTACCTCCGGGCCCCCGACGACGACCGCTTCGAGTATTTCAAGGCGCCGGCCAAGACGGAAGAGTCGTACCGCGACTCGCACTTCACCCTCGGCGATGTCGGGTACGTCGACGCCGACGGCTATCTGTTCCTGACCGATCGCAGCGCCCACCTGATCATCAGCGGGGGCGTGAACATCTATCCGGCCGAGGTCGAGGCCGTGTTGCTCGCGCACCCGGCGGTGGGCGACGTCGGGGTGGTCGGACACCCCGACGACGAGTGGGGTGAGATCGTGGTCGCGGCGGTCGAGCCCCAGGCCGGAATCGAGCCGACCGATACCCTCGCGTCCGATCTGGTCGAGTGGTGCCGGGACCGGATCGCGCACTACAAGTGTCCGCGTCGCGTGATCTTCGTCGAGGCGCTACCCCGGCACGACAACGGCAAGCTCTACAAACACCAGCTGCGTGAGCAGCTCCGAAGCGAGGGACTCTCGAATGGGCATTTGTGACGGCCGCGTTGTGATCGTGACGGGTTCGGGCCGGGGAATCGGCCGCGAGCACGCACTCGCCTTCGCGCGTGAGGGTGCCAACGTCGTGGTCAACGACCTCGGCGGCGACATGCACGGCGAGGGTGGAGACCCGAGCGCGGCGATGCAAGTGGTCGAGGAGATCAAGGCGATGGGCGGCGAGGCCGTCGCCGATGGGGAGAACGTCGCCGACTTCGCCGGCGCGGGTCGCATGATCCAGCGCGCGATCGACACCTTCGGTCATCTCGACACCCTGGTGAACAACGCCGGCATCCTGCGCGACCGCATGCTCGCGAACATGGAGGAGAGCGAATGGGACGCGGTCATCGCGGTCCACCTCAAGGGCGCGTTCTCGCCGACCCGCCACGCGGCCGCGTATTGGCGCGACCAGGCCAAGGCGGGTACGCCGCTCAAGGCGCGCGTCGTCAACACGTCGTCGCCGTCGGGCATCTTCGGCAACGCCGGTCAGACCAACTACGGCGCGGCCAAGGCCGGCATCGCCGCGTTCACGATCATCTGTGGTCTGGAGCTCGGCCGCTACGGCGTGTGCACGAACGCGATCGCCCCCGTCGCCCGCACCCGCATGACCGAGAACCTCGGCTTCGGGGCCCCGGCCGAAGGCTCGTGGGACGCGCTCGATCCGGCGAACATCTCGCCGCTCGTCGTATGGCTCGGCTCGAACGACAACGAAGACGTCAGTGGGCGCGTGTTCCTCGTCGACGGCGATCGTGTCTCGGTGGCCGAGGGTTGGCATCGCGGCCCGACCGCGACCAACAACAAGATGCGGTGGGAACCGGCGCAGCTGACGAAGGTCATTCCCGGCCTCGTCGCCGACGCCACGGAACCGTCGAACATGATGTCGTGAACTACCGAGAACGAGGAGCTATTCAATGCCGATGAACCTGGACTCCGTTGGTGCGGTGTCGAATCCCGCGCGCCACTCGTGGACGTCGAAGGACGCGCTGCTCTACGCGCTCGGCACCGGCGCCGGTCAGATGGACCCGACCGGCTTCGAGCTCGAGTTCACGACCGAGAACTCGCAGAACGTCGAGCAGCGTGTGCTGCCGACCATGCCGGTCGTGCTCGGCATGGGCGGGGGTCCTGGCCTTCCGAGCTGGGGCGAGTTCGATTTCCGCATGCTCTTGCACGGAGAGCAGGGTGTGACCGTGCACGGTCCGATCCCAGCCGAGGGTGCCGTCGACGCCGTCACGACCATCGTCGGTATTTACGACAAGGGCAAGGCCGCGGTCGTGCGGCTCGAGGCGGAGGCGACGTACGTCGACAGCGGACAGCCCGCGTGGACGAGCCGCTTCGCCGCGTTTATCCGGGGCGAAGGTGGGTTCGGCGAGAGCCGCGGCCCGGCCATCGCCGATCCGCCCAAGATGCCCGACCGCAAAGCGGACCACGAGGTCTCGTACGCAACGCGTCCCGACCAGGCGCTGCTGTACCGCCTCTCCGGCGACCGCAACCCGCTGCACTCCGACCCCGAGCTCGCGAAGTTCGCCGGCTTCGAGCGGCCGATCCTGCACGGTTTGTGCACGTACGGCGTCACCGGACGCGCGTTGCTGCACGAGCTCTGCGGTTCCGATGTCGCCAAGTTCGCAAGCATGGACGCGCGGTTCTCCAAGCCCGTGTACCCGGGCGACACCCTCACCGTGAAGATGTGGGATGAGGGCGCAGGCAAGTCGATCTTCCAGACGGTGAACCAAGAAGGCGTCGTCGTGATCGATGGCGGCCGGTTCCAGCTCCGCTGAGTTATTCGCGCTCGTTGCGCGCCGAGATTGCGACCGAGGCCGCCCCCACCAGGGGGCCGTCGTCGCGTAGTGCCCCGGGGATGACGCGAGTACCGCGAGAGAAGTCGAGGCGGCACCGCGCGTCGACCTCGGCCTGGGCCGCGTCGAAGAACTCGTCGCCGTAGCCGAGCGCGACGGAACCGCTGACGACCGCGAGCCGCAGGTCGAGCAGGTTGGCGACCGACGCGATCGCGCGGCCGACCAGGCGACCGGTGCGCGCCTTCACTTCGAAGGGTGCCGCCGCCGGTGGGCGTCCGGTGCGACGTTCGATCGCGGTACCCGACGCTTCCGCCTCGACGCACCCGCGGGCCCCGCATCCGCAGATCGCGCCGTCGGGCTCGACGATGACGTGGCCGACATGACCGGCATTGCCGTCGGCGCCGTCGAGCAGCCGGCCGTCGAGGAAGATCCCGCCGCCGACACCGGTCGACACGACCATCCCGATGTAGTCGCGCACGCCGCGCGCCGCGCCGGTCCAACCCTCGCCCCGGGCCAGGGCCTTGGCGTCGTTGTCGACCCAGACGGGCAACCGGCAGTGGTCGGCGAGCCGGGCCCGCAGTGGGAACCCGCGCCAGCCCGGGATGTTCAGCGGTGAGACAGCTTCGCCGCCGGCCGTCATCGGTCCGCCGCAACCCACCCCGACCGCCCTCGCACGCGCGACCGCGTCGCCCAGGTCGTCGATCGCCGCGGCGAGGGCGGCGAAGAGGAGGTCGCCGTCGGGAGTGTGCGGGGTCGGGACCATCCGGCGATCGAGGATCCGGCCCTCGGCGTCGACGATCCCGACCGCGAGTTTGGTGCCGCCGACGTCGACCGCGACGACCGTGTCCATGCGCGGAGCGTAACGGTCGTCCGAGCGAGTGACGGGCACGGGTGTGCAGGTAGCTTGCGTACGTGACCCTCGACAGCTTCGGAGCCCGCGCCGGCCTCACCGTCGGCGACCGTACCTACGACCTGTACCGGCTCGACAAGGTCGTCGACGACCCGCACACGTTGCCGTATTCGTTGCGCATCCTGCTCGAGAACCTGCTGCGCCACGAGGACGGGGCGAACGTCGACGCCGACGACATCGGCGCGCTCGCCGACCGTTCCCGCGCCGCCACCGAGGCCGGCGTGCGGGAGCTGCAGTTCATGCCCGCGCGCGTCCTCATGCAGGACTTCACGGGGGTTCCTGCGATCGTCGACCTCGCGGCGATGCGCGACGCCATGGCCGACCTCGGCGGCGACCCCCGCCTGATCGAGCCGGGCATCCCCGTCGATCTCGTGATCGACCACTCCATCGTTGCCGATGTCGCGGGCGTGGCCGACGCGTTCAAGCGCAACGCCGAGTTCGAGTTCGCCCGCAACCGGGAGCGCTACACGTTCCTGCGCTGGGCCCAGTCGGCGTTCCAGACCCTGCGGGTGTTCCCGCCGAACCGCGGCATCTGTCACCAGGTCAACCTCGAGTACCTCGCCCAAGTGGTGTTCCGTCATGAGAGCGGCCTCGTCTACCCCGACACGCTCGTCGGTACCGACTCGCACACGCCGATGGTCAACGGTCTCGGCGTGCTCGGTTGGGGAGTCGGCGGCATCGAGGCCGAAGCCGCGATGCTCGGCCAGCCGCTGTCGATGTTGTTGCCGCGCGTCGTCGGGATCGAGTTGGCCGGCGCGTTGCCGGTAGGTTCGACCGCGACGGACCTCGTGCTCACCGTTGCCGAGTTGCTGCGCCACCACGGTGTGGTCGGCAAGTTCGTCGAGTTCTACGGCGAAGGTGTCGGTCGGGTCCCGCTCGAGAACCGGGCGACGATCGGCAACATGTCGCCCGAGTACGGATCGACGTGCACGATCTTCCCGGTCGACGAGGAGACGCTGCGCTACCTGCGCGCGACCGGTCGGCCCGAGGAACTGGTCGCGCTGGTCGAGGCGTACGCGAAGGAACAGGGTCTCTGGCACGACCCCGACGTACGACCGGTCTACGACGAGACGATCTCGTTCGACCTGTCGACGGTGGAGCCGTCGTTGGCGGGCCCGTCACGTCCGCAGGACCGGGTGTCGTTGCCGGGCGCGCGGTCGAGCTTCGAGCACGCGCTGCTCGCGTTCCGGAGGGAGGAGACCTCGGCCGGCCCGACTCCGGCGATCGGCGCCAAGCGGCCGAAGGCCGAAGAGCCCGCGCTGGAGTCGTTCCCTGCGAGCGACCCGCCCGCACCCGCGCCGAGTACGCCCGTGCACGAGGAGCCGCCGGTGGGCGAAGGCGCGGGTCCGTTGCCGTTGCTGCTCGACAAGAACACGTGCCCGGTCCGGCTGGCCGACGGCCGCGAGTTCAATCTCTCCGACGGTCACGTGGTGATCGCGGCGATCACGTCGTGCACGAACACCTCGAACCCGTCGGTGATGATCGCAGCGGGGTTGCTCGCCAAGAGCGCAGTTGCGCGCGGGCTCACGGTGCCGCCGTGGGTGAAGACGTCGTTGGCGCCGGGATCGTTGGTCGTCACCGACTACTACGAGCGCGCGCAGTTGATGGAGCCGTTGCACCAGCTCGGCTTCGATGTCGTGGGTTACGGGTGCACCACGTGCATCGGGAACTCCGGTCCGCTCGCGCCCGAGATCAGCGAAGCCGTCGACCACGGCGATCTGTCGGTGGCATCGGTGCTGTCGGGGAACCGCAACTTCGAAGGCCGCATCTCGCCCGACTGCCGGATGAACTATCTCGCGTCGCCGCCGCTGGTCGTCGCGTACGCGCTCGCGGGAACGATGGACGTCGATCTCACCACCGACCCGATCGGCCACGACCGTGACGGCGGGGCCGTTTTTCTGCGCGACCTTTGGCCGTCGGAGGCCGAAGTCGCCGAGGTCGTCGGCTCGGTGCTCGACCGGGCGATGTTCGAAGACAGTTACGCGACGATCCTCGACGGCGACGAGATGTGGCGCGCGCTGCCGGCACCCACGGGCGACCGGTACGAATGGGATCCCGATTCCACGTACATCCGCAGGCCCACGTTCCTCGAAGGGATCAGCGCGGAAGCGCCCGCCCAACACGACATCGACGGCGCGCGCGTGCTCGCGCTGCTCGGCGACAGCGTCACCACCGACCACATCTCCCCGGCCGGCGCGATCCGTCGCGACGGTCCCGCGGGAAACTGGTTGCAGGAGCACGGCGTCGAATACGAGGACTTCAACTCGTACGGGTCGCGGCGCGGTAATCACGAGGTGATGGTCCGGGGGACCTTTGCCAACATCCGGTTGCGCAACCGGTTGGCGCCGGGAACCGAAGGTGGCGTGACCGTCCATCTGCCCGAGAGCAACCCCGCGACGATCTACGACGCCGCGATGACGTACGCCGCCGACGCCGTCCCTCTGGTCGTGCTCGCGGGCAAGGAGTACGGCTCGGGGTCGTCGCGCGACTGGGCCGCGAAGGGTTCGCAGCTGCTCGGCATCCGGGCGGTGCTCGTCGAGAGCTTCGAGCGGATCCACCGGTCGAACCTCGTCGGGATGGGCGTGCTGCCGCTCGAGTTCGTCGATGGGGCGACGGTCGCGTCGCTCGGCCTCACCGGGCACGAGGTCTACCGCGTCGTCGGGCTCGAGGCGCTGGCGTCGGAAGGCACGTTGCCGCGCACGGTCACGGTGTCGGCCGACCACAAGGAGTTCCCGATGCGGGCCCGCATCGACACACCGTTCGAGCTCGACGTGTTCCTCGAAGGTGGGATCCTGCCGTACACGCTGCGCCGGTTGGTCCGATCCTCGGCCGACGGGTCGTAGGCGGGTCCCGGTCGTCGCCGGCGGCGGCTCAGGACCCGAGCGCGGCGAGCATCGCCGCGCTATCGATGTAGAACTCGGCCGCGACGATCCTGCGGTCGCGCAGGGTCCAGATATGGGTCTCCGGAATGTCGAACGTGGCGCCGGTCGCGTTGACGGTGCCACGCGTGCGGCCGCACTGCACCACGCGGTCGCCGGACTCGAAGAGGGATTCGATCTTCACGGTCGAAGCGATCGCTCCCGCGAGGGCGAGACCGAACGTAGCAACGCCGTCGGGCCCGGTGTAGTGGCCACCCCAGGGCAACGCCTCGTCCTGGGTGACGGTCACCTCGGGATCGCAGAGGCCGAGCACCGTGGCGAAGTCGCCGGTCTCGAAGGCTTCGTACACCTGCTGGATAACGGCAAGATTCGACATGGAGGCAGCGCCCTTCTACCGGGGGAGTTCGACCGCGACCGCGGCTTCGCGCATGACCGAACGGTACGCCGCGTCGACGAGAGCGTGCGCGGCAAGGGCGTCCGAGAACGTCGGCGACGCCGGTTGCTTCTCGCGCGCCGACCGCACGAAGGCGCGCGCGGCGGGATACAGATAGACGAAGAAGTCGCGACGCTCGATGCCTTCGGCTTCGAAATGGCGGTCGAGGAGGGCGGCGACGTCGAGGCGCTCGGGCTCCTGATCGGGCCGCTGCACGAGGAAGCCGTCTTCGCGGGCGCCGACGAGGAAGTCGGTCGTCACCTCCACGGCGCCGCGTTCGAAGAAGACCTCGAGCCGGCGCTCTTCCCGGCCCCGCACGCCGTTGAAGATCGAGATGAGCGTGCCGATCACGCCGGAGTCGTGCTCGATGGTGCAGACGGCGGTGTCTTCGACGTCGTAACCGAACACGTTGCGGGTGCGGGCGTAGACGCTGCTCGCGGGGCCGAAGAGCCAGGTGAGGATGTCGGCGCTGTGGATCGAATGC
>JBBSFB010000049.1:0-31646 GCA_038239145.1 Acidimicrobiia bacterium
AGTCGGAACTGGGACTACCGCTACTCGTGGGTGCGCGACGCGAGCTTCACCATCGAGGCGCTGTGGGTCGCGGCGTGCCCGGACGAGGCCGACGACTTCTTCGAGTACGTGACCACCTCGGCGGCCGCGTCCGTGGGCCGCGGTTCCGATCTCCAGATCATGTTCGGCATCGGCGGGGAACGCGATCTCACCGAGCGCGAGCTCGGCCATCTGCCGGGCTGGCGAGACAGTGCGCCGGTGCGGGTGGGGAACGGCGCCTGGACTCAGCGGCCAGCTCGACGTCTACGGCGAGTTGCTCAACTCGTTGTACCGGCTCTCGGACAACCTGAAGGAGCTTGCCCCCGCCATCAAGGTCTTCATGATCGACGTCGCGAACGCGGCCGCGACGCGTTGGACCGAGCGCGACCAGGGCATCTGGGAGATGCGCGGCGAACCGCGCGACTTCGTGTACTCGAAGTTGATGTGTTGGCTCGCGTTGGAGCGGGCGGTTGCTCTCGTCGATCGGCTCGACGGGCACGAACACGTGGAACACTGGAAGGAAGTAAGGGACGAGATCCACGCCGCGGTGCTGGCGCACGGATGGAGCGACAAGGCGAACGCGTTCGCGCAGTCGTTCGGTTCCGACGAGCTGGACGCGTCGAACCTGGTAATGGGCCTCGTCGGGTTCCTTCCCGCCGACGATCCGCGCATCATGGCGACCATCGACGCGACCGAAGCACACCTCACCGACGCCCGCGGTCTCGTGTACCGATACCGGTCGCAGGATGGTCTCGACGGCGAGGAAGGGACCTTTCTCCTCTGCACGTTCTGGCTGGCGCACGCGTTGGCGGTCGCGGATCAGCCCGCGCGCGCCCGCGTCGTCTTCGAACGGGCGGCCGCGTTCGTGAACGACCTCGGTCTGCTGTCCGAAGAGGTCGACAGTGCGACGGGCGAGTTGCTCGGTAACTTCCCCCAGGCGTTCAGCCACATCGGTCTCGTCAACGCCGCGTGGGCGATCTCGGAGGCGGAGAAGCGCGCCGGCTGACGTTCGTCACGCGAGGCCCGTCTCCCCGACGGTGATGCTGAGCCGCCCGGGTGGCAGCCCGAGATCGTCCGGCGCGGGTACCAGCGAGCACCTTCGGCACACCGTGACAGATGCGGCGGTTCTCCTGTCCGAACATGAGGAGGTCGCCGCTGCGCATGTCGATGTCGGTGAAAGGGCCGGGCCCGCGGTCGACGCCGGCGAGCCGGAACGTGCACGTGTCGCCGAGACTCACGGTGATGACCGGCGCCTCCGACGGTTCCTCGCCGTCCTGGTGCACGCCGAGACGCGCGCCGTCCGGATACAGGTTCACGCTCGCGGCATCGGGCTCGCACGCGCGCGCTTCCGGGCCCTGCTCACCGTACGCGGGGCCGACTGCGGCGCGGGCGAGACCGATCACGGTGTCGGGTAACGGTTTCACCGCGGCGCACACCGGCTGCAGGCTCATGAGGTGACCGGTCGGCACGCGCGGGTGGCGCAGCCCGGCCGGCGGGAGGGCCCAGCTCCCGAAGCCGGCCGCGAGTTGCTGCTGCGCCTCCGCACCCGGCTCCAAGGTCACGGCTTCGCCGCCGAGCTTGCTCGTGGCGGCGCTGCGGCGGCCGCGATGATGCGCTCGTCGCTCGGGGCGGGACCTTGCTCCGCCGGGGCCGCGATCTCGGCTGGTTGTCCGAGCCGCGCTGTCGTCATCGAGCTCTTGCTCTGCACGCGGCGGTCGGGTCCGGACGCGAGAGGAGCCGCCGTGCGCGGTGCGCCCGACGGCTCCTTCACGTAGTGGGATCGCGTCAGATGACGCGGACGTTCTGTGCTTCGTCGCCCTTCTTGCCCCGGCCGACCTCGAACTCGACGGTCTGACCTTCGTCGAGGCTCTTGTAGCCGTCGCCCTGGATGGCGGAGAAGTGAACGAACACATCGTCACCCTGCTCGCGCGAGATGAATCCGTATCCCTTTTCTGCATTGAAGAACTTGACTGTGCCTTGTGCCACGAATACTCGTTTCTCAGCACGGCGGACCAACGAATTCGGTCCGCTCGCAACAGGAACCCTATCCACAGATCCAAGCATCCGGTCCCGGTCGCCCAAAAGACCAGTCCCGGGGCCGGTTCAGCTGCGTTTCTTGGCCGCCCGGGCCTTCTTCGCGGGGGTGGCCGCGCTCTTGCGCTTGGCGGCCCGCGCGGCACGCGCTTTCACGAGGTTCTGGGCGAGCCGGGCCCGGGCTTCGGGCGACAACGGCTTGCGCTTCTTCGCCACCTTGGTCGCCGGGCTCGCCTTCGTCGCGCCGGCCCGGGCGCCGGTGGTCGTAGTGGGGCGGCCGACGGCGGGCGTGACGCCGATGATCTCGGCGCCGTCACCGCCGAGCTCGTTCGCGACGATCGCAGCGTGGAACTGGTTCGCAGCCTCCACGATCTCGACACTCGTGCGGGTCAGGGTCACTCGGTAACGCGGCATCGTGGAGGATTCCTTCTTCCGGGGACGGCTCGCCTGCCCGAAACCTAGTGCGGATTTCCCGCAGTGCGGCGGCTCAGGCGAGCATCGCCGGGAAGGATCGCGTTGAGCGGGGTCGGTGAGAACACCAGGACCCACGCGGTCTCGGCGTCGGCCCGCACCAGTGCCTCGTAGCGGTGATTGCCGTCTTCCAGGAGCAGCCGACCGCCCTGCATCTGTCGGCCGTCGTCTTCCCACTCGTCGGTGCCGATGGGAACGAGGACGTCGGTCTCGGGCCCGGCCAGGCGCACGAGGTCGTCGACGCTCACCTCGACGGGACCCGTCCACCAGTGCCGATCCCGGGCGGGCGCGGCGGCATCCCGGGCGGACGCCAGGCAGAAACGTTGCATCCTGTTTGCATTCCCCGCCGGGCCCCCGGCCCACACGTTCACGGGATCCTGGGTGGCGGAGCCTGCTGCCACGCGGTCAGGTCGTCGGCGGGGCGTTCGCCGATCGTTTCCGGCGGCAACGGGCGCCCGAGGAGATATCCCTGCGCGAAGTCGCATCCGAGGGTGCGCAGTATCTCGAGCTGGGTCGAGGTTTCCAGACCTTCGGCGACGGCGGCCAGGTTGAGCGAGTGCGCGAGGGTGACGATCGCCTGCACGATGCTGGTGTCCTCGGGGTCGGAGCCGAGTCCGCTGATGAAACTGCGATCGATCTTGAGCGCCCCGACCGGGAACCGTTTCAGATAGCTCAACGACGAGTACCCGGTCCCGAAGTCGTCGATGCTCAGCAGCACGCCTTGGCTGCGCAAGGCGTTCAGCGCGTCGATGGTCGTGGTCCCGTCGTGCATCAACGTGTTCTCGGTCAGTTCCAGGCACAGGGCTGACGGACGGATGCCGGTCTCGCTGATGATGCGGGCGACCGTCTTCGCCAGCGTGGGATCGGCAACCTGGCGGGCGGCGAGGTTCACGTTGACCACCATCGGTTCGGCGACGAGGTGCTCGTCGCGGATGCGTTGCCAGCGCACGGTCTGGCGACACGCTGTCTCCATCACCCACGCGCCGATCGGCACGATGAGGCCGGTCTCTTCGGCAAGCCCGATGAACTCGCCCGGCATCAGGAGCCCCCGCTCGGGGTGGTTCCAACGAATGAGGGCCTCGAAGCCGACGACCCTCCCGCTGCGGAGGTCGACGATCGGTTGATAGTGCAGAATCAGCTCGTCCCGCTCGATGGCGCGGTGTAGGTCGTTGCCCGTCCGCAGCGCAGCCACCGCCGACCCGTGCTGCTCGGGCTCGAAGATGACGACGCGTCCCCGGCCGTCGTGCTTCGCCTGGTACATCGCGGCGTCCGCGTCTCGCAGCAACCGTTCGGCGCTGTCGTCGGAATCGCAGAGCGAGATGCCGATGCTGGCCGTCACGAACACCTCGTGCTCGGCGACCATGATCGGGTCGGCGAACGAGTCGAGCATTCGCTGCGCGATCTTCTGTGCTGCGTTCCGCCCCGTGATCCCGTCGCAGAGCACGACGAACTCGTCGCCGCCGAAACGCGCCAGCACGTCGCCGGGACGCATCACGGCGCGTAGCCGGTGCGAGACCTTTACGAGCAGTTCGTCGCCGGCGGCGTGACCGAGGCCGTCGTTGACGATCTTGAAGTGATCGAGATCGACGAACAAGACGGCGACCTGCGCACTGTTCTCCGCGAGCGCGGTGGTGACGCGCTCGGTGAACGTCGTCCGGTTGGCGAGACCCGTCATCCCATCGTGCGCGGCCTCGAACGCGAGCCGATCGCCGATCGCCTTGCGTTCGGTGATGTCTTCCAGCTGTCCGATCGAATACAAGGGCCGGCCACTGTCGTCGCGCACCATCGACACGGTGATCGAGATCCACACGGATCCGCCGTCGGCGCGCAGGAATCGCTTCTCGACGCGATATCCCTCGTTGTCCAGTTCCTTCAGGCCCTCGAGGTTGTCGCGCGTCCGGTCGCGGTCGTCGGGATGCGTGATGTCGATGACGCTGAGGCCCACCAGGGCGTCGCGACTCTCGTACGCGAGCAGGTGGGCCATGGCGTCGTTCGAACGCACGATGTAGCCCTCGGGATCGACGAGCGCCATCCCGATGCCGGCTTCGTCGAACGCGTGCCGGAACACCTCCTGGGCCTCGTGGAGCGCGGCGTCCGAAGCCTTGCGTTCGGTGATGTCGCGCAGGTTCGCGACCCAACCCCGGACGCTCGGATCGTCGAACAGATTGGTGAAGCTCGTCTCGAACCAACGCCACGTTCCGTTGTGATGGCGGAGCCGGAGCTCCTCGCTGCGGGTTCCCGCGCCCGCAACCGTCCCCGCCATCATCGTATGGAACCGGGCCAGGTCCTCTTCGGCCATCAGCGAACGCGCGGGCATGCCGATCGACTCGGCCGCGGAGAAGCCGAGGGTCGGCTCGAAGGCGGGACTCGCATACTCGATGGTGCCGTCACCGGCGACGACCATGATGATGTCGGACGCGTGTTGCACGAGGGCCCGGAACCGCTGCTCGCTGTCCCGCAGCGATCGTTCGACGTGTTGCATCTCCTCCTGACTGCGTTCCTTCTCGCGTTGGTTGTACGTCAGGATCCAGATCACCGCGCACGTGCCCGCG
Organism: Acidimicrobiia bacterium; assembly: GCA_038239145.1. Lineage (GTDB taxonomy): Bacteria > Actinomycetota > Acidimicrobiia > IMCC26256 > PALSA-610 > PALSA-610. Next base: position 5,076 of record JBBSFB010000049.1, read on the forward strand.
ACCTCGAGCAGTGCGAGGCCGTGCCCGGTCGGTTCCGAGATCATCGATCGGACGAGACCGAGCGCGACCGCGACCTCGCCCGCGGCGACGGTGACGATCGTGCAGATCGTCGCCCAGACCCCGATCTTCGAGCCGTCCGAGCTGATCGTCATCGTCGCCGGGAACACGAAGCCGACCGCGAGGAGCGCGCCCCAGCCGATCGTGTAGACGATCACGCCCACCAACGCGATCTCCAACGCGAGGTGCACGCGCGGCCGCGCTTTCGGCGTACCCGGCGGGAACCAGAGCGCGAACGCCGCGGTACTCAACTGCGTGAACAGGAACTCGCCCAGGATCAGCCACAGGGGCGCCGACTCGATGTAGCCGTACCGGCGGGCGATCGCGAGGAGGGCGATGGCCGGGAACGCGACGAAGTTGGCCGGGTTGACAACGGCTTCGCGTAGGCCCTGCGGCCGCGGCGTCGCCCCATGCTCGTAGTCGGACCCCATTTCGTCCCTCCGCAACAACCCCAGAGGCGTCGGCGTCACGCACCGTGAGCTTGAGCGCGGGCCCGATCGTCGGGCCCGATACGGATCTACCGCAGCGCCGGCAACAGGGCGCGCACGTCTTCGAGGCTGCGCAGGAGATCGTTCAGGTGGGTGCAGGTGCTGGTACCGACGAACTCCGAACGGACCCGGTCCCGGATCTCGTCGAGGTGCAGCCCGACGAGCCGCGCCGTGCTCGCGGCCGCGCTCGGGCATTCGACGTAGGGGAGTACGTGCGGGGTCGCTTCGGCCTCGATGATCGCGAACGTCGACGCGTCGATCGCGGCCCGGAGCGCGTATTCGTGCACCACCGATTCCGTGCCGTCGTCGTCGAAGTGCGAGTCGCGGAACATCGCGTCGACGTGCAACCCGTCGCCGCGCGCGATGAGGTCGATGCGCCGGCGCCGGCGCACGGTGCGGGGTGCGGCATCGGGGAGCTGGTGCCAGGCGTCGGCATCGTCGGCGCGTGCGAGCGTCGGCGCGGGGGGTCCGAGGGTCATGGGCGGCGCGCCGCTCGCCTCGACCACTTGCATCAAGGTGCCTCCGGCCCGCCAGCCCGAGCAGAGATCGACCGTGGGGGCCAGGCGCTCCCGCGACATCTCCGGGACGAGACCGGCTCGCTGCAGCGCGTAGCCCGAGACGAGGGTGGCGACCGGGAGGTCGTCGAGGAGGAGATAGAGCAGGTCGGCGGCGCGGCGGGAATCCGGAACGGCGTCGACCGCGGCGCGCCGGAATCCCGACGCGACCTGGCACCCGACCAACCACGCGAGCGCAGGCTCCGCCGGTTCGCTCGCGATCGTCGCGAGTTGCAACGTCGGCTCGAGGGTGGCGAGGAGTGTCCGCCGCTCGACGAGGTGGGCGTTGCCGTGCGCGTCGGTGGCGAGGTCGCGGGCGCGCCCGTCGACACGTGCGAGACCGGCGATGCCGTCGGGCCGGACGACGTCGATGCTGCTGGTGCGCCGGATGGATCCGGGCGCACGGTCGGGCGTGGCCGTCGCGGGCTGTTGCGGGCCGACGCCGGACGCGATCGTCGCGACGAATCGCTTCCCGATCACGGGAGCACGAGTGCGTCGAGATCAAACCCGAACACCTCGGCCGCGTTGCCCGCGACGATCGTGTGCAGATCGGTATCGGAGACGCCGTCGAACTGCCGGGCCGCGACTTCCTGTGACGCCGGCCACGTCCCCTCCGGGTGGGGGTAGTCGTTGCCCCACATGAGGGTCTCCACGCCCGTGATCTCGCGGTTGTTGATCGCGACCGGGTCGTACATGAAGGTTGCCTTCGCCTGGCGCCGGATGAGCTCGCTCGGCATCATCGAGAGCTTCGGCTGCGCGAACGCGCCGTGGTCTTCGTAGATCGCGTCGGCCTGGGTCATGATCCACCCGAGCCAGGCTGCGCCGGTCTCGACGGTGACGAGCTGCAAGCCGGGGAAGCGGTCGAGCGCGCCCCCGGCCGCCATCGTGAGCATGACCATCGGCCCGTCGAGCTGCGCGCCGAGGATGTAGTTGACGACCGCGCCCCCCGGACCGCGCACGACGCGCGGCTCGTGACCCGTGCCGGAATGGAACGTGAGCGGGAGTCCGAGATCCTGGGCGACGGCCCAGAATCGGTCGTACTCAGGATCGTTGTACGGACGTTGGGGTACGCGCGCGGGGAGGAACAGCGCGCGGACGCCCGCGTCGGCCAACCGGCTCGCTTCTTCGATTGCGCCGTCGATGTCGAGCATCGGGACCATGCCGACCGCGAGGAGGCGATGGATCCCCCCGAACGCGTCGGCGGCCCAGCCGTTGTAGGCCCGGCACAGCTCGAGCTGTAACGCGGGATCGTCGGACGCGAAGCACGCCTGCAACGCGAACGTCGGAAATATCACCTCGGCCGACACGCCGTCGCGGGACTGGTCACGCCGGCGATCGTCGGCGTCCCAATCCCCGACGATCGCGAACTCGCGTTCGGAAGCGCGCATCAACTTGCGCGGCCGTAGGCCTTCGATGAGCAGGCTGCGCCAATCGCCGACGACTTCGATGCGCGGCACGCGCTCGCGGAAGTCGGCGCCGACGCGCTCTGCGTAGAGCTCGATCGGCTCCGTGACGTGGGAGTCGGTCGAGATGAACGTGGAGTTTCGGTACGTGGAGGTGGGCTCCATGTCGAGCATGCGCGGAGTGTAACACTCGTGTTCGCGAATGAATATTGACATTTCAACAGTGAGCAACATATGCTCACCACGATGGCCGGACGCGTAGAGGATCGAGCGGTCGAACGCGCGGTCCGCGTGGCCAAGCAGCGGGCCCGCGACGACGTCCAACTCCTGGTCGCGTCCGGGCGCAAGCTGTTGCACCGTGACGGTGCGGCCGAGATGACCATCGCCGACGTGCTCAGCGAGGCCGGCCTGTCGACGCGCGCGTTCTACCGGCACTTCGCGTCGAAGTCGGATCTGTTGCTCGCGATCTACGACAACGAGGTCGACCGGTACCGCCCGTTGCTGCAGCGGCGGCTCGACGCCGCGACGACGCCGCGCGAAGGCTTGGTCGCCTGGATCGACGAATTGCTCGCGGCTGCGTTCGAGCCCCGGCGGGGTGAACGCACCCGCGCCATGTTCACGTGGGCGATCCCCTTGCAGCAGGAATTCCCGGCCGAGTTCGCGGCGGTCCGCGCCGCGCTCACGGATCCGCTCGCCGCCGTGCTCGAAGCCGGGCGCGTCGACGGGACGTTTCCGAACGCGCAACCCGAGCGGGACGCCACCTTCATCCGCGCCCTGACTTGGGGTCTCGTCGAAGAGCACATGTCGGGTGTCGAGATCGACGCAGCCGGGGCGCGCGAGCAGGTGTTGCGGTTCTGTCTTCCGGCGCTCGGCGCGACTTCGTGACGGCAGAGAGCTGATGGCGTCACGTCCCGCGCCCGGACCGCGTTACTTCGACGAGGCCGCGGAGACGAGGCCGCGCGCCGACATCGAAGCGATGCAACTCGAGCGGCTGACGCGCATGTTGCCCCACGCGTACGAGCACTCGCCGTTGGTCCGCTCGGTGTGGGAGGCAGCGGGAGTCCGCCCGCGCGACATCTCGTCGCTCGACGACTACTTCGAGCGGGCGCCCTTCATCGACAAGGGCATGATCGATCGCTGGCGGAGTGAGCGGGGCGACCCGTGGGGCGGTTTGTTGTGCCTGCCCGAGTCGGAGCTGACGACGATCCTCTCGTCGTCGGGAACGACGGGTGAACCGTCGCTGTCGCCCCAGCGCTGGGCACCCTCGGACGGCCCGGTGCCCGCGGGACTCTCCCGGGATCTGTGGATGATGGGGATGCGGCCCGGCGACTTCATGATGATGGTGATCTTCACGTTCCGCGGCCCGGCGTTCGGCATGGCGCACCAGTTCGGGGCGACGCCGATCCTCGTCGACTACGACGCCGACGACATGACGCGCTTCTGCGAGCTCTCGTTGCAGTACCGCCCGACCGGTCTCTACAACCTGAGCTCGGTGATCGTCCTGGCGATGGCCGACGCGTGCGAGCGGGGCGGCTACGACCCCGTCGACGTGTTCGCGTCGTACCGGGCGCTCGTGCAGGCCGGCGAACCGCTCAGCGCGAAGGCGCGTGCGGTCGTGCAGAGTTGGGGCGCGCCCATGTTCGACCATACGAACGTGGGCGACGTCGGCACCGCGTTCCAATGCCCCGAGCACGACGGTCTCCACTATTGGGAAGACGACACGCTCGCCGAGAACCTGGATCCTGCCGGCACCGCTCCGGTCGACGACGGCGAACGGGGTGAGCTCGTGTCCACGGCGCTCGTGAATGCCACGACGCCGTTGATCCGGTATCGATCCGACGACATCGTGATGATGAGCCGCAAGCCCTGCGCGTGCGGGCGGACGCACTCGCGCATCTGGCCCGTCGGCCGCAAAGGCGACGGTGTGACGGTCGACGGCCGCACGATCCTGCCCATCGACGTCTGGGCCGCAGTGGAGGCGGTCGAGGCGTGCGATCTCGGTCTCTTTCAGGTGATCCGCGAAGCGCCGGCGATGGAGCGATTGCGGCTGCGCGTCGGCCACCACGCGCCCGCACACCAGCTCGGCGCCGTGCGCGAGCAGGTTGCCGACTCGGTGGCGACCCAACTCGGCGTCGTTCCCGACGTCGAGCTCGTACCCGATGCCGACCTCCTGCGCCTCGGGCCCCCGCACAAGATCCCGCGGGTGGCTTCCCGATGACGGTCAGCCCTCTGTCCGTCAGCCCCACGACTGCGAACCCGGTCGACGACCGTCCCCTCTGGGCGATCGCCGCATACGACGACGGCGAACGGCGCGTGCAGTGGCCGGTGTCGAACACCGAGATCGAGCGAGCGATGGGCGGTTCGTGCTCGGCGCTCGCGGAGCTGGGCGCGGTCGCCGGGGCGCGGGTGCTCTGGTGTTCGGTGCTGTCGGAGTCGGCGCACCTTTGGCCCATGCTGATCGGCACCATGATCGGTGGCGGTGTGTTCTCGCTTGCCGACGCGACGGAAGGCGACGCGTTGCGCGTCGCGATGTTCGCCCGCGCCCTCGACCTCCATGCAGTGTTCGGGCTCAACGAGCAAATCCTGGATGGTCTCGACGCGCTCGGGCACGGGTACGCCGAACTGTTCGGCGGCGTCGAGGTGATCGGTGCTCGTCCCGGTGCGTACGAGCGGCTCGCGGCGGCCGGGCTCGATCCGCACTGGTTCGTGCTCTGCGGCCCCGCGGTCGCGATCGCATCGGAGCCCGGCGGCCCGGCGCGGGTCGACGCGAACGAGTGGTCGCTCGCGAGCGACGACGACCGAATCCTGATCAGCAATCTGCAACCGCGCGCGACGAGCTTCGATCGCGCCCCGACCGGGATCCGCGGTCGACTCGTGGACGCGACGTCGTTCGTTCCTCTTTCCGCAGGAGAATCGTGACCGAACGCACGCTCAAGGACCGCGCCGCGATCGTGGGTGTCGGTGCGACTCCGTACCACCGGCGGGGCCGCTCGCTCCCGCAGACCACGAACGACCTTGCGATCAAGGCGATCCTCGCCGCGCTCGCCGATGCGGGGTTGAGCGTCGACGATGTCGACGGCTTCGCGCTCTACGGCGGTTCGTTCATCGACACAAGCCTCGTGGCGCAGGTCCTCGGCATCCCCGAGGTGCGCTTCACCGCCGGCCTGACCGGGGGTGGAGGAGGTTCGGCGGGATCGATCGGCCTCGCCGCGGCCGCGGTGGCGGGCGGGCTCGCCGACGTCGTGGTGAGCGTGCTCACGCTGCAACAGGCGAACATGCGCTTCGGTGCGTCGTTCGCGCCCAAGTCCTCGAGTGGTGGCGCGTACTCGGCGCCGTCGACACCGGAGTCGGTGTTTGCGTCCAACTCGGGGCTCATGGCGCCGGGGCAGATGTTCGCCATGCTCGTCCAACGGCACATGCACCTCTACGGCACGACCCGCGATCATCTCGCCGAGGTGGCGATCTCGACCCGCAACAACGCGATCCGCCGGGAGACGGCGCTGATGAAGGATCCCCTGACGCGCGAGCAGTACTACGACGCCCGTATGATCTCGGAGCCCTTCTGCTTGTTCGACTACTGCATGGAGTGCGACGGTGCGGTCGCCGTGATCACCACGACGCCGGAACGAGCGAAGGATCTCCGCCAACCGCCCGTGCACGTGATGGGCACCGGCCAGGGCGGTGCCGGTCGTTGGGGACAGGCGATCACCTGGATGGGTATGCCGGACGAATACTTCGCGTCGTCCGGCCACCGACCGATCGCGAAACGTGTCTACGAGATGGCGGGCGTCGGCCCCGCCGACGTCGACGTCGCGCTCTTGTACGACCATTTCACCGGCATGGTGCTGTTGCAACTCGAGGACTACGGTTTCTGCGGCGTCGGCGAGAGCGGACCGTTCGTCGCCGACGGCAACATCCGTTGGCCCGACGGTGGGCTGCCCGTGAACACGCACGGTGGGAACCTTTCGGAGGCGTACATCATCGGCATGACGCACGTGAAGGAAGCGGTCGAGCAGCTGCGCGGCACCGCCGTCAACCAGGTGCCCGACGCCGAGATCGCGCTCGTCACCGGCGGTCCGGCCTCGATCCCGGTCTCCGGCCTGTTGCTCCACCGTTGATCTCGTTCCTCGTGCTCCTGGCACCGAATCTTCGAGAGGAAACCTGATGGCGATCCGATCCGGAGTGCTGCCGAGCGAGTTTGTGAGCTTCGTCTCGAACCCGGCGACCGAACCCTTCTGGGCCGCGGCCGCGGAACACCGCCTGGTGCTGCCGCGCTGCACGAACTGCTCGAACTTCCGGTTCCCTCCCGCCGCGTTCTGCTGGGTGTGCCGTCACCAGGCGGTCGAGTGGGTCGAGCACGACGGCAACGGTGAGCTGTACTCGTTCACCGTGATGCGCCACGCGGTCATCCCGCAGGTCGCCGACGCGCTCCCGATCGTGATCGGTGTCGTCGAGCTCCCGAACACGAACGGGTGCCGGCTCATCGGTGACATCCTCGAGTGCGCGCCCGAGGTGGTCGAGATCGGGATGCCGGTCGGGCTCGAGTGGTACGACACCGAAGAGGGCGCGGTTCCGTGCTTCCGACCGCGCGCCTGACGCTCGCCGACGTTCTTCGGTCGTATGCCCGCTCGCGCGCCGACGCGCTCTGCCTCGGCGACGGTGAGCTGCGTTTCAGTTGGGGGGAGACCGACGTCCGCACCAATCAGGTTGCGAACGCGTTGCGCGGGGCCGGGGTCGGGCACGGGGATCGGGTGCTCTGGCTGGGGCAGAACTCGTTCCGGCTGCAGGAGCTGTTGCTGGCGTGCGCCAAGATCGGCGCGATGTTCTGCCCGGCGAACTGGCGGCAGGGTCCGGAGGAGCTCGCCTTCGTCATCGATGATCTCGAACCGCGGGTGATCGTCGCTCAGCACGAAGAAGTCGGTGAACCGGTCGCGGCGGCGCGCGAGCTCGCGGCGGCGGCGTCGTCGGCGCGTTGGCTCTGGCACGACATCAACGGCGGACCCGACGCGTACGAACCCTTCGTCGCCGCGGCGGCAACCGACGATCCGGGGCTCGACGGTGCTTCCGACGACGCGCTGCTCCTCGTTTACACGGCCGCGTTCAGCGGCCGCCCGAATGCGGCGATGCTTCCCTCGCGTGCGCTGCTTGCGCAGGGCGCGCTTATGGCGCCCTGGCAGGGGATCGACGAGCACTCCGTCTTCTTGAACTCCGGGCCGCTGTTCCACATCGGCACGTTCATGGCGAACCTCTCGGCGTTCGCGATGGGCGGCGCCAACGTGTTCGTGGCGCGCTCCGACGGCGACGCGATGTGTCATGCGATCGCGTCGTTCGGGTGTACGAGCGGGTTCCTGGTCGGGCCGATGGTCGACGCGGTCGTGACGGCCAACGCGCAACTCGGTCTTGATCTCTCGACCTTCCACGGCTACCGCGGAAATCCTGCGTTCGACGCCATGGTGCAGCCCGACCCGTCGCCGTGGGGCCGCAGGGCCGGCGGGTACGGGCAGAGCGAAGTGATGGGCATGGCCACGTTCAACCTCCTCGGATCCGGTACCGGAACCCATGGGCGCCCGTCGCCGCTCGTGCAGATCCGGGTCGTCGACGAGGACGACAACGAGGTCGAGCCGGGCGGCGTCGGCGAGATCACGGTCCGGGGGACGACGGTGATGAACGGGTACTGGAATCGCGCCGAGCTCAATGCCCAGCGCGCCCGCAACGGCTGGCATCACACGAACGATCTGGGCCGGTACGAAGCGGATGGAACGTTCTCGTTCATCGCGCCGAAGGGCCGCATGCTCAAGTCGGCGGCCGAGAACATCTACCCGGCCGAGGTCGAGAACGCGGTGCGCTCCCACCCGGGCGTGGTCGACTGCGCCGTCATCGGCGTGCCCGACGAGAAATGGGTGCAAGCGGTGAAGGCGATCGTCGTCGTCGCCGAGGGCGGCCGGGTCGAGGCCGCGGAGATCATCGAGTGGTGCCGGAGCCGGATCGCCTCGTACAAGAAGCCGCGCACCGTCGAGTTCGTCGACGCCCTGCCCCGCGCCGGATTCTTCGTCGACTACGACGAGCTCGACCGGTTGTTCGGCGGGGGCAACTATCCCGGCGGGCATACCCGCAGCGCGTAGAACCTGCGAAGCTGCGCCCGATGCCTGCCCCCGCGCCTGCCGCCGTGATCCTCGCGGGTGGCCTCGGCACCCGGTTCGGAGGCACGAAGCATCTGGCCGCGGTCGGCGCCGACGGCACCGCGATCATCGACGTGTTGATCCGGCGGGCGGCCGCCGCGGGTTTCGCCAAGGCGGTGATCGCGGTCGCGCCGGGCGCGGGGGACGCGGTGCGCGCCCACATCGACGGCCACCGCGATGGCGCGAGTTCACTGCCCATCGAGCTCGTCGTGCAGCCGGCCGTCGTTGGGCGATCGAAGCCGGCCGGGACCGCGCATGCCCTCCTCGCGACCAGGGACTCGGTCGGCGGCGCGTGCGCAGTGATGAATGCCGACGACCTGTATCCCGCCGACGCGTTCGGCGCGCTTTGCCGCCATCTCCGCGAGGGAGCCGAGTCGGAACATGCGCTGGTCGGCTTCCGCGTGGGGCGCACGTTGGTCGGCGACCGATCGGTGTCGCGCGCGCTCGTGGAGGCGGACGCTGACTCGGTGCTCGTAGCGATCCACGAGGGATCGATCGCGCCGGCTCCCGAGCACGACGGTCTCCGGTTCTCGTCGGGGTCGTCGGTGCACCCGGTAACAGCCGACCAGATCGTCTCCATGAACATGTGGGGGTTCCGGGCCCCGGTGTTCGACGAGTTGGAGCGGGCAGTGGGGGACGCACTGGCATCGGCGGGCGACGAGGAGGTCTACCTGCCCGTCGTCGTGGCGGCCATGGTCGCGGCGGGCGCCCAGGTGCGCGTCCTGGTGTCAGAGAGCCGCTGCGTCGGGGTGACCCATCCCGAGGACGTCGACGCGGTCAGAGCGGCACTCGGATGACGGAGATCGACGACGCGGCCCGGATCGCGGCGCGGTTCACGTTGCCGGCACCGGTCACGACGATCGCGACCTTCGGGCGCGGTCACATCAACGAGACGTTCGTGGTGTCCACCGCTGCGGGCGACTTCGTCGTCCAGCGAATCAACCGCGAGGTGTTCGGCGCGCCCGACCTCCTGATGGACAACGCCGTGCTCGTGGCGCGTCACCTCACGACGCGATTCATGCCTGATCTCGTGCCGAAACCTGTGGCCGAGCACGACGGGGGTTGGCTCGTCCACGACGGCGATGACACCTGGCGAATGTGGCATCGCGTCGGGGACGCCGACCCCGTCGACGAACCGACCCCCGCACGCGTGGCTTCGGCCGCGCACCTACTCGGACGATTTCATGCCGGGGTCGCCGATCTGGACCCGGACACGGTGCACGAGACGCTGCCGCGGTTCCACGATCCGAACCGGCGTCTCGCGCTCCTGCGCGACGCGATCGAATTGGACCCGCAGGGCCGGGTGGCCGGCGTGGGCGCCGAGATCGCGGCCGCGCTCGACGCGGCGCCGCTCGCACTGCTCGCCGACGATCTCGCGACCCGGGTGCCGTGCCGGGTCGCGCACAACGACGCCAAGCTCGACAACATCCTCTTCCGACGCGAGGAGGCGGTCTGTCTCGTCGATCTCGACACGATCATGGCGACGGCGTGGTTCTGGGACGTCGGCGATCTGCTCCGCACCGCGACGACGCGCGTGGCCGAGGACGACCCGAGAACCGAGCTCGCCGTCGTCGACGAGGTGCTCTACGAAGCCGTCCTCGACGGGTACCGCGCGGGTTCGTCGATCGCGACGCCCGAACCGGCGGAGAGCGCGGCGCTCGAGCTCGCGGGCGCGATCGTGACCTACGAGCAAGCACTGCGGTTTCTGACCGACTGGATCGCAGGCGACTTCTACTACCGCACGACGCGGTCGGGGCAGAACCTCGATCGGGCGCGCAACCAGCTCGCCGTGCTCACGTCGATGCCGGGTACCTTCGGATCGTGACGGATTTCCCGCGCCTCGACCGCGCCGCACTGCGCCCGATCTTCGACCTGTGCGGGCGCAGCGTCGCCGACGCACCGACGGAGGAGGAGCTCGAGGGCGCGTTGTTCGCACCGGGGCAGCCGGCCGTCGTTCGCGGCGATCCCGACGTCGGTGTCGTCGCCACGGTGACGGGTGGGTCCGGGGGTTACGTCCGGTTGCTCGTCGTGGATCCGGGCGCGCGCGGGGCCGGTCACGGCCATGCGCTCGTGCGCGCGGCCGAGGCCGACGCTCGCGCCGCAGGCCATGCGACCCTGACGGTCGGCGCCGACTCGCCGTTCTTCTTGTGGGCGGGCGTGCCGAGCCGGGCGACCGCGTTGCTGTGCTTGTTGGAGCGTCACCATTACCAACGCGTCGAAACGAACTTCGACATGACGATCGATCTGGCTTCGATTCCGGACGATCCCGGTGGGCACGTTCTCGCGACGGCGGCCGACCGCGACGAGCTCGACCACTGGCTGGTCACCCACTGGTCGAACTGGCGGGACGAAGTGCTGCGGGCGCTCGACAAGGGCAACCTCCTGGTCTCCCGCGACGAGTCGGGCATCAGCGCGTTCTGCGGCTTCGAGGTGAACCGCGCCGGTTTTCTCGGACCCGTCGCGGTCCGGCCCGATCTGCTCGGCAAGGGCGCGGGACGATCCGCGCTCGTCGGCGCGCTACACGAGCTGCGCCGGCGCGGACGCGGATCGATCGAAGTCAACTGGGTCGGTCCGATCGTTCCGTACGCGCGGCTGGGCGGCCAGGTGAGCAATTTCTACCTCGTCTATCGCAAAGGTCTCGCGTGAACCTGCTGCCCCGTCCGCGCTTCGTCGACCTCGGCGACCGACTCACGGCGCCCGGCCCGGTGTCCGTGCGTATCGACAGCTCCCTTCCCGCGGAGGGCTATGAGCTGACGATCACCGGCGACGCTGTGGAGATCGTGGCCGGCGCCGACGCGGGTGCGTTCTACGCCCGGGCCACGCTCGCGCAGCTCGCACGGCTGCAGAACGGATCGCTCCCGATCGGCACGATCCGGGATCATCCCGACCTGCCCGTGCGTGCAGTGATGATCGACGTGTCGCGCGACAAGGTGCCGACGATGCCGACGCTGTTCGATCTGATCGACCGGCTTGCGTCGTGGAAGATCAACCAGCTCCAGCTGTACAGCGAGCACACGTTCGCGTACCGGAATCATCCCGAAGTACACGCCGACGCGAGCCCGTTCACGGCCTCCGAGATCCGCACGCTCGACGAGTTCTGCCGCGAGCGCCACGTCGAGCTCGTGCCGAACCAGAACTGCCTCGGGCACATGAACCGTTGGCTCCGGCACGATCGGTACCGATCGTTGGCGATCGCCCCCGACGGATTCGTCGACCCGTTCGGGATCAGCCACGAAGCGATGACGATCGACCCCGCGAACCCCGGATCGATCGCGCTCGTACGGGAATTGCTCGGCGAGCTGCTCCCGTTGTTCTCCAGCCGGCGGGTGAACATCGGTCTCGACGAGACATGGGAGCTCCCGCGCGAGCGGCTCGACGAGTTCTTCGAGTGGGTCGCGACCGTGCGCGCGCTCCCGGAGCTCGCTGACCACGAGGTGATCATCTGGGGCGACATGTTCTCCGGCGATGCCGCCCTCCTGGCCCAGGTGCCCGCGGGGGTCACGGTCTGCGAATGGGGCTACGACGCCGAATACCCGTTCGACGAACGGACCGCAATGCTTGCCGCCGCCGGCCTGCCGTTCTGGGTGGCACCGGGCACCTCGAGCTGGCTCTCCATCGCCGGACGGGTCACGAACGCAGTGGAGGCGTGCCGGCACGCAGCGGAGGCCGCGCTCGCACACGGCGGGACCGGTTATCTCAACACCGACTGGGGCGACCTCGGTCACCTTCAACAGGCGCCGGTGAGCGACCCCGGGTTCGCCTACGGCGCCGCGGTGTCGTGGTGCCTCGAGGCCAACGCCGACATCGATCTCGCGGCTGCGCTGAGTACGCATTCGTTCGATGATCCGACGGGAGGACTCGCGCGGGCACTGCTCACGATCGGCGACGCGCACCGCGCCGTGACCCCGCAGATCCCGAACCACTCGATCCTCGTTATGCACTTGTACTTTCCACAGATCCGCGTCGGCCGTGGACTCAGCAAGAGCCTTACGCGGGCGGAGCTCGACGCGGTCGATGCGATCGTCGCCGACGCCCGTTGTGATGTCGCGCGGGCCCGGCCCCGACGCGCCGACGCCGATCAACTGATCGAGGAGGCCAACTGGACGATCGACGTGATCGAACTGATGATCCTCGATGCGCGTTCCCGGATGGCCGGCGACGGGACCCTCGCGTCGGTTCCGAGGGAGGCGCTCGACGCGTTGGCCCTTCGGCTCGGCGGTCTGATCGACCGGCATCGTGCCGCCTGGCTCGCGCGCAACCGGCCCGGAGGGCTCACCGACAGCCTCGCCTGGCTCGAAAACCTGCGCGCCGCGTACCAGACGGGTTCACCCGACCCCGCCTGGGCGGGCTGGCCCCTCACCTTCACCTGAACCAACGTCGGTTCGTTCAGGGTGCCGACAGACGGGCGTCGGTGTGGTCGTCGGCGGGGAAGAGCTCGACCGCGATCTCGTCGTCGTAGGGGATGTCGCGCGGGGTGCCGAACGTCGTCAGCGTGGCGGACAGCGACAACTCGTGCTCACCCACGGCCAGACGGAACGGGACCAGGAGTGGTGGATCATCCGCATCCTCAATCCCGTTCGTCAGGGCGCGAGGTTGCGCGTGACCGAAGCGAGGTCACACGTCAACGGGCCCTTGGCATTCTGCGTTCCCGTCGCGTGCCAGGTCGCGGTGGCGGACGGTTGCACTTTTGCCACGGCGGCGCCACCGTCCCCGACTCCGTTGCCGGCGGAGTCCTTGAACTTCACGTGGATCGTGTAAAGGCTCGCCTTGCTGCTGTGGTTCACGATGGTGCCGGTCGCGGTCGGATGGCCGCCGGTCGGGCTCGCAGTGCACGCCGTGACCGTCACGTCCTTTTTCGCCGCCGCTTTCGACGACGAGGAGCACCCGCCGAGGGCGGCGACTGCGCACATCGATGTGCCGAACACCACGAGTAGACGTCGCATGATTTCCCCCGGTTCGAGCCGCCAAGAAGCGGATATCCCATTGTTCCCCTGCGACCGGTCCGGTCACCGGGATGGGACGGGTTCTGACCAACACCGTGCCCACAGGGCGGACCGGTGATCTGAGTGAGGGCTCACTCCGCTACTATGGGTTGCCGTGACCGGACCGGCGACAGCGACGAAGGCGAAACGGGCGACGGCGCTGCCGCCCGACGAACGGCGGTCGATGATCGTCGCGGCCACGCTGCCGCTGCTCTTGCAACACGGCGACCGCGTCACCAGCCGCCAGATCGCCGAGGCGGCCGGCATCGCCGAAGGCACGATCTTTCGGGCGTTCACGGACAAGGACGAGATCATCGTCGCGGTCATCGAATCCGCCCTCGACCAGGGGCCGCTCGAGGCCGCGCTCAGTGGCATCCCGGCCGGGCTCGCGTTCGAGGAACGCCTCGCGGCCGCAGTGGTCATCATCCAGCAACGCGTCATCGACGTCTGGCAGGTCATGTCGAGCGTCAGCACCCGTTTCCACGAGATGACCCGGCGCCCCATGGTCGACAGCGATGCACTCGTCCGCATGTTCGAGACCAGTCGCAACGAGATCACTGTCGAGCCCATGGTTGCGGCGCGTTTGCTGCGCGCGCTGACACTGTCGACGACACACCCGATGTTGGCCGGCGACCCAAGATCGCCCGACGAGTTGGTACAACTCTTCCTGCACGGAGTCGGTGGACAAGAGTCGTCGTGCTGAAGCGCCTCCTCACCTTGCACCTCCGCCCCTACCACCGGGCGCTGGCGCTCATCGTCGTGTTGCAGACGGTGCAGACATCGGCCGCGCTGACGCTGCCGACGATCAACGCGCGCATCATCGACAACGGCGTCCTCGCCGGAAACACGCACTACATCTACACGTGGGGAGCGATCATGCTCGCCTTCACGTTCTTGCAGGTCGTGTTCTCGATCGCCGCGGTGTACTGGGGCGGCAAGGTCGCGATGAGCTTCGGCCGGGATCTGCGCAAGAACCTGTTCCACAAGGTCACCGACTTCTCGGCCCGGGAAGTCGGCACGTTCGGGGCGCCGTCGTTGATCACGCGCATCACGAACGACGTGCAGCAGGTGCAGATGCTGGTCGTGATGGCCGCCACGATGGCTGTCGCAGCGCCGATCACCATCGTCGTCGGCGTGATCCTGGCCGTGCGTCAGTCGGTCGGCCTGTCGATCGTGCTCGTGATCGCAATGCCGGTCGCCACGATCATCCTGGGGCTGATCGTGTCGCGCATGGTCCCTGCGTTCCGCTCGATGCAGGAACGCATCGACCAGGTCAACCGGGTGCTGCGCGAGCAGATCACCGGCATCCGGGTCGTCCGTGCGTTCGTCCGCGAGCCCGAGGAGGAGAAGCGGTTCAGCGAAGCGAACGGCGATCTGACCGCGGTGTCACTGCGCGCGGGTCGGCTGATGTCGACGATGTTCCCGACCGTGAACTTCCTCATCAACGTCTCCAGCGTCGGCGTGCTGTGGTTGGGTGCCAGCCAGGTCAACTCCGGTCACATCCAGGTCGGAAGCTTGGTCGCGTACCTCTCGTATCTGGTGCAGATCCTGATGTCGGTGGTCATGGCGACGTTCGTCGTCTCGATGATCCCGCGCGCCGCGGTCTCGGCCGACCGCATCCAGGAAGTGCTCGACACCGATCCCAGCGTGGTGCCGCCGACCGACCCGGTCCGCGAGGTGCTCGTGCCCGGTGCGCTCGAGTTCGAAGACGTCGGTTTCCACTATCCGGGCGCCGAGCACGCGGTGCTGAGCGGTGTTTCCTTTGCGACCGCGCCGGGCCAGACGACCGCCGTCGTCGGGAGCACCGGCGCGGGCAAGACGACGCTCGTCAACCTGATCCTGCGGCTGTTCGACAGCACCGAGGGCACGGTCAAGGTCGGCGGGGTCGACGTCCACGACCTCGACCCCGACCTGCTCTGGAACACGATCGGCCTCGTCCCCCAGCGGCCTTACCTCTTTTCGGGCACCGTCGCGAGCAACCTGCGCTACGGCAAGCCCGATGCCACCGAAGCCGAGATGTGGGAGGCGCTCGACGTCGCCCAGGCCAGTGACTTCGTCCGCGAGATGCCCGGCGGGCTGAACGCGCGCATCGAGCAGGGCGGAACGAACGTCTCCGGCGGTCAGCGTCAACGGCTGTCGATCGCACGCGCCCTCGTGCGCAAGCCCGATATCTACGTGTTCGACGACTCCTTCTCCGCCCTCGACCTCACGACCGACGCTCGATTGCGGGAGGCGCTCGGTCCCTACACGCGGGATTCGGCCGTCATCATCGTCGCCCAGCGGGTCTCGACGATCGCGAGTGCCGACGACATCTTGGTGCTCGACGACGGAGTCGTCATCGGTCGGGGCACACACGACGAGCTGATGCACAGCTCGCCGACGTACGCGGAGATCGTGCAGTCGCAGATCGGTGAGAAGAGCGCGGCCGCATGACGCTCATAGACGACCAGGAACACGACGAACAGGAGAGCGAAGAGCTCGATTTCGCGGCGCCGGAAACCCGCGCTGCAGGACGTTGGAACTCCGCGGGTGTCCCGGGCGAGCGCTCGAAGGACTTCACGAACGCGGTGCGCCGCATGATCCAGATGCTCGGACCCATGCGGTTCGTGCTCGGCATCATCATCCTGGTTGCGCTCGCCAGCGCGACGCTGAACGTCTTCGGACCGAAGGTGTTGGGCCACGGCACCGACCTGATCATCAGGGGCGTCAGACAGCACAACATGAACTTCGGTGCGTTGCACCACGTGCTGTTCCAGGCGGGCTTTCTCTACCTGGGCTCGTCGCTGTTGTCGATCGTCGCTTCGTACATGCTGGCCGGTGTCATCCAACGGCTCATGTTCCGGCTGCGCTCCGACGTCGAGACCAAGGTCAACTCGTTGCCGTTGAGCTACATCGACAAGCAGTCGCGCGGCGACTTGCTGAGTCGCGTGACGAACGACATCGACAACGTGGCGCAGAGTCTCCAGCAGACGCTGAGCCAGATGCTCACGTCCGTGCTACTGCTCATCGGCACCGCAACACTGATGTTCACGATCTCGCCATTCCTCGCGGTCGTCGCGCTGACGACGGTGCCGGTCTCGGTGTGGGGCATGCGCGCGATCGCCAAGCGGTCGCGGCCCAAGTTCATCTCGCAGTGGAAGAGCACCGGGATGCTCAACGCGCAGATCGAGGAGACCTTCACCGGTCACGCAGTCGTGAAAGCCTTCGGCCGCCAACGCGAGGTCGAGCAACGCTTCCGGGAGACGAACGACGAGCTCTATGAGTCGTCGTTCGGCGCCCAGTTCATGTCGAGCCTCATGCAGCCGTGGACGATGTTCATGGGAAACCTGCAGTACGTGATCGTGGCGGTCGTCGGGGGCATCCGGGTCGCGAGCGGCGCCATCACAGTCGGCGACATCCAGGCCTTCGTCCAGTACTCGCGCCAGTTCTCGATGCCCCTCACGCAGGTGGCGTCGATGATGAACGTCTTCCAGTCCGGCATCGCCTCGTTCGAGCGTGTGATCGAGTTCCTCGACGCCGAGGAGCAGAGCCCCGACGCCGCCGCGAGCGAAAACCCGCCGACCGTGCGCGGGCGCGTCGAGTTCTCCGACGTCACGTTCTCCTACGACCCGGAACGGCCCCTCATCGAGAAGCTCTCGCTCGTTGCGGAGCCGGGGCAGACGATTGCGATCGTCGGACCCACGGGCGCGGGCAAGACCACGCTCGTCAACCTCATCATGCGGTTCTACGAGCTGAACGACGGCATGATCACGCTCGACGGGCGCGACATCTCGTCGATCCCTCGCCGCGAGCTGCGCTCGAAGATCGGGATGGTGCTGCAGGACACCTGGCTGTTCGGGGGCAGCATCCACGACAACATCGCGTACGGCAATCCCGATGCGAGCGAGGAACAGATCCTCGAGGCCGCGCGCGCCACCTACGTCGACCGCTTCGTGCACTCGCTGCCCGACGGGTACGACACGCTCATCAACGAAGAGGCCGACAACGTCAGCGCCGGGCAGAAGCAGCTGCTCACCATCGCCCGTGCGTTCCTGGCCGACCCCGCGATCCTGATCCTCGACGAGGCGACGAGCTCCGTCGACACCCGTACCGAAGTGTTGATCCAAGAAGCGATGAACGCACTGCGCAAGGATCGCACCAGCTTCGTGATCGCGCACCGCCTGTCGACCATCCGCGGCGCCGACGTCATCCTCGTGATGGAGAACGGGCGGATTGTCGAGATGGGCTCGCACACCGAGCTGCTCAGTCGCGACGGCCCCTACTCCCGCCTGTACAACTCCCAGTTCGTGGCCGCGGTCGTCGACGTCGACGTCGACGTCAGCTGATTCCGCCCCCCGGATGGCGCCACCCGTTCGGAGGCCGACGGTTCCGCCGTCGCAGTGTCGGGGACAATGACGACATGCAATCTCCTCGTACGTGGTCGCGGCGCGCCGTCTCGACTGCGGTCGCGTGTGCCTTGGCGTTGATCGGCGTCGTCGTGATCCTGGTCGCGGTGAGCCGGCACCAGACGCCGCCGCCCGAGCCGACTGCGGCGGCGGCGGGCAGCATCTCCGCCCCGACCACCGCATCCAAAGCTCCGGCGCCGACGAAGGCGCGCCGACGGGGAACGGTGCCGACCTCGGCCCAGACCGCGCCCGGTCTCGGGTTCTCGGCGCCGCGGGAGATCGCCATCCCGAAGCTCGGCGTCGACTCCGAGATCGTGAACCTCGATCGCAATCCCGACGGCAGTGTCGCGGTGCCGACCAGCTTTCACGTGGCCGGTTGGTACGAGCACAGCGTGAGCCCGGGCCAGGCCGGTCCGTCGGTCTTTCTCGGTCACGTCGACTCCACGTCGGGGCCGGGGATCTTCTACCGGGTGGGGTTGCTGCAACCCGGCGACAAGGTCGTCGTGACGCGTGACGACGGGAAGGTCGCGACCTACGTGATCACGGGTGTGCGCCAGTACCCGAAGACGGGCTTTCCGACCATCGACGTCTACGGCAACACGGCCGTCCCGACCATCAGGTTGATCACCTGCGGCGGTGCGTTCGACTCGGCCACGGGCCACTACGTCTCGAACATCGTCGCGTTCGGCCGGCTCGCATAACCCGGGTACCTACTGCGTAAACGTCGCAGGGAGTCCGGCGAGGGGCATGTGATCGCGTGCACGAGCATCCAGATCGGTGTCGGTTCCGAACACTCCATGACAAGCGAGAACCACTCGAATCAGTCGGGCGGAGTCGCAGCGCTACCACACCGAACGTGAACACCGGGCAGTGCCGGTCGGTGTGTCGTCAGGGAAATGTTCACGAGCTCTCGATCGAGAGCACATACGGAGGACCCACTATGAAGGTTCGTAGTTCATTGTTCGCGCTCGTTGCCGCCGGGGCGGTGTCGATCGGTGGTGCTGCGCTCGTGGCTTCGCCGGCGTCGGCCGCGCCCGTCTCGTATCAAGCGAACCTCGCCGCGCTGAACCACTCGAGCGCGTCGGGAACGTTGATGCTGACACTCGACGGGAACCAGGCAACCGTCACCGAGACTGCGACGGGGCTCGCCTCGACGTTCAACGGTGCCGCCTTCCCCCACGTGCAACACATCCACATCAACGGCCAGGGTGCGTGCCCGACGACTGCCGCCGACACCAACGGTGACGGCGTCATCAGCACCACCGAAGGTGGGCCCGCGTACGGCCCGATCGGCACCACGCTCTCGGTGACCGGCCCGACCACTGCGGCCTCAGGCACGGTGTTGAACATCGCTCCCAGTGGGGCGTCGATCAACTACAACCGGACCATCACCCTCGACGCGGCAACCGTGTCGGCGATCCAGGCGAACAAGGCCGTCATCGTGGTGCACGGTGACGACCCGACGACGCTGAGCGCCAAGGCGCAGGCCGAAAAGAGTGACCTTGTGCCGTCGCTGCCCCTCGCGGCGACTTCACCGGCCCTCTGTGGTGTTCTCGCCGTGGCCCAGACCTCTGCAGTACCGAGCGGCGGCGCCGCAACCGGTGCGGGCGGAACGTCGGGCACGCAGTCGAACGAGCTCTACCTGATCGGCGGCGGCTTGCTCGCCGGCTCGATCGTGGCGCTCGGACTGCGGCGCAAGTTCGCCACCGTCAACGACATCAGCTGAGGCAACAACCGGGTTAGGGATCGGATCACGGTCGTCGCCTCGGCGGCGACCGTGATCTGCGTCCCAACCGAGCGCATTCGAGAGGATCGACGATGCCCACGCAGATGACCCACGGAAGGATTTGCCGGCGCTGGCGGACGCGAGCCGGGGCGGTTGTGGCGTGTGCCGCGATCTGTGTCGGCGCAGCTGCGTGCTCCTCGTCCGGATCCGCCTCGAGTACACCGACGAGTTCGGCCACCACCACGCCCGAACCCGCGGCCGCCGGCATCTCGGTGTCGACGCGGATGATCTGCGCCTCGGAGGCGCAGGCGGATCTCGGCGCGGCGCTCGGGACCAAGACGGTGAGCGCGGTCACCGCAACCTGGGCTGACGACATCTACTCCTGCACGTACCAGTACGTCAACGGATCGTTCAAACTCTCGGTCAAACAACTTCCCGATGCGACGGCGACAGATCGTTACGCCGCGCAGCTCGCCACGAAGCTCGGCAAGCAGAAGGTCCTCACGGGGTTGGGTCAGGGCGCGTTCACGACCAAGAACGGTTCGGTCGTCGTCACGAAGGACGACAAAGTGTTGTTGGTCGACGTCCAGCGCCTCTCCGCGGAGTTCGGTGTACCGGCCGACACTCGTGCCAACGTCGCGATCACCATCGCGGCAACGATCATGGGTTGCTGGACCGGCGCGTAGCGCGGTTGTTTGCACGCCGGCGCAAGAGGACGTTCCACGTCAGGGGTGGCACTGCCCCAACGACGGCTCTCGCAGATCGGGCTACGAACCGCTCCGACAGGTCGATCGACCGTGTCGTACGAGCATCTCTCGCCCTCGTAGGGTCAGCGTGGCTCAGCCGTGCGCCCGGGGGGCGGCCTGGTTGTGCACGCGCCACGCCCACCAGATCAGCGGGATCTGCAACGGGAGCCGGAGCAACGCGATGTCAAAGTCGCGACCACCGCGCGAGCGGTAGTCGACCGCCATCTGGATGTTGGCCGGGAACACCAGGACGAAGAACACCGCGGTGAGTGCGGCGGCCGTGCGCCGGGTCGACGGTCGGGCGACGCCGACGGCCAGACCGAGCTCGCCCGCGCCGCTCACATACGTCCAGAATCGTCCGGATCCCGGCAACACGTGGGGCACGATCGAGTCGAAGTTGCGCGGCGTCACGAAGTGGGCGGCACCGGCAAACGCGAGCAGCCCGGCCAGGCTCAGTGCGAGTCGATCGCGCATCGCCGTCTCAGCTCCCGGCTCCGAGGAGGCTCGCCGCGGCCGCGACGATCCACACGTCGCCCACCGTAAGGCCCAGGCGTTGCCAGAAGCCGTGTCCGGGCCCGACTGTGCTCGCGATCAGGCACGTCGCCGACGCGGCACCGGCGTAGACCGAGGCCCGGGACCAGCCCGACCGCCCCGCAGTGGCCAGCGGGCGGGAGGCGAGAAGGGGGAGAGCGGCGATGCCGGCGTAGCCGATCGCCGCGAAGGTCGCGTGCGCTCGGTCGGTCGGCCGGGCCCGCAACGGTGCGGCCGCCACCCCAAAACTGGAGATGCCGGTCACGACCGCTGCGATCCAGGCCGGACCCGCGACACGCTCGCGCAGTGCGAACCCGAGCGCGGTCACGCCGATGCCGTACACCACGAAGCCGGTCGTCATGGCGGCCCGCGTCGGCGCGTCGACGGCGGCCAACTCGCTGATGTGATCGCGGACGGGGGAGTAGCCCTCCGTGGCCGCTCCGCCCCGGGCCCACGACCACACGAACGCGGTCGGTCCTACGACCCCGCCGAGCGCCAGCAACCGCCCCGACGGTTTCATCGTCCGACTGTACCGACCGGGAGCCGGCGGGCTCCCCGATGGACGTGTAAGGAGGGGTTGTATGGGCTCAGCCCGCCCGGCCCAGCCGCCGATAGAGCCTGAGTGCGACCGGACTCCGATGTGCGAGAGCTGGCGCGCGCCGCGCCGGAGGGCGCCGAGGTGGGATTCGTCGTGTTCCGGGCGATACGGAACGGGGATCTCGTCGAGTGGGTGGCCCTCGACGCGAACGCGTCGGTCCGCAACCGCGGGCTGATCGGCTCGGCGCCGGGCACGTCGAAGCTCGATCACGAAGAAGCGCTCTCCCGTAGTGCGATCGCCCCGATCCTGGAAGCGGCGCTCGCCTCGGGTGAAAGGTTCGAAGTCGACCACGAGCTGAGCTTGCCGACCGGCGTGTCGTCGTGGCGCCGCGTGATCGCGATACCCCTCGAGCACGATGTGGTCGCGGCGCTCACGTACGACATCAGCGATCTGGTCGACGCACGCACGCGTGCGGCCGCCCTGTCGCAGCACAGCTCCGACCTGAAGGTCGTGGCCGAAGGGATCGACACCGACCGGAAACACCGCCGGATCCAGAGGCTGGGGTGTCATTTCGGGCAGGGCTACCTGTTCGCCCGCCCGGCCGCGTTGGACCAGGTGATGCGCCGATTCGAGGCGACCGCGCTCGCGGCGCCCGTCGCCTGAGCGGGATGGAGAGCCTGCGGTGGGAGGCGGAGCTTTCCCGCGTGCGATCATGCGCCGTGCGACTCGTCCTGCTCGGCGCCCCCGGTTCCGGCAAGGGCACCCAGGGTGAACGCCTGGCCGAAGAGTTGGGCGTTCCCCACGTCGCCAGCGGCGAGCTGTTGCGGGCCCAGGTCGCGGCCCGGACCGAGCTCGGGCTCGAGGTGGCCGAGCGGCTCGCCCGGGGCGATCTGGTCCCGGACGACGTCATGGTGGCCATCATCGGTGAGGCGGTCGTGCTGGCCGGCGAGACCGGCGGCGGCTACATCCTCGACGGTTTCCCCCGCACGCGCTTGCAGGCCGAACGCGCGTACGAGCTCGTCCATCCGCTCGGCATCGACGCGCAGGCCGCGGTCTACCTCTCGCTCGACGACGACATCGCGCGCTCGCGGCTCGCGGGTCGCGCGGGCGCGGGCCGGAACGACGACGCCGACGCCGGGGTCGTCGAACATCGCCTGCAGTTGTTCCACGACAACATGCGCCCGATCCTCGAGTACTACACGGAGCGCGGGATCCTGGTGACGGTCGACGCGGCCGAGTCCGTGCCCGCCGTGACGGACGCGATCCTCAGCGCGCTGGCGTCCTTCACGCGCTAGGGCTTGCACCACTTCTGCACGGCGACGTCCGGGTCGGAAGGAACGTGCAGCCGCGTGAGCCCGACGCTGTGCCAGAGGTTCGAGAAGAACCGGCTCGGTGTCATCGTCGCGTCGACCGCCTGCAGGAGTCCGGGAATCGGTCCGCACGTGAGTGCCTGTCGAGCGGCCGCATCCTTCGGGTTGCTCGTCGTCGCGCCGAAGCGGGCGTCGTACCAGGCGTCGTCGACCTGTTTGCGATGGCCGGCGGGCCGGCCGGGCACGTCGTCGGTACGCGCCGCGAGGGGCTCGGCGAGGCCGCCGATGTCGATCACCCAGATCCGGCGCCCGGCATCGTACGCAGGCACCCCGATCGAGCCGAGGGTGAGCACGAGCGTGTGCGGATCGAGCCCGGGGCGCGGTTCCTTGTCGGTCACCTTGAAGTAGCCGCGTACGCCGCGGTCGTACGCGACGGCCGCCTGCTTGCCGTCGAGCCCGAATGGATTGGCGTCGATCGGATCGACCCGCCCCCCGGAGACCGCGCGCCAGTCGCTCACCTGCGCGAGGACGAAACCCTTCGGGAGCGGCGGCGGCCGGAACGCCACCACGCTGATCATCGCCCACACCGCAGCGAAGGCGTTGATCCCGAGCACCACCGAAACGCGCCGGGTGACCGCGACGGAGGCCGGAAGCGCCAGCGCGAAGAACGCGGGGAGCAACAGTCGGCCGTGCATGTAGTCGCCGCCGATCGCGGTGATGTACAGCGCGTGCACGAGTCCGGCGGCGAGCATCGCCGCGGTGGCGAGCGCGATGCGCCGGTCGCGATTCGCGAGCGTGCGGTAGACGATGGTCGCGACCACGAGGATCGCGGTCAGCCACGAGCGGTAGGGCCCGATGAAGTCCTTCGCGTACGCCCAGCCCTGGCTCACGTGCAGGCCGCCCGCGTCCTTGGCGAGCGCGGTCGAGGGGACCACCGTCGCGTAGTAGCCCATCCGGAAGACCTGATACGCGACGGGCAGCGCCAGGATCGCGACGAGGTCGAACCGCACACGACGCGGGCGCACCAGCGCGAACCACGCGCCGCCGAAGCACAGCATCATCAACGTGAGGTCGGGGCGCACGAGGGGCGCGAGACCAAGCACGAAACCGAATCCCAAGCGGCGCCGGCTCGTGATCTCGCCCGAGCGGGCGACCGAGACGAGCACGTACCACGACGCCGCGAGCCACAACCAGACCAGGCCCATCTCGAGGCCCGAGGTCGAAAAGTCCCAGACGACCGCGACCGCGGCGACGAGGATCAACCCGACGGGTATGACCACGCCGTCGTCGCCACGATGGAGGAGCCGGGTCGCCTTGCCCGCGACCGCGAAGGCCGCGACCGCGGCGCCGAGGCTTGCGAACAACGTGATCCATTCCATGCTCCCGAAGGCGCCGAAGAACAGCCGGGCGACCACGAGCACGAGCAACCACAGCGTGCTCGTCGCCGACTCCACCCGTTCGCCGGCGTTGAACACCGGGCCGTGCCCGGCGAAGATCTGGTCGACGATGCGCAGGTTGATGAACGCGTCCTCGTCCATCCAGCGGTGCTGCCAACCGCCGATCGCGATCATCAGGGCGGGGAGGTAGGCGGGCGCGGCGAGCAGGAGGCGACGCGCGAATGGTGCGCGGGCCGGGCCTGCGCCGTCACCGGGTCCACGGGTGGAGTCGCCGTCGCGGTCGACGAGCGTCGTCACCGGGAGGTTCCGAAGCCCGATGTCACGGGCGAGAGGATACGGGAGGGAGCCGGGGGGAGGCGGCACGCGGAAGTAGGTTGCCCGCCGTGACCCGCTTCGGGCGTGTGCTGCTCGTGATCGTCGCGGTCGCATTCGGGGTCAGGGTCGCGTACGTCGCGATCGCGAAGGCCGGACCGTGCCCGGTCGTGCTCGCCGACGGCACCAAGGTCGGGAGCTCACCGAGCAGCTGCCTGAAGGGCGACGAGCTGTTCTACAACGCGGAGGCAAACAACGTCGCCGCCGGTCACGGGTTCACCGAACCGTTCGTTGCCATCCTCCATCCGGGCGAGAAACCACCGCCCGCGGCCGACCATCCGCCGCTGACGGTGTTCGTGCTCACGCCGGTCGCGTGGCTCACCGATCACGCCCCGCTCGACTGGGTCATCAGCGAGCCGCTGCACGATCACGTGCGCGAGGACCGCTACACGATGGTGCTGTTCGGGACGCTGCTCGTTGGGCTCGTAGGGCTGCTGGGCCGGCGGGTCGGTGGTGACACGGTCGGGCTGGTCGCCGCGACGATCGCGGCGCTGAGCCCGAACATCTGGGTCAACGACGGCCTGGTGATGTCGGAGACCCTCACCGCGCTCACGGTCGTCGGCGTCCTGCTCGGCGCGTTGTGGTGGCGCGACCGCCCGAGCGTCCGCCGGGCCGCGCTCGTCGGAGCACTCTGCGGGCTGGCCGTGCTCGCACGGGTCGAGTTCGCGCTCTTGCTTCCCCTCCTCGCGGTCGTGTTCGCGTTGACCGCGCCACGCCCGTGGCCCGAGCGGTGGAAGCAGGCGGCCGTCACCGTGGTGGTCGCACTCGCGGTGGTGGCACCCTGGGTCGGGTTCAACCTCTCCCGGTTTCACGATCCCACATTCGTGTCGACCAACGACGGGCTCACCCTCGCCGGTGCGAACTGTGCCGACGTCTATCGCGGCCCCTCGACCGGCTTCTGGTCACTTCAGTGCGGCGCCGATCCGGGCCCCGGCGATCAATCGCAGGTGTCGAGTGAGCTGCGCAGGCGAGGTCTCGACTACGCGAAGGATCACTCGTCGCGACTTCCGGCAGCGGTGCTCGCGCGCGTGGGTCGCACGTGGAGCGCGTTCCGTCCGCTCGACATGGTGCAGTTGAACTCGGGCGAAGACCGTGAACCCTGGGTGACACGGCTCGGCCTGATCGTGTACTACCCGACTCTCGCGTTCGCGATCGCGGGTGCCGTCGCGTTGTGGTTCCGGCGCCGTCGTGCCGTCCTGTGGGTGCTGCTGGTTCCGCTCCTCGTCGTCACGATCAACACCGTCGTGACGTACGGCCAGACGCGCTTTCGGGCCGGCGCCGAACCCGCGTTGGCGCTGCTCGCGGCGGTCGGTATCGTCGCCGTCGCCGATCGGATGCGCATGCGACGAGAATCGACGGCGGTGCCCGACCACCCATGACCCGAACTCCCGCAACCCGATCCCCCGCATCGCGAACTGCCGAGACGACGTCCGACGAATCCGCCGCGGGCTCGGGCACCGGGGCCTACGTGGGGGCGCTCGACGGCCTGCGAGCAGTCGCGGTCGCGGCCGTGATCGTGTACCACTTCGCACCGAAAATCCTGCCCGCCGGCTTCCTCGGCGTCGACGTGTTCTTCGTCGTGTCCGGTTTCTTGATCACCCGCCTCGTCACCCGGGAGATCGGGCGATCGGGGACGGTCTCGTTGCGCAATTTCTGGGGCCGGCGCGCCCGACGACTCCTGCCCGCGTTGGCGACGGTGACGGTCGTGGTGTTGGTCGCGGCCGCGATCAAGTTCTCGAGCAGCGAGGTCCACGACATCCGGGCCCAGGCGTTGGGCACGCTCTTCTATTGCGCCAACTGGGTGATCATCTTCGCCAAGGGCAGCTACTTCACCAACATCGGCCGGCCGTCGCCGTTCCTGCACATGTGGACGCTCGCGGTCGAGGAGCAGTTCTACGTCGTG
>JBBSFB010000050.1:0-31021 GCA_038239145.1 Acidimicrobiia bacterium
GCCTCGCGTTGGGCGACTCCGGCGGTGGGCTCGTCGAGGCACACCACACGCGGCTGCACGGCGAGCACCGACGCGAGCTCGACGATCCTTCGTGTCCCGGTCGAGAGCTCGGCGATGAAGCGGTCGGCGTACCGGCCCAGGCCGAGGAAGTCGATGAGCTCGGCCGCCTCGGCGCGCTTCTTGCGCTCCTTGGCGATCGACGGCGGGTAGAAGAGCAGCGAGCCCCAGAACGAAGTGGTGCCCCGCGCTTCGAGCGCGAGTTGCACCGTTTCCCGGACCGTGAGCTCGGGGAAGAGGGTCGCGGCCTGGAACGTGCGTCCGAGCCCGGCACGTGCCCGGAGGTGCGGGGCGAGGCGGGACACGTCTTCGCCGAGCAGATGCACCGTGCCGTGACTGTTGACGTAACCGCCGATCGCGTTCAGCAGCGTGGACTTGCCGGCGCCGTTCGTGCCGATCAGTCCGATGACCTCGCCCACGTCGGCGCGGAAGTCGACCGAGTCCACGGCTTTGAGGCCGCCGAACTCGACCGTGAGCCCGGTGGTCGAGATGACGCTGCCGTCGGCGTTCGTGACGATCGGCACGGCCGAGATGCGGGTGAGTGACACCGGAGGCGTGGTCGAGGTCTTGGTCGCCCGTTCCGGGAGCCGGCGTTCCAACCACCGCAGGATGGAGCCTCGGAGCGCGTAACCGAGTTGGGTGAACCCGCCCGGGATGTAGAGCAGCACGATGAGCAGACCGATGCTCGACGTGAAGAGCTGGACGGTCTGATTCTTGGGCCAGAACAGAGGGAGGCCGACGACCCACAGCGCGCCCATGACCGCGCCCGCGAGGCTGCCGAGCCCGCCGATCACCGCCATGGCGACGACCGAGAGCGAGTCCTCGACCCGGAAGAATCTCTCGCCGTAGCTGATGATCACGACGGATGCGCCGAGTAGCGCGCCGCCGAGACCGGCGACGAACCCGGCGACCGCGAAGGCGGTGAGCTTGGCGCGGGTGGGGGAGACCGTGAACGCCGACGCACCGGGTTCGTTCTCGCGCACGCCGATGATCGTGCGGCCGATACCCGTTCGGCGCAGGTGCCCGACGAGGATCAGCACGATCACGAGGCACGCGAGGGTGAAGTAGTAGAACGCCCGGTTGTGCAAGGTGAGGTCGATCGGCCCGAGCTTGCCCCGGTCGAGCTCGGCGTTGAGCGAGCCTTCGGATCCGACCAGGATGGGCCTCGGGAAGATGTACTGCTCGGCCGCGATCGCGAACGCCATCGTGCTGATCGCGAGAAGCAGTCCTTTCACACGAAGGGCGCCGATGCCGACGCCGACGGCCACGATGCACGAGACCGCGGCACCGAGGAAGATCGCGAGCACGAACGGCAATCGGTGCAACGTGTCGGAACGGTCGATCGTGCCGGGCAACACCGCGACGCCGGCGAGGATCGTCAACGCAGCTACGCCCGCCGCGATCAGGCGTTGGCGCGAGCTCGTGTGCCGCATCAGCGCGAACCCGATCGCGGTCGCGGCGACGACGAGCAAGATGACCGCGATTCCCATGGGCAGCGGACGGACCGAACCGTCGGCGATGCGAAAGCGCGATCGCCAACCGATGTTCAGCGTGATGCCCCGCACGAACGCGGCTGCGCTCAGTGCACCGAGGCCGGCGAACGCAGCTTGGCCGAGTGACAACTGCCCCGCCCAACCCGTCAGCACGGTCACCGAGATCGCGATGATCGCGGTGGCAAGGATGATCGTGTACGCCTGATGATGCTCGGACTGGCGGATGAACAGCGGAACCACGATGGCGACGATGAGCGCAAGGCCGGCGACGACCGTCGGCATCCGGCGCACCCACCAGACCTGACGGAGTCGTTCGGGTACCGGCGGGACGCGGGGCGCGAAGGCGAAGCTCTCGTTCGACGAGGTGGCCTCGGCCCGGCTCATGCGGGCGACGAGGAGGAGGACGAGACCGAAGAGCACGAACTGGACGAGACCGGGTGTGTTCGGGAAGTTGTAGGTCAGGACCTGGTACGTCAGGCCCACGAGCATCGCGCCCGCAACGGTGCGCGGGAACGACGTCATGCCGCCGATCAGCGCGGCGGTCAGGCCGAGCAGGAGCGTCTCCGGCCCGATGAGCACCAGCTCGGCCGACCCTTGCTGGGTGGCGTAGAGGATCAGGGCCACGCCCGACAGGAAACCGCCGATCGTCCAGATCGCGGTCGACATCAACTTGGGGCTGATGCCGGTCAGGCGGGCGAGATCGGAGTTGGTGGCCGAGGCCCGCACGGCCTCTCCGAACGACGTGTGGCCGAGGAGCCACCAAAGGAAGACCGTGATCAGCGGCACCACGATCAGGACCAGGAGCTGCGGTCCGGTGATCGTGATGTTCGTGATGTGCACGCGGGCGGCGCCGAGATGCACGTTGATCAACGAGTCGATGTGCCACTGACTCGTGATCGGGCTCGGGAACGCGGTCTGAAACTTTCCGGTGCGGTAGTCGGGGAGTTGGTAGACGATCGCGCGCATGAACTCGGCGACGCCGATCGTCGCGACGAGCACGATCACGCGGGGCGCCTTGAACAGCCGCCGGATGACGAACATCTCGACGACGGCGCCCGCGATCGTGGTCGCGCCGATCGCGAGGATCAGCGCGGGCCAGTACGGGAAGTGCGACTTGGCGACCATGATCGCGAGCAGCGCCGCCGCGGGCACGCCGAGGTCGGCGACCGCGAAGTTGATGACCCGGCTCGACCGGTAGACGAGCACGATGCCCATCGCGAGCACCGACACGATCAGCCCTTGGATCAGGCCGATGAACAGGAGGTTCGCGGTCCAGATGTGAGGGGCAAAGAACGATGCGACCATCATCCGCCTTCGGTACCGAAGAACACCGCGCGAGCGAGGTCGTCGCGCTCCATCAGCTCTTGGGCGTTGCCCTCGAACTTGACCTCACCCTTCTCCAAGAAGATCGCCCGATCGGAGATCGCGAGGGCGACGTTGAGCGATTGCTCGACGACGATCATCGTCTGCCCGCGGGCCTTCAACCGGTCGACGAGCTCGAGCATGCGTTGCACGACCACCGGCGCGAGCCCGAGAGAGAGCTCGTCGATGAGCAGGATCTCGGGCTCCTGCATGAGCACCCGGGCCAGGGCGAGCATCTGCTGCTGCCCGCCCGAAAGACTGCGAGCGAGCTGCTTGCGCCGCTCCGCGAGCTCGGGAAAGAGGACGAGCACTTCCTCGATCCGATCACTGATCTCGGTCGAGGTGCCGCCTCGCAGCCGGGACGCGACGCCGAGGTTCTGCATGACACTCAGGCTCGGGAACACGCCCTTGCCACCGGGCAGCTGCACGATGCCGTGGCGCACGCGCTGCTCGGGCGCGACGAAGGTGATGTTGCGACCGTTGAGTCGGGTCACGCCTCGTTCGGGAACCTCGAGCCCGCTGATGACGCGCAGGATCGTCGACTTGCCGGCGCCGTTGGTGCCGAGCAGCGCGACGCACTCGCCTCGGAAGATCTCGAAGTTGACGTCGAAGAGGACCTGCACCGGCCCGTAGGAGAAGTCGATGTTCGCGACCTGCAAGACGGGGGTCTCGACACCCTCGATCGAGCGCTTTCGTTGCTCCTCCTGCTCCTCGAGCAACTCCTCGACGACGAGCGAGAGGTCGTGGCGTATGAAGCGCGCACCGTTCATCAGGAGCAGCGCGCCGATGATGCTCGTCGGGACCAGGAGCAAGAACACGGTGTCGCGTACGCCGAAGGCATTGGTGAAGAAGTCCGCGAGCACGCTGCCGCCGAAACCGCCGATGAGCACGACGTACATGACGCCCATGGCGACGCCGAGGCCTCGGAGGCGGTACGGGCACACGGCCTGCAGGACGGGTGTGACCATCGCGAACGCGCATGCGGTCAGCACCGACTGCGGGATGCCCCAGATGACGAACCACACGACGCTGTGCGTCGACACCTGCAGCGGCGTGAAGAGCGCCGACGGGAGGATGAGCGCGCCGACCAGCACCAGGGCCTTCGACGGGTTCTTCCGGTAGGTCCGGTCGAAGTAGCGCCCGACGGGATACAGGAAAGGCACGGCGGTCCAGCCCGACAGGCTGAGGATGAAACCGCGGTGCAGGATGTTGGTGACGTGCAGCGTGTCGTTCAGGTAGAGCACCTGCAACGCACCGAGTGCGAAGACGCCGAATCCGAGCGCCGCGAACGCGGCGATCGACGTGCGGATGGTCGCGACCTTCTTCAGTCGGGCGAACGCGGCTTCCATCGACGGTTGGGCGGGGTTCTCGTCCTCGATGACCTCGCCGAGCACGTCCTGTTTCTCGTACTGCCCGCGCGGCGGTTCCTTCAGCTTGAATACCGCGAACGCGAGGATCGCGCCCGGGATGCCGAGCACGAAGAAAGCCCAGCGCCAACCCTCGACCCCTCCCGCCCAGGTCGCGATCGCACCGACGATGACCGGACTCAGGTTGCCCAGTACCTGCTGGCCGATGTTCATCGTCGCCGACATCCGGGCGCGGATACCGATCGGGTAGTTGTCGGCGAGCAGCGGTTGGTGCACCGCGAGGTTGTTCGCCTTCGCGACCCCGGTCAGGCACAGCGCCCAGAACAAGATGAACGCGCTCCCGGCCAACCCCGAGAGGAACGTGAAGA
The DNA here is from genome assembly GCA_038239145.1 of Acidimicrobiia bacterium. Taxonomy (GTDB): domain Bacteria; phylum Actinomycetota; class Acidimicrobiia; order IMCC26256; family PALSA-610; genus PALSA-610. The sequence goes on from JBBSFB010000050.1 coordinate 4,648, forward strand.
GCGCCGCGACCAACGTCGCGACCGCGACGATCGGGATCCGCTTTTGTCGGTCGGCGAGCCAACCCATCGGGATCGCGCCGAGTGCGTAGAACAGGCTCGACGCCGACGCGATGAACACCACCGAGCCGTTGCTGATGTGAAATGTCTGGCGCAGCTCGGGCTCGATGGTCTGCACCGCGTTGAGCGTGAGTTGGTCGAGCGAGACGAGGAGTCCGAGGATGACGAACATGGAGGCGCCGCCCTTGGCGAACGCGCTCTTGAATCCGACGGGTTCCGAGTTGACGCCCGGGAGCAGATCGTCGGGGAAGATGACCTGCTCTTTGGCCCGGGCCTGCGCCTCTTGGCGGGCCGCCTCTTCGTCGAGGACCGCGGCGGCAAGCGAAGCGGCGCTGCCCTCGGGCTCGCCAGCAGTTTGCAGGTCGGTCACGGCGTCTCCACTTTGCCCGGCGCCCTCCGATGCCGGCGGGGTGCCTGATCGTACGCGCTAACTGACACTCGTGTCAGGCGCCGACGCGATCCGATGCCGCGACCGCTATCGTCCGGACCCGTGCCCGAGCCCCGACCGCCGAAATCGTTTCTGCTTTCGGCCGAGCTCTCCGAGTACATCGTCGGTCACGGCACGCCGCCCGACGCGGTGCAGCGCGCGCTCATCGAGGAGACCGCGATGCTGGGTGCCGTCGCCGGCATGCAGATCGCCCCGGAACAGGGCGCGTTCCTCACGATGTTCACTCGACTCGTCAGTGCATGTGCGGCCATCGAGATCGGCACGTTCACCGGGTACTCGGCGCTGTGCATCGCCCGGGGACTTCCGGAGGACGGCCGGTTGACGTGTTGCGACGTGTCCGAGGAATGGACGTCCGTCGGCCGCCGGGCCTGGAGCGGCGCCGGTGTTGCCGAACGCATCGACCTCCGCATCGCGCCCGCGCTCGACACGCTGGCCGCGCTTCCGGTCGACGCCACCTTCGACCTCGCGTTCATCGATGCCGACAAACCGAACTACGCGAACTACTTCGACGCGTTGTTGCCGAAGATGCGCACGAACGGCGCGATCCTCGTTGACAACGTGTTGTGGGACGGCCGCGTCGTGCATGCCGACGCCGACGACGAGAACACGATCGCGATCCGGGCGTTCAACGACAAGGTCGCCGCCGACGATCGCGTCGACACCGTGATGCTCCCCATCGCCGACGGACTCACCATCTGCCGCAAGCGCTGAAACGGGGAGTGCACGACCAATGGTCGTGGCCTACATACCCCGGATCATCTTGTAGACGGGAGCCATCTTCGCCCGGGTCTTCTCGGGCAGCGGCACGATCTCGCCGAGCAGGCGCGCGCCCCAGATCATCTCTGCGGTCAACTCGACCATGTTCGCGATCTTGAGGGCGTCCTTCGCCGACTTCCCGACGGTCAACAGGCCGTGGTTGGCCATGAGCACTGCGGCGCGGTCGCCCACCCATTTGGAGACCTCGTCGGCGAGCGCCTGCGATCCCGTGAACTTGTAGTCGGCGACCGGCACGTCACCGCCGACGAACGCCTCGACCTCTTCGATCACGCACGGGATCGGCTGATGCGTCAGCGCGAACATCGTGCAGAACTTGGCGTGACAGTGGATGACGGCGTGGATGTCGTCGTACGCCTTCAAGCACGCCAGGTGCAGCATCTTCTCGGTGGTGGGCTGGCGCTCACCGTCGAGCAGGTTGCCTTCGAGATCGCACACCACGAGGTCGTCGAGGGTCATCGTCTCGTACGCGAGCGACGAGGGGGTGAGCACTACGGTGCCGTCGGGGAGCCGGGCCGAGAAGTTGCCCGCCGTCCCGTGCACGAGGTTTGTGCGCAGGCTCTCCTGCGCGACCCAGAGCAGATCCGCCTTGATCTCGTCCGCCGTCCCTTTGACTTCCGCCATTACGAGAGAACCTCCGGGTTTACGCAGTTGACCGGCTTCTCGCCCGCGAGGATGCGGGCGACGTCGTCGGCGATGAGCTTCGAGTGATTGGCCTCGGTGTTGTAGGTCGCCCCGCCGATGTGCGGCGTCAGCACCACGTTGTTCATCGCGCACAGCGGATGGTCGGTAGGGAGGTTCTCGCCCTTGAAGTGGTCGAGGCCGGCCCCGCCGAGATGTCCCGACTGCAACGCCGCGACGAGCGCGTCGGTGTCGTGCAGCATCGCCCGCGCCGAGTTGATGTAGATCGAGCCGGGCTTCATCGACGCGAATTGCTCGGCGCCCATGAGGCCCTCGGTCTCGGGCGTCACCATCGCGTGGTTCGACACCACGTCGCATTCTGCGAGCATCGAGTTCAGATCGGAGTTGTGCGTGGCGTCGGCGTTGTAAGGGTCGTACGACAACACCGTCATGCCGAGTCCTTCGAAGCGCCACTTCGCCGCCCGCCCCACCGCGCCGAGACCGACGATGCCGACGGTCTGGCCGCTCAGCTCCCACGCGCGGTAACGCTGGTACGGGATCTTGCCTTCGGCGTAGACCTCGCCCGTTCGCACGTCGCGATCGGCCGGCACCAGCCAGCGGTTCACGGCGAACATCAGTGCGATGGTGATCTCGGCCACGGCGTTGGCGTTGCGGCCGGGTGCGCGCAGCACGGGGACGCCGGCCTTCGTCGCGGCTTCGACGTCGACGTTGTTGGGATCTCCCCGACACGAACCGATGCACACGAGCGGTAGGTCGAAGACGGGGCCCTTCACGGAGTCCGACTCGACGATGAGGAGGTTCGCGCCTTCGGCCTCGATCCGGGCCGCGAGCTTCTCGCCGTTGTAGAGCCGGAGCGGCACCTGCTCGATCCACGGGTCGTAGACGACGTCGGCCAGTGCTTGCAGCGTGTCCATGCCCTCACCGCGGAACGGCGCGGTGACGAGCGCTCGGGGTCGATCCGCCACGTGCGCTCCTTTGCGTGAGTGAAGGTGTCTCGAGTGAGGTGACTCGGGATGAGCCTCGTCATCCTCGCGCGGAGGTGACGTCAGCGTCAGGTTCGGCCTCGGCCCCCGTTCTGCGCCGCCCGCGGACTGGAGCGCGATCACGGAGCGTGTCCGGTTCGCAACTCCTGGGCGGATCGTCCCCCGACGCCGCAGAACCCCGGGGAGCAGGCCGGGGAGGTCACAGGAAGCACAACATCCGACAGAAACTTGTAGTGCCCACTTGCGGATCCTGTGAATGCGCGCCATGCTGACCGCGAAGGGTGACCAGGACACTGGCCGCGCTGGGGGAGGCTGGCCGGGGAGGGCCGGGGGGATGTCGCCGACGCGAGAGCGTCGCCGTCTTCTTTCCGTGGCATCATTGGCTCGTTTTTCCGGCCGGGCCAAGGGGGGAAGACACAGTGGATTTCAACAGGCGTAAGCGGTTCGCGATGTACGGCGGCGCGCTCATGACCACAGTCGCGTTCATGGCAGTCATGAACGGTGGCGCGGCCGGCGCGGCGTCGACCGACGCTGTCCCCGCCGCCGCGGTGACGACCACCACGGCCGCAGGCGCAACGACGACAACCACCGTCGCGCCGACGACCACCGCCGGCCCGACCACCACGGCCGGACCGACCACGACCACGACGGTCGGTGTCGCGCAGACGACGATCAGCGGCAGCGGAAGCAACAACAACAGTTGCCAGCAGGTTGTTGTCCCGGCCGCGATCCCGCCCGCCATCCAAACGGTCGGCATCAAGTTCAGCACGAGCGGCTTCCCCCAGCCCCACAAGGGTCAGACGATCACGCTCAGCAAGACCTCGATCACCGTCACGGTGAGCGGCGACCAGTTGCCGGCCGCTCTCTTCACCGAAGGCGAGCAGGTCCCGGCGACGATCACCGGGGTGATCAGCGGCTCGAACACGAAGGAAGGAACGCAGTCCTTCTCGACGAGTGGATCATCCACCATTCACATCTCCGGGGGCAAGGTCCAGCCCCTCGTCGGAACGTCGGCGATCAAGAACACCACGTGGCACCCGTCGAATTCGACGGGCGTGGTGACCTTCTCCGAGAAATCGGTAAAGGTCGTGACGACGCTCACGGTGGGCGGGTCAAAGATCACCGCAACGCTGACCTGTAATCCGGTCGGCGCGGCGCAATTCATCGCGCTGTCGGCTCAGGGTTCGGCTCCGCCCACGACCACGGCCACCACTGCGCCGGCTTCGGCCGTGACGGTTGCCGCGGCGACGACGCCGACGACGGTGGCCGCGGCCGCGGCGTCGACGCTTCCCCGTACCGGCGCGAGCGGCGTGTTTCTGCTGATCGTCGGTATTGCGATCCTCGATGCCGGTGCGGCGCTGCTGGTGATGACGAAGCGGCGTACTACCCGGATCTGACCCGCCGGGATATCGGTCTTCCTTCGGAAACGCGTACCTCCGGGTGCGCGTTTCCGCGCGGCTGGACCCGGGGAAGGCCGTGCTGACCGGGGTCGCGGGGTCGTTGTGGGCGCACGTTCCTCTGTCATTCCGTGCTGCGGTCAACTACGATATGCGTTCAAGGTGGTGCGCAGGGATGCGCGCCCCGCTCTCGGGGGAGGGAAGTCGTTGGTGGCGTCCGGACGCGCGACGCGTTTTCAGACACTGTCTCAGGCTCGCGCTTTCCGCGCGTGCTTGCGCGCGATGTGCGCGCGACCGGCCGCCGAAGGACCGTGCACGTCCGGGACGCGTCCGTGAACCGCAGGCCCCGTGTGGTCCACGTCACCACGACCGACATCAGCCTTGTTCTGTTACTCGGGCCCCAGCTCTCGGCCATCCGTGACGCGGGATACGAGGTCATCGGGGTGTCGGCCCCGGGGCCGTATGTCGATCGGCTGACCGAGCTCGGGGTGCGTCACGTCCCGTTGCGGAACGCGACCCGGTCGATGGCTCCCCTCAAGGATCTCGCCGCGTTCGGTGAGCTGGCGCGGGTCTTCTCCCGCCTCCGGCCCGACGTCGTGCACACGCACAACCCCAAGCCCGGGGTCTACGGGCGGCTCTCGGCCCGGCTCGCGCGGGTTCCGGTCGTGGTCAACACCATCCACGGCCTCTACGCCCAGCCGAGCGACCCGTGGCCCCGCCGGACAGTGGTGTACGGGCTGGAGCGGGTCGCGTCGAAGTGCTCGCAGGCCGAGCTCGTCCAGAACGTCGAGGACCTGCCGGTTCTGAGGCGGCTCGGGATCCCGGCGTCGAAGCTCCACGTTTTGGGTAACGGTATTGATCTCACGAGTTTCGACCCTGCACACGTCGGCGCCGACGAAAGGACCTCGCTCCGCCGGAGCTGGGGAGTCGAAGACGACGCGCTCGTATGTGGTGTCGTCGGCCGACTGGTCCGGGAGAAGGGCTATCTCGAGCTCATCGAAGCCGCCCGCATACTGCGCGATCGCGCGCCGAACGTCGAGATCGTCGTCGTCGGACCACGCGACGACGCCAAGTCCGACGTGCTGAACGCGGCCGACCTCGAACGGGCCGAGGCGATCGGCAACATCCATTTCATCGGCGAGCGGGCCGACATGGAAGCGTGTTACGGCGCGTTCGACCTCTACGCGTTGGCGTCGTACCGCGAGGGCTTCCCGCGTTCCGCGATGGAAGCAGCCGCGATGGGCTTGCCGATCGTCGCGACCGACATCCGGGGTTGCCGGCAGGTCGTCGACGACGGCCGGACCGGAAGGCTCGTGCCGCCGCGTGACGCCGACGCGATCGCCGACGCGATCGCCGAGCTCGCCTCCGACGACGACCGCCGGCGCGAGATGGGTCTCGCTGCACGGGAGAAGGCGCTCAAGGAATTCGATCAACAGCGTTGCATCGACATCACGCTCGGCGTGTACGAGACGCTGTTGAGCCGTCACGACGAATCGGCGGCGTGATGGCTGAATCGGCTGTTCGTCTCGCCGCGACCGCGGACGCTCGGCGGCTGGCGGAGATGCATGCGGGCCGCATCAACGAAGGCTTCCTGGCGTCTCTCGGTCCCGCCTTCCTCACCCGTCTGTACCGACGCATCATCCGGTCGACTGGCGCCTTCGCGATGGTGGCCGACGACGAGAACGGGCGCATCGTCGCGTTTTGTGCGGCCGCCGAGAGCGTCGGCAGTCTCTATCGCGAGTTCGTGGTGCGCGACGGCCTCGCCGCCGGGATCACATCGGCGCCGCGCATCGTCCGCGCGCTGCCGCAGGTGATCGAGACGCTGCGCTACCCGGCGACGACGGGCACGCTGCCCCGCGCCGAGATCCTGGCCTGCGTGACCGATCCTGCGGTCGCGGGACAAGGTGTCGGTTCGCGCGTATTGCACGCGTCGCTCACCGAGTTGGAACGGCGTGGATGCTCGTCGGTCAAGGTCGTCGCGGGTGCGGCGAACCAACCGGCACTGCGGTTGTACGAGCGTTGCGGCTTCGCGTCGCACCAGCAGATCTCCCTACACGACAACGTCGAGTCGGAACTCCTGGTATGGGCCTCGTCGTAGCCTTCCTCGTCGCGTTCGTGGCCGCGCTGGCCCTGACGCCGCTGGCGCGGCGCGCTTCGTTCGCGCTCGGCATCCTCGATCGCCCCGGCCCGCTCAAGACGCATCGGGAACCGGTCGCGTATCTCGGCGGTGTCGCCGTCTTTGCAGCTCTCGGTGCCGTCCTCGGCGTGAATCATCCGGCGTTGTTGATCCCACTCGGGCTCGTCGCGGCGCTGGGTGTCGCCGACGATGTGCGCACGATCCCGCCGGTGCTGCGGCTCTTGATGCAGGCGTCGATCGGGATCATCGCCGGGATCGTCGAACCGGCTCCGGGCCGTTTCGGGCTGCTCGGCACGGCGGCGCTGGTCGTGGTCTTGGTGAACGCGGTGAATCTGATCGACGGGATGGACGGCCTGGCAGCGACCGTCGTCGCGATCTCCGCCCTGGGCTTCGCGCTCGTCGGTGGCGGGGCCACCCTCCCGGCCCTCGCCGTGTGTGGCGCGCTCCTGGGGTTCCTCGTGTTCAACCGCCCGCCGGCACGCATCTATCTCGGTGACGGCGGTTCGTACCTGCTCGGGACTGCGCTCGCGCTGCTCGCCGCGCGCGCGCTCGAAGGCCAGGGTCGGGCCGCGTGGATCGCGTTGCCGCTGTTTGTCGGCGCCCCCCTCGCTGACACGGCGATCGCAGTGGTCCGCCGGCAACGTTCGGGGCGGTCCTGGCTGGCCGGCGATCGCAGTCACGTCTACGACCAGCTCGCCGACCGCGGCTGGCCGATCATCCGGGTGCTGCTCGTGTGTGCGGCCGTCCAGATCGTGGCCAGCGCGGCCGGATTGCTCTCGTGGCACCTCGATGCAGAGGGTGCCGTCGGCGTCGTCACGGTGTGCGTGGTCGCCCTCTCGTTGACGGTATGGCGCAGCGGTTTCACGACGGGAAGCGCGCCGACATGAGTCAGCTCGCATCGCTCGGAGGGAAAGTGATGTTTCCGCAGGGGGTTCCCTTCGTGCGCCCGCCGGCGCCCACGCTCGAGCGGGTCACGGAGATCCTCGCCGACTCGTGGAAGCGCGGGTCGCTTACCAACGGGGAGCTCGTCAAGGAGCTCGAACGTCGTGCCGCCGACTATCTGGGGGTGGCGCACGTCGTCGCGGTGTCTTCGTGTACCACCGGATTGATGTTGGCGCTGCGAGCGCTCGAGGTCGACGGCCCCGTCGTCATGCCCTCGTTCACGTTCTCCGCGTCTGCGCACGCGGTGGCATGGAACGGCGGAACACCGCGCTTCGCCGAATGCGACCCGTCGTCGTTCCAGGTCGATCTCGACGATGCCGGGCAACGGCTGCCGGGCGCGTCGGCGATTCTCGCGACGCACGTCTTCGGCGCACCGTGCGCACCCGAGGCGCTGTCGGTGCTGGCGCGTGATGCCGGCATTCCGCTCGTGTTCGACGCCGCGCACGCGTTCGGCGCGCTCCGATCCGGTAGTCCGGTCGGCGGCTTCGGGGACGCCGAAGTCTTCAGCCTCACGCCGACGAAGCCCCTCGTCGCCGGTGAGGGAGGGCTCGTCGCCACGACTCGCGACGATGTCGCGTACAAGGTTCGCATCGGCCGGGACTACGCGAATCCGGGCGACTACGACACGCGCTTCGTTGGCCTCAACGGCCGCATGTCGGAGATGCACGCGGCAACCGCGTTGGCATCACTCGAAGGCTTCGAGGCGAACCAGGAGCGGCGCTTCGCGATCGTGGAGCGGTACCGCTCCGGTCTGTCGAAGATCCCGGGAGTCCGCGTCCAAACGGTGGCTGCGTCCGATCAGTCGACGTGGAAGGACTTCACGATCGCCGTCGACCGGGAAGAGTTCGGCGTGGACCGCGACGGTCTCCGGCACGCGCTCCGGGCCGACGGCGTCGATACACGAACGTATTTCGATCCGCCTGTGCATCGACAGCACGCGTACCGCAAGATCGATTCCGGACCGCTACCGGTGACGGACGCCGTGGCCGGGCGGGTCCTGAGCCTGCCGGTCTACCCCGCGCTCGATGACCGCGTCGTCGACGGGATCATCGATCTCATTGCCGCGGTGCACGACAAATCATCCGATTTCCACGGAGGGCTCGCGTGATGTCTCGCGAAACGGGAAGTAATTGCCCGGATTCTCTTGCGGCTCTACCGACGGGCTTACAGACTCTTCGGGTCAAGGATGCAGAGGGGACCACGGGATGAATGGTCTATTCGCAGGAGTCCCTCGTCGCCCCGCTCGAGGGCGGCGTATCCAAGCGATCATTGATTCTGCCGCCTGGGCGGCCGCGCTCGTCGTGTGTTCGTTGCTGCGGCTGGGCTCGGACGGGATCTCGTGGTGGCGCCTGATCCCGCTCGTGCCGCTCGTCGTCGTGGCCCAACTCGCGGCCGGCACCCTTTTCGGCCTCTACCGGGGCCGATGGGTCTTCGGCTCGGTCGAAGAGGTCGGCGCGGTCGCAAAGTCGTTCCTCTTGGCCGGCACCGGTTTGCTCATCATCGACGCGGCGATCTCGTCCGACCGCCCGCTGCCGATCTCCGTCGTCCTCGCGGGCGGGACCATGGCCGTGCTGATCATGGTCGGGATCCGGTTCGGATGGCGCATGGACTACGACCGCCAGTTGCGCAAGCGCCTGCAGAAGCGCGCGTGCGAACGCGTCATCGTGTTCGGCGCCGGAAGCGGTGGCCGGGCCGCGGTGAAAGCGATGTTCGCCGACCCCGAGAGCGCGTACCTGGCCGTCGCCCTGCTCGACGACGACCCCGAGATACGCGGTGTGACGTCGCACGGCGTGAAGGTCGTCGGCGATCGCCACGACATGCAACAAGCAGCGACCGAGTACGACGCGACCGGCGTTGTCATCGCGGTACCGAGCGCGAGCAGCTCGCTCGTCCTCGAGCTGTCCGAGCTCGCGACGAAAGCCGGTCTCACCGTTCGGGTGCTTCCGTCGGTGCGCGAGCTCCTCCAGGGTGGGGGCGTGCGCGTCATCGACATCCGTGAACCGACCGAGCGCGACCTCATGGGCCGCCACTCGATCGAGATCGATCTCGATCAGGCCGCATCGTTCCTGCGTGACAAGCGCGTACTCGTGACCGGCGCCGGTGGTTCCATCGGGTCGGAGCTGTGTCGTCAGATCGCGCGGTTTAACCCGGCCGAGCTCCTCATGGTCGACCGCGACGAGTCGGCGCTGCACGCGGTGCAACTGTCGATCAAGGGCCGTGCCCTGCTCGACACCCCCGACCTCGCGCTGCTCGACATCCGCGACCGCGACCGAGTCCGTCAGCTCTTCGTCGACCGTCGCCCGCAGGTCGTGTTCCACGCCGCGGCGTTGAAGCACCTCCCGCTGCTGGAAGCGCATCCGGTCGAAGGATTCAAAACCAACGTGTGGGGCTCGCTCGCGGTCCTCGAGGCGGCCAAAGAAGCCGGCGTCGAGTGCTTCGTGAACATCTCCACCGACAAGGCCGCCGACCCGTGCAGCATTCTCGGGTACTCCAAGCGCGTGGCCGAAGGACTCACCGCCGGCCTCGACGACCAGGCCTCGGGTCGGTACCTCTCGGTCCGCTTCGGCAACGTGCTCGGGAGTCGCGGCTCGTTCCTGACCGCGTTCCAAAAGCAACTCGAGCTCGGCGGACCGCTCACCGTCACGCATCCCGACGTGACCCGCTTCTTCATGACCGTCGAGGAGTCGGTGCAGCTCGTGCTGCAGTCGGGCGCGATCGGTGAAGGCGGGCAGGTGCTCGTCCTCGACATGGGCGAGCCGGTCAACATCGCCGAAGTGGCCGAGCAGCTCGCGCAGACGGTCAAGCCTCCGTGCCCGATCGAGTTCGTCGGGCTCCGGCGGGGCGAGAAACTGCACGAGGAGCTCTTCGGGGTAGCAGAGGCGCCGACGCGTACCGAGCACCCGCTGATCCGTTCGGTCGGGGTGCCGGCACTCGACGGCGATTGCGTCCGGCACTTCCCGACGACGATCAGTCCCGAGCGCGCCGCGCGCGTCCTGGTCGATCTCTGCAACGAGATGCGGCTCGAGCTCGACGACAGCGATCCCGACCAGATCCCGCACGACTGGCGCGCCGTCGCCGGCGGCTCGTAAGTCGCGTTTCTCAGACCTCGCGTTTCTCAGACCTCGCGCGAGCGGTCGCTCGCTAGAGCGTCTCGCCGCAGAACTTGAGGTCGCGCATGCGCCCGCGGGTGTCGAGCACCAGTTGGGCGCGCGCCGCGATCTCGTCGTACGGGAGCTCGGGGTGATCGGTGAGGAGGAGTACGAGGTCGGCCGCGTCGAGCTCGTCGGCGGTGCAGCCCACGCGCGGGATCGAAGGTCCGAGCGCGACTCCCTCGGGGACGTGCGAGTCGTGGGCGCGTATTTCGGCTCCGAGCTCGACCAGGCGTTCGGCGACCACCATGGCCGGTGACTCCCGCCAGTCCGAGGTGCCCGGTTTGTAGGCCAGGCCGAGAAGAAGCACGCGCGCGCCGCGAACGGCCTTGCCGCGGTCGTTGAGCATCGTCTGCACCCGGCGCACGACATACTCGGGCATGCCGCGATTGACGTCGTTCGCCAGCTCGACGAAACGGAACCGGTGACCGAGGCGGCGCTCCACCCGCCAGGCGAGGTACGACGGATCGATCGGGAGACAGTGACCGCCGACGCCGGGACCGGGTGTGAACCGCATGAAGCCGTACGGTTTCGTCGCAGCGGCGTCGATCGCGCTCCAGATGTCGACGCCGAGATCGCGCGAGAACATCGTGAGCTCGTTGACGAGCGCGATGTTCACGTGGCGGAATGTGTTCTCGAGCAGTTTGACGAGCTCGGCTTCGGCCAGCGTCGCGACCCGGACGACCCTGTCGACGAGGATGCCGTAGAACGCCTCGACCACCGTGCACGAATCGGCATCGAGACCCGAAACCACCTTGGGCGTGTTGACAAGGTTCCATTCGCGATTGCCCGGGTCGATCCGTTCGGGCGAATAGCCGAGGAAGAAGTCGCCGCCGGCGCGGAGCCCTGATTCCTCGAGGATGGGGCGCAGGAGCTCCTCGGTCGTGCCGGGATAGGTCGTGGACTCGAGCACGACGAGGGCGCCCGCCGTCAGCCGGGGGACCAGCTCACGGCCGGCGGCTTCGATGAACGACAGGTCGGGTGCTCCGTCGCGAAGGGGCGTAGGCACCGTGATAATGGCGACGTCGAAGCCGGCAAGGGCGTCGGCATCCGTCGTCGGCCGGTATCCGCTCGCGAGCGCCTGCCCGAGCGCGTCGGCCGAGACGTCCTCGACGTAGGACTCGCCCCGCTCCAGCGCTTCGATGCGAAGGGGCGACGTGTCGTATCCGACCACGGCGAATCCGACCTCGGACGCCCGGATCGCGATGGGGAGCCCGACGTACCCCTGCCCCACCACCACGACCTTGGCCCGGCGAGCGTCCAGGCGTTCGAGGAGATGCTGCAGCGCCACGATCAGACTCTCGCATATCCGCGAGAAGCCCGGGTTCGCTTCGCGGCTTTTCGAGGGAAACGCACGAGCGATTTCGCCGTTCTCCCGTCGTCGCCGCAACTGCTCGCGCGTCAGGCGAGCGTGCGCAGCCAGTCGACCGTCCGCGCCAGTCCGTCGTCGAGACCGATGGTGCAGTGGACGTCGAGGTCACGTGCCGCGGCCGACGCGTCGGCGAGGCTCCGGCGTACGTCGCCCGCTCTCGTCGGGGTGAACCGAGGTTCGGGCGTGACGCCGAGGAGCCCACCCGCGACCCGGAGGATGTCGAGGAGTGACGCGGAGACGCCGGGCGCGATGTTGTACGCCTTTCCCGAGCACACCTCTGCCGGCGCCGCGGCCGCCCGGAGGTTCGCGGCGACCACGTCGTCGATGTAGGTGAAGTCGCGCGACTGGAGGCCGTCGCCGTGCACCTCGACCTCGCGGCCGTGCAACAACGCGTCGATGAACAGGGGGATCACTGCGGCGTAGGTCGCGTCGGGGCGTTGCCGGGGCCCGTACACGTTGAAGTATCGCAACGCCACGGTCTCGAGTCCGTACAGCTCGGCGAAGACGCGGCAGTAGTGCTCGGCTGCGAGCTTGGTGACGGCGTAGGGGGAGCGGGGCACGAGCGGTGCCGACTCGGGCGTCGGGACCTGCGTCGCGCCGCCGTACACACTGCTGGACGACGCGTGCACGACCCGGCGCACGCCGGCATCGGACGCGGCTTTCAGGATCGTGAGCGTTCCGTGCGTGTTCGCGGTGTCGGTGGTGAGCGGGAGCTCGACCGATCGCAGCACCGCTTTGTGGGCCGCTTGATGAAACACGACCTCGCAGCCGGCGACGGCCCGGGCCGCCGCGCGCTCGTCGGCGATCGAGCCTTCCACCAGGGTCGCGTTGTCGTGGATGTTCGCGGTGGAGCCCGTGCTGAGATCGTCGAGCACGACGACCTCGTCGCCGCGCGCGATCAACGCGTCGACGACATGCGAACCGATGAAACCCGCGCCTCCTGTTACCAACACCCGCATCGGTCGGAGGCTAGCGGGGCGTGGGTAACGTGGCGCCGGCCGCGTCGCCGCCCGGCGGCGCGCACGCAGCGCGGCAGGGGAGATCTGTGCCGATTCACTACCAAAACGACAGCGAACACGTCGTCGTCATCACCATCGATCGGCCCGAGACGCGCAACGCGTGTGACATGGAGCACTTCAAGCTGCTGCGCGAGGCGTGGGAGAGGTTCGCCGCCGACGACCAGGCGTGGGTCGCGATCGTGACGGGCGTAGGAGAAGCGTTCTTCTCCGGCGCCGACCTGAAAAAGTACGTGCCCGAGATCACGAAGTTCCAGAGCGAGATCGCGGAGAAGGGGCTCACCGAGATCAACGGCTACCGCCTCGACGACGGCACTCGTGCCGTGTTGCGAAACTGGCCGTTGTACAAGCCGGTGATCGCGGCGGTGAACGGCTTCTGCACCGCGGGGGGAATGGAGATGCTCGGCGGCTGCGACCTCCGGGTCGCGTGCCCGGAGGCGAAGTTCGCGGTCATGGAACCCAAGCGCGGATTGTTCGCCGGCGGCGGGACGACGGTGCGCCTGCCCCGCCAGATCCCGTGGGCGCAGGCAATGGAGCTCCTCCTGTGCGCCGACCTCGTCCCTGCGGCGCGGGCGCTCGAGATGGGTCTGCTGAATTCGATCGTGCCGCGCGACGAGTTGCTTGACGCCGCGCACGAGTACGCGCACCGGATGATCGTCAACGCGCCGCTCGCCGTGCAGGCGACGAAGCAGAGCGCGCTGCAGGGCTTGTACTTCGACGAAGACCTGACCAAGCAACTGCGAGCCGCGGTGCGTGAGCTGCGCATGGCCGTCGCGGACGGCGCCGACCCGGAAGCGGCGGCCGCGATACTCGAGCGCCTGGGCAAAGAATTGCGATCACCGTTCGAGAAGGAGTCGAAGATCTCGGGCGCCATCTTCCGGACCGAGGACGCCAAGGAAGGGCCGCGTGCTTTCGCGGAGAAGCGACCGCCGGTCTGGAAGGCCCGGTGAGCGTCGACGGTCGGGCACCGTGCATCATCGGCGTGGCCGCGCGGACGTGGCATCCCGACGAGGTCGGCATCGACGGCGCGCCCGAGCCCCTCGAGATGTGGGAGGAGGTCGCCCGCGCCGCCGCGGCCGACTCCACCCGCCCCGGCCTCCTCGAACATCTCGACAGCATCCAGGTCGTGTACTGCCAGACGTGCCAGTACGACGACGCGGTGGCTCGGCTCGCGGGTCGGCTCGGCGCCGACCCAGGGCACCGGCACTACTCCGGGATCGGCGGCACCACCACCCAACAGCTCGTGAGTGCGACCGCGGCGCGCATGCTCGACGGCGAGCTGGACCTCGCACTGGTCACGAGCGCGGAGGCGCTGGCGACCCAGCGCGCCTACAAGAAGCGCGGTGACCGTTTCTCGTATTCGTTCCGGCCGGCTGACAAGCGCGCGTTCCCGTGGGAGTCGGCGCCCGACCCGATCGAGGTGGCGCACGAGGTGTTCCAGGCCTGGCTGACGTTCGCCGTCTTCGACAGCGCGCGGCGGGCGCGGCTGGGGACGGGTCTCGACGATTATCGCGCTGGCATCGGCGAGATGTTGGCGCCGATGACCGAGGTCGCGGCCGCGAACCCGCACGCGTGGTTCCCTGTTCGCCGCGACGCGGACGAGATCGTCGCTGCTCGTCCCGAGAACCGGATGATCGGCTATCCGTACACGAAGTACATGGTGGCGGTCATGGACGTCGACATGGCGGCGGCGCTGATCGTCGCCACCCACGATCGGGCCGACGCGCTCGGGGTTCCGGCCGAACGGCGGGTGTACCTACGGGGCTGGTGTGACGGGTTCGATCCCGTCCTCGTCGCCGCGCACCCGGACATGAGCCGGTCGCCGGCGATGACGGCTGGCGGCGCGGAGGCGCTGCGCGTGGCCGGCGCGCGTGTCGACGACGTGGCCCACCTCGACCTCTATTCGTGCTTCCCGAGCTCGCTGCACTTCGCGGCGGATGCACTCGGGATCGAGCCCAGCGACCAGCGGGGTCTGACCGTGACGGGCGGTCTCGCGTACCACGGGGGTCCCGCGAGCGGGTATCTCACGCACTCGATCGCGGCGATGGTGGAGCAGCTGCGGGGCGACGAGGGATCGCTCGGGCTCGTGAGCGGCGTCGGCATGCACATGACGAAGCACACGTTCGGGGTCTACTCGACGAGTCCGGGCCCGCTGACCCCGCCCGAGCCGGTCGGCCCGCCGCGCGGGATACCCGTCGTCGCTGAGCACGACGGCGCGGCGACGGTGGCGGCGTACTCGGTGGTCCACGATCGCGACGGGCGGCCGGGACGCACGTTGCTCGTCTGTGATCTGCCCGCCGGATCCCGGACCTATGCCACGTCGACCGACGAAGAGTTCGGCCGCGACGCCGAGTCGTCCGAGCTCGTGGGCACCCGGGTGGAGCTCCGGCCGGAACCGGGGAAGGGCCCGCTCGGCGCGGGCACCGTGAACCGGGTCTACCGGAAAGTAACGACGGTCGTTCCGGACCCGCAGCGTGATTGACAACGCGCGCGGCCATCCCTAGTTTCCACCGTTACACTCGGGGTGTGTGACGTGGGTCACACTTTTCAACCAGCTCTGAGCATCGGCAGTTTCGCAGTATCGGTCTGATTGGTCGGGGCCTCCGCCCCGACTGGAATCGGGGGGAACCGTGGTACGGAGTCGCAGGTCGCGTGTGGTGACGGCGGTTGCCGCCGTAGCAGCACTCGCGGTGATCGCAGCCGGGTGCGGGAGTAGCAGCAAGAACGGCGGCTCCGGCACGAACACCGGTACTCCGACAACTCACGGTGTGAGCGGGAGCGGCGACACCGGGCCCGGAGTCCGCGGCGGCAACCTCGTGTACGGCATCGAAGCCGACACCAGTGGTGGTTGGTGCCTCGCCGAGGCGCAGCTCGCGATCGGTGGCATCCAGGTCGCGCGTGCGATCTACGACACGCTCACCGCTCCCGGCGCCGACGGCAAGATCCATCCGTACCTGGCCTCGTCGGTCACGCCGAACGCGAATGCGACCGAGTGGACGATCAAGCTTCGCACCGGCATCAAGTTCAGCGACGGCACCCCGCTCACGGCCCAGGTCGTGAAGGACAACCTCGACGCGTATCGCGGCAAGCTCCCGGTCCGCAGTCCGTTGCTGTTCACGTTCGTGTTCAGCGACATCAAGTCGGTGACGGTCAGCGATCCGCTCACGGTCACGGTCGCGACCAACCGTCCGTGGCAGGCGTTCCCTTGGTTCCTGTGGTCGAGCGGCCGCGTCGGCATCATGGGTGAGGCGCAGGTCAAGAACCCGAAGAACTGCAACACCGACCTGATCGGCACTGGTCCGTTCGTGAAGGTGTCGTGGACGTTCGGCGACAAGTTCGTCGCCAAGCGCAACCCGAACTACTGGCAGAAGGACAGCAAGGGCGTTCAGCTGCCCTACCTCGACCAGATCACGTTCGTGCCCCAGGAGGACAGCTCGAAGCGAGTGTCTGCGCTCGAGGCCGGCGACTTCAAGATGATCGAGGACGACGATCCGCTGCAGATCGTGGCGGTCCGCAAAGAGGTCGCCAAGGGCACGCTCGCTACGACCGAGTCCGACAAGTTCACCGAGCTCGGGTACACGATGCTGAACGCCACCCAGGCCCCGTTCAACAACCTGGCGGCTCGCCAGGCGGTGGCATATGCCTTTGACCGGGCCACGTACAACAAGATCCGCAACGACGGCATCCTGACGAGCGCGACTGGGCCGTTCGCGCTCGGAGTGCAGGGCAACCTCGCCGACTCGGGCTTCCCGAACTTCGATCCGGCGAAGTCGAAAGCCGCCGTCGCCCAGTACAAGCAGGAGACCGGAAAGGACCTCAGCTTCACCTTGTCGCACACGGCCGACTCGTCGACCACCCAGGACGCAGTGCTCATCCAGCAGATGTTGAAGCGCAACGCCGGACTCACGGTGAAGCTGAACCCGGTTCCCGACCAGAGCACGCTCATCAACCTCGCGATCGGGCGCAAGTTCGACGCGGTGCTCTGGCGCAACCACCCCGGCGCTGACAGCGACACGCAGTACGTCTGGTGGCACTGCGGCAACTCCCCGGCCGCCGGGACGAACCCGAACGGCGACGCCGCCTGTGACAACCCGGTCAACTTCGGTGGGTTCAACGACCCGATCATCAACTCCGACCTCGACAAGGCCCGGGTCGAGGCCAACCCGGCCACGCGTACCTCGATCTACGAGGATCTCAACAAGGAGTTCGCCAAGCAGCTCTGGAATGTCTGGGGTCAGTACGTGCTGTGGACGGTCGAAAACAAGCCCAACGTCCACGGCGTTCTCGGACCGAACCTGCCCGACGGCACTGCGCCGTTCCCTGGTCTGTCGACCGGGCACCCGGTCCTCGGCCTGTGGTGTGACGGCGCTAAGTGCTGACGAGCTGAGATGTAGCCGGAGGAGAGGGGAGAGGAACGCGTGGAAGCGATCATTCGACGGCTGATCCAACTGGTCGTCGTGCTCGTGATCGTCACGTTTTTCACGTCGATCCTCTCCGCCCTCCTGCCCGGCGACCCGGTCGAAACGATTGCCCCGTTCGCGACCGCCCAACAACGGACGGAGATCCGGGACACGCTCGGGCTGGACGACAACATCGTCGTTCGCTACGGGCGCTGGCTCGGCCACTTCGTCACCGGCGACATGGGCCGTGAGTACGCGGGCGCGGGGGTGCAAGGCCCGTCGGTGTACGGCATCGTCAAGACGTCACTGCCGCGATCGCTCCTGCTGATGCTCTACGTGCAGATCCTGACGTTATTGATCGCGGTACCCCTCGGCGTCTACACCGCGTATAGAGCCGGGACCCGAATAGATGGCATCGCGAACGGGATCGCGTTCGCCTTGTTCAGCATTCCCGCGTACGTCGCGGCGACGTTGATGATCTTGTTCCTCGCGGTCCAACACAAGCTCTTACCATCCGAGGGCTGGGTGCCCCTCACCGATCCCGTTCAACACTTCAAGCACCTCGTCATGCCCGTGGTCGCCATCACCATCGGGCAGTTCGCCATCTACGCCCGGCTCCTGCGCACCGACATGGTGGCAACGCTCCAGGAGGACTACATCTTGATGGCGAAGAGCAAGGGCATCAGCGACCGGCGCATCCTCTGGCGCCACGCTCTGCGCCCGTCGAGCCTGACCCTGCTCACGGTCGCCGGGCTCAACGTCGGCAGCCTGATCAGCGGCGCGCTGATCATCGAGGTGATCTTCCACCTGAACGGCATCGGTTACCAACTGCAACAGGCGATCGCAACGCGGCAGTACATCGCGCTGCAGGACTTCGTGGCCGTGGTCGCGATCGTGTACGTGCTCATCAACTTTGCGGTGGACGGCCTCTATCGCATACTCGACCCGAGGATCCGCGGTGCTCGAATCGGCTGAGCCGCAACTCGCCGGTGCCGCGTCGGGACCCCTCTCGGGAACCGAGGTCGTAGCGGCCGAGAAGTCGCACAAGAAGCGGATCGGGATCATTGCGTGGATCGCGATCGGCTGGCTCGCGCTCTTGGTGCTGCTCGCGATCTTCGCCCCGCTCCTGCCGATCAAGGACCCCATCAACGGGTACGACTACCTGCACATCAAGTCGGGCCTGTTCACGCCCGGCCACATCCTGGGAACGGACGACTCCGGGAACGACGTGCTCAGCCGCGCGATCTGGGGTGCGCAGGCCTCGCTGCTCATCGGCGTCGGCTCGGTGGTCTTCGGGACGCTGATCGGTGGCTTCCTCGGTCTCGTGGCCGGGTTCAAGGGCGGCACGACCGACACGGTCATCAGCGCCTTCTTCAACATCTTTCTTGCGTTCCCGCAGCTCGTGCTGGCACTCACGCTCGTGTCAGTGCTGTCGCCGGCGGCGTCGAACAGCGCGGGGTGGGGCCATCGCGTCGCGATCGTGATCCTCGCGGTCGGAATCGTCTCGATCCCCATCCTCGGCCGGATCACGCGCGCGAACGCGCTTGCGTGGTCGCAACGCGAGTTCGTGATGGCCGCGCGCGCCCAGGGCGCGAGCGACTGGCGGGTCATGCTGCGCGAAGTTCTCCCGAACGTCGTTCCCGCCATGCTCTCGATCGCGCTGCTCAGCGTCGCGGTCGTGATCGTGCTCGAGGGCGCGCTCGCGATCTTCGGATTGAGCATCCCCGCGCCGAGCCCGTCGTGGGGAAACATGATCGAGTCGCAGATCAGCAACCCGAACTCCGCGCCGACCGTTTGGATGGTGCCGTCGGTGCTCATCCTCACGTCGGTACTGGCGCTCAACTATCTCGGTGACGTCGTTCGGTCGAAGTTCGACGTCCGGGAGAGCGCGATATGAGTCGCCGCAAACGCGCGCCCGCTCCGGGCAGCGAACGTTTCTCCGACGCGCCGCTCGACGGCTCGCTGCTCGAGATCAACGACGTCAAGACCCAGTTCAAGACGCCGCGCGGACTCGTCCACGCAGTCGACGGCGTGTCTTTCACGCTCGAACGGGGCAAGACGATCGGGATCGTCGGTGAGTCGGGCTGCGGCAAGTCGGTGCTCTCCCGCTCGATCATGGGCCTGTTGCCGAGCAACGTCGTGCGGCACGGCAGCATCAAGTTCGAAGGCCACGAGATCGGGAACGTCGCGAGCAACGAGATGCGCCACTACTGGGGCACCCAGATGTCGATGGTGTTCCAGGACCCGATGACGTCGCTGAACCCGGTGATGCGTATCGGGAACCAGATCATGGAGTCGCTGCGGTTCCACTTCGACGTCACCAAGGAGTACGCGGAGGAGACCGCGCTCGCCCTGTTGCAATCGGTCGGGATCCCGGAAGCCGAGCGTCGCCTGCGCGAGTACCCGCATCAGCTGTCCGGCGGCATGCGCCAGAGGGTCATGATTGCGATCGCACTCGCGTGCGGCCCCAAAATCCTGTTCGCCGACGAACCGACGACCGCGCTCGACGTGACCGTTCAGGCCCAGATCCTCGACCTGTTGCAAGAGCAACAGCGTGAGCGCTTCATGGCGATGGTGCTCGTGACCCACGACCTCGGCGTCGTGGCCGGGCGTACTGACGACATCGCGGTGATGTACGCGGGGCGGGTCGTCGAACGGGCGCCGACCCGATCCCTGTTCGAGCACACGCGGCACCCGTACACCGAGGCGCTGCTGAAGTCGATCCCCAAGCTCAGCATGCCGAGTCATTCGAAGCTCGACGCGATCGCGGGGCGCCCGCCCGACCTCGTGAAGCCGCCGCTCGGCTGCAAGTTCGCGGCGCGCTGCCCGTATGCGCAGCCGAAGTGCCTGAGCGAGGAGCCTCCGCTCGTCGATCCCGATATTCCGGGCCACGCGTACCGGTGCTTCTTCCCGGTGGGGAGTGCGGCCGGCAACGACGCGCTGACCCGCAACCTCGCCGCGGGCGAGACCGCGACCGGGCTGCCGGTTCGTAGAGAGGGCGACGCCGTGCTGACCGGCGTCACCGCGTAATGGCGGGCACGGGTACTGCACACCTGCGAGCTCCGGGCGAGGCGCTCCTACGCGTCGAAGACCTCGTCGTCGAGTTCCCGGCCGGCCGCAGCGGTTTGAAGGTGCACGCGGTCTCGGGCATCAGCATCGACGTGAAGGAAGGCGAGACCCTCGGGCTCGTCGGCGAGTCCGGTTGCGGTAAGTCGACGACCGGCAAAGCGATCATGCAGCTGCCGCCGCCCAAGTCGGGTCAGGTGCTGTTCGAAGGCCGCGACATGGCCAAGCTGTCGGGCGCAGAGCTGCGGCGGACGCGCACCGCGATGAAGATGATCTTCCAGGACCCGATCTCGTCGTTGAACCCGCGTCGCAAGATCGAGGACATCATCGCCGAGGGGCTGCGCATCTGGAAGGTCGGCACCCCGGCCGAGCAGCAGCAGAAGATCGACGACATGATGCTGGCCGTCGGCCTGGATCCGGTGCTGCAGCGCGGGCGTCGTCCGCACCAGTTCTCCGGCGGGCAGTGCCAGCGCATCTCCATCGCGCGCGCGGTCATCACCGAGCCCAAGCTCATCATCTGCGACGAGCCCGTCTCCGCGCTCGACGTCTCGGTCCAAGCCCAGATCCTGAACCTGCTCGAGGAGATGAAGACCCGTTACGGGCTCACGCTCATCTTCATCGCGCACGACCTCGCGGTCGTGAAGAACGTCAGCGATCGGGTGGTCGTCATGTACCTCGGCAAGATCTGCGAGGTCGGTTCCCCCGACGTCATCTACTCGCAGCCCGCGCATCCGTACACGCGCGTCCTGCTCGACGCGATCCCGGTGCCCGATCCGAGCGTGCGCCCCGAAGCGCGCGCGAAGGTGATCGGGGAGATCCCGTCGCCGGTCGCGCCCCCGTCGGGCTGTCGCTTCCGCACCCGCTGCCCGAAGGCGCAGGCGAAGTGTGCGGAGGTAGAACCGCAGGTCGAGGAGATCAGCCCCGGCCAGTTCGTCGCCTGCCACTTTCCCCTCGCACCGGGAGAGACGCTCCCGACGAGCAACGGCTCCAGCCCCGTCGCCGGCTGACCGATGACGCGAGCCCGGCGCGCGCTTTCAGCTGCGGGGGAGGCCGAGGATGCGTTGGGCGACGATGTTCTTGTTCACCTGCGTGGTGCCGCCCGCGATCGTGAGGGCCCGGCTGTAGACGCGATCGCGCGCCCACGAACCTTCGAGGCCGTCGGGTCCGAGGACCTCCACCGCCACCTCGGTGATGTGCTGCTCGGCCTCGCTCCACAGGAGTTTGGCGATGCTTCCTTCGGGGCCCATCGCCCGCCCGTGCAACTCCGCCGACAGCGCACGCTCGGAGATCAGCTTCAGTAGCTCACCCTCCATGTAAACGCGCGCCACGTGCTGACGGATCACCGGATCGTCGCTCGCGTGGGTGCCGTCGCCCATCGGCGTGCGCTTCGCTTCGTCGATGAGACGCTTGACTTTGGCGCGCGTGCCGAGATGCAACTTGGCGACCGTGCCCCGCTCGTAGGCGAGCGTCGTCATCGCCACGCGCCAGCCTTCGTTGACCGGGCCAAGGGTTGCGTCGACGGGAACCCGCACGTCGGTGAAGAAGATCTCGTTGAACTCCTTCTCGCCGGTGATCGTCTCGAGGGGCCGCACCTCGACGCCGGGCAACGTCATGTCGACGAGCAGGCACGTGATGCCCTTGTGCTTGGGAACACTGGTGTCGGTGCGCACGAGCAACTCGCACCAGTTCGCGAGGTTGCCGAGCGTGTTCCACGTCTTTTGCCCGTTCACGATCCAGCCGTCGCCGTCGAGGACGGCGGAGCAGCGCAAGGATGCGAGGTCGGAGCCGGCGTTCGGCTCCGAGAATCCCTGGCACCAGATGTCGTCTCCCCGCAGCATTCGGGGGAGCAGGTCGGACTTCTGCTCGGCGGTGCCGTGCTCGATGATCGCAGGTGCAATGTTGGAGAGACCGAGCGGATTCAGCGTGCCCGGCGCGCGGGCCCGGTGCATCTCCTCCGCGTAGACGACCTGCTCCATGACCCCGGCGCCCCGACCGCCCCACTCCTCCGGCCACGCAATGGCCGCGAGCCGCGCCTCGGCGAGCGTACGGTTCCACGCGCGCAGGCGCTCGAGTCGATCACCGCCGAAGTCCAACGACATGCCGCTCAGCCCGTCGCCGGCGAGCTCGGTCGGGAGGTTGGCATCGAGCCAGGCCCGGAACTCCTTGCGGAACGCCTCGGCCTCTGCGGGATAACGAAAGTCCATGTCTCGGTGATCCGTTTCTCGTCGCTTCCGACTGTTATTTCTCGATGCCGCCGCGGGCGAGCTGGTCGTCGAGCTCGCGTTGCTTGGCGACGTTCTCGGCGTGGAGCTCCTCGGTGGTCCGGACGCGGCCGTCGACCTTGAGCTCACCCATGATGTGTACTTCGCCGAGCGTCTCTTGCATGTAGCTCGGCCCGTCGGCGGTGGGCACGAACCAACCCGTCGGGCACATCGTCAGCACCTCGACGAACGTGAAGCCCTCGCCTCGCAGCTGCGACTCGAACGCGCGCTTGAACATCTTGCGGGTCCGGGCGACGGAGCCGGCGTTGTGTACCGAGCCGCGCGCGACATACGACGCGCCTTGGAGTTGGGCGACGAGATCGCCGATGAGGATCGGGTAGCCGTGGTACTCGGCGTCGCGGCCGTCGAGTGTGTTCTTCGTGCGCTGACCGACGACGGTCGTAGCCGTCATGTGGCCGCCGGTCTCGCCGAACACACCGTTGTTCAACAGGATGCACGTGACCTTCTCGCCGCGTGCCGCGGTGTGCAGCACCTCCTGCAGTCCCTCGTTCACCATGTCGCCGTCGCCTTGGAGCGTGAACACGAGCGAGTCGGGGAGCATGCGCTTCACTCCGGTCGCGACCGACGGTGCCCGACCGTGCAGGGCCTGCACGAGGTCGACGTCCATGGTGCCCGCGAACGATGTGTAGCAACCGATGCCCGCGACCGCGATCGTGCGGTTCGCGACGTCGAGCTCCTCGATGCATTCGAGGAACTGGCGCACGGCGAGCGGCTCCCCGCAACCGGGGCACATGTGGTGCTCCTGCGTGAGCAGCAGATCGGGCTTGAGCGATTCGACCTTGCGGGCCGGGACCGTCGGCGCCTTCGACGTGTCGATGATCGTCATTTCTGGTGCTCCTGGATCTGGTACGAGTGCTGCTCGTAGCCGGGGATGAGCGGAAGCTCTCGGTCTTCGTGCAGGGCGAGGATGCGCTCCGCGATGAGCTCGACGTCGAGGATGCGACCGACACCGAAACCGGAATGGTCGGTCGACACGCCGCCGATGTAGGTGACGGGTGCGCGCCCGGCCACGCCGATCCGCACGTCTTCGACGAGCTGGCCGGCGGAGAGCTCGAAGCTGCCGACGCGCTTGAGGCTCGAACCGCTCGCGACGTCGGCGAGCGCGGCGTACGGGAACGGCCACAACGTGATCGGCCGGAGATACCCGATGCGATGCCCGGCGTCGCGCAGTTGCTTGATCGCGTACTTGACGAACTTCGCCGGCGAACCGAACGCGACGATGATCGTCTCCGCGTCGTCGCAGAAGCCGTGCTCGAAGCGGACTTCGCGTTCCATCAGCGGGATCTTGGTGGCGATGTACTGCGCCTTGCCTTCTTGGCCCATCGCGACCTGGCCGGTCTTGCTGACCCCGAGCGGCGTCACGCCCCGGCTCGCGCCACTGCCCGTCTTGGTGCCGTCGACGGCCCAGTCCTTCTTCGGAAGCTCCGGGTAGACGATGGGCTCGACCGAGATCGCCTCCTGGGTGTGGGCCAGGAGGTAGTCGCCGTACACCAGCACCGGATTGCGCCACTTGTCGGCGAGATGGAACGCGAGCTGCACGTGTTCCACGCCCTCGCGGACGTCCTGGGGTGCGAGCACGATGTGGCGGTAGTCGCCGTGACCGCCGCCCCGAGTCGCCTGGAAGTAGTCCTGCTGTCCGCGCGCCATGTTGAAGATGACGAGGGGCAGCTCGGCGAGCGTGATCTCGGAGAACGACTCCTGCATCAGGGACAAGCCCTGACCGGTCGAGCCGGTCGCGGCGCGAGCGCCGGTCGAGAGCGCACCCCACGTCATGCCGACCGCTTCGAGCTCGGATTCGGCGTTGATGCAGACGCCGCCGACGTCGGGGAGCAGTCGGGCGAAGTTCTCGAGCACCTCGGTGAACGGCGTCATCGGATAGCCGGCGAAGAAGCGGCAGCCCGCAACGATGGCGGCGCGGGCCAAGGCCTCGGAGCCTTCCATGAGGACGCGCTCGTTGGCGGCTGCGGACGTCGGGTTGGTGGTGGTCGCGGTCATCGGGCCGCTCCGGCGACCTCGGTGACGACGGGCTGTTCGAAGCGGTAGACCTCGAACACGAAGTCGGGACACACGTAGAGACACGCGCCGCATCCGGTGCACCCGGGCGAGAGCTGCGGGTACGGGTAGCCCATGTGGTTGACCTCCGTCGACATCGCCAACACGCCCGGCGGGCAGGCGGGGATGCAGAGGTCGCAGCCCTTGCAGTGGGCGATGTCGATGGTGACGGTGCCCCGGCTCTTGATCGAGGTGGTCGTCGTTCCGCCGGTGTCAGACATTCGCAGTCTCCCAGGCCGGGAACTCGCCCGCCGCCAGCAGGAGCATGCCGGCGCGCAGCGCCCGTTCGTTGGCTTCGATGTGTTGGGTGCGGTACGGCGGGATCGACGCCCGCATCGCCGCGATCAGCGCGTCCTCGCCGACGATCCCGGTCGCCGAGCAGAAGGCGCCGAGCATCACCATCGATCCGGAGAGCGGGCTGCCGAGCTCGGTGGCCGCGGTCGTCGCAGGAACGCGGTGCACGACCACGTCGGCCCGGATCTCGCTGGTGAACGTCGCGTCGTTCACGAGCACGAGGCCGCCCGGGCGCAGCTTGGCCGAGACGTCGGGCCAGTAGTCGTCGTGCATCGCGATCGCGGCCCACGCCCGCGACACCACGGGAGGTGCGAGGATCGGCTCGTCGGCGACAACGACGGTGCTGTCGGTATTGCCGCCGCGCATCATGCCGCCGTACAGGCCGAGGTACATGACCTCGCGGCCTTCGAGCGTCGCCGCCCGCGCGAGCACCTGCGCCGAGAGCTGCACGCCCTGGCCGCCGATGCCCGTGATGAGAAGTTCACGTTCCATGTCGGACTCCTGCGAGGCAAAACGCCACGAGGCGTTCGACCTCTTCGGGTTGAGGGTTCTTGCGGTGCGCGATCGCGCCGTTCATGAGTGAGAGCGAGAGCTCGCAAACGAAGGACGCGTCCTGGTCGGTGCCGCCGAGCGCGTGTACCGACGGCGCGAGGGTGTCGCGCAATTCGGCATGGGTCGCGGCGATGTCGGCGGCGTAGCAGTCGGCGAGCCGGGCGCCGTTGACGGCGAAGGGCCGGGTGGCTTCTGCGGCGGCCGGGTTACGGGCCTGGGCGAGCATGCCTTCGACCCACCGCCGCAACTGCAGCTCCGGGTCGGCGGTCGACTCGACCCGGGACCGGAGATAGTCGACGAGCTGGCGCTGACCATCGGCGAGGACGGCGAGCAGCAGCGCGTCCTTCGACGGGAAGTGGCGGTAAAAGGCCTGGTTGGAGAGGCCGGCGGCCTTGACGATGTCGCGGACCTGCGGATCGATGTCTCCGGTGGCCCGCATCACCGCGAAGGCGGCGTCGATCAGCCGGCGCACCTCGGCCGCGTAGTGACCCCGACGCTCTGCCAGCGTGGCATCGGCCAGCCGCTCCTCCACCGGAACAACGTTCTGCACTCCGAGAACACTATTCCACCCGGGAAGAAAGAACCAACAGTTGTGGGGGGGGGGGGGGGGGTGGGGGGGGGGGGGGGGGGGCGCTTGGGGCGCGGTAGGTGGGGGGGTGGGGGGGGGGGGGGGGGGGGCGGGGGCGGGGGGGGGGCCGCCCGCGGGGTGTGGGCGGGGGGGGGTGGGTAGGTGGGCCCGACCCCCGGCCCCACCCCCAGCCACGGCCCCCCCCCCCCCCCACCCCCCCCCCCCCCCCTGTGCGCCCCCCCA